>CAPNHY010000059.1:0-3079 GCA_948665475.1 uncultured Muribaculaceae bacterium | reverse complement strand
TACCAGCGCGTGTCGCTCGGCGGTCTGCATGACGAGGCCGAGATACGCGGCCACCGCCGCACCTACATCGGCGCGATGCCCGGACGTGTAATTGACGCCGTGAAGCGTGCCGGGAGCAACAATCCCGTGCTTCTGCTTGACGAGATTGACAAGATAGGCCACGACTTCAAGGGCGACCCTGCCTCGGCCCTGCTGGAGGTGCTGGACCCGGAGCAGAATTTCCATTTCCACGACAACTACGTGGATCTGGACTTCGACCTCTCCAACGTCCTGTTCATCGCCACGGCCAACACGCTCTCCACCGTGCCGGCGCCGCTGCTCGACCGTATGGAGATAATAGAACTCAGCGGCTACCTCCCCGAGGAAAAGGAGCAGATAGCCGAACGCCACCTGATGAAGCGCATCCTGGAACATGCCGGACTGGGCGACGGCGATGTGAAGGTGAGTCCGGCAGCCATGCGCGCCATCATCGAGGACTATACCGCCGAAAGTGGTGTGCGTCAACTTCAGAAACAGCTGGAGAAAGTGGTCCGCAAGGCCGTGCTTGCACAGATGAGTGACAAGGACTTCCCGGCTGTTGTAGAGCCGGAGCATCTGCGCGAGATACTCGGTCTGCCCGTGCATCGTGCCGGCAAGTACGAGGGTAATGACTTCGCCGGCGTTGTCACCGGCCTGGCGTGGACGAGCGTGGGCGGCGAGATACTGCTTGCCGAGTCGTCGCTCTCGGCCGGCAAGGGCGAGAAGCTGTCGCTGACGGGCAATCTGGGCGATGTGATGAAGGAATCGGCCACGATTGCGCTCCAGTGGGTACGGGCCCATGCGCAGCAGCTCGGCATCGACGAGGAGATGTTCGAGAAGTACAGGCTTCACATACATTTCCCGGAGGGTGCCATTCCCAAGGACGGCCCGTCGGCGGGCATCACGATTGCCACGAGCATTGTGTCGTGCTTCCGGCGCACGCGTGTGGCCCCGCGTGTTGCTATGACCGGCGAAATCACGCTCCGCGGCCGCGTACTGCCCGTAGGCGGCATCAAGGAGAAAATACTTGCGGCAAAGCGTGCCGGCATCACGGATATAATCCTCTCGGCCGAGAATCGCCGCGACATAGAGGATATTGCCGAAAAATACCGCGCCGGGCTGACTTTCCATTACGTTGACACCGTGATGGAAGTGATACGCCTTGCCGTAACCGACGAACCTGCAAGACTGGACTGACGCATGGACTACATAACCTCGGAGAACATACTGCTGATAGGGTCGATGCTGCTTATCGCCGGCGTGTTGATAGGCAAATCGAGCTATCGCTTCGGACTGCCGCTGCTGCTGATCTTCCTGCTGGTGGGAATGCTATTCGGTACCGACGGCCTGGGCATACAGTTCAGCGACATGTACACTGCGCAGTTCATCGGCATGGTGGCGCTGTGCGTAATATTGTTCTCCGGCGGTCTCGGTACGCGCATCTCGGCTATACGCCCCGTCCTGCTCCCTGGCCTTGTGTTATCGACGGTCGGCGTGCTGCTCACGGCGTTGCTGACGGGAACTTTTATCTGGTGGCTGTCTGGCATGGCGTGGACCAACATCCATTTCGCATTCCTGCCGTCGTTGCTGCTTGCCGCCACCATGTCGTCGACGGATTCGGCTTCCGTGTTCGGCATCATAGGCGGCCAGAAGGCGCAACTGCGCCACAACCTGCGTCCGATGCTCGAACTTGAAAGCGGATCGAACGACCCGATGGCCTATATGCTTACCATAATACTAATAGAGGCCATAACTATGGGTGGCAGCATATCGGGCTGGTCCGTAGCGCTGGAGCTGCTGCTTCAGTTCGGCATCGGTGCTGTCGGCGGTTTGGCTATGGGTAAAGGTGCCCTGTGGCTGATGTCGTTATACGGACGTCTTGGACGCAAAGGTCCCATGAAAGAGGATGCCTTGCAGGCTACCTCCATGATGTCGATTCTGCTTATGGGCTGCGTGTTCTTGTCGTTCGCTCTTACGACGGCTCTGGCAGGCAATGGTTATCTGGCGGTTTATGTGTGCGGTATCGTTGTCGGAAATGCTGCGATGCCGGGTCTTAGGGCTATCGCCAAATTTGTTGACGGGCTTACATGGCTTGCTCAGATAGTAGTTTTCCTGATGCTCGGGCTCCTGGTAAATCCGCATGAGATGTTCGGTGTGGCAGCTGTGTCGGTGCTTGTCGGGGTGTTCATGATACTTGTGGGCCGTCCGCTGAGCGTGTTCGCTTCTCTCGCTCCGTTCAGGAAGATTGGTTTTCGATCAAAGCTGTTTGTGTCGTGGGTCGGACTTCGTGGTGCTGTTCCGATTATTTTTGCGACATATCCGGTTGTTGCCGGAGTTGAGGGTGCCGGCCAGATATTCAACATCGTTTTCTTCGTGACCCTGCTTTCGTTACTGATACAGGGTACGAGTGTCATGACCTCAGCCCGCAAGCTGGGTCTTGTGGACGATACGGAGGATGACGAGGACTTCGGCGTAGAGCTTTCCGACGAGTTGCCAACGACGCTCCAGACTCTTACGCTCACGGAGGAGCATTTGGCCGGAGGCTGCACGTTGCGCGACATGAGCTTGCCTGAAGGCAGCCTCGTCATGATGATACGCCGCGGCCACCGCTATATCGTGCCTAACGGCACCCGCCGTCTGCAACCGGGCGACAAACTTCTGATTATCAAAGAGACGGAAAAAATCCGCGACTGAGTGGGAATATTCGGTTTGCCGCCGGGCTTCGGAACTAACCAAAGAATACATAATACAGACTCTTTAAGAAGAATAGCGGCTTATTCAGTCATTGTATGTGTGTGGTGCAAACCCGCCATTCGGCAGGAAGAAATAATGTGCCGTTTCTACCGCGAGTATGCTGCTCCCTGCGGTCGTTTCTGAACTCGCTAACTACATTTAACGACGAGCGCGGATTAGTCTCGTTTTATTGACCGTAATAAACAAAAATCATGTTTCAGATTTATTACTGTCCGCTAAACCGTAAAGTAGTTAGTCCAACTTCATGAAAGACAGAAGTTGGGCTTACTATTTGTATCAGACAAGCCCCCATCTTAGATTTCGATGT
>CAPNHY010000058.1:0-3902 GCA_948665475.1 uncultured Muribaculaceae bacterium | reverse complement strand
CGGCGGCGAGGAGCCGGCCGCCGTTGCGGTACGCACGCTCGCCCTTAGGCTTGCGGACGGAGGAGTAGACGATGCGGTTGAACCAATGGGGACGTCCGTAGCGCTTGACATTCAGCGCGATGCCGCCATCGCGGCACACCTTTATGGTGTTGCGGCCGCTGTGCAGCACCTCGTCCGAAAGCTCGAAGCGCTTCGCTATATCGGCCACAAACGGCCGCAGGGATTCGTATTTTGGATTGAGTATTATTTTCACAAAAGACAAAAGTACGAAAAAAATCCACTCAAAGGCAATTTTCAGTGTATTTATGGATGAATTTTTTTCGTACTTTTGTAGCACAAATGGCATGATTTTTGCGTTATTGCTATCATCACACTTCAATAACTCACGACAACCGATTCACAGCATATGAACGACTCACTCAAAGAAAAAGCACTCGCCTATCACGAATTTCCGGAACCGGGTAAAATAGCGGTAATACCTTCCAAACCGTATTCCGACCCCGCCGAACTGTCCCTGGCCTACTCGCCGGGCGTAGCATACCCCTGCCTTGCAATAAAGGACGATCCGGCGGCCGTACGCCGCTACACCGGCCGCGGCAACCTCGTGGCCGTAATCTCCAACGGCACCGCCGTGCTGGGCCTCGGCGACATCGGTCCCCTGGCCGCAAAGCCGGTGATGGAGGGAAAAGCCCTGCTGTTCAAGATTTATGCCGGCATCGACTCGTTCGACATCGAGCTGGACGCCCACGACCCCGACACATTCATTGCGGCAGTCAAAGCTATGGCGCCGACCTTCGGTGGCATCAACCTCGAGGACATCAAGGCTCCCGAATGCTTCGAGATAGAGCGTCGGTTGCGCGAGGAGTGCGACATACCCATAATGCATGACGACCAGCACGGCACGGCCATCATCTCCTCTGCCGCACTGCTCAACGCACTGGAAATCCAGGGCAAAAAAATCGAGGACATCCGCCTCGTGGTGAACGGCGCAGGCGCCGCCGCCATCAGCTGCACGCGCCTGTACATGGCGCTCGGAGTGCGCCGCGAGCACATCGTCATGTGCGACAGCCGCGGCGTCATCCGCAGCGACCGCCCCGGCCTCGGCGGTGCCAAAAAGGAATTCGCCACCGACCGCGACCTGCACACACTGGCCGACGCACTCAAGGACGCCGACGTGTTCCTCGGACTGTCGGTGGCCGACGTCATGACACCCGAGATGCTGCTGAGCATGGCGCCGAAGCCCATCGTCTTCGCACTCGCCAATCCCAATCCCGAGATAGACCACGACCTTGCCCTCGCCACACGCAAGGACCTCATATTCGCCACCGGACGCAGCGACTTCTCCAACCAGATAAACAATGTGCTGGGCTTCCCCTACATCTTCCGCGGCGCGCTCGACTGCGACGCCTCGCAGATCAACGAGGAGATGAAACTGGCGGCCGCACGCGCCGTGGCCGGCCTCGCACGTGTGCCCGCCACGGAAGAGCTGCACCGCATGTACCCCGACAAGCAGCTTGAATTCGGACCGAAATACATACTGCCGAAGCCTTTCGACAAGCGTCTGCTCCCCGTAGTGTCGAGTGCCGTGGCCGAAGCCGCCGAACGCAGCGGAGTGGCCCGCCGGCCCATCACCGACTACGGAGCCTACCGCCGCTGGCTCGCAACGCTCATCGACCGCGAGAACCGCTACATGTCGGATCTGATGCTGCACGAAGGTCACTCGATGCACATCAGCGAAATGAGCGACCGCTGAACAGACTTCCCCCTAACACAGTGCGGGCCTGCGCCGATTGCGCAGGCCCGCACTATTATGAGTCATAATAAACTCAGAGGCTGTTTAAAAACGGATGTTAACACAGGGGTTGCAGATTTTGGAGGGTATTTCATCCTGCGGGAGCAGGAGCGTACTGGATGTACGCGACTGTGACAAAGGATGAAAGACACCCAAAAGATGCAATGCCGAAGTAACTTTTCCTGATAAAATCAGCCTCCGGACAAAACGAAAGAAATATTAAAATAACAGTATAATAAACAAACAGATGATAAAAATCAGCTCGCCTCGGTCCCTCTCCGGCGCTTTCCGCCGTCTTCTTCGGTCGAGTGGCTACGGCCACACTCCCTCATCAGACGACAAAAATCGCTCGGAGATTGACCGCCCCTGCGTTAACATCTGTTTTTAAACAGCCTCTCAGCGGCGCACCACCATATACTCGCCACGCGAGCCGGGTCCTATGGAATAGCGGCGCAGACCCCACCCCTCGTCGGCGGCGCGTCCCGAAAGAGGATGGCCGTCAAGCGAGAACACGTCGTAGGTGCTGTGGCACTGAGGGCACTCGGCCTTATTGTCGTCGTTGATGAACACGCGCACCGTGCGCTTTATCTCCACCGGGCAGGCGGCGTCGTAAGCCTTGGGCGTACCCATCACGTCGCAGACGAGGAGCAGACCGCCGTAGCCGGTCTCGCTCAGCGCCGAGAACTGATACTGCTGAGGGACCCACTCGTGGCGCTCGCCCTGCTTGACAAAAAGCTGCGCGTCCATGGCGGCCGTGACGCCGTACAGCTGCCACTCGGCCTGCGAGTTGAAGCTGAGCCACACGGGCATAAGCGGCACGCGGTCATCGTCGAGATGATGACACGCCACCGCAGGCAGCAACAGAGCCAGCGCACACGCTACCGCCCGAAGCCTCACTGCGCCAGCTTTGAGATAAGGTCGGAGAACTGATTGACGGCCTTCTGCATCGTGCCGCCCACCATCGGGCGCAGCACGGCGGGGATATCGATATCAAGCGATGCCTCCACCTTTGTACTGGCGGCGTCAATCGGTTCCATATCCACGGCCATCACAACCGGCATGGGCAGACCGCCGGCTACGAACGACACGCGGCGCGGCGTGCGCTCCTTCACCTGAAAGCGTATCTCGCCCACCTGCGCCGTCTGCATGACTATCGCATCGGGAGTGAACGTGACGTCGCCCACCTTGGCGCGCTCCTCGGCGGGAAGTTTGTCAAGGGCGCCCTGCAGGCGCGTGAGGTCGGCGAACTGGTCCGCGATGTACTCGGCGGGACGGCCCACCGTCAGAGGGTTTGCTTTATATACAGCCATAAATCGTTTTATTCGTTATCGATGTTGTCAGGAGCCCAGGTTTCGGGGTCGTCATGCCATGCCTGAAACACGGCCATGTCGCCGGGGAGTATCACGCCCTGCGAGAGAGCCACGTCCAGAAGGTCGCCGTAATGGCAGAGCGACTTCACGGGAATCTCCATTTCGGCCAGGGCTTCCTCTCCGGCCTCGAAATCGAAGTCAAGCAAAGCCACCATGCCCACTACCTCGCAGCCGGCATCGCGGAGAGTCTCCGCCACACGCCGCGAACGCGATGCGTTGGTGAGCAGATCGTTGACTACCATCACTTTCAGGCCCGGCTTGAGATTGCCTTCTATCAGATTTTCAAGGCCATGATCCTTTGGTTTTGTGCGCACATAGGCGTAAGGCATGCCCAGTTCGTCGGCCACAAGTGCCGACACGGCTATGGCTCCCGTAGCCACTCCGGCTATAGCCTCCACCTCCGGAAAATGCTCCATAATCAGGCGCGACAGCTCCAGCTTGACAAAAGTACGCAGCGCCGGATACGAAAGCAGCTTGCGCATATCGGTATACAGAGGAGCATTCCAGCCGTTGGCCCAGATGAAGCAGTTGTCGGGCTGGAGATTTACAGCACTGATTTGCAGAAGCTTGCCGGCAAAAAGACGTGCAACATGTTCCATAGTTTCTCGAATTCAGTTATTTGAGCTACAAAAGTACAAAAAAGTAATGACTAATAACCCTTAATAACATTTTTTTGCAGGTATCGGGCACGGCTCTTTCATTTAAAAATTCCGTGGATATTCAAGAACGTTGTTATTTTA
>CAPNHY010000057.1:0-6034 GCA_948665475.1 uncultured Muribaculaceae bacterium | reverse complement strand
AATACCCTCCAAAATATGCAACCCCTGTGTTAACATCCGTTTTTAAACAGCCTCTAAAATTAGCTTTGGTTTTGCATCTTTTGAGCGTCTTCTACCCTTTGCCTCGGTCGCGTACATCAAGTACGCTCCCTCGGCCGCAGAATAGAATCCATCTCAAAATCTGCAACCCCTGATTTAACGTTTCTTATGAAACACCCTCTGAGCGATTGTCCGGGAAATTGATAAGGTCAAAATACATAGCCCTGGTTGGAGAATGTTTGTCTTTCTCTGAAAGGAACATAAATCCGCACTTCTCATAGAAAGGAACGGCGGCAGCGTATGCATCAACCGTGATAAAGCGACAGGCACTTCGACGCATCGTGGCGAAAACGTGTTTCACCTGCAAGAGAATTGCCCGGCCTATCTGCTTGCCTGCATAATCTTTAGATACGGCAAGACGGCCTATTTTGACTGCCGGATACTCCTTGCGCCGTTTTGAATTGGCGACACGGCGGTTAAGTCGGTTCCATAGCTTCTTCTCGTCAGGGTCGAATACAATCTTATCATTGAGCAGACTGTAATATGCAACAGTCTTGGCCGCTTCGTAGTCTTCAAGCAGATAGGTCAACGCCATCATTGACTTGTAGTAGTTGACGGCATCGGAAAACAAAAAGTCATTCAAATCGGCGTCGCCGCAATCGAATGACTTTATTTGTGTATCGGCATCTATCTGCCGGAAGGTAAATTTGCTAAAGTCCATAATTACATAGGGAATGTGCTTATGGCTTTGAACGCCTCATACGCCTTTCGTGCCGCCTCCCTTTCAGACTTGCTGACAGGAGCAGGATTCGCCATCCTTCTGGCGAAATTTTCGGCATCTTTACCCTTTAACACGGGGGTTTCTTTGATAGGTCGTGCCATGTCTGTACTCCTTTTGTTTGTTATTAGTTCACAAAGATACAACAAATTTCTGATATATAGAGTTGTACATTCAAAATTTCTTGCAATGATTTCAGTTTTACAATTCAGTTTGGACTCCAAAACACTTTCAGAGCATTTTGCCTGTTGAATATCAGCGCGTTGGCCTGGGCGTGTCAGTCGTGATGGTAAGGCTCGCCGCGAAGGATAGTCATGGCACGGTAGATCTGCTCGGCGAAGAAGGGGCGAACCATCTCGTGGCTGAACGTCATAAGCGACAGGCTGAGCATGGCGTCGGCGCGCGCCCTGACCTCCTCCGAAAAGCCGTAGGGACCGCCCACTACGAACACGAGATTGCGCGGGAGCGTGGACATCTTGCGGTCGATAAACGCGGCAAACTCGCGCGAGGTCATCTGCCGCCCGTGCTCGTCGAGCAGCACGACACAGTCGGCCGGCGCAATATTGCGCAGCATCTGCGCGCCCTCGGCCTGCTTCTGCGAGGCCTCGGTGGTGGAACGTGTGGTGCGGACGTCGGGCAGCTCCATCAGTTCAAACGGCACATAGTGGCCTATGCGGGCCGTGTAGCGCTTCGTGAGCTTCTCCAGAGCCTCGTCGTGCGTGCGGCCGGTTACCATCAGTATGATTTTCATGCGTCTTTGCGATATTTTTATTACTTTTGTGCAAAATTACACAATATAAAGCAATCAGCATGAAATCCACCGACGAATTGATAGACGACCTGCTCACTCTGGCCTTTGCCGAGGACGTGGGCGACGGCGACCATACGACACTGAGCACCATCCCCGCCGAGGCCATGGGCCGCCAGCGTCTTATTATAAAAGAAGAAGGAATACTGTGCGGCGTAGACATAGCGCGCCGTGTGTTCGAGAAATTCGACCCGTCGCTGAAGATGACCGTATACATGCAGGACGGCGCCCGCGTAAAGTCCGGCGACGTGGCCTTCGAGGTAGAGGGACCGGTGCGCTCGCTGCTCCAGACAGAACGCACAATGCTCAACATCATGCAGCGCATGAGCGGCATCGCCACCATGACCGACCGCTATCAGCAACGCCTCGAAGGACTCAAGACCAAGGTGCTGGACACGCGCAAGACCACGCCCGGCATGCGCATCCTCGAAAAGATGGCCGTAAAGACCGGCGGCGGCATGAACCACCGCATAGGTCTTTTCGACATGATACTCATAAAGGACAACCATGTGGACTTCGCAGGCGGCATCCCGCAGGCCGTAGCGTCGGCCAAGGCCTACTGCAAGGCAACGGGCCGCGACCTGCGCATAGAACAGGAAGTGCGCAACACCGAGGAGATACTTCAGGCCATCGAGGCCGGCGTGGACCGCATCATGCTCGACAACTTCACGCCCGAGCGTACCGCCGAGGCCGTGCGTCTCATACGCGAGAAGGCTCCCCACATGGAGATTGAATCCAGCGGCGGCATCACCCTCGACACGCTGCGCGCTTACGGCGAGGCCGGCGTGGACTTCATCAGCGTAGGCGCCCTGACGCACAGCGTGAAAGGCCTCGACATGAGTTTCAAAGCCGTCTGAATGCTTCATAAGATAAACATCCAGGCTGCTCCGGAGGTGGCGTTCAATCCCGAGCGTCTGCCCGCCGAAGCCGCGCGCGAACTGGGCATATCACCCGCGAGGGTGAAGCGCGTAGACGTGCTGCGCCGCGGCATCGACGCCCGCCGCAGGCACGTGACCGTCAACCTCACGCTTGGCGTTCACGTAGACGAGGTGGACCTCTCGGCCACGCTCTACGAGCCCGAGGCGTTCCCCACCCTCGCCGCCGACGTGCCGCAGGCCGTGGTGGTAGGCGCCGGTCCCGCAGGACTGTTCGCCGCACTGAGGCTTATACAGCTCGGCATACGTCCCGTGGTACTCGAACGCGGCAAGAACGTGGACGACCGGCGGCGCGACATGGCCCGCATAAGCCGCGAAGGCATCGTCGACCCCGACAGCAACTACTGCTTCGGCGAGGGCGGCGCCGGGGCCTACTCCGACGGCAAGCTCTACACCCGCAGCCGCAAGCGCGGGCCGGTGGACGCGGTGCTGCGCTGGTTCTGCCAGCACGGCGCCTCCACCGACATCCTCGTGGACGCGCACCCGCACATCGGCACCGACCGTCTGCCCGACGTCATCAAGGCCATGCGCAAGACCATAGAGCGATGCGGCGGCGCGGTACACTTCGGCACACGCGTGGAACGGCTGCTCACCGACGAGGGCGGCACACGCGTCACAGGCGTGGCCGACGCCTCGGGCCGCGAATGGCACGGCCCCGTGATTCTCGCCACCGGCCACTCGGCGCGCGATGTCTACCGCATGCTGCTCGCACAGCATGTGGAGATACATCCGAAAGGCATAGCCGTGGGCGTGCGTCTGGAGCATCCGCAGAAACTGATCGACAGCATACAGTACCACTCGCCGCAAGGCCGCGGACAATGGCTGCCGGCTGCTGAGTACAGCATGCTCACGCGTGTGGACGACAGGGCCGTGTACTCCTTCTGCATGTGTCCCGGCGGATTCATCATCCCCGCCGCCAGCGAGCCCGGCCAGATAGTGGTGAACGGAATGTCGCCGAGCAACCGAGGCACGCGCTGGGCCAATTCAGGAATGGTGGTGGAGGTGCTTCCAGAGGACCTGCCCGAGAAGTACCGCGAGCACGGCCCTCTGTGCATGATGCAGTATCAGGCCGACATAGAAAAGCGCTTCTTCGAGGCCGCGGGGCGCACCCAGAAAGCTCCGGCCCAGCGCATGACCGACTTCACGGCATCGCGGCCGTCGGCCACGCTGCCACCCACGAGCTATGCACCGGGGCTGACGCCTGCGCGCATCGACCGCCTGCTGCCCGCACCCATAGCGAAAAGGCTGCAGGAAGGCTTCCGTCAGTTCGGACGGACAGCCCGCGGATTCCTTACGCCGGAGGCCACACTGATAGGCTGCGAGACACGCACGTCGGCACCCGTGAGAGTGCCACGCGACCCCGAGTCGCTGCACCATATAGCCATAGCTGGACTATACCCCTGCGGCGAGGGCGCAGGCTACGCGGGCGGCATAGTCAGCGCGGCCATCGACGGAATGCGGTGCGCCGAGGCTCTGGCAACGTACATGGCGAACATTGAGCGCTGACACATTGTATTATATACATGATACATATTCGTCACTATACCATACTCCTCTTTTTGCTGCTGTGCATCGGTGCCGGGGCCACGACGTGGGAGCCGGACACCGTGCTCGGCGACGGCTTCGAGATACACCGCGTCGAGATGCCCGACGACTATTCAGGCAAGGTGCGCAGCACCGTAATACGCCACCGGTCGGACTGCGGCGACTCTACGGCCGTACTGTACATCCACGGCTACAACGATTATTTCTTCCAGGATGAGGAGGCCGAACGACTGGCCGACTCCTGCTACCACTTCTACGCCGTGGACCTGCGCAAATACGGACGCTCGCTGATGCCGGGCCAGACACCCTACGAGGCGCGGAATATCGACGAATATTATGCCGACATTGACTCGGCGGTGGCAGCCATGCGCCGGGACGGCATAAAGCGGGCGGTGCTGATGGGGCACTCCACCGGCGGCCTCGTGGCATCGTCCTACATGAGCCACAGGCCCGACAGCATGTTCCGGCTGCTCGTGCTCAACAGTCCGTTTCTGGAATGGAACATGAACGGCTTCATGCGCAATGTGGCAATTCCCACGGTAGGATTTTTCGGGAAAATTTTTCCGCGCATAAAAATATCGCAGGGTACAAAAGATTCGCCCTACGGCGAGTCGCTGCTGTGCGGACGCCACGGCGAGTGGCACTTCAACACACAGTGGAAAACCCTCGTACCGCGCAAGGTGGAGACGTCGTGGCTGGGTGCCATAACACGCGCACAGCACGCCGTGCGCAAATGCCGCATAGGCGTGCCTGTGCTGGTGATGCACTCCGACAAGAGCGCCTACGGCGACACGTGGACGCCGGAATTCCAGAAAGCCGACGGAGTGCTGAATGTGGAACACATGCACAAGTCAGCACCTAAATTAGGGCACGACGTGACGGAGTGCGTGGTTCCGGACGCGCTGCACGACATCTTCCTCTCACGCCGCGACGTGCGGGACAACGCATACGACAACCTGTTCGACTGGCTGTATGCCCGCAACATGAAAGCAAAGCCATGAGCAAGACACAGCTAAAAAAAGAGCTCGCCACAATGGACCGCGAGCAAATAATACAGGTGGTGCTCGACGCATATTCGGCCCGCAAGGAGACGCGTGACTATTTTGAGTTTTTCCTGAATCCCGACGTAGACAAGCTCTACGACAAGACGCTTGCCGCCATAGACAAGGAGCTGATGCGTGGGAAACACGGGCGGAACACGTCGCGCATCACGGTGATACGCCGCGCAATAAAAGAGTTCAGCGCATATGACCCCGGGGCGGAGTACGTGCTACGCCTGATGCTCGACACGCTCAACCACATTCTGATACGCGAGAAATATGTCTACTATAAGGAGACTTTCGAGAAAGGCGTACACAAACTGATTGACGACATCATGGCGTACGCCGACGCCCATGCCCTTGTGGACACGGCCGCCGGCAGGCTGCACGAAATGTCGCGCGACATGAATCTGGGCACGGCGTCGTTCCGCGGACGGATGCTGAGGAGGTTCATGTTTTTTTAAGTATTAAGTATGAAGTATTAAGTATGAAGTGGGGAGTTGTGGGAATTCACAGACGCAAGCTCTCCGAGCTTGCCTTTTGACGGAGGGAGCTTTTGCCCCACAAACACAACATAAAACACTGCTTATCATGTGGTTAGCCACAGACACATCCTCTTCGAGGACTTGTTCTTCAGTGTATAGTTTATAGGGGATAGGTAAGAGGAGGGGACGGTGCAACCCGCCATGCGGCGGGTAGATGCATTTTTGGACTTACCTCGGGTACGGCGCTGCGCGCCTTAACCCGAGGCTAACCATATTTTACCCGCCATGCGGCGGGTAATAGCTTGATATACTGTAAAAGATTCAGATCCGGTTTTATTTCAGGTTGTCCTCCATAAATTTTGAGAGGTCGAATTTCCTGACTTTGACAATGGGTCACCCAAACGGCTTAGCCGGGAAGCAGTGGT
>CAPNHY010000056.1:0-7050 GCA_948665475.1 uncultured Muribaculaceae bacterium | reverse complement strand
GTAACCGCCCCCTGTCCGAACCCCGGACTTCCTCACGGAAGCTCCGGGGTTCACCTTTTTACGACCTTTGTTCTTATTCGGCGAAAAATTCTTGCGTTGTGCTTCAATTTTAGTTAACTTTGCATTCTATGGAAAACTATGTTGTTTCGGCACGGAAGTACCGCCCGTCGACGTTCGCAAGCGTGGTGGGGCAGGATGCGTTGACGGCGACGCTGAAGAATGCGATCGCTACGGACCGTCTGGCGCATGCCTATCTGTTCTGCGGCTCGCGCGGCGTGGGCAAGACTTCCTGCGCCCGTATTTTTGCAAAGACTATCAACTGCACGCAGCGTACGCCGGAGGGCGAGGCCTGCAATGAGTGCGCGTCGTGCCGTGAGTTTAACCAGAACCGTTCGTTCAACATCATAGAGCTTGACGCGGCCAGCAACAACGGCGTGGACGATATGCGCGCGCTGATAGAGCAGGTGATGGTGCCTCCGACGGAGGGCCGCTACCGTGTGTTCATCGTCGACGAGGTGCACATGCTGTCGACGCAGGCTTTCAATGCGTTCCTGAAGACGCTGGAGGAGCCGCCGGCCCATGCCATCTTCATCCTGGCGACGACTGAGAAGCACAAGATCATACCCACGATTCTGTCGCGCTGCCAGATTTTTGATTTCAACCGTATCACGGTGACCGACATGGTGGCCCACCTCATGCGTGTGGCGCACAACGAGGGCATCACCGCGGAGCCTGCCGCGCTGGGCGTGATAGCCCGCAAGGCCGACGGCGCGATGCGCGACGCGCTTTCGATATTCGACCAGGTGGCGGCTTCGTCGCGCGGAAACATCACGTACCGCAGCACCATTGAGAATCTGAACGTGCTCGACCATGCGTACTATTCGCAGCTGGTGGACGCTTTCGCTGCCGGCGACGTGCCGCGCGCGCTGCTGATATACAAGGAGGTGCGCGACAAGGGCTTCGACTCGCAGTTCTTTGTCAACGGGCTGGCGCAGTATCTGCGCGACATCATGGTGGCCGCCAATCCGGCGACGCGCTCGCTGCTTGAGGCCGACGATCAGGTGCGCGACGAGATGGCGGCCGTGGCGGCAAAGGTGAATCCGCAATTCATATACACGGCTCTCGATCTGCTGAACAGCGCCGACCTGAACTACCGTCTGGCCGGCAACCGCCAGCTGCTGGTGGAGCTTACGCTCATAAAACTGTGCCAACAATTACGCCCCTCGCCTGACAAGAGCCCCGACAAGGGCGGCGAGGGGCGGCTGAAAGCTCTTAAGCCTGCCTCGGCCGAGCAGCAGGCGGCCTCGCCTGCGCCCTCTGCGCCGACCGTCGCCCCGCAGCCTGCCGCAGCGCCCGCAGCGCCAGCACCGCCACCGGCAGCATCTACGCCGCCGCCGCAAACGCCCCTGCGCAAGCCGCGCATCGTGAACAGCGGGCCGTCGCTGCATGCGCGTCCGGCGGCAGCGCCACAGGCTGCGGAGGCGCCCAGGCTGCGCAGCGAGGAGTATACCGCCGACGCAGTGGAGCACTTCTGGCGGGCCTACATAACTGACCATCCGCAGGCGCATGTCATTTGCAGCACGATGGAGGCGTCGAGCCCGACACTCATAGAGGGGCATCGCTGGCTCATGAGCGTGGGCAGCGACACGCAGCGCGACCTCGTGGCCGGCGCCATGCCGGACATTCTGCGCTACATGCGCGACCGGCTGCGCAACGACAGCTTCGTGGTGGAGATACACGTCGACGAGGGCGAGCCCACGCCGGAGATATGGAACCGCAGCGAGCTGCTCAGCCACATGGTGGATGACTCGCCGGAATTTCTGAAATTCGTCAAGGAGTTTAAACTTACACTCGACTGATGGCACATTACAGACGCATAACAGTTAAGATAGGCAGCAACGTGCTGACGCGCCGCGACGGCACTCTCGACTTCACGCGCATGAGCGCGTTGGTGGACCAGGTGGTGGCGCTGCGCCGCGCCGGCATCGAGGTGGTGGTGATTTCCTCCGGCGCCGTGGCTTCGGGCCGCAGCGAACTGCGCGGCTGCACTCCGGCCGACGAAGTGTCGGCGCGCCAGCTCTACAGCGCCGTGGGGCAGGCCAAGCTGATAAACCGCTATTTCGAGCTCTTCCGCGACCATGGCATGGTGTGCGGCCAGGTGCTCACCACGAAAGAGAACCTCTCGACACGCCGCCACTACCTGAACCAGCAGCACTGCATCGAGGTGATGCTGCGCGCGGGCGTGGTGCCTGTCGTCAACGAGAACGACACCGTAAGCGTAACGGAACTGATGTTCACCGACAACGACGAGCTCTCCGGCCTCGTTGCCACCATGACCGACTCCGACGCGCTGGTGATTCTCAGCAACATTGACGGCATTTATACCGGCGACCCCGCCGACCCGTCGTCGACACTCATACGGCGCGTGGACGCCGACAGCGAAATCAGCTCGTGCATCCTGTCGACACGTTCGTCGATGGGTCGTGGCGGCATGACTACCAAATACCGCATCGCCCGCAAGGTGGCGGCCGAGGGAATAGCCGTGGCGATAGCCAACGGCAAGCGCGACGCCATACTCACCGACCTACTGCTCGGCGACAGTGCCGCCACGCCGCACACGCTGTTCGTGCCGGCCGAACGCCGTCCGAGCCGCCTGCGCAAGTGGATAGCCCACAGCGACACCTTCGCCAAAGGGACGCTGCATGTGGACGATGGCGCCGCGCGGGCGCTCCGTGCCGGTGGCGCCTCCCTGCTCGCGGTGGGCGTCACGGCCGCCGACGGCGATTTTGAACGGGACGACATAGTTTGCGTGGCCGCGCCGGACGGCTCCACTGTGGCCTGGGGACGCACCGCCTACAGCGCCGCGGAAGTGGCCGACGCCATAGGCCGCCCCGGACTCAATCCCGTAATCCATGCCGACTACCTCTATGTGGACGAGAACGACGTGTTCCGCGACAAGTAGTCGGCATATAATCCATCCTAATCACCTAATAATGAAAACCATATTCAAGAATGCCCGGACGGCCGCCGCAGTGTTGCAGGCCACGGACGAAGACAAGATAAACGAGACACTGCGGGCGTTGGCCCACAACATCGAGGCCGGAACGGAGCGCCTGCTGGAAGCCAACGAGGCCGACATGAAGCGCATGGACCCCGCCAATCCGAAGTGCGACCGCCTGCGGCTGACGCCCGAGCGCATCGCCGACATAGCGCGCGGGGTGTTGGACGTGGCGGCGCTGCCGTCGCCAGTAGGGCGCGTGCTCGACGAACGCGTGCGTCCCAACGGTCTGCGCATCGCCAAGGTGGCCGTGCCTTTCGGCGTCATAGGCGTCATCTATGAGGCACGCCCCAACGTGACTTTCGACGTGTTTGCGCTATGCTTCAAGGCCGGGAGCGCCGTGCTGCTCAAGGGCGGACACGAGGCTGCCGAGACCAACCGCGTGGCTGAGGCCATAATACGCGAGACACTTGCCGAAGCAGGCCTTCCCGAAGCATGCGCCACGCTGCTGCCCGACGGCCGCGAGGCCACGTCGGAGCTGCTCGGCGCGCGCGGGGATGTGGATCTGATAATACCGCGCGGAAGCCGGGCGCTGATAGACTTCGTGCGCGACAACGCCCGCGTGCCCGTCATAGAAACCGGCGCCGGCGTGTGTCACACATATTTCCACCACTCCGGCGACATCGCCACGGCATGCGACATAGTGCTGAACGCCAAGACGCGCCGCGTGAGTGTGTGCAACGCCCTGGACTGCCTCATCGTGGACCGTTCGCGCCTCGACGCACTGCCCGCGCTGTGCTACGCGCTGGCCGAACAGAACGTACACATATATGCCGACGAGGAGGCCTACGCAGCCCTGGACGGCGCCTATCCGCTGCTACACCACGCGACCGCCGACGACTTCGGGCGCGAATGGCTGGACTACAAGATGAGCGTGGCAACCGTGGGCGGCATCGACGAGGCTCTTGACTTCATAGCCCGCTACGGGTCGCACCACAGCGAGTGCATCGTGGCCGAGAACCGCGAGGCCATAGCGCGATTCCACCGCGATGTGGATGCTGCATGCGTCTATGCCAACGCCTCCACGGCCTTCACGGACGGCGGCCAGTTCGGCTTCGGCGCCGAAATAGGCATCTCCACTCAGAAACTGCATGCCCGTGGCCCGATGGCTCTGCCTGAAATAACCACGTACAAATACATCATAACCGGCTCCGGCCAGACCCGAAAATGAAGCGCATAGTCCTCTGTGCCGTCCTGTCGCTCACTGCCGCGGCGGCTTCGGCCACCAATCTGTTCTCGACCCTGCTCGGCAAGACCGAGGCCGAAACCGACGCCCGGCTTGATAGCCTCTGGGCATACTTCTTCACGCCGGCCGACATAAGCCGCTACGACGCTCCGGGAGAGACCTCCGTCTACTATGAGGCACCCGACGGCGAGCTGGCTTTCGTGATGGACACCGGCAATAACGACGTGCGCACCGAGGGTATGTCGTACGGCATGATGATAGCCGCGCAGCTGGGCCACCGAGACGTCTTCGACAAGCTGTGGGGCTGGTCGAAAAAATATATGGCCTACGATGCCGGTACGCCCTGGGAGGGCTATTTCTGCTGGCAGGTGCGTCCCGACGGCACCAAGTTCGGCGGCAGCAATGCCTCTGACGGCGAGCTGTACTACGTGACGGCGCTGTACGTGGCCGCCGAGCGCTGGCGGGAGCCCCGCTATGCGCAGGAAGCCGACGCCATACTCGGAAAAATCATGAACAAGACCGGCGAGGGCGGCGTGTACAATCTGTTCAACCGCGACAACGCCCTCATCACGTTCGTGCCCGACAGCATTGGGCGGAACTTCACCGACCCATCGTACATGTTGCCGGCGTTTCTCGACAAGTGGTCGCAGTGTGCAGGCGCCGACCGCGAGTTCTGGAGCCGTGCGGCCACGGCTGCGAGGAAGCACCTGACGGCCTCGGCGCATCCGCGCACCGGTCTGTGGCCCGACTACAGCAACTACGACGGCAGCGCCTACCGCTGGCCGCATGCGGGCTACGACACGTCGGTGTATATGTACGACGCCATCCGCTGCGCCATGAATGCGGGTATGGACTATTACCTCTGCGGCAAGGACCGCGACGCACAGCGTGAGGTGCTGCGCAAGCTGCTGCGCTTCTTCAAGGACGAGGGATTCAGGCATGCGCGATTCGCGCTGGACGGTACGCCCATCGGCAATGACGGCTATACGTGCGGCATGGCGGGTGCCAACGCCGTGGGTGCGTTCGCCTTAGCCGACTCCGACTCGGAGGCCGACCGTGCCTTGGCCCGCGAGTATGTGCAAAGGCTGTGGGACACCGTGCCGCCGTCAGGCAAATACCGCTACTTCGAGGGCATGGTCTACTTCCTGAGCATGCTTCACACGGCGGGAAGGTTCGGGCTGTAAGCTTGTATTGGATTATGGAACAGATAGTAAATTCTTCTGAAAAGAAGGTACTGGCGGATATTCGTTCACTCATTGAACAGACGCGCAAACAGGTCGCCGTTTCCGTAAACGCCGGGATGACCTTGATGTATTGGCACATTGGCGAGCGTATTAACCGCGAGGTATTGGGTGGTGAACGGGCTGCGTACGGAAAGCAGGTCGTAACAATAATTTCTCAACAGCTTACGGAGGAATATGGCGGCAGCCAGTTCTCAGTCAAGAATCTCAACAGAATGCGCCTTTTTGCAGAGAGATTCCCGGATTTGACAATTTGGACACCACTGGTGTCCAAATTGTCATGGTCTCATTTTCTGCAAGTTATCTCTATAGAAGAGGATTTGAAGCGACAATTCTATCTGACAATGGCTGCCGATCAACGATGGTCTAAACGTACCCTAAAAGCTAAGATAGATGGTATGCTTTACGAGCGAACAGCGATAGCTAAACAGCCTGACGAGGTTATTCTTCATGACCTCGAACTGCTCCGCAATGAGCGCAGGATGTCGGCCGATCTTGCATTTCATGATCCATACTTCATTGATTTTCTCGGGCTTGAAGGAGATTATTCAGAGAATGATTTGGAATCGGCAATCGTTGGCGAGTTACAGAAGTTTATAACCGAGATGGGCAATGATTTCGCGTTCATGGCACGTTAAAAACGCATCTCGGTCGACAATGAGGATTATTATATAGACTTATTGTTTTTCAATCGCCGCTTGCGCTGTATGGTCGCTATAGATCTGAAATTAACCGATTTCAAGGCCGCATATAAGGGGCAGATGGAACTCTATCTGCGTTGGCTTGAAAAATACGAAATGCTTGAGGGCGAGAACAAGCCAATAGGTTTGATTCTCTGCACAGGCAAAAATGAGGAACATGTCGAACTGATGCACCTCCACGAAAGCAATATCCGTGTAGCTGAATATCTTACAAAATTGCCTGATAAAAAGCTGTTGGAACAGAAACTGCAACAGGCGGTCGAAATAGCCAAAGAGAAAATTTTGCGTACACGTGTGCAAAATTCCGATGAATGCGAACCGCTAAACTCGGATGAGTGACAGGGGCATGAAGCAGTATCAAATCCATACATGATCTGAGGATGCCTTCGCAGTTTAATTCGTATATCGACCGTATTGATACCGGCTTTTGGCGGGATGTGTGCAAAAGTCGAGGTGAACTCCGGCATTATGACAGGGGTAAAGATTTCATTACCGCGGGGACTGTGGGACGCTATATAGGCTATGTGGAATCCGGCGCTCTGAAATATGTATGCTATTCGTCGGACGGGACTCCGCACGTCATAGGCCTTGAATTTGCCGGACAATTTGTATGCGATTTTCCGGGCTCGCTTTATCAGCAGAAGTCGAGGTGCTCTATAATCACCACCGTGCCGTGCGATATATATTGTGTGCCTTCGGTATGGGTGGCCGAGCAAATGAATGTTGACGAGAATTTCAAAAAAACGGTAGAGGATACTACCCGCGAGATCTTTTATACTCTCTATGACCGTCACATGGATCTTTATTCCAAATTATTACTGTCCGGTAAAAATTTTTGAGACAGGAACAAATTAGGGCTGATTC
>CAPNHY010000055.1:0-7558 GCA_948665475.1 uncultured Muribaculaceae bacterium | reverse complement strand
TTAAGTATTAAGTATTAAGTATTAAGTATTAAGTATTAAGTATTAAGTATTAAGTTACCTCGGAGGACGAGAAAGAAAGACATAAGGTCATAAGAAACAGAAGAATTATTATTGATTGATGTTCAATCGATTGGAAAAACTTTTGTTTCTTATGACCTTATGTCTTTATGTGTCGCTCCATGTCGTGGGTTTTTAGTGTATAGGTAAGGGGACAAGAAAAAACGGCAGGCTCTTAAGAAGTCTGTCGTTTTGTTATTTGTGTGTTTTTGTAGCCGGTGTGCAAAATCAGTCATTCGCGTGGAGCGATGGGTATGACGGGTTTAGGCGGTCCGATGGTAGGATTGCTGTAGCCCGACGTGCGCGACCTGATGGCCTCGTAGATAAAGCCTCCCACGTCAACACTGATTTTTGTGGAGCCGTTGCGGTAGTAGGGCGCCACGATGGGGCGAGTCTCCCACCGGCGCAGGTTGTTCTGCTGCGTGACGGCGCCCACGTCGACGCCCCAGTGGTCCGTGATGTCCCACGACAGATACCCGCCGAACTGCGGCGTCGACAGCATTTCCGCTATGGCGGGCGACATGCCGCGCACATAGCCGCGGGTGGAGTAGGAGCCGAACACGGTCAGCCCCAGCCGCGGGGCGAACTGCCAGGATGCGGAGCCGCCGACGGTCCACTGCGTCGACAGCCCGCAGAAATAGCCTATCTTGGTGGCGCGCCCGTAGGCCGTGAACGTCATGTTTCCCACGCTCTGCACGGCATGCAGGGAGCCGCTTTCCACTCCGGCCATTCCCGGATAGGGCGTCGCGCTTCCGGCCGCCACGATGCCGCCGCTACCCCAGCTGAACAGTACGGGAGAGAACGACGGCGACGTGAATGCGAAGCGCCGCTGCATCTCTGCCGGGCTCAGCAGGCACGACGGCACATAGTCGCTATAGACGTAGCGGGCAGGTCGGACTACCGACGGCGCCGGCCGCACGGTCGCTTCCGGGGCGGTGCTGTCGGTCTCGGCCGGACTTACGCCGGGCGTTTCCGGAACAGCCGCCGCAGCAGGCAGACATGCGGCCAGAAAGATGATTGTTGCTGTTTTGCACCGTTTCATGCGGCAAATGTAGCAAAAAATATTGAGATATGTCAATAAATGATGTTATATTGAGAGAATAATGCGCAAAATGTATATATTTGCAAACAGATATACCAAAATCATCACAAATCATCACATGAAAAAAATCTTTACTCTTATCGCAGTGGCGTCGCTTGCGCTCTCGGCTTCGGCCGACCGGCGCGCACAGCTGCGCCAGGGTATGCTGCGCAGCGGCATCCCCACAGTGGAATCTCTTGACCGCCCTGCCAAGGCCGAGCCGGAACACAACTGGACACCTATGGGCGACGGCGTTATGGTCGACGATATTACTCCGGCATACTTCGACTGGAAGGACGTTGTCATCAAGGAAATAACCGTGGCAGTCGAAAAAGATGCCGCCAACGAGGGATGGTACCGCATTGTCAATCCCTGGAAGAATTACGACCAGATGGATCTCGTGACCGCTGCCGGCGGTACGCTTGAGCAGACCGACGACATCACCATCGTCATCGACGCCACCAATCCTGACTATGTGCGCGTCATGGAGACTAACATAGGCGTGGATGACGGCTATGGGCCATCCAATATTGTGGGCTACACGGAGCTTGTGGGTGTGAATACCGGTATCGGGGTCGTCACACAGGCCGCTGCCGACGCCCGCGCCGGAAAGCTTGCCGACGGTGTCATCAGTTTCCCCGTCAAGTATTCGCTTATGCTCCATCAGGGCGACGACTATTACAACTGCGACAGCGACGGCCGTTTCAGCCTGTCGCTGCCCGGCACGGAGGCTCCGATTGACTACTCGTTGCAGATAGCCATGGGGTCGAAATTCTGCCCCGGCGATGACGGCAAATACCATTTCACTTTCAAGGGCGACAGCCGCATACCCGGCGTGAAGTACATCGGGGCTTCCGAATATCCTGAGACACAGGCCGCCATCGACGCCTGCGTTGAAAAACTCAGGACGGAGGGCACCGTCGTGCCCGTCGATACAGAAGCCTCCATAAGCATAGCCGATGCCACGGGTCCGGAGTATTTTATGTTCTACTGCGCTGTGGACGCCGATGGTAATCTTGCCGAGGAACTTCCCTACTATGTGGCCGTGTGGGTGCCCGACACCGACACTGAAGGCTGGACGACACTCGGCATGGCTACCATGACCGAAGGCTTCCTTTCCTGCACGCTTCCCGACGACTTCGCCGTGGAGACCTATCAGGTAGAGGTGCAGCGCAACATCGCCGACCCCGGCCTGTTCCGCATCGTAAATCCCTACAATCCCTGGAGCCACGCTTCTCAGTTTATGATGCAGCACGACCACAACCACTACATCTACTTCAATGCCGCCGACCACGGCAACGTCTACATCATGGAAAGCGGTCTTGGTCTCAGCATGGCCAATCTGGGCGAGACAGGCATCGGAAGCAGCTATTATGACATGGTGCGCCAGTATGGCCTCGATTTCCTGAATATGTTTGAGATATACAGTGGCGGCACAATCACCGACAATGTCCTCACCTTCGACGGCACTGTCGACATACGTCTGTATTTCGGCGGCCTTGGCCAGTGGGTCTACACCGACCGCTTCCCCAATCCCGACTATGTGGAGGGTGTGAGCGACTATTGGGATGAATATGTAGGCGGCAATTTCAAGCTCGACATGACGGGGCTCGATCTCTCAGGTATCGCCGATATTGCGGCCGACGATGCCGACGCGCCGGCAGTGTACTACAACATGCAGGGTATGCGCGTGTCGCATCCCGAGGCCGGCGGATGCTACATCGTGCGTCGTGGCGGCAAGGCTTCCAAGGTCATGATCCGCTGATATTTTCGGAATCAGCGCGGTAAGATAAAGGAAAGACAAAGGGTCAAAAGCAACAGATTTAATCTTCTGTGGCTTTTGACCCTTGTTTCTTTTTGTGTTTCTCTGTCCGAGGTAACTCCTACCTCTTACCTCAAAACTCTGAACTTAAAACTGCGTCAGCATCCCTGCTGCCACTTCCGAGGCCACCACCCTGCCGCATGACGCAGCCACGATGGCGAGAGCGAAAGGCAACGCCAGCGCAGGGCCGGCGCCCGTTATCAGATTGTCCAGAGCCACCACTCCCGCACCCTCGCGGATAGTGGCGCCTCCGAGGGTGCAAGCCTGTTCGAAGCCCGGATAGCACGTCGCTTCCTTGCCGTCCAGCAAGCCAAGCGGAGCCAGCACCACGCCCGGCGCGGCGCAGATGGCGGCGATGCCGCGGCGGTGCTTCTTCAGCAGTTCGCACAGCGGAGCGTAGGCCGCCAGATTGGTGCTTCCGGGCAGGCCGCCGGGGCATATCAGCCACTCGGCGTCGCTGAAGTCGGTTTCGTCGAACAGACAGTCCACGTTCACTTCTATGCCGTGCGCGCCGCGCACGTTGCGCAGCGGGGTGATGCTCACAGTCTTGATGTCCATGCCTGCGCGGCGCAGTACGTCGACCACGGTCAGAGCCTCGACTTCCTCGAAGCCCTCGGCCAGAAAAATATAAGATGTATTCATAGCGGTATATTTTGGTTATTCTGCTGAGCAAAAATACTACATTATTTCCGAATATACGCCCGACATGGGATTAAAGTTTAAAGTATGAGGTATTAAGTATTAAGTATGAAGTATTAAGTATTAAGTATATGGAGGATGTTATCGAAACAAAAACACAGAAATATCAAAAATAACAGACTATTAAATCTATAAGCCCAATTTTTATTAGTCTGTTATTTCTGTGTTTTTTTGTAATTTTGTATCGATAATTCCATCGAAGAACCCTCTACCTATAAACTATAAATGAAAATCATTTTATTCGACCCGCACCCTGTCCGCGAAAACCTCCTGCCACTCACCTATACACGCCCCGTAGCCGACATGCGCCTCGGCATCACTACCATCGCCGAGAAGTGGCAGGCTCTCCTCCCCGGCAGCTATTCATGGCAGACAGAGGACTATCTTGCTGAGCTCTTCACGCCCTGCGCCGACCCCGCCGATGCCGTATTCGTAGCCGGCAACGTTGTCCCCGACCGGGTTCTCGCCGACGCTGTCGCCGCCCTCGTCCCCGACACAGCCCTATACTGCGGCGACACCCTCATAGCCCGCCGCGGCAACGCCTCCCTCCGCTGCGAATACACAGGCCCCGCGCCCATCGTCATAGAGCACATCTACGACATTTTCCTTCTCAACGGCGACGCCGTCCGTGCCGACTTCGCCCGCCTCACCGCCGGCCGCACCTCACAGCCGCTGAGCGACACCGTCATGGTCATCGGTCCCCGCGACCGCATCTTCCTCGAGCCTGGCGCATGGGTCGAAGGATGCATCCTCAACACTACCGCCGGCCCCGTCTACATAGGCCGCGACGCCACCGTCATGGAAGGCTCCATGCTCCGCGGACCCATCGCCGTCTGCGACCACGCCACCGTCAACATGGGCACCAAAATCTACCCCGACACCACCGTCGGACCCTGGTGCAAAGTCGGCGGCGAGCTGAACAATGCCGTCATTCACAGCTACTCCAACAAGGCGCACGACGGTTTCCTCGGCAATGCCGTCATCGGCAGCTGGTGCAACCTCGGAGCCGGATGCGTGGCCTCCAATCTCAAGAACTCCTACGACCTCATACGCCTCTGGAACTATCCCGCCCACCGCTTCCTCCGCACCGACCTCCAGTTCTGCGGACTCATCATGGGCGACCACAGCAAGGCCGGCATTAACACCATGTTCAACACCGCTACCGTCGTAGGCGTCGGCTGCAACATCCACGGCGCAGGCATGCCACGTCCCTTCGTTCCCTCCTTCTCCGACGGCGGCCCCGTCGCAGGTTTCACCGAAGTAGACATGAACCACTTCTTCCTTACCGCCGAGCGCGTCATGGCGCGCCGACACGTCACGTTCACCGAGGCCCACCGCCGCGTGCTCCTCGCCATCCGTTCCGCCGCAGATGGGCTATAAACCACAACCTGTTAATCTTTTTTAACTTCCGATTGCTTTCTTGTCTACGTGAAAAATTGTATCTATGTCCAAAATTATGCAAAAGGGTCATTTCGCCCCCCTGCTTAATGAGTAACTTGCTTAAAAAACGCACTTCTATTCTTAATTTAGTACTTGATACAGACATGAAGAAAAACACTTTGATAGCGATTTTTGGCGCCGTACTTGTCGCATGCGCCTCTTGTTCAGACGAGGTGCCACCCATCCCCGCTTCCGAGTTATATACACGAGAATTCGTCAAGGCTTTCGGCGTGATGAGTCCGTCGCAGGACTGGAACGCCGCATCCCGCGGCACCGTCAGCGTCACCACCGACGCTCCCGCCCGCGTACAGGTTTCTGCCAAAATACGCGGAAAAAACTATCTGCTTGCCAACTATAGCGACGTCAGCGGCACACGCGACATCCGTTTCGACATTCCCAAAGGCGTAAAGGAAGTGACCGTACATTGCGGCAACGAGAGTGTGAAAACCACTCTCGGCGGCAAGGTCTCCTTTGCCAATGCCGGACGCGCATTTTTCCCTGGTGATTCAGAGACTGATTTCGGTCAGATTTCAATTACCTCAACAGAAGAATCGCAATGGCGTACTCTTCCTGCGGTTGACGTGTTTACATTTAATCGTTCGATGCCGGAAGGTGGTATCAATGTATTTAATCCCGAGATAACGCGTGACTTTGTATTCCGTTCGCATGGCGACATTATTATCTATCCAGTGTTTTGGAATACTTCAAATACAAATAAACTTGGAATTGCCTATAAAGATAAAAATGGCGAAATGCAACATATCCCTTTGTATTCCAATTATAAAGGTGAGTATGTCGAGGGTGTAAATCTGTGTAGTTATGCGAAGTATAATTCAGAGGACGTCCTTACATATGAATTTGTAAAGGATCCATATGGACCAAATAAAACCATAATATTTGATGACCCTGAGGTTAAAGCTTATGTTGGAGACGCCCTTGTCAACAACAAATCTTTTGATGAGCTCAGCGATACCGATGATTTTGTTGCGTTGATTAATTATATCGGCCGAAAAGGTATGATGGCAATATTCGATGCTAAAGGGATAGAATATGAGAGTATTGTCGAAATAGCTGGAGTTGTTCCTGAATTGCCTAATTTCCTTACCTCAGGTGCTGGATGCAGTGGCTGGTTTCAATATGGCACACCCGTAAAATATATACGAAAAGGCGCAACATATTCTGAGGGTACATTGAAAGGTAATCAAGACAGTAATGCGTTACTTATCAATAATCAGTCTGAATATTGTGTGTTTACTAAGGGACTTCGTGTAAGTGTTCCCGATGGTATGCGCTACGGAATGTATATTGAGCGCAGTGATGGCACTAAGTTCTACTCCATTGCAGATTACAATCCGGATAAACGTGTGGTCCGGAATCCGGAAACGGGAGAGCCGATCAAGGGAGACGATGGTCAAATTCAGTTTTTGAAGGACGGTGCTTTTCATGCTGCCACATGGATTGGACCGATTTATGGTTGGCGTTGGCTGTCGTTTGAGGACTGTATGACAAGCGAGGAGAACGCGACGAATGTGGATATTAATGATATGGTATTTCTCATTGAAAATGCCGTAGAAGACACACCGGACATTGAGGTGGAAGACCCGGATGATCCTGTCGGAGATCCCATCAGGTGGCTTATCGCTTGTGAGGACCTTGGCAGCAAGGATGACTTTGATTTTAACGACGTAGTCTATGAGGTTGAATATGTGGCCGGCGAGAAGACTGCCAAGATCACTCCACTGGCTGCCGGTGGTACTCTTGAAGCTTACCTTATGCGTAACGACGAGATTATCAGCCGCGAATGGCACAGCTACTTTGGAGCTTCAAGCAATCAGATGGTGAATACCAACTCCAACGGCGGCCCCGGTGAGACTTTCACTATTGATGTGCCGGAAGACTTCAGCATATCGTCTCCTGCCGGTGCTGATGGCTACCGGGATAACATGGGTGGATTCCATCTCCGCGTTATCGACAATGACGGCAAGGACGAACGCACAATCACGCCTCCCGGCGTAGGCGAAGCTCCGCAGATGATTCTTATATTCCAGCCTGAGGGCAAGCCCTGGCGTTGGCCTCTCGAACGCCACAGCATCGGCATTGCATTCGACGGATTCCAGAAGTGGATGGAGGACGGTATCTTCGATGCGAACACCGAAGGCGGCAACTGGAGCGAGAATCACAACGAATCGCACGTGATAAAACGCTAAACCAAACCAATATAAAAATCGGCAGAGCCGGACGGCTCTGCCGATTTTTTTTGGTTCGCCCAGCATGTATTCAGTCTAACAGGTGAAAGTCCTCGGCACGCCCGATAGCGGGAAGTGCGCAGCCAAAGACAAGGGTGTCGGTCGCGAGGCCTATTTCGAACGGTTACACAGAATCCGCGCGTTCTGCAATACTCTCATAACGCGAGTTCGGGATAACGATATCCAACTCGGCGACATTACAGTTAGGCATGA
>CAPNHY010000054.1:0-8219 GCA_948665475.1 uncultured Muribaculaceae bacterium | reverse complement strand
ATGGAATCAGCCCTAATTTGTTCCTGTCTCAAAAATTTTTACCGGACAGTAATAAAAAAAATTTGCCATTTGTACAAAAACAGCATTCAAACGCGATTTCGTGTTGTAACTTTGCACCGGCAAGAGGAACCCGGCCGCAGAGGCGACCATTTCCCCCCTCTTACCTATAAACTCTAAACTATCGACTTAAAGAGAACATTGACATTCTGGTACAAACCCGCCTTGCAGTCCGTCCGACAAACGGGCAGCAACGCACAGTGCAGGCTGGGGGCAACACAACGGGGAGACGGAGAGAGACCGGCATCTCTCCGGCAGGAACGCGCACACCCGTTGTGTTAGGTGATAGTCCCCGACGTCAGGGTTGCCTTGTGACCCGCATCGAGCCAAGCTCGGCCAGCACGACACGCGCACACAACACACACAACAGCCGCATGCCAAAGGAAGGGGAGCATGCGGCTGTTTTTGTATTTGGTTCTCTCTAAACTCTAAACCTTAAACTATAAATACTCAATAAGGTATCGCTCGGCATCAAGTGCCGCACGGCAACCCATGCCGGCAGCCGATATGGCCTGCTGATAATGTGGGTCGGCGACATCGCCGGCGGCAAAAACGCCCGGCACACTGGTGGCCGTACCGGGACATGCAACCTTGATATAACCGGCTTCATCAAGGTCAAGCACTCCGACAAACAGCCCGGTATTCGGCTGATGGCCTATCGCAAGGAAAAAGCCGTCGATTGCGATGTCGAAAAAGTCCTCGTTGTCGCTGCCCTTGTGCATGGCAAGATGTGCGCCCTCAAGTACCTCCTCGCCGAAAAGCCCCATCGTCACGGTATTGAACAGCACCTCGATATTCGGTTTTTCGGCCACGCGCTGACGCATTACCTGCGATGCACGCAGATGGTCCTTGCGCACTATCATGTACACCTTTGTGGCGAGATTGGAGAGGTACAGCGCCTCCTCGCAGGCCGTATCGCCGCCGCCCACCACGGCCACGGTGCGCCCGCGGTAGAAGAATCCGTCGCATGTGGCGCAGGCGCTGACACCCATGCCGTTGTATTTCTGCTCGTCGGGCAGACCAAGATAACGCGCTGCCGCGCCGGTACATACGATCACCGAATCGGCGGTGAATTCCGTGCCGTCGGCAAGCGTCACATGCTTCATCTTGCCGGAAAAATCAACCTTGCTTACGAATCCCGGACGGATGTCGGCGCCGAAACGCAGCGCCTGAGCACGCAGGTCCTCCATCATCTTGGGGCCCTGCACACCGTCGGCATAGCCGGGGAAGTTCTCCACTTCGGTCGTGGTTATAAGCTGGCCGCCGGGCTGCATTCCCTCGATTACGATGGGCGCGAGCGATGCGCGGGAGGCATAGATGGCGGCTGTGTATCCGGCCGGACCGGAGCCTATGATAAGGCATTTCGTATGTGTGCTCATGTGTCTTCTTGAAAGATGATTATGTTTAGCGCAGGTCGACGAGCTCGTAGCCGGGCAGGTCGCCTTTTTTATAAACAAACGTAGAGGCGGCAAGTTTTTTGCCTGTTCTGCAATTGCTGATTGTGGTGTCTACGCTGGCCCCGGATGCCATCACTACAGTAGCCTTTACGGGCCAGTCGGTGGACGGGTCTATCGCAAGTACGGCACGGCGTATGTCGGCGCCGGCCTGCCTCGGCGTGAACTCCACACGTCGCAGGCGGCTGCCCTTCTGGGCAGGCAGCAGGCGCACATTGTATAGACTCGCATAGGATGTGATGATGGCGAAAGGATTGCTCGCCAGAAGTTCCTCGGCGGTTGGCTCGCTCACATTCACCTCGCGGGCCGAAGTCAGGGCCGACCATTGCGTACGCCCGTCGTACCATATGTGCATTACCGGAGAGGAGATGCGGAATTTCTCGCGGGCCATGACTATGCTGCCTCCTATATTCTCGCCGTCGCTGCTGCGTATGCTGAACGACGCGCTCACGCTCGCTGCCGACGTCAGTTTGGAGGCACAGCGCTGGAGCAGCGATGCGGCGCTCTCGGCGGCACTCACGCCGACGGCCGCCGCAAGCGCCATTATGAGAATTAATATTTTACGCATTGTTGATGATTTCTTCGATTGTGATGCTGTCCACAAGTATGGCGCGGGGCTTCTGACCGCAGGCCGGACCGACGATGCCGGCGGCCTCCATCTGGTCCATGATTTTGCCGGCCTTGTTGTAGCCTATGCCGAAACGGCGCTGGAGCATTGAAGTGGATGCGGTGCTCTGCGTGACGATGAAACGCGCGCACTGGTCGAACATCGGGTCGCGGCGGCTCAGATCCACCATACCGCTTTCGGCGCCGGATCCTCCGCCCTCCTGCGGAATCTCAGGCAGCAGGAAAGGCTGACTGAAGCCTATCTGGTCGTTGATATGGTCGCATATGGCCTCCACCTCGGAAGTCTCTATCAGCGCGCACTGCACACGCGTCATCACGCTGTTGATACTGAACAGCATATCGCCGCGGCCTATCAGGCGGTTGGCGCCGGGGCTGTCGAGGATGGTGCGGCTGTCGACCATCTGCGACACCTTGAATGCGATACGTGCGGGGAAGTTGTTCTTTATCATGCCGCTGATGACGTCGGTCGACGGGCGCTGCGTGGCAATAATCATGTGCATGCCCACGGCTCTCGCCTTCTGGGCTATGCGGGCTATGCTGGTGCTCACATCCTTGCCGGCCTGCATGATAAGGTCGGCGAACTCGTCCACCACCATCACGATGTACGGCATGTACTGGTGCCCCTTCTCGGGGTTGAGACGGCGGTTGACGAACTTCTCGTTGTATTCCTCGATATTGCGCACGCCGGCCTGCTTGAGCAACTGGTAGCGGTTGTCCATCTCTATGCACAGCGAATGCAGCGTGGCGGCGGCCTTGATGGGGTCGGTCACGATAGCGTCGCTCTCGTCGGGCAGTTTGGCAAGGTAGTGGCGCTCGAGCTTGCTGTACAGGCTGAACTCCACCATCTTGGGGTCTATAAGCACGAGCTTGAGCTCGGAGGGATGTTTCTTGTAGAGCAGCGAGGCGAGGATGCAGTTCAGGCCCACCGACTTACCTTGACCGGTAGCACCGGCCACGAGCAGGTGCGGCATCTTGGCGAGGTCGGCGATGAATATGTCGTTGCTGATGGTGGCGCCGATAGCCATAGGCAGGCGCATCTTGCACTCACGGTATTTGGGCGAGTCGAGCACGCGGCGTATCGACACAATCTGCGGCTTGCGGTTCGGCACTTCTATGCCCACCACGTCCTTGCCGGGAATGGGTGCGATGATGCGTATGCCCAGAGCCGAGAGACTGAGGGCGATGTCGTCCTCCAGTCGTTTTATCTGCGCGATGCGCACACCCTCGGCGGGACGCACCTCGTAGAGAGTCACGGTAGGACCTACCGTGGCCTCGATGCGCTCGATGGGTATCTTGTAGTCGAGCAGGGTTTTCTCGATCAGCTCTTTGTTGGCGCGCTGCTCATCCATGTTGATGACGGGAGCGTCGTCGCGGCTTCTGAGCAGGTCAACGTCGGGAAAACGGTAGCGCGAAAGCTCGGCGCGGGGGTCGAAGGGCTCCATGTCCTCTCCGGACAGTGCCTCGGCCCCTGAGTCGGCCTGCGGGTCGGTATCCTCCTCGTTTTCATCGATGGCGAAAGCCTCTTCCTCGCCGCCGGCGGCGCGTACCACGAATTCAGCGTCGGGCGTATCCGCACCGGTTTCTTCATCAGCTTCCACTTCCGCTTCTTCACGCTCACCGGCGGCAGTATCGTCCGTCGTGTGCCGCCGCGTCACAAACTCGCTCTCGCCCTCTATTTCCTCGTCAATATCGAAGCCGGCGGAAACGCTCACTCGCTCCTCCTCTGGCTCGGCAACGGGCACTACACGCGCCGGTGTCTCGATTTTCTCCTCGAGTGTCCTGGACGGTGTCTGCGGTTCCTCAGCGCGGTCTTCAGGTTCCTTATCGTCGCCCACATTCTCTATGTCGTCGATGCGCACCCTGCGTTCACGCTCTTCCTCGTGGATTCTGCGCCAGCGCTCACGCCTGCGGCGCACTGTGCCGGCCACGATCCGGTAGCCCGACACAATCTCGTTGAGGAAGATGCATGCCAGCACGCCGACAAGGCACACGCTCACGGCCACAGCCAGCAGAGCGTTGCCCACGCTCATGAGCCATTCGTTGACATAGTGGCCGTGTACGCCGCCCCACTGCACATAGCTGTCGGAGTTGAACGTCAGAAGTCCGCACACTATGCTCACGGCAATGGCGGTGAACAGGCATTTGGCACTGAGGCTCCAGAAGCGCACCTTTACCAGCCGCAGCAGGGAGAATCCGAGCATCGCAAGCCACACCACAAGCACAAAGGCTCCGAGGCCGAGACCGTCGGCAAAGAGCCACTGGCTCAGCTTCGCGCCAAAAGCTCCGCCGGCATTGTCGACGGGCACACCCTGACGTGCCATCTCGGCGATACTCATGCCCTCAACGGCGCTTTGGTCTGCGGCGCCGCTGCGCAGGTGCGATATTGTCACTATGAATATCACCGCGGCAAGCACCACCAGCACCACGCCGAGCGAACGGTGCAGCCGCTTGTCGGCAAGCGCGCGCAGCCATGCGGGACGTCCGTCGGCGGCCTCGCGGGGCTTCTTGCGGCGCGCGGCAGGGTCATCGGTACGCTTCCGTGCGCCCGGCGTCCTCTCGCGGCGTGCGTCGTCGGGGGTGTCCGTCGCGGGACGGCGGCGAGCACGCTGCGACACCACGCGGCTGCCGGGTATAGCCATGGGGTCGAAACCGTCCATGCCAAGGTCTGATTCTTCTTTTTTCATACGTCAGAGGGAGTGATAGTATTTAATTTCGACCTTCGGGTCAGAGGCCTTGAATACGGCGGTTCCGGCCACCACTATGTCGGCACCGGCCTCAGCCACCGCGGCGGCCGTACTGCGGTTGATGCCGCCGTCTACCTCAATCAGCGCATGCGAGCCGGTTTCGGCTATAAGCCGGCGCAGACGCTTGATGCGGTCCGTCGTTGCGGGGATGAATTTCTGACCGCCGAAACCGGGATTGACGCTCATAAGAAGCACCATGTCAAGGTCGACCACGATGTCGCGCAGCAGTTCTACGGGTGTGGCGGGGCACAGCGTCACTGCCGGATGCATCCCGGCCTCGCGTATGGCCTGCACACAGCTGTGCAGATGGGTCACGGCCTCATAGTGTACGTTCATGTAGTGTGCGCCTATGCCTGCAAGACGGCCTGTCCACTGTTCGGGGCGCACCGTCATCAGGTGCACATCGAGGGGTTTCCGCGATATGCCCGCGACGGCTTCTATCACGGGGAAGCCGAATGAAATATTGGGCACGAATACGCCGTCCATCACGTCGAGATGCAGCAGCCCGGCGTCGGAGTCGTTGACCATAGCCACCTCGCGCTCCAGATGCAGGAAGTCGGCGGCAAGAAGAGAGGGCGCTACTGTCATTTCTGTTTCTTTATAGCGTTATAGACAATTATAGCTACGCACACGAGCAATATCCCCAGACCGGCCCACGACAGGTAGGAGTTGTACTTCTCGACCATAGGGAACAGCTTGTCGAGGGGCACCTTATGGCCCAGCCACATGCCGAGACCGGCGAGCACACTGTTCCATACAGCGGCTCCGAGAGCCGTGAACAGCAGGAACTTGCCCATATGCATGCGCGCAAGACCGGCAGGAATGCTTATCAGCTGACGCACGGCGGGAATCAGACGACCGATGAAGGTGGAGATGGCGCCATGGTCGTCGAAGTATTTCTCGGCGTGCTCAACCTTGCTGCGGTCTATCAGGCAGGCATGTCCCACGCGGGAATCGGCGAAACGGTACACCAGCGGACGACCTATCCATAGTGCCAGGAGATAATTGACGAGTGCTCCGGCCACCGCACCGGCGGTAGCGGCCAGCACCACGCCCCCGCATGTCATGTCGTTGCCGGGCTGCACGGCAAGATAAGCCGCGGGGGGCACAACCACCTCCGAGGGAAACGGGATGAACGAACTCTCTATCATCATGAACACAAACACAAGCAGATAGCTGGCGTTTTCAACGAACCATGAGAAAAATTCGGCAGCGTCGAATATTGCGACGGTGAGCATCAGGTCTGTCATTTTTGTCTCTGTTTTTCTTTAGTGCAAATTTACAACAATAAATTGAATTGCCGCAGGAATTTACAAATAAAAATTAACATGCACCCTCCCTCTTACCTATCTCTAACGTCAGGAATGCAGAGCAAAGAAGATATAGACGGTATGATTGGAAATAACTTCCTTAAACGTTTTAATATGGTTATTGACTTTAAGGATAACAAGATTTATCTACAACCTAACAATTTCTATTATGTCCCCTTCTACGACTTCCTTATAAAATAGGCATATTTTTATCACAACATACATGCTCCATTGTTTTGTGGCACAATCCACAAGATTATGGAACATTTTATTTTAGTCCGGTCGATAGTCATGCTGAACCGGGCAGCACACACCATGTCTTCGCGCAAGAGAATACCGACCGACATCAGAAGCCCGCGGAGCGCGGCAAGCAGTTTTCAGCCCATGCGTGAGGAGGCGTAGCCGACGAGCCATGGGACAGCGCCCCACCATCCCCCCCCTACGCGCCGAGCTCCGGCAGGATGCGACGGCGCGTGCTTCCTGACTTCAGTCCCGGCCCACACGAGATTCCGCCTGCCCTCCTATAAACTCTCAACTATCAACTGAAATTTTACCGAACATGGCGAGAAACAGACAGACATAAGGTCAAAGGCAACATAAGAAAAATTTTTAATTGATATTCAACAAATAAAAAAATCTGTTCCTTATGACCTTATGTCTGTCTGTTTCTCGCCCTCCCAATTGACTCCTAACTGCGGGCACCGCCCTCACTCCCCTCTATAAACTGAAGATCAAGTCCTCGAAGAGGACGCGTCTGTAGTTCCCCACGCAAACAACACCCGACCATGAGAATGAGCGATACTCCCCACGCTATCCAAAATCGTTTATCGGCCAGTTTCATAGGTTTCAAATAGTTTCTTAACGATTGAGGCGACTTTATTACATATTGAATTTTTACGGTTGCACCAACGTCGGATATATGTATAGCTATCGCTAAACATTCCGCTTTGAAACACACATCTATGCTTATTTTTACGAGCGCCTTTAATAATTTCCAATGCTATTTCCTCTTTGCCATTATGGATGAGAGCCATAAGGTAAAGAAGACGGTCAGGGTCGTGATCCATCTTGGATTCATCGGGATAAAAGGTGTCAGCATCAGGATTATCCACTATAAACTTTGTTATTTCAGCGGTTGCACCATTAAATAACTGCTCAAATTGATTTTCAAGCTTGCTCTTTTCGGTTGTATTTTTAATCTCGTATGAAGACAGCATTTGACCTGAAAGAGAGAATGCGCCTATTCCGCGCAAGCTCAGAGGCTCTTTCTTGTTTTCCGTCGCGCACCATATATTCCACCACAAATCATCGGCATACATCGGTTTGACAGTAAGCCGGACCTCTCCGGGCAGAAAACACAGACAGAAAAAGTAGCCGCCATCTACTTTGAAATTGATATAAGAGCTTTGACGAAAGCCATATTTCCGGCTCACGCTACGCCTCGCATCGGCTATTATTTTTCTATACTCCTTGTCGGTCATATGATAATCGTTTGATTATTTACTGTGATAATAATTTGCATCAGGTGCAATCCATCGTTTAGTAAGATACGAGGTAATCAACACGGGGATAATGAGAAGAGCCGCCCATCCTGCACAAATCATAATTATAAATTCGTTGTCTGTAAAGTATTTGCCCTCATCCGCAGGTATGTTGTCCGGTCGTATATTTGCTGTAACAGTATTCCAGTCATAAAAGAATATTAAAAGCAGCACAATCAGCAGCAGGGCAGAAAACAGATACAGCCATCCCGCAAGCCTCAGCCACGAATTTCCTTTATACACCAGCCATGTCGAAACACCTGATATCGCAAAATAAAGGCACAACGCAGGAAACAGCAATATCAGCGCAGCCCCGTTGCACGATTCAAACTCGACTCCGTTGCATAAAAGTATGACTAACATTTGGCATAACAATATGACACCACAAAGTAGCATCATTGCCTCAAACTTCCAGAATCGTTTATCGGTCAGTTTCATTGCTCGATATTATTCGATATTATTCTAACGGCCATTGCTTTAACGGCC
>CAPNHY010000053.1:0-8970 GCA_948665475.1 uncultured Muribaculaceae bacterium | reverse complement strand
CCTGCTCCTACACTACGCCCTGTTCCTCAACAACCGTTGCACCCTCTCCTGCACCCTCCTGGTTACCGCCGCAGGCGCAATTCCTCACTACACTGCGCGTAGCGCAACTCACTCCACACTCCCAACTCCTAACTGTATGCGGCGCGAGCGCCGCATACATCCCGCCCGCGCCGGCCCTAAACCCTAAACCCTAAACTATAAACCTTAAACCGAGAACATTGACATTCTGATACAACCTCGCCTTGCAGAGCGTGCTGCCAACACCCTGACTTGTAGGGACATGCCTTCGGCATGTTGACGTAGCCAGCTGGACGTCAACAACCCGCATAACCACGGTATTGTTCAGCACCCTCCGCAACGCACAGTGCAGGCAGGGGGCAACACAGCGGACACGGAGAGAAGCCGGCATCTCTCCGGCAGGATGCGCACACCCGTTGTGTTAGGTGATAGTCCCCGACGTCAGGGTTGCCTTGTGACCCGCATCGAGCCAAGCTCGGCCAGCACACTCACGCGCACAAAAAAATACAGCCGCATGCCCCGTCCGTCAGCATGCGGCTGTTTTTATATTTAGAAGACAGTAAAATCGCGTTTACCTATGCACTTGCCTCTGTACCAGTACTCCACGCTGTAATCCCCGGCCGACCAGTTTCCCTGCACATCACTGCCCCAACCGTTCATCGTGACCTCGGAAACCTCGTATGGGGATAAGGATACAGGATATTTAAACGAATATCCGGCCGGCGAACTACTTCCCGTCGACAAGCCGCCGGGAGCGATGATCTTCACATAAATATCGTCCTCAAACTTATCATTGCTTATGAAAGCGGCCGAGGTAAAAAGATATGTGGAAACGGAAGAGTATATCCGTTCATTCGGTTTATCCCCGTCATTCCAGACATTTATATTGGATGCCACCACGGGGGAGTCTGCGAACATAAGATCCAATGCCTTTTTCGTTGAATTCAGTTCAGACCGGTTCTGCTGCAATTCATTCAGATAGGATTCTGCCTCCTGTGCGGAATCGCCGACCAGATACAGACAGCCGAGTATCACGTATACCACCAGAATGAATGTGGTAATCAGCACCCCTTTGGCGTTTCTCGACAGCCAGGACATCTTTTTCTGTCCGGCAGGTTCCTGTTTTTTGGCCTTTTCCGCTTCCAGTGCCTTCTTCAGGGCTTCAACTTCCTTCTCGTGCGCTTCCTTGGAAAGGAAGCTACCGGCAGGACCGTTGTGTCTGCCACTGCACAGGCTGCGGTGCAGAGCCAGCTGTTCCTGATCGACTGTCGAAAGATAATCGAGTTCCTCCACCCCGTCTATAGGTGAGAGATTCCATGCGCAACAGCCGCAATACGCCTTTCCGGGTTCAACCTTGTTGCCGCATATGGGGCATATCCGCGACATATCCAGGTCCTTGAGCACGTCGTCTACCTTGTGTCCCTTGATGGAAAGCGCATATGCTCCCTGCTTGTAATCCTCGCCGTACTCCACAAGACGTTTTTTCAGCTCGCGCCGCTTGTGTTCCTGTTCCTGCCTGAGCGATTCGTTGCGGCGGCGCTGACGCGATTGCTCGGTCTCGACATAGCGGAGGAGCGTGTCGCCGAAGTTGTTGAAATCGAGCGATTCATATTTCCACAGGTCGGCGTTGATGTCGTTGACATTGGTGTCCTTGAGGATGGTGACAATGTTTCCCTGCTTGAATCCCTTGAGCTTGGCGTTGACAAACCAGTCCCATTCGTAGAATACCCAGCGCGAATCAATGTACTCGGCCTTGGAGGCAAAGACAATTATGTGTTCCACATCTTTCAGCACCGATGTGATTGCCTTGCGGTACTCCGATTCGCCGAGGCTGCGCAGCTCTTTTGAGGTCAGGAACGCGTTTATACCGTTATCACGCAGGAAGTTGTATATATCCTCCGCATATACGTAATCCTCGCTCTTGCAGGAAATGAAAACATCATACTTATCCATCGACAGGCCTGTTGGTTTCTTCCCGCAAAGTTAATTACAATTCTTATAATCTGCAAATTTACAGTCCTCCTATAAATACGATAAGGATGCCGGCGGGGGCGACGTAGCGCATGCAGAATACCAGCACGCGGATGGCAAACGACATGCGGCGGCCACCGCAGAGTTCGTTTTCAAACACGGTGCGCCTCAGCACCCAGCCCGTGAAGACGGAGATCAGCAGGCCGCCGACAGGCAGCAGAATATTGGAGGAAAAATAGTCGAAGGCGTCGAACACGGTCTTGCCGAAGATACGCCATCCGTTGAGGCATCCGAACGAGAGGGCGCACAGCGTGCCGAGCACGGAGGCGATGCCGATGTTCAGCGCTGTGGCGCGCCGACGCCCCATATGGCAGTCGTCGCACATCCAGGCGATAGAGATCTCACTCATGGAAATGGTACTCGTCAAGGACGCGAGAAAGAGCAGGACGAAGAAGAGCGTACTCCACACCATGCCGTAGGGCATGTCGGCGAAAATGGCCGGAAGCACCTCGAACACGAGTTTGGGACCCGAGGCCGGCTGCTGACCGTAGGTGAACACGGCCGGGAAGATAATGACACCGGCAAGCACAGCCACGAGAGTGTCGAGCAACGCCGTGGTGACGGCGGTCTTAACCAGCGGCGTACGGCGCGAGAAGTAGCTTGAATAGGTAATGAGGCATCCCAGGCCGAGGCTCAGGGAGAAGAACGCCTGCCCCATCGCGCCGAGAACGGTGGAGGGCGTGAACTGCGAGAAATCAGGACTGAAAAGGAAGCGCAGACCCTCGCCGGCGCCGGGCATGAACAGCGAATGAATGCAGAAAGCCACGAGGATGACAAAGAGCAGTGGCATAAGCACATTGCTCACCTTCTCGATGCCTTTCTCCACGCCGCGCGAGAGGATGAGATAGTTGCAGGCAAGGAAGAGCAGCGTCCACATGACGGGGCGCCAGCCCGAGGCTGCGAAAGCGTCGAAACGGTTGTGAAGGGCGTCGGGCGAATGCAGGTCGCCGAAGCCCGTCACGGACTGCCATATGTACTCCATGGTCCAGCCGGCCACCACAGAGTAGAAGCCGAGAATAAGCACCGAGGCAAGAATGCCCATATAGCCGACGGCGCTCCACAGCGAGTGCGGGGCCAGTCGGCGGAAAGCCGAACGCACGTTGGTGCCCGTGTGGCGTCCTATGACAAACTCGGCCAGAATCACAGGCACACCTATAATGAATACAAACAGCAGATACGTCAGCATGAATGCTCCGCCGCCATGCGTTCCGGCCTCATAAGGGAAACGCCATATGTTTCCGAGTCCGACGGCCGAACCGACAGTCACCGCCACTACGCCAAGGCGTGTGGCGAACTGCCCTCGTGTGTTTTTTTCAGTCATTCCTCAGGAAATTCAGTCATTTTTTCAAGAGCCTCCACGTCGCGGTGTCGCTCGTCCGGCGTCTCTCCGTCCTCACGGCTGGAGATATAGCGGTTGTAGTAGGCGAGCAGCAGAGTGGTAAGCGGCAGGGCTATTATCAGTCCGATAAAGCCGAGCAAGGTGCCCCAGGCCGAGATAGACAGCAGGATGATGGCAGGGTTCAGCCCCATGGCCTTGCCCATGATGCGCGGCACGAGCACCAGGTCCTGAATGCACTGCACGACGATATACACCAGCATGCAGGCCCACCATATCTGCCAGAACTCCACGTTGCCGTCCATGCTGTAGACAAGGCAGAGCAGCGTCGTGGGCACGATGGATATGAGCTGTAGGTACGGCACCATGTTGAGCAGCCCGATGAACATGCCGAGCACGATGGCAAGCGGCAACCCCACGATGACGAAACCTATGCTGAAAAGCACTCCCACGAGGAAGGCCACCAGAGCCTGTCCGCGGAAATAGTGGTTCATGCTGATCTTCACCTCGTGAGCTACGGAGAACACCAGGTCGCGGCGCTTGGGAGGCACCATGCGCTTGAAGCCGCGGAGCAGGCGCTCGTAGTCGAGCATGATGAAGACCACATACAGCACCACCAGGAACCAGTTGAGCACGGCCAGCACAAGACTGAAGCCTCCGGCAACGAAATCCTGGAGCATGGAGCTGACGTCGTGCCAGTCCTGACGCGTCATGCGCGACGCAATGGCCTTGAAATCAATCTCGTTGCGCAGGAAATCGTGCACACCCTCGGGAATAAACGGTATGGAGGCCGGCTCGGCGGCGTAATGACCTATGAGCACGGCCATCTGGCGCATCTCGGCGGCTATGCCGGGCATGAAGATAACGCCCAGGGCAATCATCAGCAGCACAGTCTCGAAAAGCGTCAGAAAAATTGGCACTATTCGCGTCCGCACCCTAAGGAGCCGCTTGTTGTACTGCACGAACGGCTCAAGCATATAGGCAATGAGCCATGCCACGAGAAAGGGCAACAGAACATCGCGCAACAGACCTATGATCCAGACAGCCAGCAGCACACCGAGGGTCGAGATGACAAGGCGTACCACCCTGTCGAAAGTGTACGGACGAGAAGTTTCTGACATTTTCTTGAAATTATGGAACAAAGTTAGTGATTAATTTACTAATTTTGCAGTTAAAATATCTATAATCCATCATTATGACAGAAAAAACGCAACAATTGCTTAACGACAAGGCGTGGGCCCGCTGGCTCGCACTGGTGCTGATAGCATCAATGATGTTCTTCGCCTACATGTTCGTCGACGTCATGTCGCCCCTGAAGTCGCTTCTTGAGGAAAAACTGCACTGGGACAGCTCCACATTCGGCACCTACGCCGCTTCGGAGTATTTCCTGAACGTATTTTTCTTCTTCCTTATTTTCGCAGGCATAATCCTTGACAAGACCGGCATCCGCTTCACGGGCCTATTGTCGGCATCGCTCATGGTGATAGGCGCGTCCATCAAGCTGATAGGTATCAGCGAATGGTTCGAGACCACGGCGCTGTGCGGCTGGCTCGACAGCTGGTGGAGCAGCTTCCCGGGCAGCGCCAAGATGGCGTCGCTGGGCTTCATGATCTTCGGCTGCGGCTGCGAGATGGCCGGCACAACCGTCTCCAAGGCCATTGCGAAGTGGTTCAAAGGCAAGGAGATGGCGCTGGCGATGGGCGTGGAGATGTCTATCGCGCGTCTGGGCGTATTCGCAGTGATGTGGATTTCGCCTCTGATTTCCGGCATGTTCGACCAGTCGGTGCTGGCTCCCGTGGCATTCTGCACCGCCCTGCTCGTCATTGGCCTGCTCAGCTACACCGTGTTCGTGTTCATGGACCGCAAGTTCGACCGTCAGCTGGCCGCCGTAGGCGAGCTTAACGGCGAGGACACCGGCGGCGAGGACGAGGAGTTCCACATCTCCGACCTCGGCAAGATATTCCGCAGCAAGATGTTCTGGCTCGTAGCCCTGCTGTGTGTGCTCTACTACAGCGGCATCTTCCCCTTCCAGCGCTACGCGCCCAACTACGTGCAGGAGACCCTCGGCGTAAGCGCCGAGACGGCATCGCGCCTCTTCAGCGTCTTCCCCATCCTGGCTATGGTGCTCACCCCCTTCCTCGGCGCGTTTCTCGACTATAAGGGCCATGGAGCCACGATGCTTATCATCGGCGCCATTATCATGACGTGCTGCCACCTCGGCTTCGCATTCCTGCTGCCGGCGGTTCCGCAGGTATGGCTGGCCGTGACGCTCATACTCGTGCTCGGCGTCAGCTTCTCGCTCGTGCCAGCCGCCCTGTGGCCGTCAGTTCCCAAAATCATTGACAACAATATCCTCGGCTCGGCCTACTGCCTGATATTCTGGATACAGAACATAGGTCTCTGCCTCGTGCCGCTGCTCATAGGCGAGACACTCGACGCCACCGGCGGCTACTTCGTGCCGATGCTCATTTTCGCCACATTCGGCGTGCTCGCCATCTTCTTCGGCATCTGGCTGAAAGTGCTCAACAGCAAGCACAACTACGGCCTTGAAGAGCCCAACGTAAAGAAAGAAAACGCCGCCACTCTCGCCGCCGAAGCCGAGAGCGCGGAGGAGTAAACCGATACACTCACCTACACACATACAGCGCCGCAATCTCCGCCCTGACGGAAATTGCGGCGCTTGTCATTAGAGACCGGCCAATTGCATACCTGCAATCACAAGCGTGTATCAAATTTCTGCTTTCATAATTATAGAAATGCAACTATGCCTTGTCAGGTGTTGAAATAAAAAGTAATAAGATTGGGCTGAGAATGATTTAATCATAAATTTTTGTAATTTTGCTTTATGAACAGCATTGTATGGGCCATATTCAGTTGGATAGTAAAGGGTATCGTCATATTGATGATAGTCTCAATTATTGCATTCTTCTACAAGTGCTTATGGATAATGGTAACAAATGGTGGCAGGAAGTGGTTCTACTATGACGCAAGCAAACCATGGAAGGGAGGTTACTGGACTCCGATCTTGCCCTCGACTCCACCATACAACGAATATGAATGGAATCCTGAGACATGCCGATTTGAACATAAAGAGACCGGCGAACCGTTATACTCATGGCAGAAGCCCGTAAAAAGGCATGAAGTCAAGAGATCCCATGTAAATAAAAAGCGCCCTGAATGGTTACGGTTCTTATTCGAGGAAACGCCTGCGACACTTTTAGAAAAGCACAAACATAAATAACTTTTATTGTGTGATTCGGAATTACAAACGCTTATACACAAAGCGCACCGTCGGGGCTGCATCTATTGCAGCCCCGACGGTGTGCTATATAAGAAGATAGATTAGTTGAGGACTTTGTAGCCTTTGGCGAGGAGGGAGTTGCGGATGTCGGAGATGTGGTTGGCGTCGCGGGTTTCCAGTTCGATGCGGATGGTGCAGCCGTTGATTTCGGCACTGGTGTTGATGCGCTCGTGGTTGACGGAAATGATGTTGCCGCCGGCCTCGGCGATGACGGTGCAGACGCCGGAGAGCTGTCCGGGCTTGTCGGCGAGGTCGATGGTGAATGTGTAGTTGCGTCCGCTTTTGGAGAGTCCGCGGGTGATGACGCGGCTGAAGGTGTTGACGTCGATATTGCCGCCGCTGACGAGGCAGACGACTTTCTTGCCCTTGACGGGCACCTTGTTGTACATCACAGCGGCAACGGAAACGGCGCCGGCGCCCTCGGCCACGAGCTTCTGCTGCTCGGTGAGGGCAAGGATGGCGGCGGCTATCTCCTCGTCGCTGACGGTCACGACCTCGTCGACGTACTTGTTGCACATCTCGAAGGTGTTGACACCCGGCTCCTTCACGGCGATGCCGTCGGCTATGGTGCTGACCTCGCTGAGGCGGGCGATGTGTCCTTCCTGAAGGGATGCGGCCATGGAGGGAGCGCCTGATGACTGCACGCCGTAGACCTTGATTTCGGGGCGCAGCGTCTTGATGGCGAAAGCGACGCCGCTGATGAGGCCACCGCCGCCGATGGGAACGACCACGGCGTCGACATCGGGCAGCTGCTCAAGTATCTCCAGACCGATGGTGCCCTGTCCGGCAATCACCTTGGGGTCGTCGAAGGGGTGAACGAAAGTGTAGCCATGCTGCTGTTGCAGCTCGACGGCCTTGGCGTAGGCGTCGTCGTAGACACCCGGCACGAGGCACACCTCGGCGCCGTAGCTGCGCGTGGCTTCCACCTTGGAGATTGGCGCGCCGGCGGGCAGACAGATGATGGCCTTGATGCCGTTGCGCTGCGCACCGAGTGCGACGCCCTGCGCGTGGTTGCCGGCCGAGCAGGCAATGACGCCGCGGGCCTTCTCCTCGTCGCTGAGCTGGGATATTTTATAGTAAGCGCCGCGGAGCTTGAACGAGCCCGTCAGCTGAAGATTCTCTGTCTTGAGAAATACCTGCGCCTCGGGGTTGATTTTCGGGGCGGGAATGACGGCCGTCTTGCGGGCTACGCCCTGCAACACTGCGGCGGCATTGAATATTTCGCTTATTTGCAGCATTTTATGATGATTTAAGGAAACTTCTAATCAAGAGGCAAACGGTTCATCTCCTCGATATAGTCGAGGATGGCTTCGCGTCCGCGGCGGTCCTGACTGCTGGTGCGGAACACCGGAGGCAATTCCTCCCAGCGTTCGAGCAAGGCGGCGAGGTAGACCTCCGTAGCCTTCTTGGCGGCTGTGGACGTAAGCTTGTCGAGCTTGGTGAAAACGATGCTGAACGGCACACCGTTCTCGCCGAGCCACTCCATGAACTCCATGTCGATGCGCTGCGGAGCGTGGCGGGAGTCGACGAGCACAAACAGATTCGTCATCTGCCGACGGTTCAGAATGTAGTCCTGAATCATATTCTCCAGCTTAGCACGGTCGGCCTTGCTGCGCGCGGCATAGCCGTAGCCAGGGAGGTCGACCACCACCCACTCGTCGTTGACAAGAAAATGATTGATAAGCATAGTCTTGCCGGGGGTGGATGAAGTCTTTGCCAGATCCTTGCGTCCGAGAAGCATGTTAATCAGAGAGGACTTGCCCACATTGGAGCGTCCGATGAAAGCATACTCATGGCGCATGTCCGACGGGCAACGTTTCTCGTCGGGGGCACTTATTACAAACCGCGCGCTGTTGATAATCATAGAGGGTGTCTATTCCGTAAGTATATAAAAAAACTCCCGAGCACGGGGCTCAGGAGTCTTGGCGAGTAGCGAATTCGGGAATCGAACCCGAGTCTCCACCTTGAGAGGGTGGCGTGCTAGGCCACTACACTAAATCGCCTCATTTGCGCTGCAAAGTTACGGACATTTCGCATTCCTTGCAAATATTTCAGCGAAAAAATATTGCAAAAATTTGTTAACGACATTGACGACATAAATTTCAATTTTCGCTTTGCAAAAATAATTGTCTGAACCGTAGTTGATTATAAGAGGGTGTTTCATCAGAAACGTTAAGTCAGGGGCGTTAGTAATTTTATATTTCAGGAAGCTATTTTTCCATTTATTTAAGAGGCTGTTTAAAAACAGATGTTAACACAGGGGCGGTCAATCTCCGAGCGATTT
>CAPNHY010000052.1:0-9173 GCA_948665475.1 uncultured Muribaculaceae bacterium | reverse complement strand
GGCTGCAGAGCGTGGCCGACAGTCTGCCCGTGGCGGCGTACGACGCCTCGGCATCTGGGAGCTACCGCTTCACGCCGCCGCTGCCTATGGATGTGGGCACGCCGCAGAAAGCGCTGTACTACGACAGCTACGACTTCCTGGGCAGCGTCACCGACAGCCTGCCGGCGGTGACGCGGTCGCAGCGCGTCATCGGCCTGCTGACGGGTGAGCGCGACTATGCGGCTACGTCTGCGAAAACGCTTACCACGGCCTACGGCTACAACGCCGAGGGACGCGTGGCCGAGAAGAGCGAGCAGACGCTGAACGGTGCGGTGCATACGGCCTACACGTACGACCGGCGGGGCAACGTGCTGACGGAGCGCTCCGTGCACACTCCCCGCGGTCAGGCGCCGATAGTGCGCGAGGTTACGACCGCCTACAACGCCGCGGGACGCGTGGCGCGGCGGCGCGTGACGGAGAACGGCTCTGAGGCCGAGATGTCGTTCACCTACGACGATTGCGGGCGGTTGGCGTCGGAACGTATGTCGAACGGCGTCACCAGACGTTACACGTACAACATCCACGGTTGGCCGGAGCTGACTGAGACGGTTGTGCCTGTGGAGCTTCAGGCCGATAAAGATTCGGTGGTTACGATACTTCCTCACCTGTCGCCGTCGTACTACCGGCGCATCATAGGCGGCATTGACACCGCCCATGTCGAGCCATTCAATCCACCGCCGTCGGTCAAGCCAATAGCGTTTACTAAAACCTACACCGACAGGCTGCTGTACACGGACGGCGCGCATCCGCGCTACGGCGGCAGTCCCTCGGCGCGAATAAACAGCCTCGGCGGGCGCTATGACTACAGCTATGACCCTCATGACCGGCTGCTGCGTGCGTACTATACCCCCGGCGAGAAGGCTGCCGAGGGTGAGGACTTCACAGTGACGTATTCGTACGACGAGTTGTCGCGGCCGACGGATGTAGACCGTTCCGGCGTAGTGTCTGTCGACGCCGACGGGATGGAGACGTTCGGAATGCTTGACGAGCTGACTTACCGCTACGGCGAGTCGGGCGCTCTGGAGAGCATCGAGGGTGAGCACGAGGGCGAGGAATATTACGGCCGCCCCGGCTTCTCGCCGCGGGACGGCACGTATACATGGAACAATGCCGGGTGTATGAAAAGCGACAGCTCGCGTGGCATAGGCAATATAACATATGATTACCGCAATCTGCCTACCAGTGTAGAGTTTGAAGACGGCTCGAAACTCCAACATTATTATAATGCAGAGGGCGCTTTGCTGCGGAGCATGGTGCGCCGATCCGCTACCGGGGTTGGATTAATCGGTTCGACGATGAAAACCGTCAGTTCCAGAGATTACATTGCCGACCGTGTGTTCAACAAGGGTAAGCTGGAGTACAGTTATTTCCCGGGTGGCTATTTCGACGGAACGGGTGGCTTGCACTTTCTGCATAGCGACTACCAGGGCTCGGTCGTAATGGTGACGGACTCGGCCGGCCGCGTGGAGCAACACAATACGTACTATCCCTACGGTGAGCCTCACCGCCTGCCGTCGGGGCAGCGGCGCCTGTATTGCGGCAAAGAACGAGAGAGCGTGACCGGCGAGTACGACTACGGGGCGCGCCTGCACTTCGCTCCCGGTCTGCTGTGGACTGTCCCCGACGCGCTGGCCGACCGAACTCCCGACGTATCGCCCTATGTGTTCTGCAACGCCAATCCTGTCAGGAATATAGATTTGGAAGGAAAGCTGACAATATTTGTCAACGGCATGCATGCAGGGGACGGCGGAAGCTCCGCATACTGGAGTGGGGTAGACAAGGTGGTAATGAATTATACGAATGACAATCACGTCAAATATATAGACGGGTCAATAGGGGGAGCGCTTCAGACAGCAACTCACTTGACGCCTTTAAAACATTTGTTCTCCAACACTAAATCTTATGTCAGAAAAGTAGCCGGTTATACCGCAGGGAAAAATATGGCCGAAAGTATTATGTCCTCCCTTGAAGAAGGAGAATCAATACGATTTGTGACTCATAGTATGGGGGCTGCCTATACCAAAGGATTCATTAAGGGCATGATTTCGGCATTGGGCACAGAAGTGACAGACAGGATAGAATATGAAGTAGACATTGCTCCGTATCAAACGGATGAACAAAGTGCTGTGCCGGGCGTTTTCACTGGCACAATGCAACATAGGGATGATAGGATCGCAGGGAGTGAAAAAATGGAGGGTGTGATATTTGGTACTCGACCGGACAAACATACCTCTTGGTGCGATTTATTAACAGCACATTCAATCAATTCTTTTATTTTTGAGATTGAGATCTTTTTAGATAAATTAAACGATGAAATTGATAAACTACGCAAAAAATAGATACTATGAGGTGGTTGAAGTATATAGTGCTGTTTATAAGTGTATTGCTGTGTAGTTGTAGCGGAGGGGGCGGTTTTTTTGAGTATTGGATGACTATCCTCATGAACTCCTTTGAGGAATATCATACTATTGAGAAAGATGGTCTTGAGGGCTGTGATACTGTTCCGTTGCCAGGCGATAAGGAGCAGATAGCAGCAAGTTTTCTCGCAAATATCGATACCCTTTGGGTGCAAATGAGTGATTCGCTGGCAAAACATCCTGAAATTAAGTTTGGCAAATATATCATGGAGGAGGATTTTCTTTATGACCCTGAAATAGAATATAAATTGCATACATATTTTATAAGCAGAAAAGATACCAGTCTCCCAATAGAGGATAGACGTATTTTTTTGCCAAAACGACCATCGGAATTTTATTATGTATGGACGGATTTAATTCTTTATAGTAAGGATAAACTTTTGTGTTGGGCTTTTATTTTTATTCGTCAAGATGAAGACAAAGGAGGAGAAATACGCCCACCCTATTACAAAGGACTATGCGTTATAGGCAAACGGAAGTCAGAAACAGAACCTTTCAAGATATATATGAGGGGTGATTTGGATTATACTTTCGGGCAAGCTGGAATGTCGTCAATAAGATGCATGGAGAATCATTTTCTCTACGTTCCAAGTGCAATACCACAAACTTCAGACGTATATATGATAAAGGATAGTAAAAAACTTCCAGCGCTTTCTGATCCTGATTTCTTCGAGAAGCATCCTCTATTTCATAAATATAACGATTCAACATACAATTTTGAATGGTATGACAGCAGTGGAGGGTGGCGCAGAGAGAAAGGAGAACCAGTGATGTACAGGTATCCATATTAGGGCAACAATCCCGATATCCTGAATGTACAGGAGATGAAAATCGAGGAAACGGAGTGAGGGTGCCGTCAGGGGAGTATGCAGAGCCTTGTGCTACCGGTAGTTCTTCAGGGCGTTGGAGAGGGCTTCGACTATCATGTTGCGCAGCTCCGGTGGCTCAAGAACAGTGATGCGGGAGCCGTGGGAGAGTATTTCCTCCACGAGGTCGGGGGTGATGCGCATACGGTAGTAGAAGATGGAGTATAGGTCGTGGAGCACTTCGCTCTGGGAGTGGTGCAGGGGTAGGGCGCGCAGGTACTTGGCCTGGAGCCGGTCGACTTTCAGCGCCACGCGTTTGGGTTCGCTCTGCGAGAAGACGATGCCGAAGGAGTCGGCGAAGTATGCCTCGGCGTCGAATGTGGGGTCGGGCGTGAATGTGGTGCTCTGTATCACGCAGTCGCTGATGCGGTCGAGGGCGTAGGTTTTCACTTTGCCTTCGGCCGGAATGAGCCCGGTGGCGTACCAGCGCTGTCTGAAGATTTTCAGGAAATATGGCTCCATCACCACTCCCGGCGTGGGCCGGGAGCGAGTGAAGGAGTTGTAGGTGAAGCATACGGGGTGGTGGCCGCGCATGGCGTCGATGAATATGCCGAGGTAGCTGCGCGCCGAGGGCACGTTCTCAAGGAATATCTGCCCGGAGAGGTCGCGCGAGTTGCTGAGCACGTTGCTGATGGCTACGGAGTTGAGCAGCCAGTCGGATACGCTTTCGTTATGCTCGTCGCTTTCGGCGATGTAGTAGTCGAATGTGTGCGGGTCGCACTCGATGGTGATATTGAACAGCTCCTCTATGGCCTGCCGGTAGCTGTAGAATGTGCGCCGGGGCAGCGGCTCGCCCTCGGAGAAAGGCGAGCGCTGCCATTTTTTGTTGAGTTCGGAACGGGAGATGCGTCCGTGGCGGCGTATCGTGTCCACAATCCAGATGTAGCGGGCCAGGAGGTTGCTGCTCATTGTATCAGGCTGCTTTTGCGGGTCTGTGGCCTACGGAGAGGAGGAAGAGGCCTATGAATGTGTAGGCGGCGTTGATGAGCAGCAGCTCGAAGCTGGTCTCGTAGCCGGCGTAGCGGGCGAGGGCCCACTGCGTGAACCACGACAGGGCTGGGGCCGCCAGGCACACGACGGGGACGAAGCGGTCGCGCACGGGGCGGCCGAGCGCGAGGCCGAAGACGAACAGTCCCAGAATGGGACCGTAAGTGTAGCTGGCGAGGGTGTAGACGGCGCTGATGGCGTCCTGGTTGCTCATATAGTAGAATACGACGATTATAAGACCCATTATCGCCGACATGCCTATGTGCACGCGCTTGCGTGTGCGCGTCAGGGCATCGTCGGTCTTGGTCTTGTGGGCGCCGAGGATGTCGACGGTGAAGCTCGTGGTGAGCGATGTCAGCGCTGAGCCGGCGGCAGAGTAGGCGGCGGAGACGAGGCCAAGCACGAAGAGGATGGCCACGATGGCGGGCATGGCCGAGTGGGTCGCCACCATGCCGAAGATGTCGTCGCTCTTCTCGGGCAGCGCTATGCCGTTACGCTCCAGGAAGATGGCGAGCAGCGTGCCGAGCATCAGGAATAGCGCCACGACGAAGAACTGGGCTATACCGCTGACTATCATGTTTTTCTGTGACTGACGGCTGTCGCGGCACGCGAGGTTGCGCTGCATCATGTCCTGGTCGAGGCCGTTGGTTGCCACGGCCATGAATACGCCGGCCACGAACTGCTTCCAGAAGTATGTGCCGGCCATGGGGTCATCGAAGAAGAACATCTGCGAGCTGGGGTGCGAACGGATGGCCTGAACCATGTCGCCGAAGCCCAGTCCGAGATTGCGGGCCACGAAGTAGATGCAAAGCACGACGCTGGAAATCAGGCAGAAGCTTTTCAGCGTATCGGTCCAGATCAGAGTCTTGACGCCGCCGTTTACGGTGTAGAGCCATATCAGGGCGATTGTGAAGGCCACGTTGACGATGAACGGAATGCCCAGAGGGTCGAACACGAGCAGCTGGAGCACAGCGCATACTACGAAGAAGCGCACGGCGGCGCCGAGCATCTTGCTGGCGAAGAAGAACCACGCGCCCGAACGGTAGGTGCCCCGGCCGAAGCGTTCCTCAAGGTAGCCGTAGATGCTGATGAGCTTGCGGCGGTAGAACAGCGGCACGAGCACGAAGGCTATCACGAAGTAGCCCACGATGAAGCCCAGCACCATCTGAAGGTAGGCGTAGCCCTTGGTTACGACCATGCCCGGCACGCTGATGAAGGTGACGCCGGAGATCATGGCCCCGACCATGGCGAAGGCCACTATGGGCCAGGGAGCCGTGCGGCCGCCCGTGAAGAATGTGGAGTTGTCGGCTCCGCGCGAGCTCAGACGGCCCACGAGCATCAGCAGCAGAAAGTAGGCCGCGATGGTAAGGATGACTATTACGGGTGTGCTCATGGCCGTGTTATTGTTCGTCGTACAGCAGGTAGGGACGGCGCTGCTCGCGGAAGCGCTTCACGTCGTCGGCCCATGTGGCCTTGATCTCTTCGGCGCTCTTGCCCTGCTCGATCATCTGGCGGATGTCGCCGCGACCTATCAGCAGCTCGAAGAAGTTGCGGAAGAACTTGTCGCCCATGCCCAGGTCGCGGTAGGCGTCGATGAGATAGCTCAGGTTGATGCCCTGGGCTATGGCTTCCTCCTCGGAGATGCCCCGCAGGTCCACACCGTGGCAGAGCTTGTCGAGTTGAGGCGGATTCTTGGCGCCGGCCACGCTGCGCGGCGTGAACTCAAAGCTGCGTCCTTTCATGTCGGGATGGCCGTAGACCTCGAAGGGCATGTCAGTGCCGCGGCCCAGGCTCACGGGCGTGGCCTCGAAGTAGCACGTCGAGGGATAGAGGTATATGGCGAGCATGGTGCGCAGGTTGGGCGACGGGGCTATGGGCAGCCGGTAGCGGGTGGCGTGCGTGTAGTTTTCGCAGGGCACTACGCTGAGTTTCGCCTTGCGGCCGTCCTTAAGCCAGCCCTCGCCGTTGGCCATGAGGGCCAGCTCCGCGAGCGTCATGCCGTGTACGACGGGTATCGGCAGGCGTCCAACGCCCGACTGGTACTTCATGTCGAGGATCGGGCCGTCTACATACATGCCGTTGGGGTTGGGCCTGTCCAGCACCAGCACATCCTTGCCGTTGGCGGCCGCCGCGTTCATCAGGTCGATCATCGAGCAGTAATATGTGTAGTAGCGCAGCCCCACGTCCTGGATGTCTACCACAATGACGTCCAGACCGTCCATCACCTCCTGGCTCGGACCGCGCTTGCCGCCGTCGTAGAGCGACGCGATGGGCACCCCTGTCGGGCCATCCACTCCGCTGCTGACATGCTCGCCGGCATCCGCCGTGCCGCGGAAGCCGTGTTCGGGTGAGAATATATTCACAACGTTGATGCCGCTGTCGAGCATGATGTCGAGAGTGTGGCGGTCGCCCACCATGCCCGTGTGATTGCTGAAGAGGGCCACGCGCTTGCCGCGCAGCGCGGGCAGATATTCGCCAGTACGTGCTGCCGCCACTACTACCTCCGGCGTTTTTGCCTCGGCCGTGGCCGCTTCTTTAGGCGCCTTGTCAGTGCCCGATGCGGCGCATGCGGGAGCTGCCATCGCGGCAGCGGCCATCAGCAGGCCGAAAATGTGCTTCATGGAAATCATTGATGCTGAATTGTTTCAAAAGTTTGTGTTCCAATACGCAGCCCCACACTGCGGCAATAAATTTCGCACCGTAAAGGTACTCCAAAAAATCGCCCGAAAACATGAAAAAGTGTATAAAATCATTAACTAATCATAAACACACCGAAATATTTTATCAATTGAAAAAAACGCATTACCTTTGCATCGCAAAACCAAGGGGTATTAGCTCATCTGGCTAGAGCGCGACACTGGCAGTGTCGAGGTGAGCGGTTCGAGTCCGCTATACTCCACCAACCGCAGATTTGGAAGCGATTCCAAGTCTGCTTTTCTTTTATCCTCCTCGCAACTCTCTGTAAACCTGCTGAATATTTCGAGCGCGGGGTTGACAGAATCGGTTCGATAATCCTCAGAATCTTTGTCATAGAAAATCCCGTCAGGGTACACGAGATTCTGTATTTTCTGCCGCTCTCTGAAATTGCCATTACGCCACAAATCACCTAATTTTGAGGTGGTTGCAATTACCTTGTTGATGAATTTTTGTTGGTTCGATAGATTCTCAGAGGCTTCATCAAGCAATACCTTGTTTTCGGCCTCTTGACCTCTTAATTTATTGATTGTGGCATTGTAAACATCCTCAGATATATCTCCCACACCAAATCTAATCTGCGCTTTTTCTATCAGATTGGCAATTTCAACTTTTCGTTTCAGTAAACGCGATTTCGACTCTGCCTTAAAGGTATTGTACTCGGCAAACACTTTTTCCAATACCTTACAAAGGATTGGTAAAAATTCTCTGGGTATCTTGAATCCATCAAGCAATGCGGCATAATCGGCATGTAGTTGAATTGCACTTGCATTTACACCACATCCTTTCGTGTTGCACTTATAGTAATAATATTCATGTTCCTCTCCTTTTTTATTACGCTTAATGCGTGAATATCCCGTGAGATAATTTCCACACTTGGAGCAACGCACATGACGTTTAAGAGGTGTCGATTCGGTTATTTCCGCAACTTCATATCCACATCGAGTGATACCATTGGCCTTATTCCAAGTTGCTTCATCAATTAGGATTTCTTGCTTATCATTGAAAGGGATTTCTTCTCCGTCATCTAATAACGGGCTTGTGATATAACCACAATACAATCTGTTATGGAGAATGTCATTTAGCGTTTTACGATTCACTACAAGCCCTAAATCTTTTAACCTTTCTACAATTTCAACATCACCTATTTGCTCATTGGCTTTCCAAATGAAAGCGTTTCGCAATATCTCCCCTTTATCATTTACGGTTAGTATATGGTCTTTACCTTCCATGTGCTTATCATATCCTAATGGAGGACGGCTATACCATTGTCCCTTTCTTAAACATTCACTCATGCCAGCAACACACTTGTCTCGACGTAGACTATTTTCAAACTGCGAAAATAGGAATAAAATATTCTCCATAAATTCGCCAACAGCACTGTCGGGATCGGTTTTCTGTGTTGCGCTAATTACATAAATGCCCTTGGATTTTAAGAATGCCTTTGTTACTATTGCTTCATTACCAGCACGGCTGAAGCGGTCAAACGAATGGACAAGAATCATATTGATTTCCCTATCCTTTGCGACTTCTTGTATCATCTTCTTATATCCATCGCCCTCTGTCTTTGCGCTTTCGTATTTGCCACCGAATGCCTTTTTGATTATGATATTGTTTTTTGCTGCATATTCTCGACAAATCTTATCTTGAAATTCAAGACCGCAACCATGTTTTTCTTGGTCAACAGATGAAACTCGAGTCCATAATGCCGCAACCTTTCGCTCCAACTTGCCATATTCTATTACTTTTCCCTTTTTACGATTTTTCTTAGCCACGTCTCTATTTGTTATTTGATGAATAAATCATTGTACCTATCACATAAAAGAACTCCAAAATAGTCTGTTGGTCGTTCTTGTTGATGTTCATTCCGTTAAACAGTTTTTCATACTCGTTCAATTCTATATCTGTGAACATTCATTTTGTTATATCGTCCACTCAACGGTGGTTATTCGCTTTTGAGCCTCCTATGCGTTATGTCGGGCGCATAGGTCTTCTGGGCGGCGGGATATGCTTAGAACCCCTAACTTCTGATATTTACTTTCTACATATTTATTTGATATTTAAGAGTTAATAATATTCATTCCAAACATACTCCCATAATTTCAAGGTGCAAAAGTAACTGTTCAGCGGACACGCTGAGATAGTCGCCTTTTAGAAAAGGGCGAGTATG
>CAPNHY010000051.1:0-9705 GCA_948665475.1 uncultured Muribaculaceae bacterium | reverse complement strand
TTATTTTGTAAATTTGCAAAAAATACTGCCATGAGATTTTTCGCTCTGTTCATACTGCTTGCGCTGTCGGCTGCGGCAAATGCGCAGGAACAAAAGGTAAACATCAAGGTGGTGCCGACGGACGCCATAGTGATAGTAAACGGCAAAATCGTTAAGTTGCAGGAGGGCAAAGCCACACTGACGTTACCGGCCGAAATTGAGTACACCTACTCGGTGGCATGCGACGGCTACGAGGGTGCGGACGGCTCGTTCCGCCTGAAAAGCAAATCGCCTTTCAACCTCACGGTAGAACTCAACAAGGAGGACGGAGCCGAAAGCGCGGTCGCAACGACGGATGTGACAGAGGATAAGCTGGAAGATTTTCTGAAGACACAATACGAATCGAAAAATTACAGCCTTATGCTGCCGGTAATCGACAGATTCCCGGATAACGCCTATGCGCTGTTCTACAAAGCCTGTCTGTATTACTACGGCCGCGGAGTGGACAAGGACAAAGCGAAAGCGGTGGAGCTGTGGCAGCAGAGTGCTGAAAAAGGATGCGGCGACGCCTACAACCGCCTCGGACTCGTAGCCGAAAGCGGCTATTTCACAGGCTCCGCCGGCAACAAAGCCAATCAGCTTGGTGCGGAATATTATAAAAAGGCCATAGCGCTGGGCAACTCTCTTGCAAAATACAATCTTGCCGCTTCGTATTATAGCGGAAGCATCAAGAGAAACGACAAGGAGGCATTCCGACTGTTCAGAGAGGCAGCCAATGAAGGCGTAGCTGACGCGATGGCGCTGTACGGGCACTGCATCGAACTGAATTACGACAAAGACTATTTCAAAGGCGTATCAAAAGCCGAACGCTTTGCCGAGGCACTTAAATGGATGAGAAAAGCGGCCGAAAACGGCAGTACTACAGGCTGCTACTATCTCGGAAGCGCCTACTATTACGGAAAACTGGGCCTCGCATCCAACACAATGGAAGCATACGAATGGTTCAAGAAAGGTGCGGACAAGGGCGACAGCGATTGCGCATACTTCATTCAGCAGCATTATAAAATGTAGGGCCGCATTATTTACTGCTGTGCCCGGCCCTGACATAGCAAGACAGGGCCGGAGCATCATGTACGTGGTGCGCGCAGATTACAGCCGACAGCCGTAGCCTGCGGCCTCGACGGCGGCTATGACGGCGGCCGGGTCGGGGTCGCCCTCTACAGTGGCTGTGCCTGCGGCGAGGTCGACGCTTACTTTGCTGACGCCGGGGACGGCGGCTATAACGCGCTCAACGTTGGCACGGCAATGGTTGCACATCATGCCTTCAATGTGGAATACAGTCATATCGTTGTGTTTTACGGTTGTTTCACATTCATCGGCACAGCAGGCGTCATGCCTGTGCGTGCCGGCCCAGCCCATGCGCACCACGAATGCGCGCAGCAGAAGCACGGAGAGGACCACGCCGCAGACGGTGGCGAACACTCCGCCGCCATGCCCCATCCCGCCGGCATGGCATGCAAGAGCCTTGGCGGCCGGAAGCGTGAACCAGGAGGCGGGCAGCACATAGTCGGCAAGCAGGCCGAAGGCCACGGCGCCCACAAGTATGGCGCCGACGTAGAAGGCCTGCACTCGGCGTCCGAGGGCTTTCTGCACCACGACGAGGGAGGCGGCGTTGGTGGCGGGGCCGGCCATCAGCAGCACAAGGGCTGCGCCTGGGGTAAGCCCCTTGAGCATGAGCGCGACTGCGATAGGTATGGAGCCGGTGGCGCAGACATACATGGGCACGCTGAGAGCCAGCACGAGCAGCATGCTCAGAAGCGGACGTCCGGCAAGCGCGCCAAGGAAATCGGCCGGAACGAAAGCCGTAATCAGCGCGGCGAGCACCAGGCCGAGCAGCAACCAGCGGCCTATGTCCTCCATCATGGTGGCAAAGCCGTAGCGCAGGGCGAGGCGGATGCGTGCGGCCACACCGAGGGACGGCGGCGTGGGGGTGCAGACAGCGGCATCCTGCACAGTGTCGGCCCCGCGACGGCGGCGACGGCGGGCGAACATATTGGCCGCGGCGCCGCCACCGAGAGCCGTCACAAGCGCGGCCACGGGGCGCAGCAGCGCGAAAGGCAGTCCCATCATGGAGTAAGTGGCGGCGATGGAGTCGACGCCGGTCTGCGGTGTGGCTATCAGGAACGACACGGTGGCGCCCTCAGAGGCTCCCTCGCGGCGCAGCCCCATGGCGGTGGGCACCACTCCGCAGGAGCACAGCGGCAGCGGAATGCCGAAAAGGGCGGCCTTGACGACGGAGCCGAAGGTGGCGGGAGCGAGGTGTGATTTGTAAACGTGCGCGGGCACGAAAGCGTGAAGCACCCCTGCGATGCCGAAGCCGAGCAGCAGATAGGGAGCCATCTCGCAGAGCAGCGTCCAGAATATATTCAGAAGATCAGTCATAATTCCAATTTTACTGCAAATATAACGCCTGAACGCCGCAACCGGGTTGCAAAACGCTGCTACGGGCGCTCGGGATAACGGTAGCCCTGAGCCGTGACGCGCGGCATGGGACGGTAACCGGGACTGAGTACATCCAGCTCGGGACGGCGGAAAGGCGAGCCTATGCCGGCGACGCCGAGCAGCGTGTGGCCTATCCGGTCCAGAGCCACGGGGCGGTCGGCGGCCTCGCGCAGTGCGGAGGCAAGCTCCGGACGCAGGCGGCGAAGCGAGGGCGACATCCACACAAACAGAGGAACGTCGTGCTGGCGACGCATCCAGTCAGCATCGTCGGGCTGTTGGCGGTTGCGGTTGCCGAAAGGCGCGCTGTCCCACATCTCCTCGCCGTGGTCGGAGAAATAGAAGAGGATGGCGGGTGAGTCGCGGTACATGTCGATGATGCTGCCCACGATGCTGTCGTTGTATAGCGTGGCGTTGGCGTAGTCGGCCACGACGGCACGGCGCTCCTCTGTGAGCCAGGGCCTGTCGGCGGGAATGTCGGCGGCTGTGAAAGGATGGCGCGACGAGGCGGGAAGGCGGTCGGAGGGCGGAAAGTGCTGTCCGCGCAGATGCCAGAGGGTGAGCGTGGGGTGAGCGCTCCGGGGTGTGGCCGAATCGGCCATGGCGGCAAGGAAGTCGGCATCGTAGCGCCACGTGCGGGAGCTGTAGCGGGAGTAGACGGAGTCGGTCATCAGCGGGTCGAAGAGCATGCTGCCGAGGTCGATGTCAGCGTCGGGCGAATACTGGTTTGTGAAAAGTTCCACGTCCCAGCCCGCGCGGCGGAACAGCAACGGGAAATACGGGCTCTCCCACCAGTTTTCGCCGTGCGACACGGAATTGAGGCACAGCACATTGCTCAGAGAGAGGACGGTGAAGTTGGCCGGCGCCACGGCGTCGGTGAACACGGTCAGTGCGCTGTCGCGCGCCTCCTGCTCCAGCCGCGGATTCACCGGCAGTCCGTAGCCATACAGCGAGGAATGGCTGCGTATGAACGACTCGCCTATGACAACCACCAGCCGGAGGCTGTCGGTAACCGGCTGATACGGGTCGACGAGGTCCCGACATGAGTACAGCTGCTCCTGAAGGTGGCTCCACCGCCGGAAATTGCGTTGCTCGAGAGTGAGGGTGCGGGCTATGCAGACAGCCTTGACAATCGGGTCGGTGTAGGCCACGCGCCGGCCGTGGCACAGCTCGGGATTGTCGCTGCCCTGCGACTGCCACACCACAAGCTGCTCGTAGCTGCGCGCACCGAGCACGGAAAGCATACGCGCCATGCCGGCAAATCCGGTGCAGACGGCAACAAAAAGCATGGCGGCCACAACCGCCGAACGGCCGGGCAACCTCAGGCGCGAACGCCACAGAGCCCATACCGCCGAGGCTATCAAGGCAATGCCTGCGGCGAGTGCCAGCCACTGCAGCGGACCGAAGAACTGACGGAAGAAGCCGCGCGCCTCGCCGGCATCGGTGTTCAGCACAAGGCGCACGCTGTCGGCGTCGATGCAATGGCGCAGGAGCGCGAAATGCGCCACCTCGGTCATAGCCGCGAGCATGAACACACCGCCCACCGCGGCACGCAAGCCGCCACGGCTCCCCGCGAGCACGCAGGCAAGCCATCCCCACGCCGCGCCCTGAAGCAGGGCATAAAGCAGAAAGTGCAGCTGACGGCCGCCGCACAGCACCGACACCGCCGGCGCCGCGGCACAGCACAGCATCACAAGCGCAAACAGCAACGGCGCACCGGCGACAGGCGCATAAAAACGAAGCAAAAGTTTTTTCACTGCATCCATAGCGCAAAGTTAGCCAAATTTCCGCGATTGTGAACATTTCGCGGAATTTCAGTCTTATAAAGATAACCGAAGCTTTTGTCTTTGAAGAAAAAATGACTATCTTTGCAGCGGTTATCCAAATGCCGGCTTTTTGCAAAGATACGACCAACACAATATCAAGCCAAACTTTCAACAGAAATACATCGAAGAAAACAGAACATAAGACACAATCAGACAGACGGCACAGGCCCACCGTGAGGAAAATCCGCCTTGCACGCACAAGCTACAAAACCAACAAACATCTCATCCAAACAAAAAATCCCATCCCTTTCAGCTGAATTATGGAAAACGAGAACCTGAACAACGAACAAAGCGAAAAGAAGCCCAAACGCCCGCGCATCGGCGCGCATCCGGCTGCGGAAGCATCCGGCCGCCAGGCACGCTACAGCGGCTACAACAGCTACAACCGACGTCCGGCCGCCGAGGGCGAGAACGACGCCGACGCGCCCGCACGCCGCGACTACTCGAACACATACCCGAGGCGCACACCCTACAACCGCCACGACGACAACGGAGGCGACAACGAGCGCCAGGGAGGCTATCAACCACGCTACAACAACCGATACAACAACGACGGCAATCAGGGAACTTACCCGCGCCGCGCCGGAAACTACCAGAACCAGTACCCGCGCCGCAACTACGACTACAACCGCCCGGCTCCCGCACCGCGCGACGAGGAAGGCGCAGTTCACGAGGAAGGTCAGGACAACGGCGGCTACCAGCCGCGACGCCAGACCTATCCACGCCGCGAAGGAGGCTACCAGCCGAGGCAGAACAATTATCAGCCGCGCCGCGAGGGTGGCTATCAGCCACGTCAGGACGGCGGCTACCAGCCCCGACGCGAAGGCGGTTACAACCCCAACCGCCAGGGCGGCTACCAGCCGCGTCAGGAGGGTTATCAGCCCCGTCAGGGCGGCTACAACGCCAACCGCCAGAGGCGTCCGGGGCAGAACAACGGAGGCTTCCCGGCCCGCGGCAAGAGCTTCACACCGCGCCCCAAGCGCATTGAATACGAGCAGCCGCTGCCCGACCCCAACGAGGAGATACGCCTGAACAAATACATGAGCAACGCCGGCATATGCTCGCGCCGCGAGGCCGACGAGTTCATCCAGCAGGGCCTCGTCAAGGTGAACGGAAATGTCGTGACTGAGCTCGGCACCAAGATCACTGCCAAGGACGTGGTGGAATACGACGACAAGGTGGTGACGCTGGAGAGCAAGTGCTACATCCTGCTGAACAAGCCCAAGGACTGCGTGACCACAAGCGACGACCCCAACGGCCGCACCACGGTGATGGACCTCGTGAAGGGCGCCTGCGACGAACGCATCTACCCCGTAGGACGCCTCGACCGCAACACCACCGGCGTGCTGCTGCTCACCAATGACGGCGACCTGGCCTCGAAGCTCACACACCCCAAATACGTGAAGAAGAAAATCTACCACGTATGGTGCGACAAGGACATCACCGAGGACGACATGCAGCGCATAGCCGACGGCATAGAGCTGGAGGACGGCCCCATACACGCCGACGCCATCAGCTACGCCACGGAGACCGACCGCAACCAGGCCGGCATCGAGATACACAGCGGGCGTAACCGCATCGTGCGCCGCATCTTCGAGAGCCTCGGCTACCACGTCACCAAGCTCGACCGCGTGTACTTCGCGGGCCTCACCAAGAAGAACCTGCCGCGCGGCCGCTGGCGCTACCTCACCCAGGAGGAAGTCAATTTCCTCAAGATGGGTTCGTTTGAATAACCGTCACATCACATAAATATAATGAAACGCACAAAAATAGCAGATATTTTCGCCGCCCCGGCCCTTGACACCGAAATCGACGTCATGGGCTGGGTGCGCACCCGCCGAGGCAACAAATACGTGCAATTTGTAGCCCTGAACGACGGCTCCACCATCCACAACCTGCAGGTGGTGTTCGACATGAACCGCTTCACCGACGAGCAACTGAAAGCCGTCACCACGGGTTCGTCGATCCACGTGCACGGCCGCCTCGTCGAGAGTCAGGGCAAAGGCCAGAGCGTGGAGGTGCAGGCCGAGATACTGGAGGTGTTCGGCGGCGCCGACGAGACCTATCCCCTCCAGAAGAAAGGCCACACGCTGGAATTCCTGCGTGAGAAAGCCCACCTGCGCCCGCGCACCAACACTTTCGGCGCAGTGCTGCGCATACGTTCAACCCTGGCCTATGCCATCCACCGCTTCTTCCAGGAGCGCGGATTCTTCTACCTGAACACGCCCCTCATCACGGCCAGCGACTGCGAAGGCGCCGGCGCCATGTTTCAGGTGACAACTCTGCCCCTTGACAAGCTCCCCCTGACGGAGGAAGGCAAGGTGGACTACTCGTGCGACTTCTTCGGCAAGCCTACGGCGCTCACCGTCAGCGGCCAGCTCGAAGGCGAGCTCGGCGCGACGGCACTCGGCGCCATCTACACCTTCGGCCCCACCTTCCGCGCCGAAAACTCCAACACTCCGCGCCACCTCTCGGAGTTCTGGATGATAGAGCCCGAAATGGCCTTCTACGACATCACCGACAACATGGACCTGGCGGAGCAGTTCGTGAAATACTGCATACGCTATGCCCTCGACCACTGCCGCGATGACATCGAGTTCCTGGCCGAGCACTACGACAAGGGCCTGGTGGAGCGCCTGGAGGGCGTGCTGAAGGAAGACTTCGTACGGCTCACATACACCGAAGGCGTGGAGATACTGAAGGCCAGCGGACGCCGCTTCGAGTTCCCCGTGGACTGGGGCACCGACCTGCAGAGCGAGCATGAGCGCTACCTCGTGGAGGAACACTTCCACAAGCCCGTCATCCTCACCGACTATCCCAAAGAAATCAAGGCCTTCTACATGAAGCAGAACCCCGACGGCCGCACCGTGCGCGCCATGGACGTGCTGTTCCCGGCCATCGGCGAAATCATCGGCGGCAGCGAACGCGAAGCCGACTACAACAAGCTGCTGCAGCGCATCGAGGAGCTCCACATACCCATGAAGGACATGTGGTGGTATCTCGACACACGCCGCTTCGGCACCGTGCCCCACAGCGGCTTCGGCCTCGGATTCGAGCGCCTCGTTCTGTTCGTGACCGGCATGACCAACATCCGCGACGTCATACCATTCCCGCGCACGCCGAACAACGCCGAGTTCTAAGAACGTTAATTTCACCACCCCACAAACCGGCAGAGCGAACATTTCGTTCGCTCTGTTCGTTTTATTGTCAAACGCCGAAAAAAACACAGTCCGGCGTTCAATTAAGTAAATTTAATTAAAAATCATAATCAGAATCCGGCAAAACCAATAACTTTGCAGCGTATTCAAAACGATTCAACACACCAAAGAGATGAAAAAAACACTCCTCACGGCTGTCATCGCACTGGGTGCTCTGACAGCATCGGCAGAAGCCTATGAGCAGCCTAATTTTTTTGACAACTGGTCGATAGGCCTTGACGGGGGCGCCGTAACACCCCTCACCCATCACGCATTCTTCGGCGATATGCGCGGAGCATTCGGCATGCACCTGCAGAAGCAGATCACACCGGCATTCGCCATCGGCGCCGAAGGCCTCGCCGCCGTCAACACATCCAGCTGGAAAGGACGCACCCACAGCTCCACAGCCATCGACAACAGCTACGTAGGCATCTACGGCGCCGTAGACCTTGCCAACCTCTTCGGGCAGTACGATCCCGACCGCGTCTTCACCGTAGAAGCCGTGCTCGGCGCAGGATGGGGCCACAACTACGTCAATAAAGCCAACGGCAACGACGACAACTACTTCGCTTCGAAAGCCGGCCTCAACTTCAACTTCAACCTTAGCCGTCAGGTCACCCTCGGCATCAAGCCCGCAATCGTCTGGAACATGAACAACGGCGAAAACGGATGCAGCTACAACGCCAACCGTGCCACCTTCCAGATTCTGGCAGGCCTCACCTACAACTTCGGTCCCGGCTTCCAGGTAGTACGTCCCTACAATCAGGATGAAATCGACGCCCTCAACGGTCAGGTCAACGAACTGCGCGGAGCCCTCGACGCCAGCCTGGCTGCCACAGCAGCCGTCGAGGCACAGAACGCCGAACTCGCCGCACAGCTTCAGGAATGCCTCAACAAGAAACCCGAGGTAATCAAAGAAGTCAACAACCAGCTCAGCAGCGTACGCTACATCTTCTTCCGCATAGGCAGCTCCGTCATCACCCGCGACCAGCAGCCCAACGTAGAGATGATCGCATCCTACATGAAGAACCATCCCGACAGCAAGGTCATCATCCGCGGCTACGCATCAAAGGACGGTAACCTCGACTTCAACATCAAGCTCGCTCAGGCCCGCGCCGAAAGCGTCAAGAAAGCCCTCGTCAACGGCTACAAGATTCCGGCCGACCGCATCGAGGCTAAAGGCGAAGGCATCGGCAACATGTTTGAAGAGGAAAGCTGGAACCGCGTCAGCATCTGCACCCTTGAGAACAACAAATAAACACACCCCCTCATAACCAAACAAGCACAAGCGCCTCCTGCCCCGAAAAGGCAAGAGGCGCTTTAACCCATAAAAAAACGCATATGGAAATCTTCACCACCATCATAGGCTACCTCGCATGCATCTGCATGGTATTCGGCTACCTGCCCCAGGCCATCGTCACCATCCGCACACGCGACACCGAAGGCATAGCCCTCAGCACCTTCTGCATGATGGGCCTCGGCAGCATATTCTTCATCGTGCAGGGTGCCCTCACCTCCAACATCCCCCTTGTCATCACCAACCTCATCACCGCCCTCTGCTCCCTCGTTATCTTCGTGATAAAAGTACACAACGATGCAAAAAAACGCGACGACACTAAATAAATCGCCGCAAAGTGCGTTCATATAGATAAATTTCTTATCTTTGCGCACTTTATAAAATCTAACCGCATAAACACCATACACTCATGTACTGGACTCTTGAACTTGCATCCAAACTCGAAGACGCACCCTGGCCTGCAACCAAGGACGAACTCATAGACTACGCCATGCGCTCCGGCGCACCCCTCGAAGTAATCGAGAACCTTCAGGAAATCGAAGACGAAGGCGACACCTACGAATCCATCGAAGACATCTGGCCCGACTACCCCTCCAAAGAAGACTTCCTCTTCAACGAGGATGAATATTAAGCGGGATTTTCCAACACAACCATCTAACAATCAATGGCTAAGCAAAGTGCAATTTGTTTAGCCATTGGCGTTTTATAGCTCGAAATGGCGTGGTTTGTTTGACAAATATTCCTCTTCCAGCAAGAATATTTATATTTTTGGCTAAATTACGACGGCTTCAATATGATTTGTGCATACGGTAATGAGTTCTTCGGACAACTATATCTCACAATATCTGGATAACACTAGTGTCTCTTAAAATCTGTTAATAAGAAATTGTTAAACTCTGTATTCATG
>CAPNHY010000050.1:0-9891 GCA_948665475.1 uncultured Muribaculaceae bacterium | reverse complement strand
CCATCCAACTCTTGACCTCGAATTTGATTAACACTTTTTAAGAGACACTAGTGAATTTATTTACGGGAGAACTACTTTCTGCACTATTTCGCCCACTCTAACGATATATAATCCGGAAGCTAATCCCACAACCGTTTCATCACTGGTTTCCGCTACAAGCTGCCCCTGCGAGTTGAATACATACCATAGCCGACCGTCAGGTTTATTGAGGACAGATATTGTGCCGTCCATGGCAGCAATGGAGATTTTTTCGCCAACTGAAACGTCAGCAAAGCCGGATCCATCGTTGACATTCACTATGCATGTCGCTTTTGCCTTATCGTCAGCTGTTGAAACAGTTATCATAGCTTGTCCTGCACTTATACCGGTCACCAATCCATTGTCCGAGACAGAAACGATTGCATCATCTGAACTACTCCATTTTAAGGTCGTCTCATAATCTTCGTCTTCAGATTTCAACTCAGCAATTAGTTGGTACGTTTCGTTTGGCTTTAACGAAATTTCAGTTTCTTTAAGCATGAGTTTCGTTTCCGGCTCATACTCTTCAATAGTCCAAAATTCTTTCCACCCATTCGCATTCGCATATATCTCCTTGGTTCCTTTCGGCACTTTTAATGTCGCATATAGCCATACCTTCTTCTCGAAGTTACCTGTCACCGTCGGTGGAGTCAAATTCCTGCAAATTATGGTAACAAGTTTGGATTGGTTTATATTGCTTAAATCAATCTTTTTTACGTTTTTTCCAAGGATAAGAGTGTCAACTGTTTGAAAGAATTTCGGAACATCGTCACAATAACCGGCAATTTCCAAAGTCTCAATAGAACATAAGTCCGGATTCGTAGAATAGTCTTTAGATAATGTGTATTTATAGTAACTATACTTACACTCAGTAATGTTATCCAAAGGTCGTCCCACGTAAAAGTGTTTCAAATGATTATGAAAAAATGCCGGTTCATTTCTATCTGTCGGAGACCAAGAGTCGATACAGAATAGTTTTAGAGAAAAGGTGTCTGGAGAATCAACTATTTTAACATTCTCAAGATTTTCAAGATGCAGATTATTGATCCAAGTATTATTCTTTATGATACCCTCTACACCTATAGAGTATAGAGGAAGGTTGACTTCTCCCCTAAAAGGCAACCCATCCAAACCGGTGCCAAATGTTATTGAACGAATATTCTCCGCGTCGTAGAATGCATTGTATGGGAGGTAGGTGACAGAATTGGGAAGTTCAATCGATTCTATTTTTGTTCCGCTAAACGCTCTGCTTCCAATAGATTCGATAGATTCATTGAAAACTATCTTCTTCAAATTTTCGCAATCAGAAAATCCTGAGAAAACTCTAAGTGATGCGGGACAAACAAACTCAGTAATGGCTGTACCAGAAAAAGCAATCTCTCCAATAGAAGTAACATTTTGGCCCATTTCTATATCTGTCAATTTAGAACAACCCCAACAAAAAAATCTCGGTATCTCTGTTATGGTTTCAGGTATAACGATTTTTTCTAAGCTATAGCAATGATGGAATATTCCTTCACCTATTTTTATGTCCGAGGCTGGTAATACAATGTTTTTTAAAGAACTACAATATCTAAACACCTCCTCACCTATTTCTATGACCGATTTAGGTATTACAATGCTTTTTAAAGAATCACAGTGTTCAAATGCGATGTCTCTAATGACTATATTACCGGATTCAGGAAACTCGACACTTTCGATAGAACTCTCACGAAATGCGCCGGCTCCAATGACGATATTACATGATTCAGGAAACTTTACGCTTTCGATAGAGCTGCTCTTAAATGCATCAGAGCCAATCAGTTCGACCGATTTTGGTATATTTACCGTGGTTATCGGCTCATCTACAAAAGCATTCGAGACAATTCTTACCACTGTCAGTTGACGGCCCCCAAAAGAGACTGTTTCAGGAATATCCACATTTTTGATTGTAGAATCTGTGATTCCGGACACCTCTACCGTCAACTCAGAAGTAGAGATAATGTTGTAACACAGACCGTTCACCTCGAAATCGAAGTCTTTTGCGCATGCCGATGCGAACGCAAAAAGCATGGCGAGCAGCATTACTGCTTTCTGAATGATTGGTTTCATTGTTTTTTCGGATTTGTATATTGATTGTGTGGATAGTGCAGAAGGCACCACTGACATTATTTCTGTTGTATAATTCTACCTATTTCCACCTTCACCACATCAGAATCCACCGAGGTACTCCCATTAAAGAATGCGGTACCGTTTATGATATAGGACTTTCCAGAGTCTGACACTCCACTAACCTTGTCGGATTTGTGTAGCTTTACAATGCCGTTGTAGGTGTAGCAGCCATCGCCAAGACCGGCAATGGATTCTGTCTTGATGTTTACGTCGTAGATAGAATTAAGTTCAAAGGGGTAGTCATCTTTTATAACTACCTTTTTGGAATTACTTCCGTTTTTGTCAAGAAATGCAGCAATCATTTGCGCAATTTCTTCCGAGCTTAGTGGCTTAGGATTTAGATGAGAGCTCATTGTTTTTTTCTGCCGCCGGCCCTTCTCATTGGCTTTGTGTGGAAAAAGAAAAGGCGTAAGGGTCTGTACTTATTGCTCGTTCCACTGCTTGAGGCCTTCGCATTGCCCGAATTCATAGAACAAGCAACGCAGAAGCCTCACGCCGATATGTAAACGTCTCTACGTGCTACATTCTCATGCCGTGCACAAAGACATAAAATTACATATCCACATTGGCATCTACCGTTGCTACATTCTTGACGAATTCTGAAGTTTGCGAAGTTTCAAGCAGTCAAGAAAGAGCGTAGTAAACGCTTTTCATTATGTATATTTGCAGCGCCCACCCGCATAACCCATGACCGGGCTTCTGCGTAACGGTCTGCGCAGCAAAGTTAATAATTATTTTTCAATGACAAGAAAAATAAACAAAATAATTCCGGGAAAATTCAACAAAATCCTGACGAAAATCCATAGATAAAAAATACTAACAAGTCTTGGCGTATAATATATTGCCTATTGACGGCCATATTCTCCATGATACGATGAATAGCCGGTATTCTCTAAGCCTTAGACCCGGGACCTTAGACCAAAATCCGGACCAAAAATTAACGATTATTTCGGGCTAATACCGAAATAATCGTTAATTTTGCAGTAGATACAGATTATGGCAGACGTGCTGACACGCATATGGCGATTCTATGCCGACGGATTCCGGAGGATGACCGTCGGGCGCTCGCTGTGGCTGCTCATAATCGTCAAACTGGTGATAATCTTCGCCGTAATCAAACTTTTCTTTTTTCCCGACATCCTCTCCACGCGCTACGACAGCGACGCCGGCCGGGCTGACGCCGTCCGCAGCGCCCTGACGGGGCATAACCAACCATGAACAACAACACGCAATCATCACTGTCATGAACGATTTACTCTCAGTTGTGGATTGGTCGCGGGCGCAGTTCGCGCTGACAGCCATGTACCACTGGCTCTTCGTGCCGCTTACCATCGGCCTCTCGGTGATAGTAGGCATCATGGAAACCATCTACTACCGCACCGGCAAGGAGCGCTGGCGCAACATCACCAAGTTCTGGATGACCCTCTTCGGCATCAACTTCGCCATAGGCGTCGCCACGGGCATAATCCTGGAATTTGAATTCGGCACCAACTGGTCGAACTACAGCTGGTTCGTGGGCGACATCTTCGGCGCGCCCCTGGCTATCGAGGGCTTGCTCGCTTTCTTCATGGAGGCCACGTTCGTGGCCGTGATGTTCTTCGGCTGGAACAAGGTGAGCCGCGGCTTCCACCTTGCGGCCACATGGCTTACGGCCCTGGGCGTGTGCCTGTCGTCGCTGTGGATTCTCGTGGCGAACGCATGGATGCAGAACCCCGTGGGCATGGAATTCGACCCCGAGCAGATGCGCAACGTGATGACCGACTTCACTGCCGTGGCATTCAACGCCGTGGCGATGAACAAGTTCTTCCACGCCGTATTCTCGGGCTGGGCGCTGGCAGGCGTATTCGTTGTCGGCGTCAGCAGCTGGCTGCTGTGGCGCCGCAGCAACGTGGCCGCAGCCCGCAGCAGCATGCGTGTGGGCGCATGGTTCGGCCTTGCCGGCATGCTGCTGACTTTCATGACGGGCGACGGTTCGGCCGTGCAGGTGGCCCGCGTGCAGCCAATGAAGCTCGCCGCTATGGAGGGCCTTTACGACGGCCACATCGGTCAGAACCTCGTGGGCTTCGGCATCCTGAACGCCTCGAAAAAGCCCGGCGACACGCAGCCGGAGATGCACTTCTCCATCGACATTCCCTACGGACTGAGCATACTTGCCAACCACGACGCGCACAGCTTCGTGCCCGGCATCAACGACCTCATAGACGGCGTGGCGCTCACGCCGGAAGGCGACACCCTGCGCACCGAGAGCTACGCCGAGCGCATCGCCATAGGACGCCGCGCGCAGCAGGCGCTGCGCGACTACGACGCGGCGCACAAGGCCGGCGACAAGGCCGCTGCCGACGCCGCACGCGCTGCCGTGGCACGCGATTTCCGCTACTTCGGCTACGGCTATCTCGACAGCCCCGAGGACGCCGTGCCTCCCGTGGCCCTCACTTTCTACGCCTTCCGCGTGATGGTGATTCTCGGCTCGGCCCTGCTGCTCGTGCTCCTGATAATGGCCTATGCGTCGCAGTTCCGCCTCCGCTGGCTTGAACAGCGCTGGCTCCTGATGCTCGGCATGCTCAGCATCCCGCTGGTGTGGTGCTGCAGCCAGGCCGGATGGGTGGTGGCCGAGGTGGGCCGCCAGCCCTGGACCATACAGGACCTGCTGCCCGTGGGCGCCGCCATCAGCGACATACCCGCCTCGGGCGTACAGACCACCTTCTGGCTCTTCGCAGCCGTATTCACCCTGCTGCTCGCTGCTGAGGTAAGCATCATGATCCGCTTCCTGCGCCGCAGCGCCAATACAAACATAGAAACAACCTCACTCTGACGGCCATGACTGAACTCCAGACACTTCAAGCCTACTGGTGGCTGCTTATCGCTGTGCTCGGTGCAGCCCTCGTATTCCTGCTTTTCGTCCAGGGCGGCCAGTCACTGTTGGGCGCGGCGCACAACGACACCGAGCGCCAGCTGATGGTTAACACTCTCGGCCGCAAATGGGAGCTGACATTCACCACTCTCGTGACCTTCGGCGGAGCTTTCTTCGCGTCCTTCCCCCTCTTCTACAGCACAAGCTTCGGAGGCGCCTACTGGCTGTGGATGCTCATACTCGTCAGCTTCGTGGCGCAGGCCGTGAGCTACGAGTACCGCCGCAAGCCGGGCAACATCTACGGCCGCAGCGCCTACGACTGGCTGCTGCGCTTCAACGGCCTCTTCGGCTGCGTGCTGCTGGGCGTGGCCGTGGCAATGATGTTCTTCGGCGGAGAGTTTACCGTCACCAAGACCAACCTGCTCGACCCGGGCGACCCCGTGATCTCGCAGTGGTCCGGCAGCCACGGTCTCGAGGCCATAGCATGCTGGCGCAACCTGCTGCTGGGCTTCGCCGTGTTCTTCCTGGCCCGCACGCTCGCCGCCATGTACTTCATCAACAGCATCAGCGGCGACGTCTCCTTCGAGCAGCGCATGCGCAAGGCCACGGCCGTCAACGGAGCCGTCTTCGCCGTCCTCATAGTGGCGTTCCTGGCAGTGCTGATGTTCACCACCGGCTACCGCGAGCAGCCCGACGGCAGCTTCGTAGCCGAGCCTTACATCTATCTGCACAACCTTCTGGGCATGTGGTGGCTCGCAGCGATGCTGCTCGTAGGCGTAGTGTGCGCCCTCTACGCCATCATCCGCACCGCCGCCGACTCGCACTGGCGCCGCGGCATATGGTACGGAGGCGCCGGCACGGTGCTGGTGGTGCTCGTGCTCTTCTGCCTCGCCGGATATGCCGGCACGGCCTACTATCCCTCGCTGACCGACCCGCAGGACTCCCTGTCGATAGCCAACTCGTCGTCGTCGCTCTTCACCCTGCGCGTCATGAGCTACGTATCGGTGCTTGTGCCCTTCGTCCTGGCCTACATAGCCTACGTGTGGCGCAAGATGAACGCCCATCCCCTGACTCCCGCCGAACTCCAGCGCGAACACCATCAGTACTGATACAGATGGCCGAGTACCTCACCATAGCCGCACCCGCCGAAGCGCAGTACACCGACAAGCGCAGCCGCTTCCTGGCCTTCGCGCTGCCGGTGCGCGACGCCGCAGAGGCACGCGCCGCCGTCGCCGACCTGCAACGGCGCTACCACGACGCGCGACATGTGTGCTGGGCCTACATGCTGGGAAGCGCCCGCACCGACTTCCTTAGCAACGACAACGGCGAGCCCTCCGGCACCGCCGGCAAGCCGATACTCGGCCAGATCAACTCGCTGGGGCTCACCGACGTGCTCGTGGCCGTGGTGCGCTACTTCGGCGGCATCAAGCTCGGGACATCGGGCCTCATTGTGGCCTACCGCACGGCAGCCAGAATGGCTCTCGAAGCGGCGCCCGCGGTGGTGCGCCACGACATGGCGCGCATCACCTTCCACTTCCCGTATGCGGCGATGAACGACGCCATGAAGCTGACGCGCGACTTCGACGTCACCGTCGTCGACCGACAGTTCGACAACACCTGCCGCATGACCCTCGACATCGACGCCGACACGGCTCCGAGGCTGCGCGCACGCATCGACAGCATAGACGGCGCCACCATCGCCGACTGAACACATAAAACCAAACATATCACACCATACAGCATAACAACATGAACAAAACCTTGAACGCTATTCTAATGAGTGTCTCAGCCCTGACGGCCGCCGCACCGGCTGCCGCCGAAGAAGCGCCGTTCATCGACCGCACCGACTTCAAGACAGCCACCGGCGTCTTCGACATCGACGCCCTGGAAGCACTCGGGCGCGTCAGCGACCCCCGCGTAAGCCCCGACGGCAAGACCGTCCTTTTCGGCATCTCCTACGAGAGCCTTGAGCAGAACGCATCGAACAACGACCTCTACACCCTGGCTCTTGACTCACGCGACGCACAGCCCGTGCGCATCACCCGCACTCCCAAGAGCGAGGCAGGCGCCGTGTGGATGGCCGACGGCCGCATAGCATTCCTCTATCCCGACGCCGACGGCAAGATGCAGATGTGGACCATGAAAGCCGACGGAACGGACCGTGTGCAGGCCACGACGCACGAAGGCGGCATCAGCGGCTTCCTGCTCTCGCCCGACGAGAAGCACGTAGTGGTTATCGGCAACGTCAAGTACGCGCGCAACGCCGCCGACATATACCCCGACCTGCCCAAAGCCACCGGCCGCGTGGTGGACGACCTCATGTACAAGCACTGGGACGAATGGGTGACGGAAATACCCCACCCCTTCGTCGGCACCTTCGACGGCACAGCCGTCAAGGATCTGCGCGACATCATGCAGGACGAGCCCTACGAGGCTCCCATGAAGCCCTTCGGCGGCACGGAGAGCTTCGCATGGCACCCCAACGGCAAGATGCTCGTGTACGTGTCCCGCAAGAAGACGGGAATGGACTACGCCCTCTCCACCAACTCCGACCTGTACCTCTATGACCTCGAGTCCGGCGGCACCCGCAACCTCACCGAGGGCATGCAGGGCTACGACACCATGCCGGCCTTCTCGCCCGACGGCACTTATCTGGCATGGCTCTCGATGGAGCACGACGGCTATGAGAGCGACCGCAACCGCCTCTTCCTGCTCAACTGCTTCACTGCCGAGAAACAGGACATCACCGGCGAGTGGGACTACACCATCGATGAGTTCGCATGGTCTCCCGACGGCCGCGACATCTTCTTCATAGCGCCCAAGGACGGTGTCGCGCCCGTGTTCAGCATCGACGTAAACAGCCACGCCATCAGCCAGCTCACCGACGTGCGGGCGGACTTCACTTCGCTCGCTCCGGCAGGCAAAGGCCGCCTCGTCACCATGAACCACAGCATGCTGCGGCCCAACGAGCTGCAACTGATAACGCTGCGCGGCAAAAAGGCACCGGAGCTGAAACCCCTTACCGATGTCAACGGCTACATCTTCGCCCAGGTGGAGATGCCTACCGTGGAGAAACGCCTCGTGCCCACCACCGACGGCAAGCAGATGACAACGTGGGTGGTATATCCGCCGCGCTTCGACGCCACGAAGAAATATCCCGCCATACTCTACTGCCAGGGCGGCCCTCAGCAGGCCGTAAGCCAGTTCTGGAGCTACCGCTGGAACCTGGCGCTGATGGGAGCCAACGGCTACATCGTCATCGCCCCCAACCGCCGCGGCCTGCCGGGCTTCGGCACAGAATGGAACGAGCAGATCTCCAAGGACTACCCCGGCCAGAACATGAAGGATTACCTCTCGGCCGTGGACGACCTCAAGAAGGAGCCTTATGTCGACGCCGACCACATAGGCGCCACCGGCGCCAGCTACGGCGGCTTCTCCGTGTACTGGCTCGCCGGCAACCACGAGGGACGCTTCGCCGCCCTGCTCGCCCATGCCGGAATCTTCAACATGGAGGCACAGTATCTCGAGACCGAAGAGATGTGGTTCGCCAACTGGGACATGGGCGGCGCCTACTGGGAGAAGGACAACGCAGCGGCACAGCGCACATTCGCCAACTCTCCCCACCGCTTCGTCGACCGCTGGACCGCCCCGATAATGATCTCGCACGGCGAGTACGACTACCGCATCCTCGCATCGCAGGGCATGGCCGCCTTCAACGCCGCCAAGCTCCGCGGCATACCCGCCGAGATGGTGATCTATCCCGACGAGAACCACTGGATTCTGAAGCCTCAGAACGCCGTGATGTGGCAACGCCTGTTCTTCCGCTGGTTCGACCGCTGGCTCAAGGACAAGAAGTAACCGTATCTCCTCCCCTCCCGAAATCCCGACAGGCCGGCCTGCCGGGATTTTTTTTGCATATGTCGCGGCTTTTCACGACCTTTGCGGAAAACCAAATCATTTACAAATATGAGAAACGACATCAACAACATCAATTTCACGCCGAAAATCGCCAAGCTCATTCTGTGGAGTGCGGGCGTCCTGATTCTGTTTATCGTAGCCATGGCTTTCATCCGCCCGTGGTACAACGTATGGTCGCAGGAAATGGAGGGTAAAGCCGAATTTGCCAAGGCCGAACAGAACCGCAAGATCAAGATCGAGGAGGCAAAGGCCAATCTCGAGGCAGAGAAGCTGAACGCGCAGGCCGAGGTGGAGAGAGCGAAAGGCGCCGCGGAGGCTATCCGTATCGAAAACGGCAGCATCACGCCGACCTACATCCAGTATCTCTGGGTGCGCCAGCAGTCCGACCTGAGCAACAAGACGGTAATCTATGTGCCGACGGAGACGAATCTGCCGATACTGGAATCGACGCGGGCATTGACGATACCGCAGGAGTAGCGTATAGTGGGGAGTTAGGAGTGAGGAGTTAGGAGTTTTCCCGTCCCGGGCTCTACCCCGTATGACACTCTCTGCCGCGCGTCCCGCGCTCTCTTCGGTGGTCGATTTTACAAAAACAGCCGCATACCGGTACCAGGGCATGCGGCTGTATGTGTTTGTGCGCGGTGCGTGCAGGCCGAGCTTGGCTCGATGCGGATCACAAGGCAACCCTGACGTCGGGGACTATCACCTAACACAACGGGTGTGCGCATCCTTACGGAGAGAGCCGGCTTCTCTCCGTTTCCCGTTGTGTTGCCCCCTTCCTGCACTGGGCGGTGCAGCTCCGCGGGTGCGGAGCGCAAGGCGAGGTTGTATCAGAATGTCAATGTTCTCGGTGTGCGGGCTTTGCCCGCGGTTTAGGGTTTAGGGTTTAAGGGGGGGGGCGGCCGCACGGACGCAAGCTCTCCGAGCTTGCCATGTAGCGGGGAGCCCCGCAC
>CAPNHY010000049.1:0-10071 GCA_948665475.1 uncultured Muribaculaceae bacterium | reverse complement strand
CCGGTAGTTCAACGGATAGAATAGAAGTTTCCTAAACTTTTGATAGCAGTTCGATTCTGCTCCGGAGTACTAATTACAACTCTTACCTTATGAAACGATTTGCAGCGTGGGCCCGCAACTCTCAGGTGTGGGGCTTTTTTGTGTCTGTAGCGATAATGGCGGTCGTCTCCGTCGCGTTCTTTTATCCCGACAATTTCGACGGTTCCGGGCTGCGTCAGGCCGACCAGCAGCAGGGTCTTGCCAACGGACGTGAGGCACAGGCCTATGAGGACGCAACGGGCGAAAAGGCCTTGTGGACCAACGCACTGTTCTCCGGTATGCCTACGTTTCAGATAGCTCCGGAGTATCCTTCCAACGCGCTGTTCTCGTGGCTCAACGATGTGTACGGGCTGTGGCTGCCTGCTCCCAGCAACCTGCTGTTCATGATGATGCTGGGTATGCTCATTCTGCTTTACGTGATGGGTGTGCGCTGGTATGTGGCGCTCCTCGGTGCCATAGCCTGGGGCTTCTCAAGCTATTTTGTCATTATCATAGGTGCCGGCCACATATGGAAATTCATGGCCCTGACCTATATCCCGCCCACAATCGGCGGCCTGATGCTGTGCTATCGCGGACGCTATCTCGCGGGCGCGGCCATGACGGGCATCTTCGCCATGCTCCAGCTGGCCGCCAACCATCCGCAGATGAGCTACTACTTCTTCTTCGTGATGGCGGCGATGTCGCTGGCCTATCTGTGGCAGGCATGGCGCGCCGGCCGTATGCGCCGCTGGCTCACGGCTACGGCGGTGCTGGCCGGTGCCGGACTGCTGGCTGTGGGTGCCAATGCCCCGAGCCTATACAATACCTATGAGTACAGCAAAGAGACGAAGCGCAGCCAGAGCGAACTGACGACGGATGCCGCAGCACCGGATGCCGCCGACCCGGACGCTCCGCGTCCCACGGGCGGTATGCCTTACGAGCAGATTGTAGGCTGGAGCTATGGCGGCGCCGAGAGCTTCTCGCTGCTGATTCCCGACATCAAGGGCGGCGCGTCGGCGCGTCCCGAGGGCGGCTCTATGGTTCACATGGGGCTGGACCGCCTGCCCGGAGCTTCGGCCTATTCCGGCCAACCTGTGGCGCAGCTCTTGCCCTACATGACTCAATATTTCAATGACTCCGAAGGCACGAACGGCCCCGTGTACGTTGGCGCCATCGTGTGCGCGCTGTTCCTGCTGGGCTGCATCGTGGTGCGCGGCGCCATGAAGTGGGCGCTGCTCGGAGTGTCGGTGTTGGCGCTGCTGCTGGCTCTCGGCCGCAACTGCGAGTGGCTCACCGACCTGATGATATACCACTTTCCGCTTTACAACAAATTCCGCGCCGTCGAGAGTATTCTCGTCATTGTGGAGTTCACGATGCCCTTACTCGCGGTTATGGGTCTGCAAAGGCTACTGACTGCGTCTGACGCCGAGCGTCAGTCCATGATGCGTCCTTTGATTATCAGCTTCGCCCTACCTCTGCTTGTGTGCCTTGTGGCCGCAGCGGCTCCCTCGGTATTCGGCAGCGCCATCACCGAGCAGGACCGTGCCACATCCGAGGCCATCCAGCAACAGATAATAGAGATGGGGCAGCAGTACGGCGCCACGTCGGCGCAGATTCAGGAGGCTGCCTACGGCTATTCGCTTTCCAATCCGGCCAATGTGGAGGCTGTGGAGCAGCTGCGTTACGGCCTTGTGCGCGACGACGCCCTGCGCTCAGCCCTGTTCCTCGCCATCGGCTTCGGGCTGCTGGTACTGATGCTCCGCGGCCGCCTGCGTCAGGGCGTGGCCGTAGGCCTGTTGGGCACGGCTGTGCTTGTCGACCTTTATGGCGCTGACAAGCGCTACGTCAGCCATAGCAGTTTCTGCACGCCGGAGGTGGCCGCGGCCGACGCTTTCGAGCCCGATGCCATTGACCGGGCCATCCTCGCCGATACCACGGCAGGCTACCGCGTGATGGATATTCCCGGCTTCAATTCGCCGCAGCGTTCTTACCACCATCATATGCTCGGCGGTTACCACGCGGCCAAACTCAACCGCTACGAGGACCTCATTCAGCGCCGCCTCGTACCGGTGCAGCACTATGGATATGACCCCGCATTGCGTTCCGACAGCGTACGCGCCCTGTACAGCGGCGACGAGCGCCATGTGGCCGATGCTCTGGCTTCGTCCTACCGCACCCTCGACATGCTCAACGCCCGCTACATAATCACCGGCGACGCTGAGGCGCCTCTTGTGGTGAATACCTCGGCTCTTGGCCCGGCATGGCTTGTGGGCGACATCTCCTACGTGGACGGTGCAAATGCCGAGATGGACGCCCTCAATACTCTCGACCCGGCCCGTGAGGCTGTGGCCGACTCCCGCTTCCGCGACGTTCTTGGCGAGCGTTGCCCCGCACCGACTTCAGGTGATACCGTACGCCTCGTCAGCTACACGCCCAACCGCATCGCCTATGACGTGTCTGCCAAGTCCGACGCCATCGGCGTATTCTCGGAAATCTATTTCCCCTGGGGCTGGAAAGCCACTGTCGACGGACAGCCGGCGCCTCTGGCCCGGGTCAACTATGTGCTGCGTGCGATGCGTATACCGGCCGGACACCATGAGGTGGTGATGACTTTCGACCCCGACAGCCTGCGCTACAGCGGCGGTCTGGCCTATGGTTGCGTAAGTCTTATCTACCTGCTGGTGCTTGCTGCGCTGTTCGTGGCCTATACCCGCCGCGAGGACTCCGCGCCCGCCGGGAAGGAGGCCGGCCGATGAACACTCCCGGCCGCGGATGGTGGCAGCGGCTGCGCCATGGGCGCGGCTTCGGGGTACACTCTCCGTTCGCCTATCGCTTCATCCGTGAGGTACTGCGTGAGCGCTGTGCTTTCTATGCTTACGAAGCTGTGGACGCCGAGGCTCATGCATGGCCCGGCGGGAGCCGCGGCGCGCGTCTGCTGCTGCGGGTGACCGCGTGGGCGTACCCGGCTTCCGTAGCTGTGGCCGGCACCGGAAGCGAGGCCTGTGCCGCGCGCCGCATTGTGGCGCTGGCTTGCCCCGCAGCTTCGATACGCGGCCTGACCGACCATATCGGCGCCTGCGACATGGTGGTGCTGTGCCGGGACGCTGCACCTGGCGAGGCCGCAGCCGCCGCGCGCGCCTGTGCCGCCGGAGCGCTGCTGTTTGTCCCCTCGCGGCACGATGCCGTGGCTGCCGGTCTGCTGGCGACCTTGCGCGGTCTGCCATACGGCCATACGTTTCTCAACGGCAGCGGCACGGCTATTTACGTGGGTCGCCGAACTCTGCCGTCCGAGGTTTTCAACGTGCGCTTTTGAGTGGTTGCTTGGTCTATCCGGCCAAAAAATTAGCGTATTTGGCCCATAAATGCGCGCTGTCATGAAAAAATAATTACCTTTGCACGCTCAATCACCACATTATGCGTCGAATCATATTCTTACTGGTCTTTATAGCCGGGTTGCTTGCTCCGGGAGCAACCGCGCAGATTGTGAGCTTTGACGGACGCCCGATGGATGTCGACAGTGTGCGATACGATTTCGAGCATCAGCCGTATTTCGGCCTGTATAAGGACAATTACTTTATCGGCGGACCGGCCATAGGACAGCGCATTACCCGCGAGAACACCAACGTTAAGTTTCAGGTATCGGTGGCGCAGCGTCTTACCCGCAGTGTGCTGCCGTTCGGTACTTATCTGTATCTCTTCTATACGCAGAAAGTGTTCTGGAATGTGCTTCAGGAGTCGCTGCCGATGACCGATCTTAATTTCAATCCGGGCCTTGGCCTTACCAAGCCTCTTTTCGTAAAGGACCGCTACATAGGCAAACTGACACTTCTGCTCGAGCATGAGAGCAACGGCCGCGACGGCGACGAGTCGCGCTCGTGGAACAAAGTGTCGCTGGCGTGCAATATTTTTATAGATAAGCAGATAATGGTCCATGGCAAGGCGTGGATTCCGATTATCGACAGCAGCAACAACAGCGATATACTCCACTATTGCGGCCTCTATCAGGTGGGCATGCAGGTGATGAGCCGCAATCAGCGTTTCACCGGCTCGCTGACGCTTGTGCGCCGAACCGGAGCGTTTTTCAACTACAACTCCATTCTTGAACTTGCCTATCGCTTCAACCGCCGCGACAACCAGTATTTCTTTCTTCAGTACTACAACGGCTACGGCGAGGGATTGCTCGACTATAACAAATTCCACAGTCAGCTGCGTGTGGGCATCGTGATAAAACCGCGTTTCTTCAGCGATTATTAGAAAAATTTTGTATCTTTGCTTCCTATAATGCTCAAAAACCAACAGAATAGGATCTTGCGTTATGGCTTTTGAAAATTTAAGGAAGAATGTATTTCGGCCTCTTACCGTGCGCAGTATGCTGTCGTCGCGCAATCTGGCGGTTCAGATAGCCGGCGCGGTGATAGGCCGTAGCGCCATGCGCTGGTTCCTGCTTGCCGGTCTGTTTTTTGTGCTGCGCTACACGGTGAAGGCGTCGTGGTTTCACGGCGTGATGCTCACGCTGATGATGAAGATTCCGGCTCCGCGCCAGTTCTGCAGTACCATAGCTCTGACCATGATGCTCATAGGTGTGATTGCTGCGGTGCATCGTCTTACACCCATTTTCAGTCTCAGACGTCAGGAATTGCGTGTCACCGTCGGGCAGATCACCGTGCTTGTGACTTTCGGCCTGTGGCTCATAGGCATCATCGATGTGTGGAACTGGTATCATATGAACGACATGCTGCCCGTAGCCATAGTGGGCGGCGTTCTCAGTATCATGTTCCAGGAGACGATAAGGAGCGTTGTCGCTTTCTTCTATGTGCGCCTCAACCATCTGCTTGCCATCGGTGACTGGATTGAGGTGCCCTCGCAGAATGTCGACGGCATGGTCAGCATGATAACGCTGACTACCGTCACCGTCGAGAACTGGGATACCACTCTGTCTACCTTCCCGACCTATCTCCTTCAGTCAGCCCACTTCATCAACTATCAGCGCATGGTCGACGGCAAGACCCACGGACGCCGCATGATGCGCACCTTCGTCATCGACTCTGGCTGGATACAGCCCATGACGCAGGCCGACGCCGACCGCATAGCCGCCCTCAGCCCCGACGACTACTTCGTGTCGCATGTGCTTCCGGAACGTGTGCGTGAGGCTGAGCGCAGCGGCCGCCCCGTGATGAACATGGAGCTATACCGTCTCTATCTGCACCACTGGCTCATGAACCACCCGCACATCTCGCGCAAGCCGCGTCTGGTTGTGCGCTGGCTCGAACAGCAGGGTGAGGGTCTGCCGCTGCAGGTGTACACCTATATTATAGACAGCAGCCTGGAAGCATTCGAGTGGAACCAGTCGGCCATCGTGGAACACATCGTCAGCTCGCTGGCCTTGTTCAACCTGCAGCTGTATCAGAGTCCCTCAGGCTACGATGCCAGCAACAGCAATATTTATCTTACCGACCACGAGGCCGATTACAAGAAGCTACGATAATGGCGAATCTGGAAAAACTGTTCGAGAGACTCAAGCGCCGCGACGGCTCGAAATTCGGCGACGACACGGTGCGGAACTGGTATCGAGCCCGGCGCTATGTGCTCGCCCGCATGGCCGACATGGACTGCAACGGCAAGTGCTCTGCTCCGCACGTGGTTGTGGAGGGCATGTCGCCCCTTATGTGCAGCGTCGTGCGCCATCTGGTGCTCGTGGCTCACTATCCGGGCTTCGACGAGGTGAAAGGCAGTCCCCGCACGCGTATTACAATTCTGTGCCGCGGCATGCACACTGTGGAAGAACTGGAGGCTGCGGCCGCCGGTCTGTCGGCAGAGGAATATCTGTGCAACTACGTCCTGATGGCTCCCCGCATCTTCCGCAAAGCGCCGAACGAAGAACCGCAGCAGCGCGACGCCGTGCTTCCCTGGCTTGACGTGGAGCTGGAGTTCGTTGGCGTGGACAAGTATTCCGACTACACGGAGAAATGCGAGCTGCGCGCTACTGATGCCGATGTCGACGCAATAGTCGCCGCCATTCCTGAGGATGACCTCTATATCATAGACACCTCCAAGGCCGTTCTGGCCAATATGGTCTACTGGGTGGGTGCCGATCTCGAAAACCTTCCTGCCACCGACACCACCGCCACGAAGCGCTATGACCTGGCGCTGAATACATTGTGCTACAAGAAACAGCGCAGTAAGACCAACAACGCATGGAAGAATGCCGGCGACGTGAAGGGCAAACTGTCTAACGTCTTCCTGGCCGACACTTTCGAGGCGCGTCTGCGGAGTCTCCTTGCCAAGGAGTGCAAGGACCGCGCCGACAAGCTGAAAAAAGAGCCCCGGTTCTACAAGCCTGCTCTGCGTGACTTGTGGCGTTACCGCGAGCGCAAGATGGACCTGATTGCTTACGCCTCCCGGCATAAGCATTCGCTCATGCGCCTGGTTGCAGGCGAGCTGAAAGCTCTGTCGCGTTGCGAACATTCACGCTGGGTAGCCGAAAAACTCGTGATGGGCTTCCGCCCGCTGTCGGCCGCCGAAGCCTACCGTTTAGAGGGACTGTTCGGTGCAGATAGAGCAGCCTTCATCAAGTCCATCAAGAAAAACGTAGCTGACCCCGCCCACATTGATTTGTGCTCTTACGCGGAGTTGCGACGTATCAGTCCGGCCGACATGAAGTACGACTGCCTGCTGGTTCTCGCTATGCCGCACCTGCTTGTGGAGTCGCTCACAGTAAAGCAGATAGAAACGAATGAAGATGGAGAATAACAAGTATATACCGCAACCGGAGGATACTGCCGGAGTGGAAATCCCTGCCGAGCTGATGGAACTGGCAGAACAGATGGCGCGCAACGTCCACGAGGTGTGGGCGCGCAGCCGCATGGCCCAGGGCTGGACCTGGGGGCCGGAGCGCGACGATGCTGCCAGGCATCATCCGTGCCTGGTGCCTTACGACGAGCTTCCGGAGAGCGAAAAGGAGTACGACCGAGCCACCTCGCAGGAGACTTTGCGTCTGATTCTCAAGCTGGGATTCGGTATCTCGCGCCGTTGACGCAACATATATGCCGCGTCAGGCGTTAGATAACAGAACTGATAACCAAGATCAAGTATGACATCGTTTGAAGATATGGGCATTAGCCCTGAATTGCTGCGCGCCGTGGCCGAACTGGGTTTCGAGGCTCCCATGCCCGTGCAGGAGAAAGTTATTCCCGAACTGCTCGGCGACCACCGCGACCTCGTGGCACTCGCGCAGACCGGCACCGGCAAGACTGCCGCTTTCGGGCTGCCTCTGTTACAGCGGGTGGACGCGTCGCGCCGCGAGCCACAGGCATTGGTGCTGGCGCCCACCCGCGAGCTTTGCCTCCAGATAGCCGGCGACCTGGCCGACTACGCCAAATACATGCCCGACGTGGAGATTCTGCCCGTCTACGGCGGCTCCAGCATCGAGAGCCAGATACGCGCCCTGCGGGCCGGCGTGCAGATCATCGTGGCCACTCCGGGACGTCTCATCGACCTGATAGGGCGCGGCACAGTCAGTCTCGACGGTGTGCATACGGTTGTGCTCGACGAGGCCGACGAGATGCTCAACATGGGCTTCGTCGACAGCATAAATGACATTCTCGACCACGTTCCGGCCGACCGCAAGCTGCTGCTGTTCTCGGCCACAATGCCGTCCGAGGTGGCGCGTATAGCCTCGCAGTACATGAAGGACCCTAAGGAGATAGTGGTAGGCACACGCAACGAGGGAGCCGCCAATGTGCGCCACATCTACTACATGGTGCCGGCGCGCGACAAGTATGCCACCCTGAAGCGCGTGGCCGACTACAATCCCAACATCTACGCCATCATCTTCTGCCGCACACGGCGCGACACCCAGGAGATAGCGGACGCTCTCATCCACGACGGCTACAACGCCGACGCGCTGCACGGCGACCTCTCGCAGCAGCAGCGCGACCTGACGATGCGCAAGTTCCGCGACCGCGTCACCACGCTGCTCGTGGCTACCGATGTGGCCGCCCGCGGCCTTGACGTCGACGACCTCACGCACGTCATCAACTACGGCCTGCCCGACGACACCGCCGTCTATACCCATCGCTCGGGTCGCACCGGCCGTGCCGGCAAGACGGGCACGAGCGTCGCCATAATCCATTCGCGCGAGAAAGGACGCCTCCGCGAGATAGAACGCAGCATAGGCAAGAAATTCGAGCATAAGGATGTTCCCACCCCGGAGCGCATCATCGAGAAACAGCTCTATTCTCTGGCCGACCGTCTGGAACGCGTGGCCGTCAACGACGAGGAAATCGACGCATACGTCAACGGCGTGGAGAAAAAGCTGTCGTGGCTCTCGACGCGCGACCTGCTGAAGCGCGTTCTCTCGCTTGAGTTCAACCGCCTGCTCGACTACTACAAGGATGCGCCTGCCATCGAGAACATCTCGGACAAGCCCGAGCGCAAGCGCGACCGCGAGAGCAAGGGGGCCGAGGGACGCACGGCTGCCGACAAGGACCGCCGCACGGCCGAGCGCGGCATGGCGCGCATCTACGTCAATGCAGGCAAGCGCGACGGCTTCTATGCCGGCAACCTCATAGACCTGCTCAACCACAGCGTGGAGGGGCAGCGAGTCGACGTGGGCCGCATCGACCTGATGCCCGGCTACTCCCTTTTCGATGTGCGCAAGGCCGACGCAGCCCGCGTGGTGGCGGCCCTGAAGGGCGCCGATTTCCTCGGACGTCATCTCTACAGCGAGATAGCCGAACCCGACAAGGACTATGCCAAAGCCTCGGAGCGCAAGAATAACAAAGGACGCGACGACGGCGGCCGTCCGGCGCGTCCGCGCAAGAAATACCGCAAATGAGAGCAAGACACATTTTACCGGGAATCATCTTTCTCGCTGTCGCCACAGCTACGGCGGCAACGCCTGAGCCGTCGCCGGCCTCGGCAGACCCTATAAGCGCCACCATGACAGCGCGCAATGCCGGTTCGGCACAATGGTTCTTCGCCATGGCACCGGACGACGTACTGCCTTTGCTTCCGGCCAATACGCGCCTCGACATGCTCGACTACTACAACAGCGGTGTGCACCGCGAGTCGGCCGACGCTTCGGGTGCGCGTGCTGTCGTGACCGGCTCGTCCGACCGCAGCCTGCGCTTCGAGGTGGGCGATACGTGCCGCTTTGAGATTGACGTATTCCCGGCGGGAAGCGATACGCTCGTGGCTCTTATAGAGACTATTGCGTATCCGATGCGCGACAGCCGCATACAGTGGTTCGACTCTCGCTGGCAGCCTGCGCGCAAGGCTCTTGAGGAGCCGTCGCTTGCCGACTGGCTTACGCCCGACGGCCGCAAGCACCGTGCCGAGGTTGAGGAAATGAATCCGTTCATCACCTATGAGGCTACGGCAGACGCTGTGCGCGGCGTCATCACCCTGCGCAATACCATGGAGACATACTTCCTGCCTCAGAACCGAGCCGCCATAGACGACTATATGCATCCCGAGCTGGTCTATCGCCTGAAAGGCAGGCGCTTCGTGCGATAGTGTTATCAAAGAAGCAGGCGGGAAGCTTTGATTTCTAATGTGGCATCAAGAATCTGAGCATGGGGGAATATCACTATATAGCGTTTCCCGTCGCCGGCATGGAAAGAGGATGTTCTGTAACGTGATTCTATCTCATTTCCTTTCTTGTCCACAAGTATCAGCGGTATCCTTTTTTTCAACGCGTTTTCATAAATCGTATCTGCAACGACAATATTACGGTATACTCTGATTCTTTGACCTTCAAATCGCGGGTCAAATTTCAATCCCGGGAAATCCATAAGTTTCGTGGGCAGAATATTTATTTTTTTAGCCTTTCCGTGCTCAATATATGCGTCATGGAAATTCTCGATAAACCTTAGTGGAATCCTCTCATTCAATATTCTCACTGTGGTTTTAAAAAGAGTGGCATCAACTTTGGGTCTGGTGACGTCGTAATAGACCTCTCCGTTCGAGGATGCATGATATTTCTCTGTGATTTCTTTTTATTACTGTCCGCTAAACCGTAAAGTAGTTAGTCCAACTTCATGAAAGTCAGAA
>CAPNHY010000048.1:0-10440 GCA_948665475.1 uncultured Muribaculaceae bacterium | reverse complement strand
AAAGCTGGCGAATTGAGATTGTTCTTGTTTTTAGTATCAGTCATAGGGTAATCTATTCTGAAATATAAGTATTATTAAGGATTCTTATTCAACGATTCCGAGTTCGCGGAGATAGACTTCTATCTGAGCATCAAGTTCGGCTCGTTTCGCTTCAAGTTGTTTGATTTCGGCCATGACGGCCTTGATGTCAATTTCTTCTTCCTCCTCGAATGTGTCGACGTAGCGGGGAATGTTGAGGTTGTAGTCGTTGTCGGCGATCTCTTGCAGGCTTGCCAGATGACTGTACTTTTCTATCTCGGTGCGATTGCGGTAGGTGTCGACAATCTTGCGGATATGTTCTGGACGTAGTTTGTTCTGAGTCTTGACTTTTTCAAACTCGCGGCTGGCGTCAATAAAGAGGATGGAGTCGTCCTCTTTGCGGCATTTCTTGGCAACGAGGATGCATGTGGGGATGCCGGTACCGTAGAAAATGTTAGGCGGCAGTCCGATTATGGCGTCGATATAGTTTTTGTTCTCAATGAGATAGCGACGAATCTTGCCCTCGGCGTTGCCACGGAACAAAACGCCGTGCGGAGCCACACAGGCGAGGGTGCCTCCATCGTTGAGATGGTGAATCATGTGCAGGATGAAGGCATAGTCGGCTTTGGATTTCGGGGCGATGGCGCCTGCTTTGCTGAAACGGTCGTCGGAGTTGAATTTCTCCGCTGCGCTCCATTGGGCAGAAAACGGAGGATTTGCCACGACTGCGTCAAATTCCCGGTCGGGGAACGCGTCGGCTTCGAGGGTGTCGCCATTCTCGATTGTGAAGTCCTTATACTTCACTCCGTGGAGAAGCATATTCATCCGTGCGAGGTTGAATGTGGTGGGATTCTTCTCCTGACCGTAGATGGTGTCGGCATTGCCGTTGCGGGCCGTGCGCAGCAGCAGCGAGCCGGAGCCGCATGTGGGGTCGTAGACGTCGCGCAGGCGTGTTTTGCCGGTCGTGACAATCTCGGCGAGTATCTGGCTGACTTCCTGAGGAGTGTAGAACTCTCCGGCCTTTTTGCCCGCACCGGCGGCAAACTGGCCTATCATATACTCGTAGGCATCGCCGAGAATGTCGATGTCCGATGCCTCGTTGAGTCCGAAGTCAATGCCGTTGAGGGCTACAAGCACACTGGATATGAGCGTGTTTTTGTCGTCAGCGGTTTTGCCCAGTTTGGGCGAGGCAAGGTCGATGTCGGAGAAAAGGCCGCCGAAATCTTCGTTGCTGTCCTGGCCCACTGTGCTGTCTTCGATCTTCTTCAGCGAACGTTCGAGCTGAGGCAGGACGTTTTCCTTGCGGTCGACCGCCTCGATGATGCTCGAGAACAGGAATTCAGGTTCAAGGAAATAACCGAGGTTGTTGAGGCACTCGTCCTTTATGTCGGCTTTGAGCTCGACGTCGTCGCTGGCCCAGGCCTGCTTGAATGTTACGCCGTCCTCCGACAGTATTTCATCGGCATACATCTCGATTTTCTCGGAAAGATATTTGTAGAAAATGAATCCGAGAGTGAAGTACATGAAGTCGCTTGCCGACATGTTGCCGCGAAGGTTGTTCGCCACAGTCCAAAGCTGACTGCGAAGCTGTTGCTGTAGTTCCTCGCTCATATTTTATTCCCAGTTGTATGTTGCTATAATTTTACGAAGTTTCAGAAGCACGCGGTCGAACACGCTGCGGCGTTGTTTCAGTCCCAGCTTTTTCTTCCTGATGGCCTCCTGGATTATCTCGTCTTTCTCGCGGTGGAGATAGTCGTATTCTTCCATGAATTTGCGAAGAGCCGTGCTGTCGATTTCTTCTTCCTCTGCAAGCTCCTCGACGGCGCGGGCTTTTGCGGTGCGGACATAATCCATCAGTCGGGATTCGAGGTCGATGCTGCCGTCGGCTTTCTGTCTTCTGAATTCATCCTGCCGTCGGTCGATATTCTCGTAGATAAAACCGTTGATAAGGTCGGCTTTGTTGCGCATCTCGGCATCCCGAATCATGGTGTCGAGAATTTCCTGTCGCTTCTGGACATAATCGTCGCTGGCAGGGTCAAGGTTATGTATCAGCGCGAGGATGTATGCCACGTTGATAACATCGCTGTGCAGCAGCTCGAGGCAGAAGTCTATGTCTTCGAGCGTAGTTTCCGGCTCACCGCCATACGGGTCCGACGATGGGTCGGCGGCAGTGGCTTTGGCGGGTTTTGATCCGAAGTTCTGCGCGATGTCGAGATATTTGCTGCGGAAATCCTGAAACTCCTGCTCTGTCATTATGAAAGAAATGTCGGCCGGCGTGTATTCTTCATAAATCTGCATTTCGGCGTGCTTCTTGATAATGTCGCGGAATGCTAGGACAAAGGCTACCTTGTCGGTCTCGCTCTCGAGGTTGTCAACCTCGTTGACCGTGGGGTATCTCGACAGGAACTGCTCCGTCTTTTCAATGTATTCTCTTTTGACGTCCCTGAACGGCGGACGCACTATGTCTTCGATGGGATTATTGTCGGAGAACAGTTTAATGGCCGCATCGACATTGCTCTTAAGATCGCGGAAGCAAATGACCTTGCCGAATCTTTTCTTCTCGTTCAGTACTCGATTGGTGCGACTGAATGCCTGAAGCAGTCCGTGGTATTCAAGATTTTTGTCGACATATAGGGTGTTGAGCTTCTTTGCGTCGAATCCGGTAAGAAACATTCCGACAACAAGCAGCAGGTCCAAAGGCTTCATCTTCGGGTCTTTCTTCTTCATCCGCTTGTTGATGTCGTCATAGTACAGACCGAAGTTATCCACCGAGTGGGATGTGCCGAAGTTGTGATTGTAGTCGTCAATTATTTCCTGCATCTCGTCGGCCGCAACTTTCGGATTAGCAAAGCCCCGGTTCATTCCTGTTGCCTCGTCGTCCTGGCTGCCGTTTGCCGCGTATGTATATATCGCCCCAATTCTGATGTCGGGTTTCAGTTCCTTGAAGATTTTGTAATAGCGCAAGAGCATCGGTACGGACTGAACCGCAAAAAGTGCGTTGTATTCGCCGTTGAATGTCGACTTGCTGAAATTGTTGAGTATGAATCGCGCAACTTCGCGCATGCGGCTCTCGCTTTCAAGGTCTAGTTCGGCACTGCCGGTGTAGTATTCGACGAGGAATCCGAGGACATTGTCATCGGCTATAGCATCTTTAATCAGATACTTGTGAAGGCAATTGCCGAAAATTTCTTTCGTTGTGCGGTCATTCTTCGAATTCTCGACAAATATGGGAGTGCCGGTAAAGCCGAAAATCTGAAGATTGTTGAAAAAGTTGACGATATTCTTGTGACTCTCTCCGAAGTGGCTTCGGTGGCATTCGTCGAAAATCATTACCACTTTCTTGTTGCGCACATCCTGAAGGTGTTTGTTGTAATAGTCCTTTGTAACGGCGCAGTTTAGCTTCTGTATTGTGGTAATTATGATTTTGGAATCGCTGCTCAGGCGCTGTATGAGTTCTCTGGTGTTGTCAGTGCCGTCCACAGCTCCGGGCTCGAATGCCTCATATTCGGCCTGGGTCTGTGCGTCGAGGTCGTGGCGGTCCACGACAAAAAGCACTTTGTCGATTTCGTCTACTTCCGAAACGAGCTGCGCGGCCTTGAATGACGTCAGAGTTTTGCCTGCGCCGGTGGTATGCCATATATAGCCGTTGTCGTTACTGTTGACAACGCGGTCGAGAATCTGCTCAACGGCATAGTACTGGTACGGCCTCAGTACCATCAGACATTTGTCACCTTCGTGAAGCACAATGTATTTGCTTATGATTTTGCCAAGTGTACACGGGTCAAAAAACTCTGCGGCAAACAGACTGAGCTGGTTGAAAGGATTGTTTCGTATGTCGGTCCAGTTGAATGTGAACTTGTATCCGCTGTTGGGGTTGTTGGCAAAATAGCGGGTGTTCACACCGTTGGAAATCACAAAAATCTGAATGTAGTTGAACAGGCCGTGGAACGATGTCTTGTGATAGCGCTGAACCTGATTGTAGGCCTGTTTCAATTCCACTCCGCGTTTTTTCAGTTCTATCTGCACCAATGGCAGGCCGTTGATCAGTATTGTCACATCGTAGCGACATTGACGGCGCCCCTCGACCGTTATCTGATTTGAAACCTGAAATTCATTCTGACACCATTTGTGACGGTTGAGAAATTCAAGCCATACACGTTGGCCGTTGTCGAGGTCAAGGGGCAGGAGATCGCGCAGCTTCTTGGCTTTTTCAAAAGTTGTGCCGCCTTCAAGATATAGCATGACTTTATTGAACTCACTGTCGGTAAGCTCTGTCCTGCCATGCAACGCAAGTTCCTTAGCGTTGTGCTTTTCGAGTTGTTTCTTGAAGTTGGATATAAGGTTTGTCTCCTCCTTGATATTGACGTATTCGTACGCCATATCGGTGAGAGTTTTTATCAAGCCTTTTTCCAGTGCGTCTTCGCTTTGAGTCAGTGCCATTTGTTAAGCCGTTTCTGTAATTTTCCAGCATTGCAAAGTTACAAATTTTCGGCGGCAGTCGTGCATTTATGTATATGATTTATGTATCATATATAAAAGCAAAATCGCAATTAGCTGATTGTTGGCTAATTGCGATTTTGCTTTGTTGCCTTGGAAGGATTCGAACCCTCACAGGCGGAACCAGAATCCGACGTGCTACCATTACACCACAAGGCAAAGTTCTGTTGCAACGTGGGGTTTGTCCCTCAATTGCGAGTGCAAAGTTAATGTGTTTTTTTGATTCTGCCAAATTTTTCTGAGTTTTTTCTAAAAAAATCTTCAGGAAATTTTGCTCCAGTCGGCGGTGCGGTTGACGGTGGCCTGGAGTTCGCGGCGGAATGCGGCGTTGGCGGCCTGCGAGAGGGTGGGGTCGCTGTCGAGGAGGACTTCGGCGGCGTCGCGGGCCATCTGGACTATCGCGCCGTCGGCGGCGAGGTTGGTGAGCCGCAGGTCGAAAGGGGTGCCGCTTTGCATGGTACCCTCTATGTCGCCGGGGCCGCGCATCTGCATGTCTGCCTCGGCGATTACGAAGCCGTCGGTGGTCTGGGTCATGAGTTCGAGGCGCTTGCGGGTGTCGCCGCTGATGTTGTGGCGGCTCATGAGGATGCAGTAGCTCTGGTCGGCGCCGCGGCCCACGCGTCCGCGCAGCTGGTGGAGCTGCGAGAGGCCGAAGCGCTCGGCATCCTCGATTATCATCACGGAGGCGTTGGGCACGTTGACGCCTACTTCTATCACGGTGGTGGCTACGAGGATGCGCGCCTCGCCGGAGGCGAAGATGCCCATCTGGTACTCCTTTTCGTCGGGGCGCATGCGTCCGTGCACGTAGGCTACCTTGAAGTCGCGGAAGGTGTCGCGGATGATGTCGTAGCCTTCGGTGAGGCTGTGGAGGTCGAGCTTCTCGTTCTCGTCGATCAGGGGATAGACTATGTACACCTGACGTCCGGCGCGTAGCTGGGCGTAGGTGGCCTGGTAGACCTGCAGCCGCTGCGGCTCGAATCGCAGCAGGGTGGCTATGGGCTTGCGGCCGGGGGGCAGTTCGTCGAGGACGCTGACGTCGAGGTCGCCGTAGACGGTCATGGCGAGTGTGCGCGGGATGGGGGTGGCCGTCATCACGAGCACGTGGGGTCCGATGTCGTTCTTGGTCCAGAGCCGGGCGCGCTGCGCCACGCCGAAGCGGTGCTGCTCGTCGATTACGGCCATGCCGAGGGTGCGGAAGCGCACGTTGTCCTCGATCAGGGCGTGGGTGCCTATGAGTATGTGCAGCGATCCGTCGAGCAGGGCCTGATGGATGCGGCGGCGCTCGCCGGCCGGGGTGGAGCCTTTGAGGAGGGCCACGTTCACGCCTATGGGTCGCAGCATCTCCGAGATGGTGTCGTAGTGCTGCGTGGCCAGTATCTCGGTGGGGGCCATGAGGCAGGCCTGCATGCCGTTGTCGACGGCGAGGAGCATTGCCATGAGCGCGACGATGGTCTTGCCGCTGCCCACGTCGCCCTGCACGAGTCGGTTCATCTGGCGGCCGCCGAGCAGGTCGGCCCTTATCTCCTTGATGACTCTCTTCTGTGCGCCGGTGAGGGCGAAGGGCAGACACTTGGCGTAGAAGTCGTTGAACGCCGGGCCGACGTGGGGCATGAGGTGGCCGCGGCTGTCCTGCCTGCGGCGGCGGTTGCGGCGCAGCATGTCGACCTGAATGAGAAATACCTCCTCAAACTTGAGACGCAGCCTGGCGCGCTGGAGGGTGGGATTGTCGGGCGGATTGTGTATGGCGCGGATGGCGTCGTTGAGCGACATCAGGCCGAGGCGCGCGATGACAGAGGCCGGGAGCGTCTCGCTCAGGGGCGGACGGGAGTCGAGCAGGTTCTGAATCCAGGTCTGGAACTGGCGTGAGCCTATGTTGCGGTTGCGGAGGGTTTCTGTGAGGGGATACACTCCGCGCGTGCGTGCCTCTGCCTGTGCGGTACCGGGTATCTCCACTTCGGGGTGGGAGAACTGCCAGCGGCCGTTGAACTGCGTGGGCTTGCCGAAGAGCACGTAGTCGGTCTCTGTGAGCAGCTTTTTCTTGATGTAGCTGATGCCCTTGAACCACACGACGTCGACGGCGCGGGTGCCGTCGGTGAACAGCCCTATGAGGCGCGTGCGCGCGCCTTCGCCTACGGTGTTGAAGCTGACGAAGCGGCCTCTGACCTGCACGGCCGGCATGTCGCCGTCGAAGTCGCGTATTGCGTAGAACTTCGACCGGTCGATGTAGTGCGTGGGGTAGTGGCGCAGGAGGTCGCACGCGGTGCGTATGCCGAGCTGCTTTTCGAGCAGCTCGGCGCGTGCGGGGCCTATGCCTTTGACATACTTTATGTCGAGCGACCTCAGCGAGTTCATTCCTGATGGAGCAGTATTTCGGCTATGGCGAGGTCGATTGGGTTGGTTATCTTGATGTTGGAAGGCTCGCCGGGGGTGAGGACAATGTTGGTGTGCCCGCAGTGCTGCATGATGGAGGCGTCGTCGGAGAAGCTTCCGCCGCAGCGGCGGTAGGCGTCGATGATCTCGGGACCGCTGAACGCCTGCGGCGTCTGTACGGAACGGAACTCGTCGCGGTCGACGGCCTGTGACGAGCCGTCGGGCATGAGCCGGCGCAGAGAGTCGGTCACGGGCGTGGCCGGTATGGCACCGTCCACTCCGGGAACGATGGCCTGCACGGTGGCTCTGATGCACCGGTCGCTTGCGAGGGGCCGCGCGCCGTCGTGCACGAGTATTATGTCTGGCTCGTGGTCGAGGGCGAGGACGGCATGGCGCACGGAGTCGGAGCGCGTGTCGCCTCCGGGGATTACGGGGGGCGACACGAAGCCGTGCTCGCGGCACAGGTGCTCCCACAAGCCGGTCATCGCCGGGCTGAGCACGACGCTGAGCGATGCGTCGGGCAGTGCGTGGCGCATGCGCCCGATGGTGTGCATCAGCACCGGGCGGCTGTCCAGGAGGCAGAACTGTTTCGGCACCGTCCCGCCGAAGCGGGAACCCGAGCCGGCGGCAACGATGATTATGTGTACCGACGGGCTCATTCGGCGAATATCGGCATGGGAGCCATGATGGCGTTCACCTGCTCGCGCACTGAGGCTATGGCTGCGGGATTGTCGGCGTTGCGCAGCACCTCGTCGATAAGGTCGGCTACGACGGTCATCATTATTACGTCGGCGCCGCGTGTGGTGATGGCGGGGGTGCCGAGGCGTATGCCCGATGTCTGGAACGGCGAACGGGAGTCGTAGGGCACCATGTTCTTATTTGCTGTGATGTCGGCATCCACCAGGGCGCGTTCCGCTTTCTTGCCGGTGAGTTCGGGGAAGTTCTGCCGCAGGTCAATGAGCACGGTGTGGTTGTCCGTGCCGCCGCTGACTACTTTGTAGCCCTTGTCGATGAGCGATTTTGCCAGCGCGCGGGCGTTCTGAAGCACGTGCTTCTGATAGGTCTTGAACGACGGGGCGAGCGCCTCGCCGAATGCTACGGCCTTGGCTGCGATGATGTGCTCAAGTGGGCCGCCCTGTACGCCGGGGAATACGGCGGAGTCGAGCAGGGCCGACATTTTCCGGATTTCGCCTTTGGGCGACTTCTTGCCCCAGGGATTGTCGAAATCCTGCCCCATCAGTATGATGCCGCCGCGCGGGCCGCGCAGTGTCTTGTGGGTGGTGGAGGTGACGATGTGGGCGTGGCGCAGAGGATTGTCGAGCAATCCGGCGGCAATGAGTCCGGCAGGGTGGGCCATGTCTATCATCAGCAGGGCTCCGACGCTGTCGGCGATGCGTCGCATGCGCGCGTAGTCCCATTCGCGGCTGTAGGCGCTCGCGCCGCCCACGATCAGCTTGGGACGCTCGCGCAGCGCGGTCTCCTCCATCTTGTCGTAGTCCACGAGCCCGGTTTCGGGGTCGACAGTGTAGTCTACGGCATTGAATACCAGTCCGGAGAAGTTGACGGGACTGCCGTGCGAGAGATGTCCGCCCTGCGAGAGGTTGAGCCCCATGAAGGTGTCGCCGGGCTGGAGACAGGCCATGAAAACGGCCATGTTGGCCTGCGCGCCGCTGTGGGGCTGCACATTGGCCCATTCGGCTCCGAACAGCTTCTTCACGCGGTCGATGGCTAACTGCTCGGCCTCGTCCACGACCTGGCATCCTCCGTAGTATCTGTGGCCGGGATAGCCCTCGGCATACTTGTTGGTGAGGCACGAGCCCATGGCAGCCAGCACCTGCGGGCTTACGAAGTTTTCGGAGGCTATCAGTTCCATGCCCATGTGCTGCCTGGCGTCCTCACGGGCTATTATGTCAAAAATCTGTTTGTCTTTGTACATGTCGGGGAGATGGTTTATTTCTTGTTTTTTGTTTTCTGAACGGAGAAACCGAATTTGCCGAGTTTTTCGCCGAGCGCGTAGTATCCGCCGTGGCAGTAGGCCATGATGCCGGAGGCCACAAGGTCGAAGGCCCCGGTAGCGGGGTCGAGATATGCGTCGTCGATGATGACATTTACAACGTCGGCCAGAAACATGTCGTGGCTACCGAGGTGTGTTATCTCCTTTACTCGGCATTCTATGCTGACCGGCGACTCCGCCACTATAGGGCATGCGTTGGCGCTGCCGGGCGCCGGGGTCAGGCCTGTCAGCTCCCACTTGTCGCAGTCGCGTCCGCTGCGCACTCCGGCCAGGTCGGTGGGCCGTGCCATGGCTGCCGTCGTGAGGTTGACGGTCATCTCCATCGTTCGGCGTATCATGTCGTAGCTGTAGCGTTCGGGCCTTATGCTTACGTACAGCATGGGCGGATTGGTGCACACGGTGCCTGTCCACGCCGCAGTGAGCATGTTGGACGCCTCCGGCGTGCCGCATGTCACGATGGCCGCCGGCAGCGGATACAGCATTGTCCCGGGTTTCCAGTTTACTTTCATAACTGCAAAACTAATAAAAAAATGTGAAAGCGGCGAATTTTTAATCATAGTTTGTTACCTTTGCGCCCGTATGAAAGCGATATATTTATTTGTGGCGATGTTTGTGGCTTTCGCCGCCTGTGCCGTCGAACCCGTTGATACACTTGAGGCTCAGCCGTATTATCTGCTTGTGGGGCAGGCCGAGGAGGCGTTGAAGGATAACCGCACCGACGATGCCGTGGCGCGGCTCATGGAGGCTATGGCCGTCGACCCCGATAATCCCGGCAACACCCTGCTGTTGCAGAATATGGGCGTGATATATTGGCGCGAGGGACGCGATTCGCTCGCTTTGTCCACTTTCGACGAGGCTCTCCGCCGCGCTCCGGCCATGGTGACCGTCCGCCTCAACCGCGGCCGGCTGCATCTCGACATGGGGAACACGGTGGAAGCCTACGAGGACTTCGATCAGGTGCTCGCGCAGGACTCGCTTAACGCGCAGGCGCTGTATTATCGTGGTACGATGAACCTCTACGGCGGCCGCCTGGAGGCAGCCGAGGCCGACCTCCTGCGGCTGAAAGCGCTGAAGCCCAAGGCCCTCGACACGGCTGTGGCACTGAGTGCGCTGTATAGCCTGAGTGGGCGCGACCGCGAAGCCGTGCCGTACTTCGAGATGCTGACACGCGAGGATCCTGCTCCCGAGTATTTCTCCGGTCTGGCCGGCTGCCTGCTGGCGCTGGACGAGTTTAGCCGAGCTTCAGAGGCCATCGATGCCGGCCTGAAACGTTACGCCAACGACCCCGAGCTATACTACTACCGCGCCTGGCTCAACTGCAAGCGTTACCGCTTCGACGACGCCCACCGCGATGCCGAGAAAGCAATATCTCTCGGCGCCAACCCCGCCCGCGTAAACGCCCTCTTTGAACGACACTAAGGCGCTGATTCATTAGTGGCTTACGGGCGATATAGGTCGCTGACTTTACCGGCTTGTGCTTTATCATACACGGCTCTTTCATTTAAGATAAAATAAAGCGTATATTTCCCCTTACCCGGTTC
>CAPNHY010000047.1:0-12320 GCA_948665475.1 uncultured Muribaculaceae bacterium | reverse complement strand
GAACCGGGTAAGGGGAAATATACGCTTTATTTTATCTTAAATGAAAGAGCCGTGTCGACGCATTACAAAACGGAAAGAATTTTAGTCCATACGACTAACCGGCCGAAATATCGCTTATGATAAAATCGAGCATTCCGTCGGCCGAAACCGCCAAACCTTCGGCATCGGTATCGGCACCGGCTATCTCCATCGCATGCATGCAGTCAAGAGCGAAAGTCTCGAGCAACCGGCAGCGGTCGGCCAGGAACACACCGCTGTCGATGCCTTCCTTAAGAAGCAGATGCAACAGATGGCGCGCCCTCTCGCGCACCATACGCCTGATGCGGCCCATGCGCCTGATGTCGGGTTTGTACAGCGCGCGCAGCGCAGCCACCACATTATGTTCCTCGCGGCGCTGGGCCAGACGCACCGACAGAAATTCCCTCACCCGCTGTTCCACGGGGGCGTCGGCGGCGCTGATATCCTCAAGACGCTTTATCAAGGCATCGCTCTCGCTGCTCAGCACGGCGTCATAGACGTCCTTTTTGTTCCTGAAATAAGTATAGACCGTGCGTCGCCCGCGGTCACTGGCCGTGGCGATGTCGCCCATCGTGGTTGAGTCCACGCCCTTGCGGGCAAATAGCTGGCGGGCTACGTCGATGAGCTGTTCGCGGGTACTGCGTGGCATGGGATTGCGGATGTGATTCTGTTTTTGAGTTGCAAAGGTAAGGATTTTTTGGAGTATTTTTGTACTTTTGCACTACAAAACTATGCGATTATGGCAAAAGCGGCAAAAACCAACGCTTCGCGCCTGCTGGAGGCGGCGGGAGTGAAATTTGAACTTATACCGTACACCGTCGACCCCGACAATCTGGCTGCCGACCATGTGGCCGCCGAACTGGGCGAGGACATCAGGCGTGTGTTCAAGACGCTGGTGCTTCGCGGAGAGCGCGTGGGCCACTTCGTCTGCGTCGTGCCCGGCGACCGCGAGGTAGATCTGAAAAAGGCCGCAAAAGCTGCCGGCGACAAGAAGGCCGACCTGATACACATGAAGGACCTGCTCGCCACCACAGGCTATATCCGCGGCGGCTGCTCGCCCGTGGGCATGAAAAAGGCTCTCCCGACTTTCTTCCATTCCTCCGCCACCGACTTCGACCGAATCTATGTCAGCGCCGGCGTGAGAGGACTGCAACTGGCCATAGCTCCGACCGACATCATAGCCTACACACACGCAACAGTCACGGATCTCGTGAAATGAACACCTTCGGACAAATATTTCGCCTTACCACCTTCGGGGAAAGCCACGGCACAGCCATAGGCGGCGTGATTGACGGCATGCCGGCAGGTCTCGCCATTAACACAGAAGAAATAGCCCTCGAGATGGAAAGACGGCGCCCGGGAGCGTCGGCTCTGACCTCGCAGCGACGTGAGTCCGACCGCGTGCATCTGCTTTCAGGAATCTTTGAGGGAACGAGTACCGGCATGCCGATAGCATTCACGATCGATAACACCGACGCGCGTCCGCAGGACTACGACCGGTTCCGCGACGTACTGCGCACCGGACATGCCGATGCCACATATATATATAAATATGGAATACGCGACCACCGCGGCGGCGGACGGGCAAGCGCGCGTGCCACGGCGGCAGTCGTGGCGGCAGGCGCCATAGCTCGTCAGTTCATAACACAAACCGGCATCAGCGTGCATGCGTACGCATCTCAGATCGGTAAAATCGCCATCAAGCGCGACTACCGCGAACTTGACCTCAGCGACGTGTACGCATCGCCTCTGCGTTGCCCCGACAATGAGATAGCGAAGGCGATGAGGCAGGTGCTTGACGAGGTCGCCGGCCAAGGCGATACCGTGGGAGGCATAGTATCCTGCATCGTGCGGGGTTGCCCTCCCGGCCTCGGCGAACCGCTGTTCGGCAAGTTGCAGGCCATGCTGGCAGCGGCCATGATGAGCATCAACGCGGCCAAGGGATTTGAATACGGCGACGGCTTCGCAGCCGCGGCACAACGCGGTTCCGAACTATATTCAGCGCCGGACGCCGCCAACCATGCGGGCGGCATATGCGGCGGCATCAGCAATGGCAGCGATATCGTCATGCGAGTGGTCTTCAAGCCCATCGCCACCCTGATGCAACCGGTTCTTGCAGAGCGTACCGACGGCACCGTCGCCGAATTCCACGCCGCCGGCCGGCACGATGTATGCGCCGTACCGCGCGCCGTAGCAGTGGTCGAAGCCATGGCTTGCCTGACATTGGCCGACGCCCTGCTGATGGATCGTTGCAGTCGCATATAGGTTAAAATAGGTTAAAACACTTGCGCGGTATTGAAAAACTCCCTACCTTTGCACCCGTAAAACATCGCGGGGTGGAGCAGTGGTAGCTCGTTGGGCTCATAACCCAAAGGTCGTAGGTTCGAGTCCTGCCCCCGCCACTAAAAAGAATCGTCCGAAACTTCGGGCGATTTTCTTTTATATACTACACATGGCGCCGAAGCGTCACAGTTTCTCCTCGTTATACGATTCCACGATATAGGGCGGCCGCTGCTTTGTCTCGCTGAAGATGCGACCTATGTATTCGCCTATTATGCCAATGGCCATCAGTTGCAGCCCGCCGAGCAGAAGGATAACACACAGCAATGTGGGGAAGCCCTGAACGCTCTCGCCGTATATCAAGGTTTTGAATATCACGAATATCAGATAGATAAAGGCACACAGCGACACCAGCAGACCGGCGACCGACGCTATGCGCAGCGGAGCCGTGGTATAGCACGTAATGCCCTCTATTGCAAGATTGAGCAGCGAACGCAGATTGAATGACGACTTGCCTTCAACACGGTCAGCCTGATCGAAAAGCACCTCTTTTTTATTATACCCCACCCAGCAATAAAGCCCCTTGGTATAGCGCTGCGTTTCCCGAAGCGAGCATATGGCACGGACCACCCGTCGATCCAGCAGACGGAAATCGCCGACGTTCTGAAGCACTTCGATGCGCGTAGTACCCTGAAGCATGGAATAATAAGCAAGCGACAGACGTTTGCGCAACCATGACTCACGTCCGCGGCTGCTGCGGCGCCCGTACACGTCCTCATATCCCTGTTCCCACCAGGCCAGCATCTCGGGGATTGCCTCCACAGGGTGCTGCATGTCGGCATCCATTATTACCACGGCATCGCCGGCGGCATAGTCCAGACCTGCAAGCAACGCATTCTCCTTTCCGAAATTGCGCGACAGATTCACCACACTGACCCGCGCATCGCGGCTGCGCATGTCGCGGAGGACAGCAAGCGAGTCGTCGGCCGAACCGTCGTTGACGAACAGGAACTCCCAGTCATATTGCCCAAGGCTGTCGGCCAGGCTGTCGAGCGCGTCTTTCAGCCTCGGCAGATTACCACTCTCGTTGAAAACAGGTACAAGTAAGGATATTTTTTTCTTCATTGCATCGGCAAAGGTACATAAAAAACATATCATTAACGCAATTACATCCAATTTTTTGGAATATCGGAGGAACATCAAAATTGCTTATTTTTGGTAATATAGCCATTAATGAGTAATTTTGCGCCTATATTTGAATATGAGAGTACAGATCTTAGCCATATTGCTTCTGGGAACCATTTGCGGGCAGACGTATGCCTTCGAAACGGCTGATTCCACTTCTTCCGAGACCCGAAAAAAAGGACTCGTGGCACGCATCATCGACTACTTCAGCAAAGCCAACGACGAAAAGCCGGAGAAAGCATTCGACTTCAGCGTCATCGGCGGTCCGCACTATTCGTCCGATTCCAAATTCGGCATAGGACTGATGGGGGCAGGATTATATCGCACTTCGGCAACCGATACGCTCACCCCGGTGTCGCAGGTGTCGATATACACCGACATCACCACCGCCGGACATTTCAAAGTAGGCATATGCGGCACACATATATTCCCCGGCGACCGCCGGCGACTTACATATGACGTGAATTTCTCGCGCATAGCCACCAACTTCTGGGGCATAGGCTACGAGGAGTGCCGCCACGACTACAACGAGTCAAAATACAAATATCTCAACTCGCAGGTCCGCCTCAACTACCGCTGGCGCCTCGGCAGCCATTTCTACGCCGGCCCACTCGTGGCAATAGACTATATCAAGGGCAGCGACTTCGAGCGCCCCGAGCTGCTGCACGGCGAGGACATGCGCACCTTCAACTTCGGCGTCGGAGGACAGATAGAATACGACAGCCGCGACAACCTCAGCAGCGCCCACCACGGCACGTTCGTAAGCGTACAGCAGCAGTTCAACCCGCGTTTTCTGGGCAACAGCTACGCGTTCTCGTCCACCAAAGTGCATGCGTCACATTACAGCGGCCTGTGGCGGGGAGCCATCCTCGCCTTGCTACTGGAAGGCAACTTCACCTACGGCAACACTCCCTGGGGACTGCTAAGCACCTTCGGCGGCAGCCAGGACATGCGCGGATATTTCGAAGGAAGATTCCGCGACAAATCAGCCATCATCACGTGCGCCGAACTGCGCCAGCACATATGGCACCGCAACGGCGTGGCGCTATGGATAGGCGCCGGCACCGTGTTCTCCCGTTTCAGCCAGATAACCCACCGCACCATATTGCCAAACTATGGCATAGGATACAGGTGGGAGTTCAAACACCGCGTCAACGTGCGCGCCGACCTCGGATTCGGCCGTGGTGTCACCGGCTTTATCTTCAGCATCAATGAAGCTTTCTGATTTTTTTCAGCGTCTGCACGGTTCCTCGGCTGCGACAGCCCTGATGTGGTTCTACCCCGCCCTGTTGCTCGTAGCCAATGTGGCATTGTGCTTCACGGAACACTACTCCACGGCATCCTGCGCGGCCAACGTGCTTCTGCCCGGCGGAGTCTTCCTGCTGATATGCGCATCGTCCCGCAATGTGGGCCGCACCGTGCTGCTGTGCCTGCCACTGAGCATCTATGCCGCTTTCCAGATCGTGCTGCTGTTCCTCTACGGCGAGTCGCTCATCGCCATAGACATGTTTCTGAACGTCGTCACGACCAATCCCACCGAAGTCAACGAGCTGCTCGGCAACCTCGGGAGAGCCATACTCACGGTGGTTATCATCTACGTACCGCCCATCGTATGCGCCGTATGGCTGCTATGTACGCACCGCGACGTTCCTCGTCGCGCCCTGCGCACGGCCCGACGCACAGGCGCCACCTTGGCGGCAGCCGGAGTGCTTGCCACAATAGCGGCCTACGCCACCATTCCCGGCTACACCGTACGCCGCCAGCTGTTCCCTCTGAACGTGATGGATAACACTGTCCAGGCCGTGGTTCGCTTCCACGCCACCCATGACTATCCGAAGACATCGCGCGATTTCACATACCACGCCCTAAGCACACGGCCCGACTCGCTGCAGGAGGTGTATGTACTCGTCATCGGAGAGACATGCCGCGCCGACAACTGGCAGCTCCTCGGCTACGGACGCCCCACCAACCCGCGCCTGGCACAACGCCGCGACATCATCGCTTTCTCTCACGTCCTCAGCGAGAGCAACACCACCCACAAAAGCGTGCCTCTGCTTCTGTCGCCACTGACAGCCGAAACGTTCGGCGACTCCATCTACACAGTGAAGAGCATCTTCAGGGCTTTCCGCGAAGCGGGATTCGCCACAGCGTTCTTCTCCAATCAGCGGCGCAACCATTCGTTCATAGACTTCTTCGGAGAGCAGGCCGATACATGCCTTTTCATATCCGACACTCCCGGCGCCCTGCGCAGCGACAGCGCACTCGTACCCATGGCGCGTGACTTCATCCGCACCAATGCCGGCCGAAAAATTTTCGTTGTACTCCACACCTACGGTTCGCACTTCAACTACCGCGACCGCTACACAGACAGCCACCGGCGTTTCGTGCCGGACGACAACACCAGCGCCTCGCGCGGAAACCGCGACCAGCTCGTCAACGCTTACGACAACACCATCGTAAGCACCGACGCGATGCTTGCCGACCTTATCGAATCGCTTGACGCACAAGGGGACTCCGTTCCGGCGGCAATGCTGTTCATCCCGGACCATGGCGAGGACATCTTCGACGACGACCGCGAACGCTTCCTGCATGCATCGCCGGCACCCACCTACTGGCAGATACACGTGCCTTTGCTGATCTGGACTTCATCCTACCACCGCAACGCCTACCCCTCCCTGACCGCCGCCGCCTCGACAAACTCCGACCGGCAAATATCGTCGAGCCGCACCGTTTTCGACACCATGCTCTCCCTCGCGGGCATCCGCACACCCGAAGCGCGCACATGCCGCGCCCTCACCGACAGCTCATACCGCGAAGAACCTCGCATGTACCTCAACGACTACAACGAGGGACTTCCACTGTCGAAGGCAGGGCTGCACGACGAGGACACCGAGATGTTCGTTCGCAAAAACATCTCCGCCGAATAGCACAACCGATTTTTCATTTTCTCCAACAAATCATTTTGACAAGTTTTCCAAAACAATTTGTATATGGCTGTTGTTCAATGATATAATTTTTAAATATCATCAAAAAGTTTTCCAAAACTAAAATTTTCTCAAAAATAAAATACATTTATGTTGTTCGTTTGAGTTATTGTGACTACCTTTGTAAACGTCTTCGGACATCAAAAACAAAAACACTCAAGCTAACAAAATGATACAGACTGTGGTGAAACGCGACGGGCGCGTCGTAGGGTTCAACGAAGAAAAAATCAAGGCCGCCATACGCAAGGCCATGCTCACTACCGAGCTGGGAGAAGACGAAGCCCTGATATGCAAAATCTGCGACCGCATCTCGTTCAACGGCCAGGAGCGCATGACCGTGGAGCAAATCCAGGACATGGTGGAACTCGAACTTATGAACAGCCCGCGAAAAGAAGTCGCCAAGCGATACATCGCCTACCGCGACCAGCGCAGCATAGCCCGGCGCGCCAAGACCCGCGACATGTTTCACGAAATCATCGAGGCCAAGAATAACGACATCACCCGCGAGAACGCCAACATGAACACCGACTCGCCGGCAGGCATGATGATGAAATTCGCAAGCGAGACCACCAAGCCTTTTGTCGACGACTATCTGCTCACGGCCGAAGCGCGCGAAGCCGTACGCTCAGGCTATATACACATCCACGACAAGGATTACTACCCCACCAAGAGCCTCACATGCGTGCAGCATCCCCTCGACCGCATTCTCCAGCAGGGCTTCATTGCCGGGCATGGCGAAAGCCGTCCCGCCAAGCGCATCGAGACGGCTACAATACTTGCATGCGTCTCGCTCGAAATAGCACAGAACGAGATGCACGGCGGACAGGCCATCCCCGCGTTCGACTTCTACCTCGCACCGTTCGTCCGCGCGACTTTTATCGAAGAACTGAAATTCGTGGAGCAGATGCAGGGCGTCGACCTCTCACATTTATATAATAAAGAGCTCAAGGACTACAGCGCCCAGCCGCTTGACGGCCTGTCGGGCGAGGAACGTATGCTCCAGCACGCCGTCAACCGCACTGTCAGCCGCGTACACCAGTCGATGGAGGCGTTCATCCACAACATGAACACCATCCACTCCCGCGGCGGCAACCAGGTGGTATTTTCCTCCATCAACTACGGCACCGACACCAGTGCCGAAGGACGCTGCATCATCCGCGAACTGCTGCACAGCACCTACGAGGGCGTGGGCAACGGAGCCACAGCCATCTTCCCGATACAGATATGGAAAAAAAAGCGCGGCGTCAGCTACCTCCCCGACGACCCCAACTACGACCTGTACAAGCTCGCATGCAAAGTGACGGCACGACGCTTCTTCCCGAACTTCGTAAACCTTGACGCCACATTCAACGTCCATGAGAAATGGCGCGCCGACGACCCCGAGCGCTACCGCTACGAGATTGCCACCATGGGCTGCCGCACACGCGTTTTCGAGGACCGTTTCGGCGAAAAGACATCCATTGGCCGCGGCAACCTCAGCTTCACCACAGTCAACATCGTGCGCATAGCCATCGAGTGCATGAACATACAGGACCGTCAGGAACGCATCGACACTTTCTTCCGCCGTCTCGACAGCGTCCTCGACATAGCCGCCCGCCAGCTCAACGACCGCTACGATTTCCAGAAAACGGCACTCGCCAAGCAGTTCCCCCTCGTCATGAGCAAACTCTGGAACGGCGCCGAGGCTCTCGGTCCTAACGACCATGTGGAAAGCGTCATCAATCACGGCACTCTCGGCATCGGTTTCATCGGCCTTGCCGAGTGTCTCGTAGCCCTCACCGGCAAGCACCACGGCGAGAGCGAGGAAGCCCAGGCTCTGGGCCTGCGCATCGTAGGCCACATGCGCTCCCGCGCCAACGAGTTCAGCGAGAAGTACGGGCATAACTACTCCGTCCTGGCTACTCCCGCCGAAGGACTTTCCGGCAAATTCACCGCAAAAGACCGCAAAACATTCGGCATTCTGCCCGGCATCACCGACAAGATTTACTACACAAACTCCAACCACGTGCCGGTCTACTTCCACTGCTCTCCGCGCCACAAGGCCGAAGTGGAGGCCCCCTACCACGAACTCACACGCGGCGGACATATATTCTATGTGGAAATCGACGGCGACGCCACACACAACCCCGAGGCCATATCGGACATCGTGGACCTCATGGACCGCTACAATATAGGCTACTGCTCGGTCAACCACAACCGTAACCGCTGCATGCAGTGCGGCTACGAGGACGCATCGGCCGACCTGCACACATGCCCCAAATGCGGCAGCACAGCCATCGACCGCCTCCAGCGCATCACCGGTTACCTCGTAGGCACCACCGACCGCTGGAACACAGCCAAGCTTGCCGAGCTCAACGACCGCGTGACCCACAAATGAACATACGCATAATGGACATCGTCGACGGCACAAGCGTCGACGGTCCCGGGCTGCGCACATCCGTCTACACTGCCGGATGTGCGCATGCCTGCCCGGGATGCCACAACCCCACGACATGGCCCTTCGATGCCGGCCGTGACATCACGCCTGACGAGCTGCTGAACCGCATCCGCGCCAACGACTTCAACGTCACCCTCACCGGAGGCGACCCCATGTATCAGGCCGAAGCCCTGCTGCCGGTCGCCCGGGCGATAAAAAATGCCGGTTATACATTGTGGTGCTACACCGGTTTCACATTCGAGCAACTGCTGGAACGCCCCGACGCCACGGCTCTGCTTAGCTACATAGACGCACTCGTCGACGGCCCCTTCATTCAAGCGAGGCGCAACACCGGCCTGCGCTTCCGTGGCAGCGACAACCAGCGCATCATCGATGTTCAGGCATCGTTAGTCCAATCTCACAGAGTAGTGGAGCTGACGGAATACTACAGCTGAAATTTATATTCTGACCTTTTATAGGCACGAGGAAACGAAATCGTAACCAAACAGTAACAAAAATCCGTAAATTTTCATAACGAAATTTGCTCCTGTTTCAAAAAATTGCCGTACCTTTGCACCAAATTTTTACCAAAGGATGAAAGAAGTGACATACGAGGGACACACCTTCGTTCCCTACATCTCCAGAGATTCCATCGACGCCCGCATCAAAGAGCTGGGTAAAGAGATAGTGCGCGATTACGCCGGCAAAACGCCCCTGTTCATATGTGTCTTGAACGGGGCGTTTCCTTTTGCCGCCGACCTGTTCCGGGCATCCGAAGGCATTGACGCGGAAATAACCTTCATACGCCTCAAAAGCTATGCAGGTATGGGCTCGACCGGTACTATCAAAGAAGTGATCGGCCTGCAGGAGGACATCAACGGCCGCGACGTAATAATAGTGGAAGACATAGTCGACACCGGCCACACCATCGCACACCTGATCGACGGTCTCGGCAAGAAAGGAGCCAAAAGCATTAAAGTCGCCACACTGCTTTTCAAACCGGAAGCACTGGAAGAAGAAAACGTCGATCCCGATTACGTCGGATTCAACATTCCCAAGAAATTCATTATAGGTTTCGGCCTCGACCTCAACGAGCGCGCCCGAGACCTCAACGACATCTATGTGCTGAAAGATCAGGCATAGCACTCCCCGGAGGCTCGTGAGCCTCACCCCCATAAACCAAAAGTAAAGATGCTTAACATCGTCATATTCGGTGCCCCCGGCAGCGGCAAGGGCACACAGAGCGAGCGCCTTATAAAGGAGTACGGACTTTACCACATCTCCACCGGCGAAGTGCTGCGCGACCATATCGCACGCGGCACCGAGCTTGGACGCATAGCCGACACATATATATCCAAAGGACAACTCATTCCCGACGAACTAATGCTTCAGGTCCTGGCAAACGTGCTTGACGAGAACCCGGACAAAACTGCCGGAGGTGTGATTTTCGACGGATTCCCCCGCACCATTCCGCAGGCCGAAGCCCTCTCCGGATTGCTGAAGGAGCGCGGCACACGTCTGCACGCCGTAGTCGGTCTTGAAGTGCCGGAAAACGAACTTGTAGACCGCATGATAAAGCGCGGAAAGGACACAGGCCGTGCCGATGACAATCCTGACACCATCCGCGAACGGCTCAAAGTCTACCACCGGCAGACGCAGCCCCTGCGAGACTTCTACATAAAGGAAGGCAGCTACCACGCCATCAACGGACACGGCGAGCTCGACCGCATCTTCAGCGACATAAAGGATCAACTCGACAGAATCGAGAAATAACAACTGAAAATCCGCGCCCTGTGTCACCGAAGCCACAGGGCGCTTCTTTTTACAACATAACCCGCCATGAAAAAAATCATTCTCCTCCTCGCGGCGCTCACGCTCTCTGCCGGCGCCAGCGCCAGGAAAGCACCCCTGCACATCGTCAGCGGCGCAGAAGAGTCTACAACATCTGCCGCACACACCGTAGTAGGAATCACCGCCCCGGGAGCCAGCGCCTCCGTCAACGGTCAGGCCGTCAAAGTCTATTCCAACACCGGATGCTTCGGCACAGAACTGGATCTCACGCCCGGCAAAAACAAAATACACGTAAAAGTGCGCCACGGGAAACTCTCTGCCGACACCACATTCGAAGTGACACTCGTGGAGGCGCAGCATCCTGTTCCGAAAGCAAAAAAGCCGGCCAAACGCGAGACCATATACCCCGAACCTTTCGCCGTGTCAACCGACTCCGGCGCCTACCTGCAATACGGCCCGGGCAGCGACCGCCTCGGCGGCTCGAAGATGGGCTTCCTCGACCGCGGCATCATACTTACAGCCACAGGCGAATACGGCGACCTTTACCGCGTACGTCTCAGTGACAACCGCTACGCCTACCTTCCCAAAGACTATGCGCACCGCACGGAAGACAACGCCGTGCGCCCCACCCTCACCACAGGCCCGTGGACAATACAACGCCGCGAAAACTGCGACCGTGTCACCATAAGCCTTCCCGCCCGCCTGCCCTACACCAGCCGGACCGACGACGGAGATCCCTCCACAATATGCGTTGAACTCTACGGCGCGGCCGACAACAGCAACTGGATCACCCAGCGCACGCTCGACCTCGGCATAATAGACCGTGTGGACTTCCGTCAGGTAGAAAGCGACGTCTACCGCATGCTCATAAGGCTTAAAAGCAGCTATGTATGGGGATATACCGCAAGCTATGGCGACGGAGACGGTTCCGTGCTACGCATCGACGTGCGCCACGCTCCGCAGACACGCAGTCTGAAAGGGCTCCACGTCGGGCTCGACGCAGGCCACGGCGGCAAATACCCCGGTGCGCGTTCCGTCTCCGGACTCCTCGAAAAGGACATCAACCTCGACATAGTGCTCAAACTCCGCGACATGCTTGAGCAGGCCGGCGCACGTGTCACCCTCACCCGCGACTCCGACACCGAGCCGTCCATGACCGAACGCAAGCGCATCCTGCGCGACGCCGGCGTAGACATTTCCATCAGTGTACACAACAACGCCGGCGGCGGTCCGCTGGCATCGCCCGGCACTTCGGCCCTCTACAAGCACAGTTTCGACCGTCCGCTGGCCGTGAGCATAGCCCGCCGCCTGCTTGAACTCGATGTTACTTTCTACGGGCTCGTCGGCAATTTCAATTTCTCTCTCAACGGTCCTACCGACTACCCCAATATGCTTGTTGAGGGACTGTTCATGAGCTCGCTTGAAGAGGAAAACCTACTTGCCGACCCCGAATTCCGCACCCGAATGGCCCGCCAGATAATGCTCGGACTTGAAGACTATATGCGCGAGGCCAGATAGTAAGCGCGCATATAACCGATATACATTTTGTCGCATTAGCATATAAATTATAACAATTTTATGCTAATGCGACAAATTTTTTGAGACTGTCTGACAAGTTGGAACAGCCTCTTTATTACGAACAGGCA
>CAPNHY010000046.1:0-12879 GCA_948665475.1 uncultured Muribaculaceae bacterium | reverse complement strand
AACAACAAGACTAATAAACCAAATTCAAATCAAAAAATCAATGTACTCTTGTATTTGACTAAATATTAATGTTTTAATAACAGTGGTTAGATTTTTATCGCACCACTACTAGAGCAAGAAGATAAAGGCAGAGACCGAGTCTCTGCCCATTGCTCCGATCAGCATCCACCATGAGAGTGAGGATGCGATTGTAAATGGTTATTTCTGTGAACCGAATTTGGCGGTGAGTCCGCCCATCTGTTCGGCGATGGACTTGTCTATCACCTTTGCGTAGATCTTGGTGGTACGGATGTCTGAATGCCCCAACATCCTTGCAATGATTTCCATCGAGACGCCGTTGGCGAGGGCAAGACATGCGAATGAGTGGCGGGCGATGTGCATGGTCAGAGGTTTGTTAATCCCACAGATTCCGGCAATCTCTCCGAGATAGGAGTTCATGCGCTGATTGGAGATTACGGGAAGAAGAACGCCTCGTTTTTCGCAAAGCGGATGGCCGGCATACTTATCGGCAATTGCTCGCGCCGATTCCAGATAAGGTATACTGCAAACGTTCTTCGTTTTCTGACGTGCCTTGTGAATCCAGTAATTTCCTTCGTCATCAACGGATACATGTTCCGGTTTCAGTCCCTCGACATCCGAGAATGACAACCCGGTCAACGCGCAGAACACGAATATGTCGCGTACAACATTCAACCGCTCAAGAGTGAATGTCTTGTTCATTATTGTGGAAAGTTCCTTTTCCGTAAGGAATTGGCGATTGGTAGCCTTAGCCTGAAACCGTATGCCTTGAAACGGATTGATCTCCATCCATTTGTTGTCAAGCGCGAGTGTTACGATTCGCTTCAGTATCTTGCAGTACTTGTTTGCAGTATTCTGTTCCTGCTTCTTATCAACGCGGAGGAACAGATGAAAGTCACGGACAAAGGCGTTGTCGATGGAAGAGAATGGAATATCAGCTACGTTATAACGCTTACGGATGAACTCCCCGAGATAACGCTCGGCTCTCTCGTTGCGAAGAACGGTGTTGAGTACGACATCACCGATTTCGAGACGCTGACGATACTTCAGGTTGTCCTCTTTGAATACCTCGCACAGCATTTTGGGCTTCTCAGCTCTGCCGTTCCATTCATCAAGAATGGTTTTCGGGTTGATAACCTTCTTTTCATCGGTGAAACGCTGATGAATTTTGAGAAGTCTCGCCAACGTATCGTCGAGGTAGTCGTTCAATTCAAGCGACAGACGGTCGCGACCTGTGGAACGTTGCTTCTTCTCATTCCATACTTTCGGATTCACACCTCGTTTGAGGGACGCTTCAAGGAAACGGCCATCAACGGTGACGCGCATATACACAGGAGCGTCGCCGTTTTTCAACAGCTTCTTTCTCTTGATGTAAAAGAGGATGCTGAAAGTCGATTTTCTTTGTTGCATGTCAAATAAACATTTTTGATTAAACATTAGTTTGACAAGATGAGAAAACCAGTGGCAATCAAAGGTCAATCAGCGAATTAAGCCTTAACCGTTGGACTTTTTGCGCCTCAGAAACAAGTCCAACGGATGCTCCAACGCGAAGTGCCTCGTTTTGCCGGATTTTGCGCAGGGTGCTAAAAGCAAAGAATCCCGAAAATCATTGATTTTCAGGATTCTTCCGCGAATTGCCTTCACTTATTGTGGTCCCACTAGGGCTTGAACCTAGGACTCCCTGATTATGAGTCAGGTGCTCTGACCAACTGAGCTATAGGACCTTTAGCAATTCTGTCGGGAGGTGCAGCCGGAGCTGTTTCCCGCAATTGCGATGCAAAGGTACATATTTTTTTTGAAGTAAGCCCTATTTTATGAAATTATTTTTTTTGATTTTTCCCACCTTATGCACTTTTCAATACAATCGTTTCGCTTTCTCCGATAGATTTAGTAATTTTGCACCGCATTTTGCGCAAAAAGATGACGATTTACGACGAAATCCGCCAGATGGTGGCGCCCGAACTCGGGCGTCTTAACGCACGCATCCGGGAACGCCTCGATTCTGACAGCGCCCTGATGGGGCGTATTGTCGGCGCCCAGCTGAGGACGCATGGCAAACAGATCCGGCCTCTTGTGGTGGCGCTGTGCGCGCGGATGTTCGGCACCGTTTCCGATAAGGTTCTGGCCGCCGGAGCCGCCGTGGAATTGCTGCACAATGCTTCGCTGATTCACGACGACGTAGTGGACGAGTCGAAGATCAGGAGGGGGATGCCTACAGTCAACGCACTATGGGACAACCACATCGCCGTACTCGTCGGAGATTTCTTCACGAGCGCGTCGCTGCGTGAGGCCGTCGAGACAGGCGATATGCGCGTGATCCGCTGCATATCCGACCTTGGTAGCCTTTTGAGCCTCGGTGAACTCGGGCAGCTCGACACGGCCCGCACACACGCGCTGAGCGAGGATGCCTATTTCGCCAACATAGAGAAAAAGACGGCGTCGCTGTTTGTGGCATGCGCACGCATGGGATGCTATACGTCAGGTGCCTCGGAAGACGCCACACGCAGCCTGGCGGAGTTCGGACGCCTCCTGGGACTGTGTTTCCAGATACGCGACGACATATTCGACTACTATCCGTCCGATAAAGTGGGCAAACCTACCGGCAACGACCTGCGCGAAGGAAAAATTACGCTTCCGCTGCTTCACGCGCTGCTTGCGACGGATAGCCCTGAATGCCGAGAAATGCACGAGCTGGTGACGCGCGATTCGCTGAGCGACAGCGACATCGACGCCCTTCAGGCTTTTGCACGGAACAACGGAGGCATCGACTATGCGTTCGCACATATGGCCGAGCTGCGCGACCGCGCGCACGACATACTCGACTACCTGCCGGCCGGCGAGACAAACGACGCGCTGCGCAATCTTTTTGACTACATAATAGCCCGCGATTACTGAATGCCGGATGGTGGTGTCTTGCCGCCATGAGGCATTTTCGTATCCGGATTTGCAGAATAGACCACTTTTTCGTACCTTTGTGACAATTTTTAGAACTATGAATATATCCCTGTTGAAATATGCGGCCGTTGCCGCCGCAATTGCCGCAGTACCCGACGCGGAGGCCTGCACGAGCCTGATTGCCGCAGCCGGCGCCACCGACGACGGCTCGACCATGATTACCTACGCGGCCGACAGCCATACGCTCTACGGCGAGCTGTACCACCAGCCGGCCGCCGACCATCCGGCAGGCTCCATGAGAGCCGTGACCGACTGGGACAGCGGCCGCCACCGCGGCGAAATCCCCGAAGTGCCTCATACCTATGCCACCATCGGCAACATGAACGAGCACGGCCTCACCATCGCCGAGAGCACATGGGGCGGACGTCCCGAACTGGAGGGCAGCGGTCTGATTGACTACGGCTCGCTCATATATATTACGCTCCAGCGCGCACGCACAGCGCGCGAGGCCATCGACGTGATGACGGGGCTCGTGCGCGACTACGGCTACGGCTCGGAGGGCGAATCGTTCAGCATCGCCGACCCCGACGAGGTGTGGATCATGGAGATGATAGGCAAAGGAAAGGCCGACAAGGGCGCCGTGTGGGTGGCCCGTCGCGTGCCCGACGGCCACATCAGCGGCCATGCCAACCACGCGCGCATCCACCGCTTCCCGCAGAACGAGCCTGAAACGACGATATACTCGCCGGACGTGATAGACTTCGCGCGCAAGCAGGGCTACTACAAGGGCAAGGATGCCGATTTTGACTTCTCGAGGGCATATGCCATCACCGACGTCGGCGCCACCCGCGGCTGTGACGGACGCATGTGGAGCTACTTCCGCCGCTTCGCCTCGGCCGCCGACAGCCTCGACCGGTATCTGCCTTGGGTCATGGAAGGCGAGGGCGACGTGCTGCCCCTCTGGGTAAAGCCGGAGAAGCCGCTGAGCGCCAACGACCTGAAGTGGATGATGCGCGACCACTTCGAGGGAACGCCCCTCGACATGGCCACCGACATAGGCGCCGGCCCCTTCGACGTGCCGTACCGCTGGCGCCCCATGGAGTTCAAGGTGGACTCGGCCACGTACACGCATGAGCGCGCCATCGCCACGCAGCAGACCGGCTTCAGCTTCGTGGCCTCGATGAACGCCGGGCGCCCGGAGGCCATGCGCGGCATCCTGTGGTTCGGCGTCGACGATGCCAACACATGCGTCTACATACCCGTGTTCAGTTCCACTCAGGAGCCGCCCTACGAGCTCGCGCACGGCAACGGCGATCTGCTGGATCTGTCGTGGGACGCGATGTTCTGGGTCAACAACTATGTCGCCAACCAGGCCTACAACCGCTATTCGCAGATGATTCCGGACATACGCCGCGTGCAGCAGGGCTACGAGAAGACGCTGGAGGACGTCGTGGCCGAGGCCGCCACAACGCTCAAGGAGATGCCCTATGCCGAGGCTCAGGAGCGCCTCGGACGCCTGACCGACATGAGCGCGGCCGCCGTCACAAAGGATTACAAGCGCCTGGGCGACTATCTGTTCGTCAAGTTCCTCGACGGCAACATCAAGAAAGAGACCTCGCCGGGCCACTTCGCCCGCACCGCCACCGGCATGCCCGTGCAGCCCGAATTCGGCGGCTACAACGAACGCTATTTCCGTTCTATCGTCAAGGAGACCGGCGACCGATATAAGATTTCCAAATAACGGCCTCGCATAGCCGAAAATTCAAGTATGAAAAAGATTGTCACGTTTGTTATCGCCTGTTGCGCCACATTGGCATCGCAGGCGGAAGGTTATCAGGTAAATACATTAAGCACCAAGCAGATGGGTATGGGTCACACGGGTGTGGCCCTGAAGCTCGGCTCGGAGAGCATGCTTTTCAATCCCGCCGGCATGGCGTTCTCGGACAAGACGCTGGACGTCAGTGCGTCGGTGTCGGGCGTAGCACCCAAGTCGACGGCCTACCTGCCCGACGGCAGCAGCTGGAGCACACACGCGCCGGTCAGCACTCCACTGATTGCATCGGCGTCGTTCCGCATCTTCGACGGCCTGCAGGGCGGCGTAGCCTTCTACACGCCCTACGGCAGCGGCATAGAGTGGCTTGACAACTGGCCTGGCGCCGTGCTCAACCAGCGCTGCACGCTGCGCGCCTTCACCCTGCAGCCCTCGGTGGCGTGGCGCCCCCTGCCGGGCCTGAGCGTGGGCGTGGGACTGATGATGACCTGGGGCAACGTCAACCTTGACAAGGGTCTCGTCACGGCCTCCTCGATGGACGCGCTTCTCGGCGCTCTGGAAGCCGCAGGAACGGGAGCCGCCATGGGCATACCGGCCGGCTACCGATTCGGCACCACGACGCCGGCTTCCGTCAACCTGCGCGGCTCGGCCAAGCCGGCCTTCGGTGTCAACGTGGGCGCGATGTACGACATCACGAAACAGATCACCGTCGGCGTGAACTTCCGCAGCAAGATGAACATGACGGTAGAGGCCGGCACCGCCGCCGTGCGCTATGCCGACGAGCTCGCAATGGCAATCCTGCAGAAAGACCTCGGCATCATCAACCAGGCCAACTTCCATGCCGAGATGCCCTGCCCCTACGTGCTGAGCTTCGGCGCCGCCTACCGCCCGCACGACCGCTGGACCTTCGCGGCCGACGCACAGCTGACGGGATGGAACGCCTACAAGTCGCTGGACGTGGAGTTCCTTGACGAACGTCTCCGCCCCTACGACCAGCATATAGAGAAGAACTATCACAACTCCTGGACAATCAAAGCGGGCGCACAGTTTGCCGCCACACGCCGCCTCGACCTGCGCGCCGGACTGATGGTGGACACCACGCCCGTACCCGACGACCACTACAATCCCGAGACGCCCGGTACTACCAAAATCAATCCATCGGCCGGCTTCTCGTTCCGTCCCGTCAAGCGGCTGAGCGTAGACTTCGCGCTGATGTACGTCGCCGGCCTTAACGCCAACAACCGCCGTTGCCAGTACGTCGATCTGCTGGCGGCCGCCAATCCGGCTCTCGGTCTGCCGCCTGTCGGCACCTTCGAGGCGAGCTACCACATCCGCGCCTGGTCGCCCTCCCTCGGCGTCAGCTACTCTTTCTGACGGCACAGCCGCTTATAAAGTTAATATTTGTTCACAGGATAGCGCTATTGAGGAAAAAATAAGTAAATTTGCGTTTCAAACAGACATCGACTCATAATCATGACGACGATTAGCAAAAATACTTCCTCTTCCATACCGGAAGAATTTCAAGATATAGCCCCCTACGACGACTCACAGTTCAGCGAAAGGATGGCAAGCCTTGTAAAGGAGCCCGGATTCGAGCATGCCATACGCTATGTGATGCCTGATGTCGACTACGACGAATTCTGCCGCGAACTCCTTGCCGTGCCCACGCAGGCCGATTTCCAGTACGGGGTCATGGGGTCGTTCCTGGAGATGCTCGCCGCACGCACCACATCGGGAATAAGCTGCGACGGAATTGAGAATCTCGACCCCTCGCGCAGCTACACCTTCATAACCAATCACCGCGACATAGTGCTTGACGCCTCGTTCCTCAACCTGTGCTTCATCCGCCGCAATATGCCGCTGACGCAGGTTGCCATCGGCAACAATCTGCTGATATACGACTGGATAACGGACCTCGTGAAGCTGAACCGCAGTTTCATAGTCAAGCGCGACGGCAAAATCACGGAGGCGCTCACCGCAGCCCGCAAGCTGTCGGCCTACATCCATTACACCATTACGGACAAAAACGAATCGGTGTGGATAGCCCAGCGCGAAGGCCGTGCCAAGGACAGCAACGACCTGACTCAGGAAAGTCTTATAAAAATGCTTGCCCTGGCCGGCGAGGGCACGACGAAGGAACGCCTCATGGAAGTGAACCTTCTGCCCGTATCCATAAGCTACGAATACGACCCCAACGACTATCTCAAGGCACGCGAATTTCTGCTGAAACGACGCGACCCGCACTTCCACAAGAGCCAGCGCGACGACCTGCTCAGCATGGAGACCGGGCTGCTCAAGCCCAAGGGACGCGTCCACTTTCAGGTCGGTAAGTGTATCAACGCCGACCTTGCGGCATACGCCGACGACGAACGCGGCCCGGTGGTGCGCCACACGTGCCAGCTGATAGACCGTGCCATACACCGCGGCTACAAGCTCTTCCCCTGCAACTACATAGCCTTCGACGAGTACCACGACACGAAGCAGTTCGCCGCACTGTACACGGCTGCCGACGTCGACAGCTTCAACGACTACATCAACCGTCAGCTGGACAAAGTGGAAGCCGAGGACATCACGCCCGAAGAACGCGCCTACATGCGCCACATGGTGCTGATGATGTACGCCAACCCCGTGGTAAACCAGCTCCGCGCCAAATAGTCCGCCTCGGCCGATGCGCCTCCCGCTTGTCTTCGCGCTCGTGGCTCTCGCGGTCAATCTCGCGGCTGACCTCTACATCTTCCGTCGTCTGCGCGGCCACAGGCTCACGAGCCGCATCCATGCCGGCTTATCCATCGTGTTGGCGGCGCTTTGGACAGGCATCATATGCGTGCCCAAGCGGATGGGTGACGACGCATTCCTGCTGCGCCTGATGTGGGCCATATATGCCTACTGGAGCGTTTATATTCCAAAATATGTATTCATTATCGCCGACCTTGCGGCTTCGGTGCCGCGGCTGTGGCACCGCCGGAGGCTGCGGTGGCTGTCGGCTCCGGGCATAGCCGGAGGCTGCGCCGTGTTCTGCCTTATGTGGTGGGGCGCCCTCGTGGAGCGCTTCCGCATAGACGTGCGGGAAGTGCCGGTATATGTGGCGGACCTGCCCGCCGACATGGAAGGGCTGCGCATAGTGCAGATAAGCGACTGGCATGTGGGCAGCTACGGCCACGACGCGGCATACATCAGACGATGCATCGACCGCATAAACGGGCTGCACCCCGACGTGGTGGTCTTTACGGGCGACATCGTAAACCGCCACAGCGACGAGCTGCGCCCCTTTGTACGGGACCTCGCGGCACTTCGCGCCCCCATGGGCGTATATTCGGTGATGGGCAACCACGACTACGGCGACTATTTCAAATGGGCCGACGAGAGGGCTCACAGGGCAGACGCCGACTCGCTCCGCGCGATGCAGCGGCGCATGGGCTGGCAGATGCTTGACAACAGTACCGTGATGCTGCGGCGCGGCCGCGACTCCATCGCGCTGATAGGAGTGGAAAACATCGGCGAGCCTCCGTTCACCACGCGCGGCGACCTGCTGCGGGCGTATCCCACGCCGTCAGATTCCACAATAAAGGTGCTACTGTCGCACAATCCCACGCACTGGACCGACAGCATCGCCGGCCACCCGGACATGAACATAGCCCTGACGCTGTCGGGGCACACACACGCCATGCAGATGCGCGCAGGCCGGTTCTCACCAGCGGCCTGGCGGTATCCCACATGGGGAGGGCTGTACAGCGACAGCACGGGCCACAGCCTCTACGTCAACATCGGCCTCGGCACCGTAGGCATACCCATGCGCCTGGGCGCTACTCCGGAGATAACCGTCATAACCCTGCACGACAAAGAATGAATCTGCACAAGCTCGCCTCCCCGCCGCCTGAAAAATCCAAGAGGATTTCCGGGCGGCGGGGAGTTCCGGTATGTATAATTTCAGGCGCAGCGGAAGCGGAGACGGATGGCGTCAGCTCATCAGCAATACGATCACTACGCCCCATAGGATGAGCAACGTGTTGCCTATGGCGTAGGTAACGGTGTAGCCCATTGCCGGTATCGAGCTGCCGACGGCATCCTGCACGGCGCCGAGCGAGGCTGTCGTGGTACGGCTTCCGGCACAGCAACCAAGCGTTATGGCGGAGGGGAATCTGAATATGCGGCTACCGATGATTGTGCCGAGTATGAGAGGTATTGAGGTGGCGATAACACCCATCAGGAAGAGTATTACGCCTACCTCCTTCAGCCCGGAGATGAACGATGGCCCGGAGGAGATGCCTACCACTGCGATAAACATGTTAAGTCCGAGGTTGTCCATCAGCCACACGGAGGAGCGTGGCAGGCGGCCGAAGGTAGGATGCTTGGAGCGAAGCCAGCCGAGCACGAGGCCGGCGATCAGCGCTCCGCCGCTGATGCTCAGGCTCAGAGGTATCTTTCCTATATGCACCGACAGCGAGCCGAGCAAACCGCCGAAGAATATGCCGAGGCCTACGAACACAAGGTCGGTCTTTGTGGTGCGGCGGTCGGCATAGCCTATTTCCTTGGCGGCTGCGTTCACCTCACGTTCAAGTCCGACAACGGAAATCACATCGCCACGGCGAATCTTTACCTGCGCGAGGACCGGTATAGGCACTCCACCGCGGTATATGCTCTTTATAGCTACACCATACATGAACTTCTGGCGGCGTAAATCATCGACAGTCATGCCGGCGAGGGTCTTCGAGGCAACGGTGACATCGAGGTCCTCGGCCATGAAATCGGCCAATGCGGAATCCTCCACTTCGGGTCCGATCCAGCTCTCGTCACCGATTATGAACTCACGGCGTCCGCTGAGCACGATTTCATCGCCCGTTGATATTTTTATGTCAAGGCCGGGATTCATATCATAGATTTTCCCGTCGGAAGCGGTGCGCACGCGTTCGAGATAGATGTTTCTCTTTTTCTGCAGGAAATAGTCCTCGGCCTCGGCCACACTGCGCGGCGTGGAGAAAAAGGAATCCGTCACCTTGTAGACCCTGAAGACCACCGGACGCTGCGCCTTAATATAGTTGGGGTCGGTCGAAGCGGAGCCATAATTGAGTTTCTTTTCAAGCTCGGCGGTCTCGGCCTTTACTTTTTTAATACCTCCGAGAAGTCTCGGGCCGAGATTGGCAAGAAGATAGGCCGAGCCGATAGTACCGAAGACATATGTCACGGCATAGCACACGGGTATCATGCCAATCATTTTCTGTTTCTCGGCATCGGCTATATCAAGCGAATTGATTGTATCGGTGCCGACACCGATGACAGCCGACATAGTCTGCGCACCGGCCAGCAGGCCTACAGCTTCACCTACATTGTATCCCATGCAAAGTGCCACGCCCCAGGTGGAAAGCAGACACAGCACGCACACAACTACAGCAAAAAGCACCTGCTTGAGTCCGTCGCCCCTGAGTGCCTGGAAGAACTGCGGACCCACGCTGTAGCCTATAGCAAACAGGAACAGCAGGAAGAACACATCTTTCATAGGTCCGGGCACGGGAATATCGAGCTGCCCTACGAGGACGCCTACGAGCAGCACAGAAGTCACCGTTCCCAGCGAGAAGGATTTGAATTTAAGCTGTCCTATAAAAAAGCCGATTCCGAGCGTGAGGAACACGGCAAGCGACGGATTATCGCGCAATGTGTGTACTATCCAGTCCATTTCAAATAAATAGGGTTATAGAAACTGAACAATGCGCCGGCTGTTTTGTTCCCTCGGTATGCCGACAAAAGCGGAAATACCGGCATCATAAATTTTATGCGGTGTCTTTCAACTTTTACGGCACTGATACTGTTATAGTACAACAGACAGGACTTAAATAGCTGTAACATACGATAGAAAAATACATCTTTAATTATCTGCCTGAAAAAAATCATACAATCCAATTTAATATGCTCGATCCAAATCTCGACCCCAATTTCCGCAATGGCGATGCCAAGACCGATGTGTTCGGTTCAGACGCCATGCTTCAGGCAGCTCCTGTCGACCGCATACCTGCCGGCCCCACTACTCCTGAAATCGCCTATCAGATGGTAAAAGACGAGACTTTCGCCCAGACGCAGCCGCGGCTCAATCTCGCCACGTTCGTAACCACTTATATGGATGAATATGCTACCCGTCTTATGAACGAGGCCATCAACATCAACTATATAGATGAGACCGAATATCCGCGCGTTGCCGTAATGAACGGAAAGTGCATCAACATAGTGGCCAATCTGTGGAACACTCCCGAAACCTCCAAATGGAAAACGGGAGCGCTGGCAATAGGTTCGTCGGAAGCCTGTATGCTCGGCGGCATCGCAGCCTGGATCCGCTGGCGTGAACGCCGTCAGAAAGAGGGCAAGCCGTTCGACAAGCCGAACTTCGTGATCTCTACGGGCTATCAGGTGGTATGGGAGAAATTCGCCCAGCTCTGGCAGATAGAGATGCGTACTGTGCCTCTGACTCTGGAGAAAACCACCCTCGACCCGGAGGAAGCGCTCAAGATGTGCGACGAGAACACTATCTGTATCGTGCCAATCCAGGGTGTTACCTGGACCGGACTGAACGACGATGTGGACGCTCTCGACAAGGCTCTTGACGAATACAACGCAAAGACCGGATATGACATACCTATCCACGTAGATGCAGCCACAGGCGGCTTCATCCTGCCGTTTCTCTTCCCCGATGTCAAATGGGACTTCCGCCTCAAATGGGTGCTGTCGATCAGTACATCAGGCCATAAGTTCGGCCTTGTATACCCGGGTCTGGGCTGGGTAGTATGGAAAGACAAGAAATATCTCCCCGACGTAATGTCGTTCAGCGTCAACTACCTCGGCGCCGAAATCAGCCAGGTGGGCCTGAACTTCTCGCGTCCGGCCGCACAGATCCTGGGTCAGTACTATCAGTTCATACGTCTCGGATTCGAGGGCTACAAGAACGTCCAGTTCAACTCGCTGTCGGTAGCCAAATACCTCCACTCGCAGGTAAGCGCTATGCCCGAATTCCAGCCCTACTCGCCCGATGTGCCCAATCCTATCTTCACGTGGCTTATGAAGCCCGAAGTACAGAAGACTGCCAAATGGACCCTCTTCGACCTTCAGGACAAACTTGCCCAGAAAGGATGGATGGTACCGGCCTACACACTGCCGGCCAATATCGAGAACATCGTCGTCATGCGCGTGCTGTGCAAACAGGGCTTCAGCCGCGACATGGCCGACCAGCTCCTGAACGACATCCGATTTGCCGTCGCCGAACTGAACGCGCTCGAATACCCGACCACCACACGTATCTCGATGGAGAAGAACGTGCCTCTCGTGGCAAAGACATTCAACCACACCGGTAAGTAAACCGTCAATCTCCGCCACATATATTCCCGACAGCCGGCGGCCACCGATGACTACGGTCGGGCGCCGGCTGTCGGATTATTTTAACCCAAAGCAGATATATATGGACATCATACTTACACGCCGGCAGATAGAGGAAGCCGCACGACAGGCCTACACCTATGCATCAGGAATATCGGGAGGCAAGAATGCCGACTACATTCCATATCTGGCAAATATCGACTCATCACTTTTCGGGCTGTGCGTGATGCTGCCCGACGGCACGGCCTTCAACTTCGGAGATACGGCCTACCGCTTCGGCATAGAGTCAGTGTCGAAGGTCCCCACAGCCATCCTTGCGATGCGGCAGCATACACCGCAGGGAGTGCTTGAGGCAATAGGCGCCGATGCGACCGGCCTCCCGTTCAACTCTATCTTCGCCATACTCCTGGAGAATGACCACCCGTCGACACCGCTTGTCAACGCAGGCGCTATATCGGCATGCTCCATGATTGACCCAAAAGGTGACTCCGAAGCCAAATGGAAAGCGATAACGGGCAACATCACCGACCTTTGCGGCTCGGCCCCTGTGCTCATCGACGAACTATACACGCGAGTTCGGGATAAGCGATCCCCCAAGAAAGTTGAATCTGCAACCTGAAAAAGTTGCCGATTCTTTTGGTAATATCACTGATATTTAGTAATTTAGAGGTTCCAAACAATAAATACTGTATCATGATTACCGAGAGTAAAGTTACTGAAATTTTCTGTATTGCGGATGATTTTTGCAAAGAATTTGAAGTCGAGATGGCAAAAAACTCCCTTCCAAAAAACTCCCTTCCGTCCTCTCCTGACGCCCCGAAACGCCGCCGGAAGCGCAT
>CAPNHY010000045.1:0-13201 GCA_948665475.1 uncultured Muribaculaceae bacterium | reverse complement strand
GAAATACCCCTTGGAACTATGAAATGAACCACCCCCCGGTTCATTTCATAGCTAACAAATGTTAAAATCGGGAATAACTCGCTGTGGGATAGAGAGAAAAAATTTGCATTTTACTAAAAAAATCTTTTGGGAGAGGGGAAGGGCGATAGGGCTTATAGGCCCTATAAATCTTATAAATCTTATAAATCTTATAAGGCTTATGCCGGTGGGGTAGAATGATAAAGAGCGCGCCGGGATGGCGCGCTCTTTGCGGGTATAGTGTAAGGGGGGATTATTCAGCTTTGTTCCAGGTGCAGTCGAGGAACTTGAACTCGCCGGGAGCTACGACTTCCCAACGGGCGGTCTCGGTGCGGTTGCTGCCGTCGTAGGTGCCGAATACGAGTGTGAGAGTAACCTGTACGCCGTCCATGGGAGCGAGGTCGGGATGGAACTTGGCGAGAACGGCGGGCATTACCTCTTCCTCGAAGCGTTTCTTCATGAGGGCCACAACCTCGGCATCGGACATGCCGGCATAGCCGTCGGGGTACTGTGCCACGGCTTTGTCGGCGCGCAGGTCGACATTGCCCTGATAGGCGGATGCGCCGGTGTAGTACTCGTTGTTGCCGAAGCTGGTGACATAACCGAAGCCGCTGGTGATGCTGGTGGAACCCAGGGGTACGTCGATGTTCTCATAAACCCAGTCGCAGCATGCCTGATAGTACTGCATGCTGAGTTCCTGGTTCTTGCCGATGGGGAGCGTGATTACGACGCTGGGGTCGGCAAGCCACTGGCCGTCCTTACGAACGAACTGGAGAGTGGTCTGCTCTATGCCGTCGTTCTCGGCCCATTCGGAGCCGTCGTAGATGTACTGGCGGGCCACATAGCCGGTCTTGTACTCGTTGTAGATGACGTACTTCTGCGTGTCGGCCGTAGCGTAGGGATAATTAACCTTCAGGAAGATGGGCAGATTGGCATCGGCCTGTGCGGCGGTAAGGGTGTTGAAGCGGCCGGTGATCTCGATGCACTGAGCGTCGCTGAGGGCGATGACGTTGTCGGGTACGGACCACTTGCTGCCGTCGAAATAGAAGACGTCGGTGCTCTTGACGGAAGCGACCTCGGCCACGCGGGCGGGAGCCTTGGCGGGAGCAGCCTCGGCATCGGCGCTGACGTTGCTTACAAACGTGATGACGCCGTCCTTCACCTCGTAGGTGGCGATGTAGGATGCGGTGACACCGGTGTAGGTCTTGTAAGTTACCTTGAAGACGTCGCCGTCGACCAGGTCGGTGTACTTCTTGCGGAGAGCATATGGAAGCGACTGCTCCTTGAAGCGTGTGAACATGAGATCGCTCACCTGCTCCTCGGTCATGCCGTCATAGCCGGCGGCATACTGTGCGATGGCCTTGCTGCCGCGCAGGTCGGCATTGACCTGATAGGCGGAGGCACCACTCCAATACTCGTTATTGCCATAGCTGGTGACGTAGCCCTCGCCGCTGGTGATTCCGGTGGAACCAAGGGGAACGTCCTGAGTCTCGAACACCCAGTCGACGATTGCCTGCCAGAATGCCTTCAGCTCCTCGTCGTTGCGGTCGGCGCTGGCATCGAACTCGATGGTCTGCGGGTCACGGGCGGGCACGTCGGGCACATCGAAGACGGGGTCAGTGGCGCTGTAGTTGTAGTTCACGACCATATAATCGCCGAGGACGGCTTCGGGCTTGAGAGCCTTAAGGATAGCAGGGATGGCCTGCTTGGGAGCGTGGGCGGGGCTGAGGGCCTCGGCATAGTCCTCTTCGCTGCCCCATACTGTCATGTAGTCGGCTGCGGTGAGGGTATAGCTGCCTGCGGCGTTGAGCTTCTCAAGCTCCTCGGGCAGTGCGTCGGCCTGATTGAAGGTTACCTTCACTGCGGAGCCGTCGTTGAGAGCGAAGTAGGCGAAACCGGAAGAAGCGAGGAATGCCGGCATGTACTTTTCGGCGCTGATGGCGTCGGTGAAGCGTTTGAGCTTGCCCACGTTGGCCAGCTCGTCCTTCAGTTCGTCGCCGGCGAGAGCCTTGTTTGCGCTGAGGCCTGCAAGGGTGGTGTAGTCATCGTCGGTAAGCGTGTACTCGACAGTCTGCACGTCCTTGTTGATGTCCGGCATAGCGTCCTCAAAACCGTCGAGATAGTCTTTGTTCCAGCTGTTGTCATCGCAAGCAGTGAGTGCGAGGACGGCGGCAGCGGCTACAAACAGGGTTTTGGAAATATACTGTTTCATTTAAGTAGTCGGATTGAAAATTAGAAATTAAGACGTAACTTCATGGAGTAGGTGCGGCCGAAGCTGTAGAATACGAACTCGGCGTTCTCCCATGTGCCGTCCTTGGTGAGAGGACTCTGACCGTGCGTGATGTAGTTGTAGTCGAAGAGGTTGTTCACGCTGCCGGAGATGACGGCGTCGAAGCCGGCCATCTTGAAGCGGTAGCTGGCGTTGAGGTCGGTGGTGTGTCCCCAGGGCATCTTCCAGGGCTGTGCAACGTCGAGCGACTTGTTGAGAGTGAGGTTGTTGCTGTTCATGTACTGGTCGGCGTAGTTGCGTGTCTCGAACACCCAGTCGGCGCCGATGCGCATGCCGTGGAAGGGCTTGAAAGTAACGCCGAGAGCGCCTGTGGTCTGTGGCGAGCCGTCAACCTTGATATTCTTGTAGTTGAGAGTGGAGTTGGCGTGGTCCTCGGCGTAGATGCCCGAGGCGAGAGCGCCGGTGATGCTGCCCTTCACATTGGCGAGAGGCTGACCGAGGGAGTTGTAGTAGTAACCGGTGGCATTGCTGACCCACTCCCAGTTGCCCATGGAGAGCATACCGTTGAGTTCAAACCAGTTGGCGGGCTTGACGGTAAAGTCGAGTTCGACACCCATGTGGCGTGCGTTGATGCCCTGAAGGTTGAGCATGAAGCGGTCGTCGGTGCCGGATATGGCGCCCGAGCGCATGATGGCACGGTCGAGCCACTTGGTGTAGTAAGCGTTGAGGGTGAGGGCGAAGATGCGGCTGGAGAAGCCGTAGCCGACCTCGAACGAGTAGGTTTTCTCGTTGACAGCGTTATCGTTGATGATGTTGCTGGTGTTGTAGGCTGCGAAAGCGTTGGAGAAGAACGGAGCGCGGCTGATGTAGCCGGCATTGAAGAAGACGTTGTTGTGTCGGTCTATGTTGTAGTTTGCTCCGCCCTTGATTTGTCCGCCGAAGAAGTTGACCTTGTCGGACTTGCTGTGTGCGTCGTCGTAGTAGAAATGGTCGTCGCGCCAGTAGGTGGTATAGCTCATGGCACCGGAGAGGACGAGGTTGAGTTTTTTCTCAAGCGTGGTGTATTCAACCTGTCCGTAGATGCCTTCCTGAAGGGTGTAGCCCTTGAAGTTGCGGTAGACGATGTCGCCTACGCCGAGGTGCTCGTACTTCCAGTTGGGGTCGGCGGCAGCGGCGTTGTTGACGGGGCTTACGCTCTTACGGTCGGCGTCGTCCATGAAGTATGCGCCGCTGTAGAGGTCGGTAATCTTGTTGTTGTGGTCGCCTACATAGTAGCGGAGGTCGATACCGCCGGTGACGGCGAGACGGTCGTTGTTCTTAAGGTCCCAGAACTTCTTGTAGTTCGATACGAGTCCGTACCACTGGTGGCTGTTGTTGCTCTTACTCATCACCATGTTGGAGCCTGTGGTGCTGGCTGCGTTCATATCCTGCACCTTGCCATAGTCGAAGGTGCCATCAGGGCGGCGGTAATTCCAGCTGAGCACTCCGGTGGTGCTGACTCCGTTCCATGCCGAACGATAGTCGGAAGTACGGCCCTGGCCGCTGAGTCCATAGCCGGAGGAGATGGAGGCGTAGATGCTGGTGGCCCATGACGAGGTGTTGTCGATCTGCCACATATGGCGCAGCGTGAACTGAGGCTTGTGGTAGACGTTGCGGTTGCTGGTGCGCTGGCGTCCTTCGTTGTCAAAGCCGTATACGGGGTTGAAGCGATAGGGGCTTTCGTCGCCCATGATATTGCGGACACCCTGCCATCCTTCCACCTTCAGGCCGCCGTAGGTTTTGTTGCGCTGGTCGTGTTCCTGAGGTGCGCCCATGCCGGTGAGAGAGATTTCGTGACGGTCGTTGATGCGCTTCGACACGTTGAAGAACCAGTTGTATCCGCTGTAGGCTGTGCCCTGGATGTAGCCGTCGCCCCAGCGGTGCGCTCCGAGGATGGTGACAGCCCAGCCGTTCTTCATGACGCCTGTGGAGAGCTTGAAGCCGTACTGGTTCATGCCGTCGTTGCCCATGCCGTACCAGATGCTGCCGCCTCGGTCGACGTCGAGCGTGCGGGTGGTGATGGCGATGGTGCCGCCGATAGAGGGTGTGGAGAGGATGCTTGCACCGAGTCCGCGCTGTGTCTGGATGTTGCTGGTGACGTCGCTGAGGCCCGCCCAGTTGCTCCAGTAGACATTGCCGTTCTCCATGTCGTTGACGGGCACGCCGTTGACTGTGACGGCCACCCACTGGCTCTTGAAACCGCGCATGCGAGTCTCAGCATCGCCATAGCCGCCACCCTGCTTATTGGTGTAGATGCCGGGGGTTGTCTTCAGGATTTCGGGGAATTCCTGCTGGCCGAGCTTGAGGTCGATGGTGGACTGGTCGACATTGCTCATGGCCACGGGGGTGACACGTGTCTTACCGATGGCCTGGGTGACGATGACGTCGTTGAGCACCTGAGTGTCGGTGGCGAGCTTGATGACACCCATGTCTTTCTTGACGGGGTTCTCAACGCTCTTGAAGCCGATGTAGCTGATTTTTACAGCCTTGGCGTTATCAGGCACGGAGAAGCTGAATTTGCCGTCGTAGTCGGTGACTGTGGCGACATTGGTTCCGGGCACTGTTACTGAGGCGCCGATAATCGGCTCATCCTGGTCGTCGACAACCTGGCCGGTGATTTTCACCGCCGCGCCGGCACTCAAAGCAGCCATGCACGAAATCCAGATTGCACAAGTTAAGAGAAATAGTCTCTTCATACCTTTGTTGCTTGGATTAGAAATATGAATAATGAATGATTGGATGTCTACGCGCAATTTTTTCCATTATGCGCAGGCATAATGGAAAAAGAGGAGTACTCCTCGGGGTGTTGAGAATCGCTCATCGCCAGACACGTGGCGGGTTTCTAATTCCTTGTGTGCAACAAAGCGTTTAGAATTGTACCTTAGGCGCTTACAAGCGCTTCGGAGGGTGATGGCCTCCGTTATTCGGTGCAAAGGTAGCAATTTTTGGACAAAAATAAAACTTTTTAACAAAGCAAGTTCCGTTTTGCAGGCGAAAGCCGCTATATTTGCACCGAAAATTATTCTTCACATTATGATCAGAGTCTATTCCCTATTGCTCTTGCTTTCTGCCGCATGCCTCGCCGAAGCGCGCACCGTAGTGGTGGACGGCACAGACGGCACGCCGCTGGCGGCGGCATCCGTTTTCGACGCCGGAGGCGTAATGATTGACCTTACCGATGCCGAGGGAGCGTTCTCTACGCCGCTTGCGGCATCCGTCCGCTGCATGGGCTACATGCCGGCCGCAGTGACGGCCGGCACGGACACCCTGCGCATGAGCCCGGTGCCCTACGAGCTGGACGAGCTGGCCGTGCGCCCGGCCGACAGAGACGTGATGCGGATAGTCTGCTACGTGCGCGAATACATGGGACTCGACACCGACTCCACGCAGATAGGCGTGTATGCCGACTATATGGTGGACTACATGCTACCGCTGAAGAAGCTGAAGAAATTCAAGGAGAGGCGTACGCCAAGAGTCCTGCGCCAGCGCAACGTGATGAAGAGGATTACTCCCGGACGTCCGGACAGCATAGCGGCCAACGCCGACGCATCGGACATATCGTGGCTCACGCTTGCTACCCTGCCGGGCCATAAGGACGGCACGCCCGAGATGCTGCCCGACACGCTGCGGGGCCGCTGTGGCACCGCAACCGAGGCCGGCAAGCACGGACTGATGACAGTCTACAAAGTGACGCCCGAGAAGGTGACGGTGATGTGCGACCCTCTGGCCGACACGAAGGACCACCGGATAAGCCCGTGGATATTCAAGCTGTTCGGCATGACGGTAGATTTCAACGAGCTGAGCTCTCTTGACGCATACGTGCCCAACGAACGCGGCGAGCTGCGCCCCGAGGACCTGCTGATGCGCACCTTCACCATGGAAGCACTCGGCCGCGGGAAGGTGTTCAAATGGGCCTTCGGCAGCAAGACGCCGATGCGAATGCGCTCTTACTTCGAGATATACCCGGTGGAACGTACCTACCTGAGCGTGGAGGAGGCGCGGGAGTGTGAGAAAGAAGTGCCGACGGCGACGGAGTTCGTCATCCCGGACTATGCGATGCCCCTTGACGCGGCCACTCTGGAGATGATAGAAAAGGCAGATGCCGGCTACGTGAGCGAGAACATATGCCTGTTCTGCGCGGGCAACGGTCTGGCGACACGCCCGCGCATGAGTATGGACCACGACGGTATCGCCGCGCTCCTGGGCCTGAAAGAGGGCGTCGTGCCGATGCTCAACAATCCCGTGGGCTACGCACGATAAAATTCCGAACCTACCGCGGATACGACGCCCGCGTAACCAATTGAAAATCAGCAACAATCTCTCGGACGCACGAGCCGTGCAATGCGGTTCAAATAATGTTGGGCACAGGAAAAAGTTGTCCATAAAACAACATATATATGGCCGGAGGTCATGGATTTTGTTAGCCCCGGGCGCGTGCCGCCCGGGGTAATGAACCAGTTACGGATTCAGCCCCGGAGGTGGCTGCACCGGCTCCAGGCTATGGCTGCAAAGATACAGGTTTATAAGTAGGAAATTCAGCCACCTCCGGGGCTGAATTTGGGGGCGACTCCTTGCCACGGGCACAAGTGCCCGCGGTTAACAAAATCCATGGCCTCCGGCCATACAACTATAATATACACAGCACATTACAGCCCGATAAAATAAAAACTGCCAGCCACACGGAGGGTTGCAACGCGCCCAATGGTCTTATTTGAACCGCATTACACGAGCCGTGCGTCCCTACAAGCGGGGAAAACATCGAGTTATGCAACATCCTGTAAGCACCTGATGCGCTGCTTTTCCCGGCTTCAAGCGTGGCAAAGGAAAGCGGCTTGCCTACGGTAAGGAACCGCACCGGCAAGCCGCCTTTCGGATTTATAGAATAGCTATCGGAAACTCTTATTTAACCAGGATCTTGCTGACCTTGGAACCCTGGCGACGGATTACGATCTGTCCGGCCTCGGGCTGCGACAGACGCATGCCCTGAAGGTTGAAGTACTCGACGGGAGCATTGTCGCCGCCGTCGACGGTTACATCGCTGATGCCTGCAGAGTCGGGAGTGTCGGTCTTGCCGTTGAACGTCACGCCGATGGGAATACCGGCGTCGCTGTCGGGGTATTCGGTAAGCCAGGTCACAGGGATATCGAACACGGCATTGCCCTCATTGTCAGTGGTACCGTTTACATTGACATTGGCATGGATATCCTCTTCGCCCATCTTAAGGGTGAGATTTCTTACAAATCCTTCGTAGGTGTAGCCGCTGCGGTCAGCCTTGACTGTCTTGGACACTTCGGGCACTACGATGTCGCCGATGGTAGCGCCTTCTCCGAGAGAGAAGTCAGGAAGAACCAGAGTGCATTTGGCAGGATTGTTCTCATCGGTGATGATATGCACTTTGGCGGGGATGGGGTCAAAGGTATCTCCCATGAGGTCAACCACTACGTTGCCTTCGTAGACTGTGCCTCCGAAGCGTGGAGCTTCCACGAATGTGAGGCGGTAGTTGTGGGCGGTCAGTCCGTCAGCGTCCTCGCCGTCCTGGTTGGTGACAGTGAGAGTGATTACCTTGGCTGCTTCGTCGACGGATGCCTCGATGCCGGCGCGCTCGCTCATCAGCTCGAAGGCCAGTTCTTCCATTTCGGGCAGCGGGCCGTTGATGGTGTATTCCAGGATGTCGCTATCGAAGCCCTCCACCGGCGTGCCGGCTACGGAGAGACTCTTCAGGCGGGAGTAGTAGACGAATTTCACGTTGTCGACGGTGAGGGAGTTTCCGCTGGTGATGTCGGTGGAGTTGAAGTAATCGTTGGCCGAGAGGACGATGTTGATTTTGGCGGGGACAGAGGTCGAGAGGTATTCGATGGGCAGTTCGTAAGCCGTCCAGTCGGCAGCGGCCGTTTCTATGTACTTCAGACCTTTGGCAATAAGCTCTGCGTCGTCGGAGTGGGTGACTGCGCCGCCCTGGTCGGTGTTCATGCCGAGGATGTTGCGGTCGCGGTCGGTCATGGTAACCTTGACGGGCTCGCCGTACATGGTGTTGTTGGCGGGGACATCGGCCTGAGTCCATGTGCCTTTCCAGGCATACACGAGGGCGGTAGCCTTCTGAAGCGTGCCATCGGCAGGGGCCTCAAGCTTATAGTCAAATGCTACAGCGTCGGGACGGCCGGTGAACGCCATACCGCCGAAAACGCCGCCATCTTTGTTCTCGGGGGAGAACGTAGACCAGTTAAGGGTATTGGTGGCCCAGCTTGTGCCTAAAGTCAGATATGCCGGAACAATCTGTGCGGCCATGAACGGGTTGGGACTATTGGTGAGCTTGACAGCGCTTTCAGAGTCCTTGCCCGCCACGCGAGTGCCTACGATGGTGGCACCAAGACTTCCGTAGCCGCCTCCGTCTTTTTCGGATACGACGCCGAGCACGTTGGAAATAATCCATCCTTCGGGCTGATTGACTCCTCCCTCGGGCTTTGTCCCCATGTTGTCAAGAGACTCATCCATGGTAAGATCGGTGCCCGTGATGGGATTCCAGGGCGCTGACTGAATCCACTGACCTTCAAAGCCTACATTGGGCAGCTGCTGTGCGGCTATAGGTGCCGAAGCTGCGGCTGCAAGGCCTAAAATCATGTAAACTTTCTTCATATAGTATAAGTTTGGTTTATTTCTGGTTCGCTGCATAATGGAGCATGCCATTTTTGCCGTGCAAAGTTACAAAATTATTCCAAAGATTCTACTTTTTTATTCATTTCTATACAATTTTAAAGTAAAAAGCACCAATAATGAGTGTCAATTGCATAATTTTCGTAAATTTGCAGCCAGTAAACAAAACATACACTATATGTATTATACAAAACCAATAGTCGCGCTTGCTCTTGTAGCGGCGGCATCCTCCTGCATCAAGGACGAGCCGCTGAACACGGAATGCGACATACTCACAGCCGAAATGCCGGGCATAGAGCTGGTGGATGCACCTGTGATAACCAACACCGGCGTTGAATTTACCGTGCGATACGACCAGCCGGGACCGGAATTCGCTCCGGTTTTCACGGTGACGGAAGGCGCGACAATCAATCCTGTAAGCGGCACCGAGCGTGATTTCACGGATCCGCAGGTGTACACAGTGACATCGCAGGACGGCAAATGGACAAAAGAGTACACTGTACGCGTAAAGCGGCAGACCCGGCCGGAAGATCCGGAAGTGTCGGTGACATATGGATTTGAGGACGTATATACCCAGACGACTATAGGCCGCACCTATGATGTGTTCTTCGAGGAGAACGCAGCAGGTGAGGAAGAATGGGCGTGGGCTTCGGCAAACTCGGCTTTCGCCCTGACTCTGCAAGGAAAGGTGCCGGAAGATTTCCCGACCTATCAGGCCGACGGCGGCGTGGAAGGCAAATGCGCCGTGCTGGTGACCCGCGCTACGGGCTCGTTCGGAGCGTCGGTCAACAAGCCGATGGCTGCGGGCAGCCTGTTCACGGGTAATTTCGACGTCACAAACGCGCTGGCAAAACCGCTGGAGGCCACGCACTTCGGCCGCGGCCACATCATGGGCATGGTGCCGATATCGTTCAGCGGCTTCTACAAGTTCAAGGCAGGCGAAACCTATTGCGAACTCGGCGACAACGGCAAACTGGTGCCGGTGCCCGGAAAGACGGACATGTTCAATCTCTATGCCGTGCTTTTTGAAGCTACAGCCGACATGCAGTGGCTCAACGGTGAGAACGTGCTGTCGGAGACCAATCCCAACATCATATCATGGGCTCTCATCCCCGACAGGCACGAAAGCGACGAGTGGGTGGAGTTCTCCGTACCGTTCGTGTATCGCCCCGGAAAGAGCATAGACAAACAAAAGATGCAGGACGGACGCTACCGCCTGGCAATAGTGATGAGCTCAAGCGAGAACGGCGACTACTTCAGCGGCGCCATAGGGAGCACGCTGCAGGTGGACGAGCTCACAATAGTCTGCAAACGAGAAAAGACCGAGGAGGAATAGTCATGAACATCAAGAAATATATCGCCACGGCTCTGTGTATGGCAATAGCCCTCGGCGCGATGGCCGAAGCACCGGTCAAAAAAGAGAAATGGTACAAGTTTGAGTACGAAGTCAACGCGGGCACCAACATCGGCGGCGCCTCTCCCCTGCCCCTGCCGGCCGAGATCCGCCACATCAACTCTTTCAACCCGAACCTCAATCTCCAGATAGGCGCTACCGTCACCAAATGGATAGACCCTCAGAAAAAGTGGGGTGTCGCGCTGGGGCTGCGTTTTGAGACCAAAGGAATGGATACGCGTGCGCGCGTGAAGAATTATGGCATGGAGATATGGCAGGACGGCGAAATGCTGGACGGCCGCTGGACCGGCATGGTGAAAACCAAATACTCCACACAGCAGCTCGTAGTGCCCATCACCGGCGTGTGGCGGGCAAACCGCAGGCTAAAGGTGAATTTCGGCCCGTATCTGGCTTTCGCATTCAAGAACAACTTCGACGGTCATGTCTATGAAGGTTATCTGCGCGTCAGTGACCCGACGGGCGACAAAGTGGAGTTCAACGGCGACAGCCGCGCGACCTATGACTTCGGCAGCGATCTGCGCAAATTCCAGTGGGGCATGCAGGGCGGCGTCAGCTGGTCGGCATACAAGCATCTGCTGGTGAACGCGAATCTGGCATGGGGATGCAACGGAATCTTTCAGAAGTCGTTCAAAACGATAAGTTTTGCAATGTATCCCATCTATCTGAATGTCGGCTTCGGCTACCTGTTCTGATCTCCGAGGCATAATGCAGCCGGCGCCGCTACTCACAAGGAAGTCGCGGCGCCGGCTGTTTATGCGGGAATTGCCCCGCTATCCGCAGTGGAAATAGCGGGTGACAAGCGTCTGCATCAGGGCGTCGTCGCGCAGGGCCTCGTGAGCCTCCGCGCTGTCGTAGGCACGCAGGCGGCGCATGGTGCTGTCGATCATGCCGGGGGAGAACACGCCGCCGCGCTCAAACACCTCTCGCGCGGCTTCCAGGCAGTCGGCAGACTGGGCGCAGTCAACCGGCAGACATGCGAGGCGCGCAAGCTTGTCGGCGTTCTCGGCGCTGTGGATGTTGACGTCAACGTAAGTGCGTTCGGCCACCTCGAGCGCGTCGGGCATCTCGAAGCCATGGCGGGCGGCTACGGCGAGGGCGGCAAGCAGGGTGTAGATGTTGGCCGAACCGTCGGCGCTGCGTATCTCGAATGTCTGCTTCTGCGTGGCGTCCACTCCGGATGCATCAGAGCCGGGGTTAGCCACGGCGCACATGTCGGTGAGGGAAGTCCACCCAAGGGGAACGCGCACAAGCACGGAACGGTTGCGATCGCCCCAGCAGACGTTGGTAGGCGCTTCCTGATGCGGCACAAGGCGGAAGTAGCTCGTGGGGTTGGCGTTGCCGAATGCCGTTATGGCCGGCGCAAGCGTCATCAGGCCTGCGATGGCGCGCCGTGCGGTGTCGCTGAGACGGCGGTCGGCATCGAGCACCATGTTGCGGCCGTCGCGCGTGATGCGCATGTGCACATGCAGGCCGGAGCCGGCCTTGCCGGTGGTAATCTTCGGCGCAAAGGTGACATTGTAGCCGTAGCGGGCGGCTAGATTGCGAATTACCCACTTTGCGAGCATCAGCTGGTCGGCGGCGTCTTCGGCCGCAACGGGCAGGAACTCGATTTCGTTCTGCTCATAGTTGAGGCCGTCGAGCGTAAAGTTGCCGACTTCGCTGTGGCCGTACTTTATGCGTCCGCCTGTGCGGGCTATATAGTTCATGCACAGGGTGCGGAAGTCGTTGTACTTGGCGAAAGGTCCGCTTTCGTGGTATCCGCGCTGGTCGGTGGCGGGAAAGTCGTCCGAGGCCGGCGAAATCACATAATACTCCAGTTCGCCCATGGCTTCGAATTCCATGCCGGTGACGCGGCGGAACTCGTCGCATGCCTTGTGCAACGTATGTTCCGGCGCGCTGTCGAGGGCGTTGCCATCCTTGTCGAAGAACGAGCAAAGCATCGTCACGGTAGGAATTTCGGCAAACGGATCGACGAAGGCCGTGCGGAATCGCGGCAACACGTACAGGTCGGAACTGCCGGCGCTGATGAACGGAAACAGCGACGAGCCGTCGACACGTTCGCCCAAGGATAGAATCGTCTCCAGGTAATCCAGATCGTTGATTACGAAATTAAGAGTCTTCAGGCGCCCGTCATCGGCGGGGTACATGAAGTTGACCATCTCAATGCCGTTGTCAATGATGAACCTGATAATATCATCTTTCGTGAATTCCGCGACAGGCTTCTGCAAGGAGGTCACAATCTGATTCTTACTCAGTGCTATATGTTTATCCATGATTTAGACAGTATCAATTTGGATTGCTAATATACGCAATTTCGGCGTGGAATCGGATTAATTAATATTATTTAACAGCAAAATGCCACGCACAGCATTAATTATTGTTAATTATTTTGTACCGACATTCAAAAAATATATCTTTGTAAAATCTTGCGTCACACTAAAAGCGCAGCAACATACGGGGATGACCGGTTTTGACAGCGTGTAGAGGTGGTGCGTAAGCGTGCAGAGCAATGATGGCTACGCTCTTTAATCTGGGACATCAGCAATTTCAAATGGCGAAAACAACTACGCTCTCGCTGCCTGATTGAAGCACAGTAGATCAGCTTTATCTCCGCAAAAGTTGCAGAGACGAGACATCGCCCGATTGCCCATTTTCCGAGGCTAATCGAACCGGCGGTGCAGGAATATCGGAAATAGGAAACCAAGGACCCCTCGCGGCTTCCGAAATCTTAAGGGGTTAAGGCGCCGGTTGGCGGTTCCATGCCTGCCGGCACACGAAAACCAATTTGGAAATACGCACGTAGAAAGCGCATTAGTTCCACGTTTGGACGAGGGTTCGAATCCCTCCAT
>CAPNHY010000044.1:0-13295 GCA_948665475.1 uncultured Muribaculaceae bacterium | reverse complement strand
CATGAATACAGAGTTTAACAATTTCTTATTAACAGATTTTAAGAGACACTAGTGTACAATCTGATATATTGCGCCATACCACTTCGGGCAACACAAAGGGCTGCGCCAATCCGGTGCAGCCCTTTGTGTTATCTATTCAGCAAGCGTCAGGGGACCATCAGCTTGAAGGTGAGGGAGCCGACGGTCACCAGATAGGAACCGGGCTGCACGGATATCTCGGTAACGGCTGAGGCGGAATCCACTGCAGCGACGGTGCGTCCGTCAACACCGTATACGCTGATGGCGCTGCCTTCGGCACCGGAGACGGTGATGAGGTTATGGGCGGCGATGACACCGATACCGGCTTCGAGAGCCTCGTCAAGACCGCTGCTCTCGAAGGCTACGGGAGCCGAGAATGCGGGAGCCGATTCGCCTACGCTATACAGCGCAGTCACGGCATACACGTAGGTGCCGGAAGTCTCGGGAGTGTCGGAGTATTCCTGCTCCTCAACCACTGCCTCGTTGGCCTTCACGCGCTCGCGGTAGACGTTGTAACCCATCAGGGAAAGGCCGTCGCCTGCGCCCGCCGGCTCGTAGTGGACGTCGTCGACCATGAACATGTACTGATACTGCGACACGCACACGATGGCGAAATACATGGCGCCTTCGGGCAGGTCGAAGCTGTACTGCGTCCAGGGTGCGGGGACGCCGTCCTCACGACGTACCTCGATGAAGTCATCAGGGTCGAGGCTGCCGGTAGAGTACATCACCTTGAACGACTCGCCGCCGTCCTCCTCGAAGAGGCTGCGTGCGTAGAGAGTCACGGTTTGGGCCTTTCCGCTGAGTCTGGGCGATATGGCCCAGTCATCGTTGGGAATGTCGCTGTTGGCGTTTGTACCGGTGGCGAGGAAGAACTCTCCACTGTGAGCCTGAATATTGAAGTAGCTGTCATTATAGTTGGTACATACGGCATAAGCCTTGGCAGCAGTACTTATTATGGAGAGCATCTCGGACTGCACCTGACCGTCTCGGTCGATGAAAGTCCATCCCTCGTAAGTATCGACATCGCCGTCGTGTCCGTTCTCGAAGCTCTCGTCCACGGGTTCGGCGGGCATTTCGGCTGTAGGCTCATCCCATACCAGACTTACCTTTCCGGTCTCGGCGGTAGCCTTGACGTTCTCGGGAGCAGGATACGTAGGCAGCTTAACGGTTACGCTGTGCGTGGCCTCGTTGTCGCTGAGGTCCTCGTCTGCATCATACTCCACGACGACGCGGAACTCGCACTGCGGGTCGGAGAAGATGTCAGGCTCGTAAATGAAGATGACGCTGCCGGAGGCATCGGCTTCCAGTTCCGGACCGTCGGCTACGGCTACTTCCTTATCGCCGCAGAACAAACGGACCTTATAGCCCGACGCGGCGTTGTTGCCATTGTTCTCTACCAGGGCGGTGAAGCGGAGCTTGTCGCCGATGCTGATCTTGTCGGCGGCGGAGAGGCCGGTGACAGTCAGGTTGTGGTCGAGAGCCGGAGCCACCTTGATTTTATCGATACCGAGGAAGCCGTAGTTGATGAGAGTGCCGCGGATGGCTATCTGAATGACACCGTTCCGGTAGGACGATAGGTCAACTTTCTTCTTGAACCATTCCACGGGCTTGCCGAGTTCGGTGAGTTCGCAATCGGTCAGTGTTATGGTCTCCACAGAGACAAAGCCGTTGCCGGAATTGACAAGAACCTCGACATTGTTCGTGTTGTGGTGCTGGCCGTCGTTAGTATTGGCTATCATGAAGGACACTGCGGCTTTCTCCATTGCGGAAAGGTCAAACTTGCCGAGATTCATGGACGAGCCTGCCCCGGGAACGGCCTCCGCGGAAGACAGCACGATGAAACCGCCGTCGGCATCGGCCGAGCTGAGGTCGCCGTAATAGCCGTCGGGCACCGTGCTCCAGATGGCCGTGGAGTTGGTATTGAAGAAGCCCGTGCCGTGGTGGCTTACGCCGCCCTCAAAGCTTTCGGCGTAAGATTCATAGGGTTTGCCCACGGGGAACGAAGGCGTAGCGTACGCCACATTGGAGCTGACGGCGTTGTATACCTGGATGCCGGGAAGGCAGAATACCTGCTCGTCGCCCTGGGTCACCTGCATGGTGTAGCTGTTGTCGGTGATTTCGGGATTATTGTCGAAGTAGCTTCCGTTGAGCAGGATGCGGTATTTGCGGTCCTGCGGCTCAAGCCAGTTGCCGTTGACGTCGTACTCCACAGGACTCCACTGCATCGTCACCTTGCCGGTGTTGCCTTCCTCGACGGCGGTGATAGTCTCGGGTTTCGCCGGAGCAGCTATACCTATATATGCTATCTTGTCGGCGGAGACGCCTTCGCCTGCATCGCCGAAGGCTGTGGCCGTCCACATGAAGTTGCCGGGAGTGTTGTTGATGTCGTCGTCGAATTCAAGATTCTCGCCGGGAGCAGGATTGTCCCATGTCTTGATGATGACGCCTGCACGCTTCAGCTCCAGCTTTGAAATAGAAGCGAGAGGCTCGCCGGCTGCCGTCAGAGTCGGAGCCTTGAACTTAACCTTGCACTGCATGGTGCCGTAGGCGCCGCGTATCACCTCGAAATCCGAAACGGCTGCGGGGATATCGGCGCTGCGCATGCTGATGTAGTCCACCACGGGCCAGTTTGCCATGTCGCTTACTGCATGGAAGCCTATATGGAGAGGACCGTCGGCCGTGGCCTCATATATACCGGTGAAATGCTTCTCGGCAAGCAGATTGATTGCCGTGCGAGGCACGAGAGTACCCGTCATGGCCTCAACGGAGTTGGTATTGCCGCACTTCACCTCTATGTCAGCCTGGTTGGGGCTATATAGCTGAAGCGTGCGGAATCCGAATTCCATAAGGTACTTCTTGCCGGCTTCCGTACGGATGCCCGGCGTAAAGAGCCAGTCGTCCAGAGCAACATCGCCGCTTGTGCTGTAAATCATGGCGCCACCGCCACCCTGCGACCAGCATACATTATCTTTATTGGCGTCTATGACAGTATAATACTGCAACGGCTGGACAGAAGAGAAATCGTTAAGGTAAGGCACCTGGACTTCGCCGAGGGTGAAGAAAAGGGTCTGACCCCAGCCGGAGACGTTGCCTTCATACTCGGCGACAACCGTGTAGTGATAGCTCGTAAGAGTCTCGGGCATCTCAAGTGTCTCACTGAAGGTGCATTCATAGATGTGTTCCGCAACGACCGTCTGCTCCAGGTCCTTCCAGCGGGTGACTGTATAAGTGACCTTAGACGGATCGAAATATCCCGCGTTGTAGGATTCTGTGACAGGTGCCCATTCGAGGGTCACATTACAGCCGTCGACGGTCACATAGGGCACCGGTATCTTGGGTGAGCCCATGCCCACATAAGTTTTGACACTGGCTTTGGGCGATGTGCCGGCGGCGTTGCTCAGAGCCACGGTGATGGTGTGGTCGCCCGCATAGGGTGCGGTGACATCGGCCTCCACGCTCTGTCCGAATCCGGAAGTGCCCGTAGCCAGCGTGGTGTAGCCATTGAGAGTAACAGTATAGGTCACATCACCCTCGCCGGCGGCTCCGCCGAAGGTGGTGGACGGAATGTCGAAGCTCACCGTACCGGCCATGCCGCCAAGCGGGAACTCCACCTTCAGGTTTGCAGGAGCGTCGGGAGCATCGTCCGCAGCAAGAGGCGCACCGATGAACATGCCCAGCACATCCTCATTGCCGGGGAAGGTATAGAGCAGTGTCGAGGCACCGGTGGCCGGATCGACAGCGTAGAGAGCCGATGAGCCCTCGTCGCACACGGCGCGCAGCAGGCGCCCGTTCTTGGAGTCGTAGGTCATGCCGGCGATGTAGCGTGTGGTAACGCCAGTGTTTCCTATGAGCGTGGTGGCGCCGGTCGCCTTTTCCACTTCCAGCAGATTGCCGTCGACATCAATAGCCAGCAGGCGTCCCTCGCCGTCAAAAGCCATGCACGCCCAGACGCCGCTTATCTGAGAGATGGTGCTGCGTGTGCCGTTGGCAAAGTCGGCGATACCGAATTCGTAGCCCTGCGAACCGTCGGCCTTCATGTAGCAACCGTAGACGGCATCGGTGGCCGGGTCGGCAGCCTGTGCGGTGGCAAAAAGCTGAAAGTCCGGGAGCATCTTGGTCGTACCCATAAACCAGGTAGTGGTGTTATAGCTGTACATGTAATTGTACGCCATAGTACCCATAGGAATCTGAAATACCGTGTAGTAGGTATCTCCGGCCTTCACACCGCCCCAGCTGTTGTAGATAGTCATGGTGCTGGCCTGGTTGAAGGTCATGCCTTCGCGGAAAGGCACATTGTACATGTAGCCCGTGTAGCTGCCGGCGGCGCTTGCTACAAAGCCCATGAGATTGACATCGCCGGCAGCCTGTGCGGGCGACATCATCGGCACCTTGATATCCTGCGCGGCTTCGTTGCCGGGAACGAAGAAAGATGCCGGACGGGGTATAAGTACCGGACTTCCGGGCTGTTCGGTGTCGGACATCGGCGTACGGAAATCCACGCCTGAGCCAAGACGGCGCACGGCACCGGGAGGCGCGGCTACGGCTGAAATCGCCAACAATGCCACACCCGCCAGAGCGAGTAACTTTTTGTTCATAAGTCGGGAAATATTAATGTGATGAATAAAGTGTACTTTTGACTACAAAATTACACTTTCAGACTAATATTTAACGTTAATAAACGTTAAATAGCCATACTTCATCACATTAAATACCTATCATCAGCACGGCTGCCTGTGCGGCTATGCCCTCGGCGCGGCCGGTGAAACCGAGATGTTCGGTGGTAGTAGCCTTGACGCTCACACGTCCGTTGTCTATACCGAGATCGGCGGCAACATTGGCCTGCATCTGCTCTATATAGGGGAGCATCTTGGGGGCCTGTGCTATTACGGTGATGTCGGCGTTGCCAACCCGATAGCCCTTGTCGGCGGCCATGGCAACCACAGCCCGAAGCAGACGCCGCGAGTCGGCTCCCTTCCATGCGGGGTCGGTATCGGGAAAATGATAGCCTATATCGCGTAGAGCCAGCGCGCCGAGGATAGCGTCGCACAGCGCATGGAGAGCCACATCAGCGTCGCTGTGGCCCAGGAGGCCGTGCGTATGCGGTATATCCACTCCGCAGACGATGCACCTGCGCCCCTCCACGAGGCGGTGCACGTCAAATCCGGTGCCTATCCTTATATCCTGCATCACTTGCGGCGGCCGAAAATATCTTTCAAACCCTCCATGTCGAAGGTAAGAGAGAAACGCAAGGTCTGGTCGAGAGGCGAATTCTGCGCGGTAGCCATCATGTAGGATGCGTCGAGGCGAAGCACATTCAGCGCGAAGCCGGCGCCTACGGCGAAGTATTTGCGGCCGCCCTTGAATTCATTCTCATAATAATAGCCTGCACGCGCGAAGAACTGGTTGTTGTAGCTGTACTCGGCGCCGAGCGAGAAACTTATCTCGCGCAGTTCCTCCTTAAAGCCGCCGGGAGCGTCGCTGAAGCTCTTGAAGATACCCTTGATACTCGACATGTCGCGCCAGTCCTGAAGGGCATCAAGATATTCCTGCTGCCCCTCGGTAGTGTTCATGTCGTAGTCACTCTCGCGCGGGCGCGTCGGCACCAGCAGTTTGTTCAGGTCGAGGCCTATCATAAGATTATGATAGTCGGCCAGCGGGAATGTGAAGCTCGTGCCTATTTTGAGGTTGGTTGGCAAAAATGCCGGATTCTCGCCATTCTGCAGGTTCACTTTAGAACCGATGTTGCTTATATTCCATCCCCACGACCACTGGCACTCGTTGCGTCCTATTATAGGATACGTGGTGAAGTAGCCTGATATATCGGCCGAGAATGCCGATGCGCCGGTGTTGTTGTCGCCGGCATAGCTGTCGCTGAAGCCCAGGTCGGTATAGCTGTATCGGAACACTACGCCCATCGAATACTTCTCGCTGAGCTTGCGTGAGTAACCTATATCGAACGCCATTTCGTACGGGTTCATGCTCTGGGCGGTGCCTCCTGTAGCCTCGTCGGAAGCCACGAACTCACCGAGCGAGAAATACCGCAGCGACGCGCTGAGAGCCTGATTGTCGCCGGAGCCTATCTTCCAGTAGCCGGCCACATCGGCCAGAAAAATATCGTTGACAAGTTTGCGCAGCCAGGGGGTATAACTAAGCGACACGGCGGCGTTGCTGTAGGCAAAGGCGTATTTCGACGGGTTCCAGTATTGTGAATATGCGTCGGGTTCGGTGGCCGCGCCGAGATCGCCCATGGAGGCACCGCGCGCATCGGGAGCTATATTGAGCGAGGTCACACCCGTCTGCACCGGGTTGAACTCGTTTTTCTGCGCTGCGGCGCCGGCCGACACGCCGAGCACTATGGCGGCGAATATTGTATTGCGGAGCAGAGATTTCATTGGCACTGTCGTATTTGTGTACTATCTAATAACGCAGCGACAGGCAAATTATTGCGCGGATGCATCACGAAGCACCACGACCTCCGCGGAGGAAGTCTGCGCGCAGCGGGCGCCGGTACGCAGAAGCGCGTGCGCACGATACACGCCGTCGGCCACCGGCTGTCCCGACTCGTCGGCGAGGTCCCACACGACCGAGGCTCCGTGGAGCTTGCGCACCGTATTGCCGGCCGAATCGGATATTATAACGGTGACATCCGGCGAACCTGCCAGAGTATGGTCTATGCTGAACGCAGCCTCCGTACGCGCCGGCACGGCATCGACTGTGAGCGTGGCCTCCTCTACGGAACTTACAACAAAGCCAAGTGTGCGCTCCACAACAGAGCCTGCGCCCGAGCTGACGCTGAGACACACAGAGTGGTGTCCGTCGGAAAGACCGCGGAAAGGTATCGTAAGAAGAACATCGCCGCTGCCGTCGGAAGAGTGGACCGCATATCCTGACAGACCTACGGACGAGGAAGCACCGTCAAGCACAGCCTTGGACGAGCCGCGCAAAGCCACATCGCTGAAATTCAGGCCCGACGCCGGAACTTTCACGCGAGCATAGAGCACCATGTCCGCAGCCGTCACGCCACCGTCGGTAAAATCGGAGCTGTCGATATACATTTCCAGAATCTCGGGCGCCGATGTGTCCACTCCGGCACCGGCCGAAGCATCGGCCGAAGTATGCAGACCCGAACGATACGCATGTGCCGCACGGCCGTCGGACGCTACTGCGTCAAGGCTGAGTGCAAAATCCGTACCGGGACGCGAGAACTGAGGCACATACACCCGCGCAGCCCAGCGGCCGCCCTCCACCACGGCGGTGGAGGAAGCGAGACCCATGTCGCAGAGTGTAACCTCGGGCTTAGTTCCGGAGTCATTGTACATGACGGTGCCGGGAACGGGTGTGTCGAATACCTCTATGGCGATTGTACCGTCGAATGTGGTGTCGGGATTGCCTTCGCCGTCGTCCACATAACCTGTCAGCCACAGCATGTCGCCGCCGCGTACCGGCTTGTCCATGCTGTCGCCGCTGCCGTGGCTCTCCAGCACGACGGATGCCCCGGCGAAGGGAATGCGTACGGCAGGGTCACCGCAAAGATTGTAGCACTTGGTGTTGAACAGGGGTCCTGACTGGCGGTTGGCGCTCATTATGGCATTATGTCCCCGGCGAAAAATGTCGCCGGTAGTGTCGCCGGGACGTCCGGCTCCATATGCGTCGGCCACGGCCACGGCCAGATCGCGGTTGTAGGTGGAATATACGGCGCGCGTGGCGGCTATTACTCCTATGGCGCCTCCATGCTCCTTGGAAAGCATGTTGACACCTACGCTGATGTCATCCGAGTCTATGTGGAAAGCGCTGCATGTGGCGAGCACAGCCATAGGGTAAACGTTATAGCTGAGGCGGTCGGCCACTACATCGCAGTAGAACTGCGTGTTGGCGAGGTCGCGTCCCGACACGGAGTGACCGAAGTAGCCCATCAGTCCGCAGCCCTGTCGCAGCCTCTCGTAGAAGGGAGTGGCGGCGGTGGCGAAGTCGCGGTAGCCTATGATGGGAATATTATGCACTACCATGCCTTTTCGGCGAAGGCTGTTAATCATGGTGAGACTGTAATTGTAGTGCTCGTACTTGTCGGCGGGGCCGCTGGTCATGACGGCGCGCGCTATTTTTGCGGCTGCCGGCGGGTTCTCCATATAGTCGATGGTGTGGTTCACCATAGCCCGGGCATCACCCGGGCTCTTGGCCGGGAAACGTCCTACGGCAACACTCATCAGGGCCGACTTGAAGTCAAGGTAGTCAGCCTTCTCGTCCATCCAGCCGACGTAGGAATCGGAGGCATAGGACGCCGAACTGGTGAGGCGTGCGCTTGGTATCGCGGCCTGATGTACGGCAAGCACTTCGCGGGGCAGAGGCGAGAGGAGGCCGCGCATGTCGCGCAGCGAGCTGCCCATGAGCAGCACGTAGCGGAAACGCTGCGGATCGCGGCTGTAGAACATGTGGGCGAGACGGCGGTATGCCGCAGGGGTGGCCGCGCCGCCTGAGAATTCATTATATATGTCGCGGCTGCGGCACACTGCCACATCCAGGCCGTCAATGCGTGCGTGTGCGTCGGCCAGACGCTGTGCCTCGGCTTCAAGATCATCGGTAGTGATGATAAGCATGTCGGGCACGGGCAGTGCATGCAGATCTTGCGATGCCACCTCCTGTACGAATTCCGGCGCAAGATGCTGCTTCTGCGGGTCGAAAAGCACCATGCGGCCGGGAGAGGCGGCAGAGTAGCTGTCAGGCATTGACGCCAGAGCGCATCCGTCGGCATCCCGCATATCAAGAATGCGCACGGCGGCAGGATCGGTCACGTCCCAGAGTTGCAGCCCGTCGGCGGCGTCAGAAATGCTTATCAGCGAGCCGGCCGCAGCTACAGGATAATGCATCACCAGCTGCGACTCGTCGGCCGGCAGGCGGTTGAGGCGGGTATATATCAGGGCATGACGGTCAAGATAATAGTTATAGGACGATGCAGCGTCCGGACGCGAGAGCGTGACTGTCGATTCTCCGTCGGGCATAGCGGAGCTGTTGGCGAAACGTATAGCGCCCTGAAGGTCGAGATAGGTATCCATGGAGTAATAGTCTATCTCCTTGCGCTGTGTGCTCACGAGCGCCGCGGCCGAACCGTCCACAGCCACATCAATGCAGTCAATACCGTCCACCGCCATTTCAGCACCGAAAGCGGCATAGCAGTAATAAGCGAAAACGGGACGCCGTGCGGGGCCGTCGCTGAGTTCGGAAAGCACCGCGTCGCGGAAACGCAGGGGTATACGGCACGGGGCACTCGACGTGAACGTGCGCTCACAGAAGATGTTGCCTCCGCCTATTGGCGACACAAGATCCTCGTCTGTAGCGTCCACGTGGTAATGACCCGTATAGACATCGACGCCGTCGGCAGCCTCTGGAGCAGCCACGTGTACAGGCTCGGAAGCACCGGCGGCATCGCTCAGGAAGTAATAGCCTCCGCGGTCATATATATTATGGCGCCAGAGTGTATTGTCAATGCCGCTGAGGGTCTCGAGACCGTCAAGGTTTCGCAGGTCGAAACGCACATCGGCATCGCCATAGAAGAGCAGGCGTCCGTCGGCCGTGTGTACTGTAGGAGTGGCAGGCAGATCGTCGGCGCCCTCGGTGAGGCGGTCGAGCGTCAGAGCTGTAGCACCATAGCCGTACACATGTACGCGCTCCGGGTCCGAAAAGCCCCATTGGCGCAACTGGTCGTAACTTATCTGCTGAATACCTTCCTCCGTGACACGCACCTTTACCCACTTGCCCGAGGCCAGACACGAGGACGGCGCATAATCAGCGGCCATGCCGGAAAGAGCAGTCAGTCCTGCTGCTATAGAGAGAACAATACTGGAGAGTTTCATATATGGTCTAAATCTTTTTTATCTTATCTTGAAACCGAGCGCGGGCGAGCCGTCGAGGCTCCAGCGCGGAAGGGAACCAAGCCGGGCCTCATACCTCCCGCACGGCTGCGCAAGCACGATGATGTCGCCGGTCTTGAGCGTGCTGCGCTGCGATACGGCGCTGACAGCCTCGTCGAAAGCCGGCCTTAGGTCGGGCCACTCCGAAACTGCGCCGTCGGGCGACACCATTGCCGCCGGCCCTTGCGGCACGGGAAGCCACTGGCCTACGATGAGAGCATTGTCGGCCACAAGCGACTCCTCGCTCCATTCCCTGTCGCAGTTCAGCGCCACCAGCGTCAGCGCGTCGTAGTACCGCGGGGCGAAACGAAGGCTTACGCACAGCCCCAGGCGGCTGACGCGCACGGCCGGCATGACCGTGAGTCCCACCTTATCCACCTCGTCGCGCAGAAACAGCGGGCGCCCACCCGTCAGCAGAGCAGAATCCGGCACCTGCCGCACATGGAGCGCCTGCGATGGTTCGGGTCCTACTATCAGGGTCTTCATTGTCCGGCGCTGTCCATGCGGTTGTACATCACCGCGAGGTGTGAGTAAATGGAGGTATTTGTGATGACTACGCCCTCGCGCACGCGTATGCGCGTAGGAGTAAAATTCCATATCGCCCGTACGCCCGCATCCATGAGCCGGTCGGCGGCATCCTGCGCATGGCGGGCAGGTACGGTCAGTATTCCCACCGACACGTCATGATCGCTGACGATGTCGGCCAATGCCTCGTAGCCGCTTATGACTATACCGCCCGCACGCGTGCCGACGATGTCGGTATTGGTGTCAATACCGGCCACTATGTTCAGGCCATAACGCTGCAGACCGCGGTCCTGAATGAGGGCGCCTCCCAGGCTGCCCACGCCCACGATGACTGCGTTGTGCCCCACATCGAAGCCGAGGAAGCCTCGCAGCTCGCGTTCAAGCGCCACCACCTCGTAGCCGATGCGCGTTTTGCCGCGCAGCCCCAGGTGCGAGAGGTCCTTCGCTATCTGCGAGGCGTCCACATCAAGAGCATCGGCCAAACCGCGCGACGACACGAACTCCACACCGTCGCGCCGCAGTATAGCCAGATAGGCAAGATACCATGGCAGACGCCGCAGTGTCGGCTCGGGAAGCCAGTCGTGTTTTTTAGACGATTTGGGAGGCACTATATTCACAGCCGCAAAGTTACATATTTTTTTTGAATTTTTGCGATGGTACGCGACACAGCCTGCCCAAGTTTCATATATTTTATGTACATTTGCACGAAAATCCGGCACAGTGCCCGTGCCCTCCACAACCCGACCAATGAAACTCTCGAAAGACACCTTCTGGCGCACCACGCGCGACTACTTTTTCATAACGCTCGGCATGGCAATATATGCCTTCGGTTTCACCGCGTTCATCCTCCCGGAGAAGGTGGTGATAGGCGGTCTGGCCGGCGTAGGCACTATAGTCTATTTCACAAGCGGCATACCGGTGGCTATCACCCAGTATGTAATCAATCTCGTACTTCTGGCGATAGCCTACAAGGTCGTGGGACGGCAGTTCGTTATCGGCACCATCTACGGCGCCACCATGATTTCCGTGTGGGTGGGTCTGTTCCAGCCCCTATTCGCCGAAGGATTCACCAACGAGCCGTTCATGAACATCGTCATCGGCGGCACGCTCTGCGGCCTGGGCATAGGCATGTGCTTCACACATAACGGCAGCAGCGGAGGCACCGACATCGTGGCCGCGATGGTCAACAAGCACAGCAACGTGACTATCGGCCGCATGATGCTATACACCGATGTGTGCATCATCTCCTCCTCGTTCTTCCTGTTCCATCAGATCGACAAGATAGTCTACGGCTTCGTGGTTCTCTTCCTTGTCAGCTACATGGCCGACCTCGTCATCAACACCAACCGTCAGGCCGTGCAGTTCACCATATTCTCACGCCACTGGCGCGAGATTGCCACCGCCATCAACAACGAGGCTCACCGCGGGTGCACAGTCATCACCGGCATGGGATGGTACAGCAAGCAGGAAGTGAAAGTGCTGCTGTGCATGTGCCGCAAGAACGAGTCCGTCACGATCTTTCGCATCATCAAGAGCATTGACAATGACGCTTTCGTCACGCAGGCCAATGTCAACGGCGTCTACGGCCAGGGATTCGACCAGGTGAAGGTGAAAATGAAGACGGAGCCCGCCAACCGCGAGCCCCGCACTGTCCATTCGTAAGAAATTCCCATCGCCTGACGAAATGAAACCATGGACTAAAAAATCTTTTTCTAATACTTTTGGCTGGTTATACTGGATGGAATTGGTTTTAAGTTCCGGCCTATTCGGTATACTTTATTATGTCGCAGTTCCGGCAGTCGACGATCTTTGGTTCAGTATGCCTGTCGATGTGCAGGATACAGTCGGACGGCGCTTTATTGATGCAATAACGCTGACTTCTGACAGATGGCAGACCGATATGCTCCGTCTGCCCAATCAGATGGTAGCTGTATTACTCATGATTTGCCCGCGCTGGAGTGTGGGACTGCTCGTATCGCTCTTATGTATAGGAGCGATTGAAGGAGGAAGACGAATAATCGGATCGGACGTTGCGGACTGTACAACTTATGCGTGGATTTTCTGTTTCTGGATATGCCTTCCATGGTATGATTACATGTTGAGCTTGTCGTACATCTTGAATTATGTACTCCCCTCAGCTCTTGCATTATGGACGTTATATCTTTTTCAGAGCATTGATAAAAATAATATTGTAGAGGGGGATAAGCTGCCTTATGCCATAGTATTAGCATTCCTTGCAGGCTGGGCGCATGAATGCTTTGCCGTACCTTTGGCTGCGGGGATGGGTACATATATACTATCATGCCTGTGTTGCCGTCAAAACATTTCCAAAAAACAGTTCGGAATGTTTGTCTCCCTATGTATAGGTATATTTGTAATCCTTTGTTCTCCCATTCTCGCTACTCGCGCATCGGAGGGCGGAAGTAAGGTGTCGGGAATGCCTTTATGGGAGATGTTAATACAATTAGGCCCCTCAGTTCTGGCCGTGTCTGTTGTTCTGATTGTTTGCCTAACTGTTTGGTTCCGTCATAAAAAATTGCCATTGGTTTTGACAGAGTTTATCTCAATATGTCTGGTTGCAGAACTTATAGCATTTGTGTTCTACAATGGACCACGAACCACGTGGGCGGCTGTTCTTTATTCCATGGTTGCAGTTTTTGTGGGGCTGCGTACTGTCAGATTGCGTAAATGGATGACAACTGGAATAGCAGTTCTGTCCATTACTGGAGTTACGTTCAATCTTGGAGCATCGATAGAAGCGCAGACCGGGCTATCAATGGAAATAAAAGAAATTATTACTGTCCGGTAAAAATTTTTGAGACAGGAACAAATTAGGGCTGATTC
>CAPNHY010000043.1:0-13692 GCA_948665475.1 uncultured Muribaculaceae bacterium | reverse complement strand
CTTTCGAGCAGTTGGCAAAACTCGGGCTCGACCGTGAAAAGGTTGAGAAATTGCCGCAGGAGGTAAAGGAGAAGCTGATTAAGGGTGAAGTAACTCCACTTATGGAGGTCACGTTACCAGCCAGGAATGGCATGGTTATCTCATTACCCCTCAAACTTCAGCTTGCCGCCGACAAAGACGGCAACCCCACGCTGATCGCATATCCCGTGCAGCGTGAACTGTCGGTTGACAGAAACAACGAGCTTCGCCTGTCGCAACAGGAACTTGACGCACTGCGCCGTGGCGACGTGTTGCAGAAAGCCATCGACATCAACGGCGAGAAGACTCAGCAGTATCTCCAGCTCGACCCGGAAACGAAGTCAATCATCCACCGCCGCATAACCGAGGTGCAGATTGAGCAGAAGTTGAAGGACATGGAAAAGGTCAACGACATCGAGCTTGGCTCCCAGCAGAAACAGCAGGCACGCGAAGGCAAGCCGGTGGAACTGTCGGTAGGCGGCGAAAAGGTATCGGTCGGCATCGACCTCAAGGAACCTCAGGGCTTCAAGGTCGTAAAAGGCGATCTCAGGGAGTGGGAGCGTCAGCAGAAACTCCGCTATGACGAGCAGCACCCCGAATATCTCGGCCTGGTAATGACCGACAAGAACCGCTGGGAGTACCGGAAAGTTGTCGAGCATGATTCTAAAGAACGAGCCATCAGCCTTGACCCCACACAGAAAGAGGAACGGAAATCCGGCCTAAAACGCTGACACGCATGGCAGCTTCAAGAAAAAAAGAGTCGGGCCAGCTCTCCATAATGGATCAGTTCGACCGCATGAAAGAGAAACACCCCGACGCCTTGCTGCTTTTCCGCACCGGCAACACCTATGAGACCTACCGCCAAGACGCGAAAAAATCATCTGAAATACTCGGTATCCCGGTCACAAGCAGGACGCTTGACAACGGCAGTAACATCAAGGTGGCATCCTTCCCACACGAAGCACTCGACACTTATCTGCCTCGGCTTGTAAGAGCCGGAATGAGAGTGGCTATATGCGAGCAGCTTGAAGACCCCAAGCAGAAGAAAAAGGAGCAGGAGGCGAAGCACGTGGAGACTACATCACAACAACCCATTAACAAAGAATCCGATATGCCAAGAAAAAAGAAAGAGAAGACTCCCCAGGAGGAGCCTGTAAAGACCACAAAGAGCGCGGTCGATGAAACGACCCCGAAAGAGAAGAAATCAGAATCCCAATCCGCCACCCAGGGCGAAGCCGCCGAGCGCAAGCCCCGTGAGCCTCAGATGGTGACTGTCAACGGCGACAAGGTGACACACGGCCACGCCTACCAGAGCAAGACCAACCCGGAGGACTGGTATTTCACCGCCAAGATCAACGGCCAACAGTTGAAGCCGCAGAAGATGGATCCGGCCGACCTCGCCGCCTATCAGCAGAAAGAACTCACGGTGCCGCAGCTCATGGAACGCTACTATCCCACCAAACTCATGCCGAGGGTGCCCGATGTCTCCTATCAGGTGGCGAATGTGCTGCCCGGCCCCGAGGGCAACCTGACTATCGACAAGTTCAATGTCTATAAGGAGACCGACGAGACCCGCGCCGACTACGGCAAATATAAGTTCTACGCACAGGTGGGAGACAAGAAGATGTCAACAACCGCCTCACGCGAGGACCTGAACGCATACTTCGACCGCGTGGCAACTCCCGGACAGCTTGTGGAGCGCAACTTCGGCGACCGTCTGCACCTGCAATCCCACTACGAGCAGTTCAGGCTCCCGGAGGGCATCGACCCCAAAGGTATCCGTGTCGCAAAGGACAAGGAAGATGGAAAGTGGAAGGTGTCGGCCGACCTCGGCGAAGGACGCGGACGCACTTCCCGTCAGGAGCTGTCCTTTGACGACGGCTATTCTCTATTCAAGACGAAGACCGCCACACGCGAGCAGATAGCCGCAAAATATCTCACTGAGGAGATAAGCACCAAACTCGCCGCTCCGCTCTCTATGGAGAAATCAGCCTCCATGAAAATGTAAAACCGTTTCCCAACAACACTTAAAAGAATACCACTATGGCAAAATTAGAATATGACGAGCTTGTGCAGCTCCTTCAGGACGGCAACATCGGCTTCCTCCGCTTCATGCTTGAAAGCGACAATGCGGAGTCTTATCTCGAATGGTGCGAGCTTCACGGCATCGAACCCTCGGAGGAATCCGCCGAGTTCTACTACGACGAGACCGAGATCGACATGATGGAGCGTCAGCTGATAGACGACGAGGATTATGGCATCTGGAACTAACGGCGCGTCCAACAGTTCAGGCCAGCAGGCTCTCGACCGCTTCGCCCAGATGATGATTGAGCGTATGGAGCGGATGAAGGGCTCGGACTGGGAGAAGGGCTGGATTGGCGGAGCCTCCTCCGCCGGCCTGCCCCAGAACATCATGGGACGCAACTACTCCGGCTCAAACTCCTTTTTCCTCCAGCTGCACACGGCGGCGCAAGGCTACGAGCTTCCCGTGTTCCTCACATTCAAGCAGGCACACAACTTCAAGGCCCATGTCCTCAAAGGAGAGAAAGCCTTTCCGGTGATATACTGGGACATGATGGTACGAGACAAGGACGGCAAGAGAATATCCTCCGACGAGTACCGCGCCATGAGCCGTGACGAGCGGAAAAATCTCGAAGTGATACCCTTTGTCAAGGCGTTCCCGGTTTACAACATCGACCAGACCAATTTCCGTGAGGCACAGCCTGAGAGGGTGCAGAAACTACTCGACCGCTTCAAGGTGCCTGAAATGCGCGACACACAGGGTATGTACGCCCACGGCGCACTCGACCGCATGGTTGCCGAGCAGACATGGCTCTGTCCCATACAGGCCGACCGCAAGGAGAAAGGCGCGTACTATTCCCCCTCGCGTGATATTGTGGTGCTTCCCATGAAGCAGCAGTTCAACAAGGGCACGACTCCGGAGGACATATACCGCGACGGCATGGAGTTCTACTCGACCATGCTACACGAAATGACGCACTCCACCATGACACCCGAAAGGCTCAACCGTGAGGCGGGCGCGAAGTTCGGCGACCCGAAATATGCGAAAGAGGAACTGGTGGCCGAGCTTACAGCGGCCATGATAAGCCACTCCATGGGCTTCGACTCCAGAGTCACCGACAACTCGGCGGCCTACCTCGATTCATGGATTGGGGCACTCCGGCAGGAGCCGAAGTTCATCGTGTCCGTGATGGCCGATGTCAACAAGGCTTCGGAAATGATACTCGACCGTGTGGACGCACAGCGCATATCGCTCGGCGAACAGCCTTATCTGGCTAAGAACGACCCTCTGATGGCTCCATTGGAGGACGAGATATGCCCGTTCAAGAACGCCGCCATAATCAAGACACGCTCCGGCGACTTCGCCCTGCGTGCCTCATACAACGGCGTCGATCTCGGCATGAAGCCTATCGAGCGTTCAACCGCGAGAATGTATTTCCAGCTCACCGACCAACGCGAGAAAGATATATTCCTCGGAAGCGCGATACGCAAGAATTATGAATCGGAGATAGCCGGCATCGACCGCCGCGCCTCCAAGTCACTCTCAATCGTCTGAAGCTATGGCACCGGCTGACTATAAGGTCAAGTTCAAGGAACTTAAATCGCGTGTGGGTATTGATGATGTCGCCTATTCGCTCGGCTACCGCCTCGACCGCAAGGCCGGTGTGGGCCGGTACATCGAGCTTGTACTGGGCGAGGGACGCGACAAGCGCGACACAATCATCGTCAGCAACCGCCGCGACAAGGCTTCGCAGACTTTCTTCCGGCGGGACGGCTCAAAGGGTGACGTGGTGTCGTTCATACGCGAGAACCTTTCATCGTTCAATGTCATCGGGCTAACCGAATGGCAGAAGATAGCGAAAGTGATGGCGCAGTTCGCCAATATGCCGGAGCCGGATTATGACCGTGACAGGGATTATGTACGCTCGGCATCCGCGCCTCAGGTGTTCGACCCTTCGCGCTACCGTGTCAAGGAACTGGACGCGGCCAATATCCCCCGGCTGTTCGCACAGCGCGGACTGTCGGCAGATACGGTCAAGGCTCTCGCCCCGTTCATTTCCCTTGTGTCTGACAGGCGCAACGAGAATTTCAACGGCTACAACATCGGCTTCCCCTACACGGAAGCCGGGAGCGACAAGACTGTGGGATATGAGATCCGTGGCATGGGCGGCTACAAGTCAAAGGCCGCCGGCACCAATTCCTCAACGGCGGCGTGGGTAGCCGACCTGTCGCACGGCAACAACGGCCTCGTGCGTCATGTGTTCTTCTGTGAATCAGCTTTTGACGCAATGGCTTTTTTCCAACTGAACCGTCCACGGTTAGGCGAGGACATCGCCCTTGTTTCCATCGGCGGCACATTCTCCGACCGTCAGGTACTGGGCGTGATGGAGCGTTTTCCAAACGCCCGTGCCTACGACTGCTTCGACAACGACCTTGCCGGACGCATCAACGGACTCCGCCTCATGGCTCTTGTCGAGGACATACCGCTGAAAATCACCAAGACGCCGGAGGGCTTGATGGTGGAGGCCAAAGGCAAGAGTTTTCCGGTGTCGCCCGACCGCTCCGCCTACACTCAGTTTGAACCGCGTATCTCCGTGCGTTACCGCATGGGGCAGTGGCAGCCGCCTAAGGACTTCAAGGACTGGAACGACTGCCTGTTGGGTAATCGCTCCTCAATCAAGATACTCCCTACCAAACATGACCGTGACGATAACCTCGCCGAGCAACGCGCCTCCGGCTTAAAAATATGACTGACCGATGAAGACTATCAAACCGAAAACAGCCCTGCTCGCTCTATCCCTCCTTGTCATTCCGGGAGCGGACATGATGGCGCAACAGACCGACCCGACGCTCACGGCGGCGGTGATAGCGCAGACCGTGGAGCTTAACAATATCCACAAGAAGCGCAAGTCAACCCAGGAGAAGATCATCGCGGCTGAAGCCGCCGTGACAGTAGCACTCGACCGCGTTCACTCCGTCGAGAACAAGATGCTTGAGTATCTTTCCAACGCCCAGGGTGCCATGCAGAATCTCTATCAGATAAAGCGTGCCGGAGAACTGGTGCTTACGGAGATACCCAAGAACTGCGACCTGTTGCGTAAATCGGTGCCGGGACACCTTAAAGGTACGGCGATAGCGGTGCTGGTGTCCGATGAGCTGACTGACGCGGCCGCACAGATGGCGGCTCTCTATCCCTTCATGCAACAGCTTGTCACTTCTGGTAGCTACACTGTCACAGGCTCTGATGGCAATAAGGAGAAGCACAAGGTCAACCTGCTCAACTCCGCCGAGCGGTACTATGTGGCAAACGAGGTGGTGACACGTCTGGAGACAATCAACACCGACCTGTGGCTGCTGGCGTGGCAGATACGCACTCTCTCATGGAATGACCTGTGGTTCTCGCTCGACCCCGACGGCTGGGCCTCGGTTATGTCGGGAAAGGCTATCGCGGAGACCCTTGTGTGGGAGTGGAACACGATAAAATACAGATAAACGAACTATCAACAACATTTTTTACATGGATACAGAAACAAAGATTATCGGCCGTTGCCCTGTGTGCGGCGGCAATGTGGTGAAGACCTGCAAGGGCTACCGCTGTGAGAACAACACCGGGGAGGACGGCAAGTGCGGACTCTTCATCAACGGGGTTATCGGCAACCGAAAGATGGCGGATGCCGAGGTCGCGGAACTGCTGGAGAAGCGGAGCATACTGCTCGACGGCTTCGCCACAAAGGAGTGGAAGACTTTTCCGACCGTGCTTGTCATGGCGGCTGACGGCTCGATCAATATGGAGTCGGTGGTGGCACGCTGCCCCCGTTGCGGCGGCGAGATCCGCGTGGGCGCAAAGGCTTTCAACTGCTCCAACTACCGGCAGGAGGGAAGTCCCTGCGACTTCGTGATATGGCGAAATATCGCCGGGCACCTCATGACGCTCGATGAAGTGCGCGAGATATGCGCCGATGGTGTCACTTCCCACGAGGTCGAGATGTTCGGCGAGAATGGCTCTGTCTATCGCCGCAAACTCGGCTTATCTCCCGACAAACTAAAGGTTATCAAGGTATGAAGCCGGGAACGAAACTCGCCATACTGCTCATAAGTTGTGTGGCTATGTGGGGCGGCATAGGATATGCCTTCCACTACTTCGGCCAGCCGTCGAAACGGGCGCAGTCAGTGGCGGAGAAGGCACTGATGGCCTCGGTGGATAATCCGGAGTCGGTAAAGGTCATAGCGGTCAGCAAGCCTGACAGCGTGTTCGGACGCAACTACATCAACAACGACGAGAAAATGGCGATAGCCATGTCGATGATGAAAGTCAACGAACAGGTCATGTCCCGGACAGACGGGCTTCAGAACCTCAATTTTGAGGACAACGCCGTTTCCGAGCTTGTCGGCCGCCAGATGTCGGCGATGTCCGCTCTCCGCTCGCTGGTGGGCTTTGAGACTCCTGACGCTCCACGCAAGCCGTTCTCCGGCTGGAAAGTGAAGATAGAGTATGAGGCTCTTTCGGAAAGCGGCTCTCCCTACCGCTCGGAATACTGGTTTATCCTCGACCGCGACGCACAGTGTGTCGTAAACTCTTTTGAAATACCTCTTTTATAAATCCCTAAACTGAATACAACGATGAAAGAACTACTTGATCAGATCGAAACACTCATTACCTCTTTCCGGAAAGACGCCGCCTCCCAGCTCGACAAGGGCAACAAGGCCGCCGGACTCCGCGCACGCCGCGCTTCCCTCGAACTGGAGCCGCTTCTTAAACGCTTCCGCAAACTCTCGCTGGAAGCCGCCAACAACAAGGCTGAATAATCCGCCCTCGATAGGACAATTTCTTTGCTGTCAAAAACCGGGACTCCCTGTGCGTGAGCATGGGGAGTTCTATTTTTTCTGATTACTTGCGGCTTCCGCGTCCGTTGGTTTTTCGCTACGAAGTAACGGCGGGCGGTGACGCCGGCAAGCGACCGCCTCCGGCTTGGCTGCATGAAAAAATCCGGCAGCCTTCCACGATTTGTGCCAAATTGGGTATTCCGTATTTTTTCACTTGCCACACTTGCCTTGCGCCCCCTGTGCCCTCCGTCTTGATTGTATCGAAAAAATCCCCCGGACGCGAGAAGCCACAAGGCTTCAAACAAAAGGGAAAAAACAAAAAACTCAAACATCTAAAACCCTCAAATTATGGAAGCAACAGCAATTCAGACCAACACCGCAAACGTACAGGAAGCCACAATCTCCCTCGCTCTCATTCAGCCGAGCAACTACAACCCCCGTAAGAATTTCGACGAGCAGAGCCTCACCGAACTCGCTGACTCTATCAGCCGTCAAGGTATTCTCCACGCGATAGGTGTGCGACCAATCGCCGGCACCGACCGCTACGAAATCGTGTATGGCGAGCGAAGATACCGCGCCTCCCTCATAGCAGGGAAAGAGGACATCAAGGCAACCGTCTATACCGACCTTTCCGATGATGAAGCCGAACAAAAGGCTATTGCGGAGAACCTGCACCGCCAGGACATCACGCCTATGGAAGAAGCCGAGACGTTAAAGGCTGCAATCGACAGCGGACGCTACGACTATGCCACACTCGCCACGCAGATAGGCAAGAGTGAGACCTATATCCGCACCCGAATAAAGCTCACAACCCTCATACCCGAAATCGCACGGCTTATTGACACCGAGGAAATCACGGTGGCAGTGGCAACCGAGATAAGCCGTTACGGAGTTGACATACAGACCGATGTTTACAACTCCCACCTCAAAGACGGTGTGACCTACAATAATTGGCGAGGAATGAACGCCTCAAATGTGGCACGGCTCATAGAAAAGAACTACACAACCGACCTAAGCCGTTACCGCTTCGACAAATCGGCGTGTGCCTCATGCCCTTTCAACACCATAAATCTTCTGCTGTTCTGCGAGGACGGCTGTGAGGGCAACTGCTCCAATCCCTCTTGTCTCCGAGAGAAGCACATCGGCTATCTCACCGACAAGGCGGTTGAAATGCTGAACGAACACCCCACCGCCAATTTCTGCCACTCCGAATATGACCTAAACGAGAGGGTAAACGCACTGCTGACTGAAATGGGCTATGACATAGAAAAACTCAGTGGCTATCTGACACCTTACCCCTGCGAACCTGCCGTACCACAATCCGACCGCTTCGACACCGAGGAAGAATATGCCGAGGCTGTAAAGGCATACGAGGGCAGAGTGGAAGCACATAGGGAAAAGTGTGCCGACATCACGGCAAAAGCCGAGGCAGGAGAAATCTCACTCTACATCACAATCGGGCGCAATGATGTGACGCTCGGATATATGGCTGTAACTGCCAATCCGAGCGAGAACGGCAACAATCCGAAAGCCGAAATCGCCAAGTTGGAGGCAAAGGACAAACGCAACAAGGAGATAGCCGTGGAGCGTACAATCGAGGACACAAAGAAGAAAATCCTCGAAGCCGACATCACCGAGACTAAATTCTCGCAGGACGAGGACAAGATGATATATTTCTTCCTGCTCTCATCGCTCCGCAAAGAGCATTACGAAGCCGTCGGACTGACCGACCGCAAGTCTCAATATGTTCTCAACGACAGCGAGAAAATGACAATCATCGCCAGTCTCAACGCCAAGACAAAGGCGATAATCCGCAGGGATTTTCTAATTGACAATTTCAAGGGTGCGTATCGTGGCAACGCTATTGCCGACCTTCTGCTCTCTTTCGCCAAGAAGCACATGCCGGAAGAACTCGCCAACATCGAAGCCGAGTATAACGAGATTTACGAGAAGCGACACCAACGATTAGAGGAACGCAAGGCTCTACTCGCTAAAGATACCGAACCCGAAGCAACCGAGCCGGAAGCCGAGGACGCACCTCAAGAAGAAACCGTGCCGGAGGCAGAACCCACCACGGAAGAAGCCACTCCAGACACTTCCGAGGCAGAGACCGAGGTTGCACCCGAAGCCGAGAACGCACCCGAAGAAGAACCCATGCCGGAGGCAGAACCGACCACGGAAGAAGCCACACCCGACATCATCGAGGCAGAGGCAGAAGCCGAGCCTACCCAATACGAACCAACGACAGAGGAAGCCGAGGCTATCCTTACCGAAGAAGAAAGGTACTGCGAAGAAGCTGTTGCATAAAGCGACAAGCACCTATGTTTGAGCAAGCCACCCCATGCCGAGAGGCGCGGGGCGGCTTTTGCTCATCACCCTCCCAAAAGCCGCCTCTCTGGGAAACAACAAAGCTCCCGACATCACGCCGGGAGCTTATAGTCTTAGTATGATTAGCTGTTCAATAATCAGTGTAAATCTAATTCGCGTCACGCATTTGTCCTCTACGATAATTCTCTAACGCCACCTTTCGGTGTCCTTCAATCCAATTAGAAATTGGTTCAAGACAAGTAGGTTCTGTTACATCGGCCCATGTGCCAGACCATAAAGGCAAGCCCATTCTCCTGAATTTTTGTGTTTCAGTCTGAATTATATGTATTATTGCGAGGTCTCTCTCATCATAAGTGATGCGGTCTATTACCAATAGCTGTTTAGCTCTTTTATCTAAAATCACATTGGTATAGATCTCATCTGATTTTCTGTTCCAGTCCTCAACATCATCATCGCGCACCCACGCTGTATATGGTTTTTCGCTTGATAAATTTGCTGATTGAGAACGTGGCTTCCACGGGGTATTTTCTGAAATTTCCACAAACAGCAACCCTTTGGTGGGAGCATACAGCAGAATACTATCACAGTTTACCTCAAGATGTGAGCAGATCTTGTTCAAGTATGGTTTTAACCCTTTATATCCGAGAGCATCTGTATCACTGTCAATCAGTAACAATTCACATTCAACCTTATCGGAGCATAGGTTAAACGAACAGGTGCTGTCGGAGTTCTCGATATATCCCGATGTTGGATGTACTCTCCATACATCTGACGAGAAGGGCACATTTTTAACTCCTGCACAACCCGTCAGAATAAGCGATAGAGCTACAATTATGTATTCCACTATTTTCATCTGCGGTTCATTTGTTCCAGATACTCTTTAAGCGGTGGCAATTCCATCTCTTTTCTCCACTCATCCACTTTCTCAGGGTCAAGCAAATTATACGGTACATTTTCACCATTATCATTTCGTATTATCTGCGTACCATACTTTTGCGGACGATTGCGCCACATGTCGCAACGGTCTTCCATCATTGCAACAAATGATTTGCTGAGTTCTTTGTCGGTGGCTGCTTTATGAAAAAGTGGCAAGTATTTTTCAATAGCTTCAAGCGAAGTATGCTGAATAACCTCCCAAATAGCGAAGTTGGAGCCTCCTACGATTTCGGAAGACGGCCAGCCATAACTATCAAGAATATCAAATACTTCTATTTGATTTATGCTATCATTCCGTTGCATTTCCACAAGGCGTGTTTTTATCAACAGGGTATCCTGTGGAACAGATCGCAACGCTGCAAGATAGGCGTGTCGGGGTGTTTGATCCCGATAATGGATTGAGTCTAACCTATCTTTCAGTGCATGGTCGTAGTTACGCTCAATAACTGTCTTTCGGGCTTGCAAAGTATCGCAGAGAATTTCCCATTTGGGAGAGGTGTGCAGGGATAGTAAGTCCCGGTCTTGGTTGATTTGGTCGCTATACCATTGCGGATATAGCTGTACTCTTGCAAACAAGCGAGTGAAAGCAGTGCTTTCATCACCACTTAGAGCCGCCGCACAAGCACCATTATAAAGGTGTTTGTCAACAGGCTTCACTCCAAGAGAAAACGCTTTGTCAAAAAACATCGAGGCAAGCTCGAAATTTTGTTTCATATAGCACGAGTCAGCCTTATTGATTAGCGTGTTATAGACTGCGATTGAATCTTGTTGGTTGCCATATTCCGCAGTTTTATTATTTGCGGAGACACCGCAAGTAACGAGAATACCGGCAACCCAAACCATGAGTCTTTTCATTTTCATATATGGTGTTTGTTTTATTTATTGCAAAGTTACTGCCATTGAAAATTCCCTGCCATACCCAAAAGTGTATGATTTGAATTTGTCAATAAGAAAATCCCCGACATCGCTGCCGAGGACTTCCATTCTTGCATGAATTATTTGTTTTCTATTGTGGCGTATTTATTGACACACCTTGAATTTTGTCTTTTTACCGTTAATCCGAAGCGTAACTTTCGGATTTGAGAATTTGGTTATGTGAGGAAATGTGAGTGTCACAGTTGCGACACCATTCTTCACGTTGGCTTGTACGGAGGTGGCGGCGTATTCTTTGCCGGGGGTGACGAGTTTTACTTCCGATACCGAGTAAGTTTTGTCTGCATCTTCATCGGTGAAAACTATCGTTACCTTGTCATTGTAATTGTTGAAGCCCTGACATTGAGGCTTTGCGTAGGCTGCAAGGCTAATGGCGATGCAGACAAGCGAGATTATCAGCTGTTTCATATGAGATAGCTATTATTTTTTATTCCATTATCAAATTTTTATCTTCCTCCGGTAGTCGAATGATCCACATTAGCGTCGGCATTAATCAGTTTGTTGGCACCACGTTTCTGCCGTCCCCACTGAAGGTTATAACTGATGCTTATGTAAGGCATACGCATATCAAGGCGCGTGTGTTGCTCATTGCGATTCCATTGGCTGAGAGACTTTGAACCTTGATCATATTTCCCGAATGGGAGTATCATACCAGCTTCAAACTGCCAATTCTTCCAATTATAATCAGCGGCTATTACATTTACGTCTTCTCCCCAACTGATTTTTTCACCCCAAAGGTCGCGTTGAGCCCTGACATATTGGAATACAAGTTGGAATCCCTTGTACATGAACATCAGGGCGGCATCACCACTCCATGTATGATTATAAAGAGTGTATGTATTACCCTTCATACGTTCAGCCTTATATTGGATTGTGCCTGAAAACATAAGCCAGTCCGGAATAATCTGTATCTGCTCGGCAAGCCAGAAACTCAGGTTCTGCAATCCCTTGCTGTTTTCGTATGACGTAATGAGCCTGTTATTGTCCCAGTAAAGATAGGGGGTGATAGCATCGGGACTTGTAAACGCTCTCGCTCCGAAAGAACCGCTTACACGCTGATTGAACAGATTGTGACCATAACGAAATGTCAGCATATATGATGATGAAGTTTTGAGATTTGAATTACCTATACGCCATTGGAAACCATCGAGTTGCTGAGGCGCGATATTGGTCTCGGCCAAAGACGGGGCCGATTGCCATGATGTAAATGCGAGTCTGAAATTATGGTTCTGATTCAGAGTGTATGTCACAGTGGCCTGAGGTCGTAGATTCCACGAGTTATTACCTTGATTGGTTTCCTTGAACTTGAAAGATGTGTATTGCGCACCAAGTCCACCAGTAAGTGTAAATTTGTTTATACGTTGGAAATATTCCGCGAAGAAATATGCCTTGTCCTGTCGCTGATGAAAAATCTCTCCATCGAGATTTTCATAAAGAGAGCGGTTACGGTTGGCTGTATAAGATGCTCCGGCTGTCAGTTTGGATGCTCGCCATTGCTTTATGTAGTCAGCTTCAAAGCCGTAGGCTTGATTGCGGTCTTTTATATAAGTGCTTACATTTGTTATATAGTCCGAAGCATCTTCGAATCTTTCAAGGTAATTTGAATATGAATGGCCTGAGTATAAGGAGGCACTGAAATCTACGACAAGTGTTTGACGATGTGCTAAATGCTGCTCCAGGTATGCAGAAAAGCGTGGCGTAGTTCCAACTCGTCCCGATTCATCACTAAGAAAAATATCTTTGTCGCCATTGCTCAGTGACAACAGGCCGTTATAACGGTTGAGATCAGAAAAATTACGATTGGCAACCAACTGAACATAGAAAACTGTTGTGTCCGGTTTGATGTAATTGTATGCAAGCCACCCGGCTCCCTGCGAGTTATTGAGTTTACCTCCGAGTGGGGTTTCTGTTCTTGTAAGCTCATGGCCATCGGGCCATGTGAATGTCTCTGTATAGTCGCGGTGAGCCTTGATGCCTTCAGTAAGTTTGAAATAACTTCCTACTTCCCATTGAGAACGCCCTGTATTGAATTTGGCATTTGCCTGATAATACCCCCAGCCACAGTTTAATGCCGGTTTAGCCTGAGCCATCAGCGACCCACCGACAGTCGGGTTTGTCACGATGAAGTTCAGAACATAATTCGCTCCTCCATATCGTAAACCGGGATTATCAATCCATTCAACTCGCTTAATGGTTTCAGGGAGCAAGGCTTTTACCTGTTCTATTGAAGACTCCCTGCCATTGATGCGAACCTGTACAGTTTGCCCTGACGCGCTGATGGATCCGAGAGCATCATTTACAGAGAGTGTTGGAATCATAAGGTTGCGAAGTAACTGCATACCATCCTTGGAATTATCTACCGCACTCTTGGAAGGATGGTACACATCCATATCTGCCTTTCTTATAACTTTAGGTGCTTGAATTACCACCTCATTAAGTTCCTGAGTAACGGTTGAATCAGGTATTTCATTTTGCGCCACTGCAATAATTGGTAGCAATGCGCTGAGTATTCCTATTACGGTCTTCATGCTTGGTGATGTTTTTAATTTCTGATACAAAGTTACTCCAGCAGTTTTTTCCTTGCCATACCCAAAAGTGTACGTTTGCATTTGCAGACGAAAATATACACTT
>CAPNHY010000042.1:0-14213 GCA_948665475.1 uncultured Muribaculaceae bacterium | reverse complement strand
CGAGCGATTTTTGTCGTCTGATGAGGGAGTGTGGCCGTAGCCACTCGACCGAAGAAGACGGCGGAAAGCGCCGGAGAGGGACCGAGGCGAGCTATTCTTTAACATCTGTTTGCTTATCATGCTGTTATTTTAATGTTTTTTTATTTTGTCCTGGGGCTGATTTTATCATGAAAAGTTACTTCGGCTTTGCATCTTTTGGGTGTCTTTCATCCTTTGTCACAGTCGCGTACATCCAGTACGCTCCTGCTCCCGCAGGATGAAATACCCTCCAAAATATGCAACCCCTGTGTTAACATCCGTTTTTAAACAGCCTCTTATTCGGCAATGAGGAGTGAGTAGTTCTTCTTGCCGCGCTGCACTATTATGTAGCGTCCTTGCAGAAGCATTTCGGGACCCGCTGCGGCATAGGGGTCGGTCACCTTCTCCTTGTTGATGCTGAGGCCTCCGCCCTGCACCATCTTGCGCATCTCGCCCTTGGAGGGGAACACGGGTGCGGCGTCGGTGAGCAGGTCGGCGAGCTTGATGCCGTTCTCGATGTCGGCACGGCTTACGGTGAAGCGGGGCACACCGTCGAACACGGCAAGCAGCGTGGCCTCGTCGATGCGGTGCAGGATGTCGGCCGTGTTGTTGCTGAACAGAATGCGCGACGCCTCCACGGCGGCCTCGTAGTCGGCCTCGCTGTGCACCATGACCGTGAGCTCGCGGGCCAGGCGCTTCTGCAGGGGGCGTGCTCCCGGGTCGGCGGCCTGTTCGGCCTCCAGAGCCTCGATTTCCTCGCGCGAGAGGATGGTGAAGATGCGGATGTAGCGTGCGGCGTCGGCGTCGCTGACGTTGAGCCAGAACTGATAGAATGCATAGGGCGACGTGCGGGCCGGGTCGAGCCACACGTTGCCGCTTTCGGTCTTGCCGAACTTGCCGCCGTCGGCCTTGGTGATGAGGGGACATGTGATGCAGAAGGCGTCCTCGCCGCCGGCTATGCGGCGTATCAGCTCGGTGCCCGTAGTCATGTTGCCCCACTGGTCGCTGCCTCCGAGCTGCAGGTGGCAGCCCTTGGTGCGGTAGAGATTCAGGAAGTCGTAGCCCTGAAGAAGCTGATAGGAGAACTCGGTGAAGCTCATGCCGTTGCTGCTCTCGCCGGAGAGGCGCTTCTTCACGGAGTCTTTCGCCATCATGTAGTTGACGGTGATGTGCTTGCCGATGTCGCGGATGAACTCCAGGAAGCCGAAGTCCTTCATCCAGTCGTAGTTGTTTACCATCTCGGCGGCGTTGGGAGCGTCGCTGTCGAAGTCAAGGAACTTGGCGAGCTGACGCTTGATGCACTCCTGATTGTGGCGCAGGGTGGGCTCGTCTATGAGCTTGCGCTCCTGGCTCTTCATGGAGGGGTCGCCTATCATGCCGGTGGCTCCGCCCACGAGGGCTATGGGCTTGTGGCCGGCGCGCTGGAGGTGCTTGAGCATCATCACGCCCACGAGGTGGCCTATGTGCAGGCTGTCGGCCGTCGGGTCTATGCCGAGGTATGCCGTAGCCATACCTTTAGCCAGTTCTTCTTCTGTTCCGGGCATGTACTGGTGTATCATGCCGCGCCAGGTGAGTTCTTGTATGAAGTCCATTTTGGGTTTATGGTTTATGGTTTATAGTTTAGGGTTTAGAGGAGGAGGGATTCAGACGATTATATGCTTCCAGAGCTTTTTCAAGGACGACGAGGGCGGCGGCAAGATCCTCCTTGCAGAGCACGTAGGCCATGCGCACCTGATTGCGTCCCATGCCGGGAGTGGTGTAGAAGCCGGAGGCCGGGGCCATGAACACGGTGCGGCCCTCGTAGTCGAAATCACTCAGGCACCATGCGCAGAAGCGCTCGGCGTCGTCGACGGGCAGGCTCACCACGGTGTAGAATGCGCCCATAGGTATGGGCGAGTAGCACCCGGGGATGCGGTTGATGCCGTCGATAAGGAACTTGCGGCGCTCCACATACTCATTGTAAGTCATGAGCATGTACTCGGGCGACGCGTCGATGCTGGCCTCGGCCACGAGCTGGCCCAGCAGTGGCGGCGAGAGGCGTGCCTGGCAGAACTTGAGCACATTCTGCTTCAGTTCCTTATGCTTGGTGATGAGCGCGCCGATGCGTATGCCGCACTCGCTGTAGCGCTTGCTCACGGAATCGATCAGCACCACCTGCTCCTCGATGCCCTTGAGATGGAAGGCCGAGATGTAGGGCGCACCCGTGTAGCAGTACTCGCGGTACACCTCGTCGGAGTAGAGGAAGAGGTCGTGCTTCTTCACTATGTCGCGCAGCTGATTCATCTCGCGCTGCGTGTAGAGGTAGCCCGTGGGGTTGTTGGGGTTGCATATGAGTATGCCCTTGGTGCGCGGAGTGATAAGCTCCTCGAACTTCTCGACCGGCGGCAGCGCGAAGCCCTCCTCGATGGTCGACGGCACCGACACGATTTTCGCGCCGGCGCTTATGGCGAAGGCCATGTAGTTGGCATAGGCCGGCTCCGGCACGATGATCTCGTCGCCCGGGTCGAGCGTAGCCATAAAGGCAAACAGCACGGCCTCGGAGCCGCCCGTGGTGACGATGATGTCGTCCACATCCACGTCGATATTGAAGCGCTGATAGTAGGTACGCAGCTTCTCCCGGAGCGACAGCAGGCCCTCCGAGGGGCTGTATTCGAGTACCTTGCGGTCAAGGTGGCGCATGGCGTCCAGGCCGACCTCCGGCGTGGGAATGTCGGGCTGGCCTATGTTGAGGGTATACACCTTGATCCCCCGCCGGCGTGCTTCCACGGCCAGGGGCACGAGTTTGCGTATGGGCGATGCCGGCATTATGCGGCCTCGTTCTGATATTGCTGGCATTCGGTTCGTTTTTAGAGGCTGTTTAAAAACAGATGTTAACGCAGGGGCGGTCAATCTCCGAGCGATTTTTGTCGTCTGATGAGGGAGTGTGGCCGTAGCCACTCGACCGAAGAAGACGGCGGAAAGCGCCGGAGAGGGACCGAGGCGAGCTATTCTTTAACATCTGTTTGCTTATCATGCTGTTATTTTAATGTTTTTTTATTTTGTCCTGGGGCTGATTTTATCATGAAAAGTTACTTCGGCTTTGCATCTTTTGGGTGTCTTTCATCCTTTGTCACAGTCGCGTACATCCGGTACGCTCCTGTTCCCGCAGGATGAAATACCCTCCAAAATCTGCAACCCCTGAGTTAACATCCGTTTTTAAACAGCCTCTTATATCCGTTGCAAAATTACGCCAAAAAAGTGAGATTACAAAAAAGCGATGCGGCAACGCCACCACAGGTCGGGCGTTTCCGCATCGTTTGTTGAAGGTTGATGTTCAGATGTATCCTCAATCAGCAGTCACAGCAGGACTGAACCGCCGTAAGGCTTCTTCCGCACTAATCACGTACGGCTTACCGTTCCTGTCGGCCAGTACAACTGATTCACCGAGCTTTGCCTTTCGTTCAAACATCCTCAGCTGTGCCTTTCGGATGCCTTCAAGCAAGCGTTTGCTCTTTATGACTCTTTCTTCTTCTGACATTGCTCTTTGATTAAGTTTAGCTTTTCTGAATCCACTATCACATTACATTCCACTATCGGCAACGTGATGTCGCTGTTATCATATAACGACCAAACGTCCACTATTGGTATAAATATGTTGAAAAGATTCTCTATACCAAGCCAATACCGACGGTGAACAACCTCTTGTGGAATATCATGACCTCCTGATGCCACACGTTCCGTGGAGCCGTCGGTGTGAGCCTGGACCAAGGTCCGCAAGCACGCGCTGTCGCTTCCTGCCGGAGCTCGGCGCGTGGAGGATGGTGACACGCTGTCCCATGGCTCGTCGGCTGCGCCTCCTCACGCATGGGCTGAAAACTGCCCGCCGCGCTCCGCGGGCTCTCTCTTCTTCTACATTTCAGAATCTTACAGCTTGGCCGGACGACTCCGGACACGGGAATACGAAGCAAAAAAAAATGAGGAGTCCGGCACAGATGGAACTATACTCATCACTCCTGACTCCTCACTTCTAACTTCTCACTGCGGGCGTCTTCCCGCCTGCGATTTACCAGATAACTACGCGCTCGGCCTCGGGGCGGAACATCGGCTGGCCTTCGGTGATCGAGAATGCCTCGAAGAAGGGAGCGATGTTGCGCAGAGTGGCGTTGACGCGCCAGCGGCCCAGCGAGTGCGGGTCGGTCTTGGTACGCTTGAGGATTTCGGCTTCACGGATGTTGCCGGCCCACACGTTGGCATAGGCCAGATAGAAACGCTGGTCGGGGGTGAAGCCGTCGATGGTCTCGCCGGGCTGACCGCCGAGGGCGTTGTGGTAGGCAGTGTGGGCCACGCGCAGGCCGCCCTGGTCGGCGATGTTCTCGCCCAGGGTGAAGCGGCCGTTGGCGTGTACGCCCGGAGCCACCTCTATGGCGTCGAACTGCGCGGCCAGGCTGTCGGCCAGTGCCGTAAAGGCCTTGGCGTCCTCCTCGGTCCACCAGTCGGCGAGGTTGCCGTTCTTGTCGAACTGGCGGCCCTGGTCGTCGAATCCGTGAGTCATCTCGTGGCCTATCACCACGCCGATGGCGCCGTAGTTGGCGGCATCGTCGGCCTCCGGGTCAAAGAAAGGCTTCTGCAGGATGCCGGCCGGGAAGCAGATCTCGTTGGTGGTGGGGTTGTAGTAGGCGTTGACCGTCTGCGGCGACATGTACCAGCGCGAACGGTCCACGGGTTTGCCGAAGTCGGCGAGGTTGTCGTTCTGGTTGAAGAGTATGGCGTTCTGGATGTTGTTCCAGTAGGGGCGCGAGGGGTCGATGTCGAGCGCCGAGTAGTCCTTCCACTTGTCGGGATAGCCTATCTTGACGGAGAAGGCTGCGAGCTTCTCGTGGGCGCGGGCCTTGGTGGCGTCGCTCATCCACGTGAGGCTGTCGATGTGCTGTCCCAGGGCCGTCTGCAGGTTGGCAACAAGGTCGAGCATCTTCTGCTTCGACGTTTCCGGGAAGTACTTCTCCACATAGAGCTGGCCCAGGGCCTCGCCCAGCATGCCGTTGGGCACGGCCACGGCGCGCTTCCAGCGGGGCTGCTGTTGCTCCACGCCACTGAGCACCTGGCTCATGCGGAAGGCGGTGTTCACGAAGTCGTCGCTCAGATAGGGCGCGGCGGAGTCCATGTAGCCGGCGGCCAGATAGTCGCGCAGAGCCTCTATCGGTGCGTTGGCGATGATGCTGTCGACGGCGGCGTAGCTGCCGGGCTGGCCCACGATTACGCTGTCTATCTTCTCAATGCCCTGCTTGGCGAAGTAGCGGCCCAGGTCAAGGGCCTTGTAATCGTGCTGCAGGTCGGCCACTCGGCGGGGATTGTAGCTTGCGGCGGGGTCGCGCAGCTCCTCGCGGCTCATGGCGGCCCGCGCCAGAGTGGTCTCGATGTTCATGGCGTTCTCGGCCAGCGTGGCGGCGGCCGTAGTGTCCATGCCCGAGAGAGTGGCAAGCTCCGTGAGGTATTTGCGGTAGGCGTCGCGCACCTTCACGGCGTTCTCCGTGTCCTCCAGGTAGTAATCACGGTCGCCGAGGCCGAGGCCGCCCTGCTCCCAGTACATCACGTTGGCGTCCGAGTTCTTCATGTCGGCGCTCACGCCCGTGCCGAAGAAAGCGCCCACGCCGGGCATCGTGGCCATCAGGTCCACCAGCTCCTCGCGGTCGGCGGCATATATCTTCTTCAGATCGTCCTGGATGGCTGCTGCGCCCTCCTTGTTGAGGCGCACGCTGTCCATGCCCATGGCGTAGAGGTCGGCAATCTTCTGGGCGTTGCTGCCCTTCTCGGCCTTGGAGGCGTCGAGGCCGAGCACGAGTTCGCGCACCTGCTCGCGGTTGAGTTCGCCCAGCTGGTCGAAGGTGCCGTAGCGCGAATATTCGGGTTTCAGCGGATTGGCCTTCATCCATCCGCCGCAGGCGTACTGATAGAAATCGTCGCCGGGCTCGACGCTCGTGTCGAGGTTCGCACGGTCGATGCCGCGTCCGGTCTGCGTCGCACATCCGGCCGCAGCGATGGCGGCGAGCGCGACAGAAGCAATAATTGTCTTGTTCATTGTATATTGATTGACATTCATTATCATGCTGCAAAATTACAAAAAGATGATGGAGTTTTGGGTGTTATCGATATAAAAATCTGAGATTACCTCGGATGACGAGATACAGAAGGACATAAGGTCATAAGCGTCATAAGTTTTTATTATATAGAGTGTTATCGATACAAAAAACACACAAGTGACAAAATAACAGAGTTAATTTTTAGATGGCGGGGATGGAGAGATACAGAAGGACATAAGATCAGAAGAAACAAAAAATAAATATTTTATTTCTGTGATTTTTGTGTTTTTGTTTCGATAATACCCACATTTCTAACTCCACACTCCTAACTCCACACTATCTACTGTTCCTTCTGACCTTATGGCCTTCTGTTTCTCGCCATCCGTGCCATCTGTGCCGTCCGTGGAAACTAAAAAATTTGCAGATATGAAAATAAAGCCCTAACTTTGCGGCATGAAACGACAGGACTATAATAAACACTTCGCCGCGGCTTATCGCCCGGCAGTGCCTGCGTTTACCCCCCCCCATTTAATTCACTGATTAGCAACCAATTTCACTCTACCGCGGTAGAGGAATGCCATATCACACGCTCCGATTGTGCGCTCCGCACAGCCGGAGCGTGCTTTTTCATGCACATACACTAACCAATCATAAATCACATTTACTTATGAAAAAACTTCTACTCACTCTCCTGCTGCTCTTCACCCTCGGGTTGGCAGCGCAGGCTGGAACAGTCACTTTCAAAATGAGTGGCAATAAAACAGCTTCAAGCGTAACAGGTACAGACGCCACAACAGGCCTCACTGTAACTGCCGACAAAGGTACGGGTTCGGCTCCAACCATATATACAACCGATGCAGGCAATTATACACAACATAGGTTTTCAAACGGAAACACTCTGAGCTTCAGTATATCCGATAGCTTTGAAATAACCGAAATTGCGTTTGAAGCTACGAGTGCAAGCTATGGCGTAAAAACAACTACCGCAAGTTGTGAAAATGGTACGGTAAGCGACGGAGTCGTTACATTTGCAACTCCCGTCACGTCCACAGTTATTAATGTGCTTGGAAATTTGCGTCTTAAATCAATCACCGTAACATATCAGGAAACTACGTCAGCCCCGACAGAGTGCCCCGTGCCTGTATTCAGTGTTGCAGACGGAGCCAATGTGTATCCCGGCAGCGTGATTTCCGTAGATAAAAAGGGCGCAACAACCTGCGAACTTTATCTTGGCGAGGAAAAACTTGAGGGCGACAGCTACATAGTACCTGAAACTGCCGAAATCGGTTCTACCATTACCCTTACCGCAAAATCCACTCTCGAAAACGGTAATCCCGACAATGCTTCTGCAACTATCACTGTGACTGTGGCAGAGGCTCCGTTGGAAGCACTTTTCGATTTTGTAAACGAAGCCAATACCACATACAAAAACTGGCCCAGCGGTGCGGTTACGAATACCAATCAAAATGAAACAGTGACAATCAACGGTGTAACGCTACATGCCACAGGCCGTCTCACCGTATACAGCAACGACCTTCGACTCTATGCTGAAAAAGGTAGTTCCGGCTATGGTTCTATAAATATATCTGTTCCCGATGGCTATTATTTGACAAACATTGAAATTGACGGCTCTTCACTCGATAAAATCGAATACGAAGCATTTACAAATACAGATATAACTGTTAGAGAAAAAACCTATACACACGTAACGACCACCGGAACAGTTACAATAAAAACAATTAACGTAAAATACGCCAAGATTCCGGATCCCACACTTGACGGCGCCCCGACAATTGAGGTTAAGCATGGTCCATTCGGTGGTGTGTTGACTGTAAACTGTGATTTCTACATCAAGAACTACAACAACAACAATACAGTAGAGGTTGTCGCCACCGTCGACGGCATGCCAGAAGTAGTATTCGCAAAAGTTGAGACACCCAACGCTCCGGCTCGCGCAGCTGCTGAATCCACCCGATATACCACTACGCTGAAAGCTACACATGAGAATCTGAAAGGGGCAACACCTACTGTTAATGTAGCCGCAACTATTGACGGCAAAAATCTCTTCACCGTAGCCAAAGGTGCCGGTGACATCATCACCACTGGTATTGAGGACGTGACGGTTGAGGTCGAAGGCGAGGCAGAGTACTACAACCTGCAGGGTCTGCGCGTGGCTCAGCCCGAGGCCGGTCAGCTCTACATCAAGCGTCAGGGCGGCAAGGCCGTGAAGGTGCGCTTCTGATGTTTAGTTGTAAATTGTAGGGACGCACGGCTCGTGCGTCCGACGATAAAAGCCTGAATATCAACGTGGACGCACGAGCCGTGCGTCCCTACAAGCGGGGATAGCCCGCCATATTGAAAGAAAAAATCTTGCCCGAAAGGGTTAAGAATGTTGTTTATTGAAAAGCATCGCCGAGCACGTGAGTGTCCGGCGATGCGGTTTTTTAATGCCGGAGGGTATTATCGAAACAAAAATACAGAAATCACAGAAATAACATATTTATTTTTTGTCGCTTATGACCTTATGTCTCTCTGTATCTCTCCCCCTCCCTGCCATCTAAAAATTCAACTCTGTTATTTTTGTCATCTCTGTATTTTTGTTTCGATAACACCCTCCATAATAAAAACTCTCTATTTTTGTATCTCTTGCCTCATCCTGCGGCTTGCTTTGCATATATTCAGCAAAATGAGTAATTTTGCAATCTGAAATTCAACGACTATGGCACAGAAACCGTCGATACCCAAAGGTACGCGAGACTTCGGCGCAGCCGAAATGGCACGCCGCAACTATATTTTCGATACAATCCGCAGTGTGTTCCGCCTTTACGGCTTCCGACCCATTGAGACTCCGGCGATGGAAAACCTCTCTACGCTGATGGGCAAATACGGCGAGGAGGGCGACAAACTGCTGTTCAAGATTCTGAACAGCGGCGACTGGTGCGCCGGCCTGGAGCCGGAGGCGCTCAGCGGCGGCGAGGCCGCCCGCCTGGCCGCAAAGGTGTGCGAGAAAGGTCTGCGCTACGACCTGACGGTGCCCTTCGCCCGCTTCGTGGTGCAGCACCGCAATGAACTGCAGATGCCCTTCAAGCGCTATCAGATTCAACCCGTGTGGCGCGCCGACCGTCCGCAGAAGGGCCGCTACCGCGAGTTCTACCAGTGCGACGCCGACGTGGTGGGCAGCGACTCGCTGCTCAACGAGGTGGAGCTGCTGAGCCTCGTCGACGAGGTGTTCGCACGCCTGGGCATACGCATCACCATCAAGCTCAACAACCGCAAGGTGCTGGCCGGTATAGCCGAGCACATAGGCGCGCCCGATAAGCTGATAGACATCACCACGGCCATCGACAAGATAGACAAGATAGGCATGGACAACGTGTGCGCCGAACTGACCGAGCGCGGCCTGGACTGCGGCGCCATCGACGCGCTGCGCCCCATCCTGGCGATAGGCGGCACACTGGAGGAGCGCCTGGACGCACTGGACGCGCTGTTAGCGGACAATCCTACGGGCGCGCTCGGCGTCAGGGAGCTGCGCGAGGTGACCGACGGCCTGCGCGCCACGGGTCTGCGCGCCGAGCTGGAGCTGGACGTGGCCCTGGCCCGCGGACTGAACTACTACACGGGCACCATCATCGAGGTGAAGGCCCGCGACGTAGCCATCGGCAGCATCACGGGCGGCGGCCGCTACGACAACCTTACGGGCGTCTTCGGCATGCCGGGCCTCTCGGGCGTGGGCATCAGCTTCGGCGCTGACCGCATCTACGACGTGCTCAATGCCCTCGACCTCTACCCCGCCGAGGCGCAGAACTCCACGCGGGTGATATTCCTGAACATGGGGCAGAAGGAGGCGGAGGCGTCGCTGCGCGCCGCCATGCGCCTGCGCCGCCTCGACATTCCCGCCGAGGTGTATCCCGACGCCGCAAAGATGAAGAAACAGATGGGCTACGCCGACGCCCTGCACATCCCCTTCGTAGCCATCATAGGCGAGGAGGAGCTGGCCGACGGCACCGTGACCCTCAAGAACATGGCTACGGGCGAGCAGCAGCGCGTCCGCGCCGAGGAGATGGAAAAATGGCTGTAATACTGAACATAGAGACATCGGCAGACGTGTGCTCGGCGGCCCTGACGGCCGAAGGGCAGATACTGATGCACGACGAGGACTTCGGGGGCCGCAACCACGCGGCGCTCATCAGCGGCTACGTGAAGCACTGCCTCGACTTCGCCGCCGACCACGAGATGCGCCTTGACGCCGTGGCCGTGAGCCTCGGTCCGGGCAGCTACACGGGCCTGCGTATCGGGCTCAGCGAGGCCAAGGGACTGACCTACGCCCTGGACGTGCCGCTGATAGGCATAAGTACGCTGGAGCTTCTGGCGACACGCGTGATGTTCTCGACCCTCGACATCGACCCGGAGACCATCTTCGTGCCGATGATCGACGCACGGCGCATGGAGGTGTACACAGCGGCCTACGACTTCGCCCTGACGCCGCTGATGCCGCCGCAGCCGCTGATTCTGGACGCCGACAGCTACCGGGAACTGACCGATACGGGCCGCCCGGTGCTGTTCTTCGGCAACGGCAGCGACAAGGCGCGCCCCCTGCTGGAGAATCGGCCGGGCGCGGTGTTCGTGCCCGAGGTGCAACCGCTGGCCGTCGACATGGTAGCCTTGGCCGAGCTGAAATGGAGCCGACGCGAGTTCCTCGACCTGGCCTACAGCACTCCGGAGTACCTCAAGGACTTCCAGGCCACGAAGCCCAAAAAGCCGTTTTGACAATAAAAGGCGACCTCACGCGTTATTATAGCAGAAAATCAAATCCCTACGCAATGAAAAAGCATATCCTATGCTGTATCGGCATCGCATGCGCAGTATGCTCCTCCGCTGCCGACAAGGACCCGGTGCTGATGACTGTCGCCGGCAAGGACGTGAGACTCAGCGAGTTCAAATATCTCTATAACAAGAACAACAACCAGCAGCTGGAGCCTCTGACCATCGACCGCTACGTCGACATGTTCGTGGACTACAAGCTGAAGGTGGCCGACGCCGAGGCCGCCGGCATCGACACCACAGCCACATTCCGCACCGAGTACACGCAGTACCGCGACGAACTCGCCAAGCCCTATCTGCGCGACAACGCCGTGGCCGACAGCCTCATGCAGGAAGCCTACAGCCACTATGCCGACCAGGTGCAGGTAAGCCACATCATGCTGCCCGCCACAGAGGCAGGACACCGGCAGGCCGACTCGCTGCGCACCGTCATCACGGCTGGCAAACTGGGATTTGAGGACGCGGCGCGCCGCTTCAGCACCGACCGCTACTCGTCGGGGCGCGGCGGACGCATGGGCGCCGTGACGCCCGGCCACTTCCCCTGGGCATTCGAGAAAGCCGCCTACGACACTCCCGCAGGACAGATTTCCGAACCCGTCAACAGTGGCTTCGGATGGCATCTGATACGCGTTGAGAGCCGCCAGCCGGCACAGGGAGAGGTGCATGCAGCGCACATCCTGCGCGTAACCCGCGGTGTGAGCGAGGCCGAAGCCGCCACGGCACGCACCGTCATCGACTCCATATACGCCATAGCGGCTGCCAATCCCGACGCATTTGCCGATCTGGCCCGCAAGCACTCGCAGGACCCCGGCTCGGGACGCCGCGGCGGCGACCTGGGATGGTTCGGCCGCGGCATGATGGTGCAGCCCTTCGACAGCATAGCCTTCGCCATGCCCGACAGTACCGTCTCCGCACCCTTCAAGACCGACTTCGGCTGGCACATCATCTATAAGCAGGGCACGCGCAAGAACCGCGCCCTCGACGAGCTGCGCCCCGTAATCACGAAAGCAATGGAGCGCGACGAGCGCGCCAACGCCCCCGAGCGCGTCTTCGCCGAGCGCGAGGTAGCCCGCCTGGACGGCCGCATCGACGAGGCCGCCATCAGCTGCGTGGCCGCCGCACTGCCCGCCTCCGGCGCCCTCGACTCGCTGCTGCGCACGCCCGCTTTTGCCGGTCTGACGGCCTTCACCCTCGACGGCGAAAAAGTGCCCCTCTCGGCCATAGCTCCGGGCCTTGCCGGCGTGGACGCCTCGGCCGGTGCCAAGGCCCTGCGCGACGCCGCAGACGCAGCCATGCGTCAGAAAGCAGTGGATGCAGCCCGCGACCGCCTCATGACCGAGAACCCCGACTACCGTAACCTCGTCAACGAGTACCGCGACGGCATCCTGCTCTTCGACATCGCCAACACCAAGGTGTGGGAGCGCGCCGCCAAGGACACCGAAGGGCTCAACGCTTTCTTCGAGGCCAACCGCGACAAATACGCCTGGGATGCGCCGCGCTTCAAGAGCTACGTGATATTCGCCGGCAGCGACGCCGACCTCCAGAAGGCTCTTGAATACGCCGCCACGCTCAACGCCGCCACGCCCGCGGCCTTCACCGCCGCCATGCAGAAGGAATTCGGCCGCAAGATAAAGGTAGAGCGCGTGATAGCAGCCAAGGGCGAGAATGCCGTAACCGACTATCTCGGCTTCGGAGCGCCTGCTCCCGAGGCCAAGAGCAAGAACTGGGAACACTATGCAGCCTTCGGCGGCAAAGTGATTGACGCGCCCGATACGCCGGACGACGTACGCGCCGCCGTGGTGGCCGACTATCAGGCCGCCCTCGAGGCCGAGTGGCTGAAGCAGCTGCACAAGCGCTACTCCGTGAAAATCAACCGCAAGCTCCTCAAGAAAGCATTCTGACGTGCGCACCTCCCGGCAATTCGCCACTGCGGCAGCCGTTGCCGCCATGCTGCTGTCAGCGGGATGCCGCCACAGCGACGCCAACACCGCCACGGCCGGCGAGATAGCCGGCATAGGCGCCGAGTCGCTGACACACGCCGAGCTGGCCGCAGCCCTGCCCGCAGGCCTCTCGACCGATGACAGCACACGCCTGGCCCACGCCTACATACGCAACTGGGTGGAAACACGTCTGGCAGAGGACGTGGCCGCCGGACAGGTGGACATGGAGGAGATAGACCGCCTCACGGCACGCTACCGCCGCGACCTAATCATGCAGCGATACCGCGACATGATGTTCGCCGAGGCCGAGGGTAATGCTCAGTTCAGCGACAGCGCCGTGGCGGACTATTACGAGCGCCACAGCGCTGACTTCGTGCTGCAGCGGCCTCTGATACGCGGCGTCTACGTCAAGTTGCCCGACGACGCACCGGAGCTGCCGGCGATACGGCGTCTGTACCGTTCCACGCGTCCCGACGACATCGACCGCCTCGAGAAAGCCGTGCTCGGCTCAGCAATCCATTATGACTATTTCCGCGATCGCTGGATAGACTGGGAACAGGTGGAGGCACGCATCCCCTACGACTTCGGCCCCGTGCCGGCCGACTATGTGCGCTCGCACCGAAATCTGGACGTATCGCTCGGCGGCTTCACCTATCTGCTTGAAATCTCCGACGTGCTCCCCGCCGGCAGCCCCATGCCTCAGGAGGCCGCGCGCCCCATGATAGAGGAGCGCCTGCTGGCCGAACGCCGCCGCAGCTTCGACGCCACCGTGCGCCGTCAGCTCTTTGAAAACGCCTTGCGCGACGGCACCCTCCGCCTCAACGTGGAGCTGTAGCGGGCAGCCTATTATATTCCAAATATGTTCCATTTGGAATATATATATGATTCTTATTGGAATTTGATTGCAGAATATAAGCGATTAGCACTCAGATTAATACGCAACATACTTCCCCTTTATAATTTCCTTTCGCCTTTTATAATGCTTCGCTTATTCAGATTTTGGAAATTATAAGTGTAAATGGTCCGGCGCTATGAGTCGATACCTGGTGATACCTGGTGTCCAAAAATTTGAGAATCTGAATAACATTACATTGAAAAATAATTATTAAATTTGCAGCCGTAGACCGCTATGCAGAAGCCCGATCGGGGTTTGTGCGGCGGGATGCGGACATTATGAAAAGCGTTTACTCGACGCTCTTTCTTGACAAACGGAAATCTGGTAAATTTTCAATCTTCGTCAAGAATGCAGCAAACAGTAGATGCCTTGTGGATATGTATATTCCGTCAATGGCAAGCGCGAGAGCGTGAAGTTACTGGCGTATTTACACATATTCTGCGTGAGGCTTCTGCAAGTTTGCTCGTTCAACGAAGATGGGCA
>CAPNHY010000041.1:0-15152 GCA_948665475.1 uncultured Muribaculaceae bacterium | reverse complement strand
ATAAAATAACTGGCTTTTCGGGAAAACAAGGCATTTTTAAATGAAAGAGCCGTGATGCGTCGATAAAAAGAATGTGCAAAAGTCGGGGCTGACTGAAGTTTTTTGCTTACTTTTGCACTATGTATTGCAAAATCCGTATCTGTCTGCTTGCCGTGTGCCTGCTGTGCGCGTGTGGTGTGCTGGCCCGTCCTGCAAAGGATGCGTCGCAGAAGCCGTTCACTATAGTGCTTGACCCTGGTCATGGCGGCCGCGACTACGGATGCTCAGGCAAGCTTACTAACGAGAAAACAATCGTACTTGATGTCGCAGCCAAGCTCGGCGAGATTTTAAAGAAAGAACATCCGGAAATCAACTTAGTGTATACGCGCGATACGGATCGCTATCTTACTTTGCAGCAGCGGGCCGACGTCGCCAACGATGCGCGCGGCGACCTTTTTGTGTCAATCCACGTCAACAGCGTTGACCGTCGCGCTCGTAACCGCAGCAGCGTACATGGAGCAAGCGTCTACACCCTCGGTCTCCACAAGAGCGACAGCAATCTCGGCGTCGCAATGCGCGAGAATGCCGTGATGGAGCTGGAGCAGGATTATACTGCGAAATACCAGGGATTTGACCCTAACTCTTCCGAGAGCTACATCATGTTCGAGCTGAACCAGAACAGCCACGTAAGCAACAGTATCGAACTCGCGTCGCAGATGCAGACGGAGCTGGTGTCCACTGCCGGACGTGCCGACAAGAACGTGCGGCAGGCCGGATTCTGGGTGCTCTGGGCCGTGGCGATGCCGTCGGTGCTCGTGGAACTGGACTTTATCTGCAATCCCGAAGCCGAGCGTTTCCTGAATAGTGATGCCGGTCGCAGCAAGTGTGCGCGAGCGCTCGCGAATGCCATAAACACCTATTACCGTCATCATCGTCCGGAGGGGAGGACAGTCAGTCCGCAGCCGGCAGAAGAGAGGCCGCAGCCGGAGGAGAAAGCCGAAACGCGACCTGACGTCAAGCCCACTTACCATATACAGATACTCACGTCGCCACGGTTGCTTGACCCCGACGACGAGCGCTTGCGTGGGGTGGAGGACATCGGCTATTACCGGGAGGGTAAATTATATAAGTACTACAGCGGCACCTATCCGACACTTGCAAAGGCGCGGAAGCATCTCGGCAAGGTGCGCCGCGTCCATGGCGAGGCATTCATCATAAAACTTGCCGGAGATAAACGTATCTGACAATTAGAAAAATACAATAATATGAAAAGTGCGATAAAGAAAGAACTTACAATAGGAGCCCTGGCTATTCTGGCCCTGGCCCTGCTGATTTTCGGAATTGACTTTCTCAAGGGTATCAATGTGTTCAAGGCTGCCAACTACTATTACGTGCAGTACACCGATGTGGAAGGTCTTGCCATCTCGGCTCCCGTCAACCTCAATGGCTTTAAGGTGGGTCAGGTGCGCGAGATCAGCTACGAGTACGACAATCCGGGTCACGTCAAGGTTGAAATCAGCCTCGACAAGCAGTTGCGCTTGCCTCGCGGCACGGTTGCCGTGCTGACATCCGATCTCCTCGGCACCGCAACCATAACACTGCGCCCCGGCAACGGCGGCGGCGACATGCACAGCGTCGGCGACACCCTCGAAGGCACCACTGACAAGGGCCTGATGGCCGGAGTGGGGACAATGATGCCTACCGTTGAGGCTATTTTTCCGAAGATAGACACTCTGCTTACAAGCCTCAACACCATAGTTTCCGACCCCTCGCTGACTATAGCCGTGAAGCGGCTCGATGACATTACCGCCAATCTTGCTGCAACCACTGCGCGTCTGTCTGCCGTGATGGCGACTATGCCCGCCGCCGCACGCGACGTTAAGAGCATCACATCCAATATGGACACCATTACCGGCGACCTGACGCATCTTTCCGCCCGTCTGCGAGAGCTGCCCGTCGATTCGCTCAGCGCCGACCTTGCCGCCACAATCGCCAACCTGAACGAATTGAGCGCACAGCTCAAGAATCCCGAGGGTTCGCTGGGAATGCTGATGAACAACCCCGAGCTGTACAACAATCTCAACTCCACGGTCAGCAGTCTCGATTCACTTTTCGTCGACATCAAACGTAATCCCAAACGTTACATAAGCATCAAGCTCCTCTAATAATCAACGACAGTAAAAAGCTCCCGGGGATGCGTGTCGCGCCGTCTCGGGAGTTTTATTTTTTTTGACGATTTATAGCTTTGGGCATCAAAGAGTTGCGCTATAATCGTAATTTCCAAATTTTTTACTATTGTTTTTTTGGAAAATTATTGTCAATTTTGCTTTCGCATATCAAGGAAAAGCACATCTGCTGAATTCCCTTAAGCTTTCGAGATGGAAAAGAATCATCAACAGCTTTGGGAGGAATGTCGTCTTTTCATTAAAGGCAATATTCCTCCTGCTCAATTCGACGCGTGGTTCCGCGACGTCGACTCGCTGGGCTTCGACGGCAAGAGCCTTACGCTCATGGTGCCGTCGCAGTACATCATGGAGCAGCTGGAGAGCCGTTTCTTTGCCATACTTGTAGCTGCCATACACAAGGTGTACGGCGACGGTGTCAACCTGTATTACCATTTCAATCAAGTAAAGGACGAGCCGGATACATCGGTAAAAATGCTTTCGGCCGAGCAGTCGCCGGCTATACTGAACAAGCGTTCCGACAATCCTTTTGCCGAGAAACCGGTGGACGACATCGACCCTCAGCTCAACCCTCGCTACAATTTTGAGAATTATTGCCGCAGCATGAGCAACAAGGTGGCTTGCGGGATAGGACAGAGCATAGCCGACGACCCGTCGATAAAGACATTCAATCCTCTGTTTATTTTCGGTGCAAGCGGTGTCGGCAAGACCCATCTGATACAGGCCATAGGCATACGCATAAAGGAGCGCAACCCGGCCGCAAAGGTGCTGTATGTCACCGCACGCGTGTTCCAGAGCCAGTACACCACTGCTGAGGCCAAAGGCACGACCAACAGCTTTTTCCATTTCTATCAGAGCATTGATACCCTTATCATAGACGATATTCAGGACCTGCGCGACAAGCCCAAGACCCAGAATACCTTCTTCCATATATTCAACCATTTGCACCAGAACGGCCGTCAGATAATAATGTCGAGCGACTGTTCGCCGGCCGAGATGGAGGGCTTTCCGGAGCGCCTGCTGACACGCTTCCGCTGGGGCATGAACGTCAAGCTTGACGCTCCTGATATGGAGTTGCGTCGCAACGTGCTAATTCACAAGGCTGAGCAGGACGGTCTGTCGTTGCCTGAGGATGTGATAAACTATATCGCCGCCAACGTCACCGATAGCATCCGCGAGCTTGAGGGCATTGTCGTGTCGCTCATCGGTCGTGCCGCTGTTCTTAATATAGACGTGGACGTGGATTTGGCGCGCAATGTGGTGGCGAATGCCGTACGCATAAACCGTCGGCAGGTCAACTTCGAGGTCGTGACGTCAGCAGTGTGCTCGCACTACAATATCGACCCCGATCTGATTTTCACCAAGAGCCGCAAGCGCGAGATCAGCGATGCACGTCAGGTGGTGATGTATCTGGCAAAGAAACTTATAAGGATGCCTCTTACGGCCATAGGCGCGCGTCTGGGACGCACCCATGCCACCGTGCTCTATGCCTGCAAGAACCTTGAAGAGCGCATCCCTCTGGACAAACAGCTGGCCGACGACGTGCTCGCCATTGAGGCCGACATTAATCAGTGATAATTAAATCCTATACATAACACGTTCCATCATCTACAACTGTGGAAGACCCTAAGACTTATACTTACGAGGAGGCCAACAAGGCCACTCTTGACTACTTCGGCGGCGACGAACTTGCTGCGCGGGTATGGGCCAGCAAGTATGCGCTGAAAGATTCGTTCGGACATTTCTTCGAGCTTACACCCGACGATATGCACCATCGTATCGCATCGGAAATAGCCCGCATCGAGAAAAAGTATCCTAATCCCATGAGCCACGACGAGGTCTTCGGCCTGATGAAAGACTTCCGTTACATAGTGCCTCAGGGCAGTCCCATGACCGGTATCGGCAACAATTATCAGGTAGGGTCGCTGAGCAACTGCTTCGTCATTGGCATGGACGGCCAGCCCGACAGCTACGGCGGTGTGTTGCGCATCGACGAGGAACAGGTGCAGCTCATGAAGCGTCGCGGCGGTGTGGGTCACGATCTGTCGCACATACGTCCCAAGGGAATGCCCGTGAAGAATTCCGCACTCACCAGCACCGGTCTTGTCCCCTTCATGGAGCGTTACTCCAACAGTACCCGCGAGGTGGCGCAGGACGGCCGCCGCGGTGCGCTGATGATGACTGTGAGCATCAAGCATCCCGACAGCGAAGCCTTCATTGATGCCAAGATGACGGAAGGCAAGGTGACGGGCGCCAACGTCAGTGTGCGCATAGACGACGATTTCATGCGCTGCGTGGAGAGTGGCGAGGAATACGAGCAGACGTTCCCCATCGGGAGCAAGGACCCGATGGTATCGAAGCACATCGATGCCCGTGCTTTATGGAACAAAATCATCCACAATGCCTGGAAATCGGCCGAGCCCGGCGTGCTGTTCTGGGATACCATTACACGTGAGAGTCTTCCCGACTGCTACGCCGATCTTGGTTTCCGCACAATCTCCACCAATCCCTGCGGCGAGATTCCACTCTGTCCCTATGACAGCTGCCGTCTGCTGGCGATCAATCTGTACAGCTACGTGCGCAATCCGTTTACGCCCGAGGCAAGCTTCGACTTCGACCTGTTCCGCGAGCATGTAGGCAAGGCTCAGCGCATAATGGACGACATCATCGACCTTGAAATGGAGAAGATAGATGCCATCCTCGAGAAGATAGACTCCGACCCGGAGACGGAGGAGGTAAAGAGCGCCGAGCGCAACCTTTGGCTGAAAATCAAGACCAAGACGCTGAAAGGACGTCGCACCGGTGTGGGTACAACCGCCGAGGGCGACATGCTCGCGGCTCTCGGCTACCGTTACGGCACTCCCGCGGCTACCGATTTCAGTGAAGGCGTGCACCGCGAGCTTGCCATCGCGGCCTATCGTTCCAGCGTACGACTTGCTGCCGAGCGCGGTGCTTTCGAGATTTACGACGCCGCCCGCGAGAAGCAAAATCCCTTCCTTCAGCGTCTCTTCGCAGCATCGCCGGAACTGGAGAACGAGATGAAGCAGCACGGACGCCGCAACATCGCATGTCTGACTATTGCGCCAACCGGCACGACCAGCCTCATGACGCGCACAACCAGCGGCATCGAGCCGGTGTTCATGCCTGTGTACAAGCGCCGTCGCAAGGTCAACGCCAACGATACCGACGTGCATGTGGACTATGTGGACGACAGCGGCGACGCCTTCGAGGAATTCGTTGTCTATCATCCGAAGTTTGTCGACTGGATGCAGATCAATGGTATAGAGGTACGTCAGGACTACACGCAGGAAGAACTCGACGCACTTGTGGCCCGTTCGCCCTACGCCGGAGCCACCAGCAACGACATTGACTGGCTTGAGAAAGTGAAGATGCAGGGCCGCATACAGAAGTGGGTCGACCATAGCATTTCCGTTACCATAAACCTGCCTTCCGATGTCAGCGAGGAGCTTGTCGCCCGTCTGTATCTGGAGGCATGGCATGCAGGCTGCAAAGGCTGCACCGTCTACCGCGACGGCAGCCGTTCCGGCGTGCTGATTGCCATGGAGAGTAAGAAAAAAGAACCTAAGGCCGAGGTGCAGGAAATACCGCATGTAGGCAAGCGACCAATCGAACTCGAGGCCGACGTGGTGCGCTTCCAGAACAACAAGGAGAAGTGGATCGCTTTCATAGGCCTGCGCGACGGCAAGCCTTATGAGATTTTCACCGGTCTCACTGACGATGAGGACGGTATCTTCTGTCCGAAGAGTGTGACACACGGCAAAATCATCAAGGCTGTGGATGAGAACGGCAACAAGCGCTACGACTTCCAGTTTATCAACAAGCGCGGCTACAAGACAACGATCGAGGGCCTCAGCGAGAAGTTTAATCCGGAGTACTGGAACTATGCGAAGCTCATCTCCGGTGTGTTGCGCTACGGCATGCCCGTGGACCAGGTGCTGAAACTTGTGGGTAGCCTTGAGCTGGACTCACAGAGCATCAACACATGGAAGATGGGCGTTGAACGCGCGCTCAAGAAGTACCTGCCCAACGGTATGCAGGCCAGCGGACAGAAGTGTCCGAAGTGCGGACAGGAGACTCTGGTATATCAGGAAGGATGCCTCATATGCACCTCTTGCGGCACCAGCAAGTGCGGCTGAGCAGCAATACTGACCACATTTTATTAAAAAAACTTAAACGGACGGGTTTCTCGTCCGTTTTTGTTACTTTTACAATCTGAATCAAGATTATATCATACTACATATCCAACAGCCATGAAGTTAAGTTTAAACATCTGTTACCATACGCAGTGGGGCGAGAACATCCGTGTGTGCGGCAATGTACGCGCTCTTGGCGCAGGCATGGAGGACATGGCGGCGGCAATGACGCCGGCAGAGGATTCTGACATGTGGACGCTGCACGTTGACATTCCCGATGGCGAGACCCGGCTGGAGTACCGTTACATTGTGGAACGCGACGGCCACACGGTACGCCGCGAGTGGGGCGACGGGCACATCCTGCCTCTGCAACCCGGTGTGCATGGCGTCAACATAGTCGACCGTTGGTGCGACATGCCCGAAGACAAGCCGTTCTATTCATCGGCTTTCACGAAGTGTGTCTTCCGTCGAGCCGGTAGACAGTTGCCTGTCAGTGCCGAGGCCGGACGTGTGCTTCTGGAAGTGGAGGCACCGCTGGTGGCCCCGGATCAGGTCGTGGCCGTGTGCGGCAGTACGCCGTCCATGGGCTCGTGGGAGCCGGCCAGGGCCGTCCGCATGAGCGATGCCGACTACCCGCTGTGGCGCTGCGTCGTTGATTGCCGCGACATCACCGAGGCCAGCGAGTTCAAGTTCGTTGTGCTTGACTGCCGCGACGGCAGTCTCGTAGCCTGGGAGCCCGGCGAAAACCGTCGCGTAGGTATTAAGCCTGAAATCGGAGAGGCTACCGTGATAGCCGGACTGCGTATGCACAATCCGTTCGGCCACTGGCGTGGCGCCGGTGTGGCTATACCCGTATTCTCTCTGCGCAGCGACGAGGACTTCGGCGTGGGCGATTTCTACGACATGAAGCGGATGATAGACTGGGCGGCCTCCACCGGCCAGCGCTTCCTCCAGATATTGCCCATCAATGACACCACGATGACGCATACATGGAAGGATTCGTATCCCTACAACGCCAACAGCACTTTTGCCCTGCATCCCATGTATCTGCGTCTCGAGGCCCTCGGCCGGCTCAAGGACCATGCTCGACGCGAACATTACGCGCGTCTTCGTAACAGCCTCAACGAGCTCATGCAGATTGACTACGAGAAAGTCAACAATGCCAAGATAGCGTATTTCCATGAGATTTTCGCGCAGAACGGCGCCACCGACCTTGCTACGGATGAGTTCCGGGCGTTCTTCGAGGCTAACCGGTCCTGGCTTGTGCCTTATGCCGCGTTCTGTGTGCTCCGCGACCGTTACAGCACTCCTGACTTCACTCTGTGGCCCGCTGAATATGCCACGTACGATGCAGCGCGTATAGCCGACTTCGCCGCTACAAGCCGCGAGGAGATGGAGTATGTCTACTATCTGCAATTCCACCTGGACAGGCAGATGAAGGAGGTTGCCGCCTATGCCCGCGAACATGGCGTGGCTATCAAGGGCGACATACCCATCGGCATTTCACGTACGAGCGCCGACGCATGGCAGAGTCCCGAGCTCTTCAACATGGATTCGCAGGCCGGTGCTCCACCGGACGTTTTTTCAGTCCTGGGTCAGAATTGGGGCTTCCCGACCTACAACTGGGATGTGATGGCCCGCGACGGCTATGCGTGGTGGAAGGCGCGCTTCCGCAAGATGAGCGATTATTTCGACGCCTACCGCATAGACCACGTGCTCGGTTTCTTCCGCATATGGCAGATACCGATGGATGCCGTGCACGGTCTTCTCGGCATCTTCAATCCGGCTCTGCCATTTACGCCGGACGAGATGCGTTCGGGCTACGACTTCTGGTTTGATGCCGACCGCTTCACTCGTCCCTACATCATGGACTGGTTCCTCGGCGACTATTTCGGCGACCTTACCGACGAGGTGCGCGCACGCTATCTGCATGCCGAGGGCGACGGACGCTACAGTCTGCTTCCCGAGTTCGACACACAGCGTAAGGTCGTGGATCATTTTGCCTCGCTGGAGGCCGGCGACCACAACAACCGCATCCGCGACGGCCTGATGGGGCTGATTGACAATGTGCTGTTCATAGAGGATCCTGTGCAGCGCGGCAAGTACCATCCGCGCATCTCCGCCCAGTTCAGCCAGATATATCAGTCGCTCGGCGATTATGAGAAGTGGTGTTTCAACCGTCTGTACAATGACTTCTTCTACCACCGTCATGACGCTTTCTGGTATGAAAAAGCCATGGAGAAGTTGCCGCCGCTGCTACAGAGTACCGATATGCTGGTATGTGCCGAAGACCTCGGCATGATTCCCCACTGTGTGCCTGAGGTGATGCGGCGCCTCGAGATGCTTTCGCTGGAGATTCAGCGCATGCCCAAGGATCCCAAAGTGGAATTCGGCGACACTTGGCACTATCCCTACTTCAGCGTCTGCACTACGTCGACCCACGACATGGGAGGCATCCGCCAGTGGTGGGAGGAAGACCGCGGCGCCACACAGCGCTTCTACAATCAGGTTCTTCACGAACCCGGCGGCGCTCCGTATTTCTGCGAACCGTGGATTTGCAACCGCATTGTCGACCTGCACCTCAAGTCGCCCTCCATGCTCTGCATACTGCCGCTGCAGGACTGGCTCAGCATCGACGGCGACCTGCGCCGTACCGACCCGCGCGAGGAACAGATCAATGTGCCTGCCAACTCCCGCCATTACTGGCGCTACAGGATGCATCTTACCATCGAGGACCTGATGCGCGCCGAAAGTTTCAACGACATCCTTCGCTCGTCAATAGCCGCTTCGGGTCGCTGATGCCTGACAGCCGCCATAAAAAGAGCCGCACTTCAAAAAAGTGCGGCTCTTTTTATGGCGGTGTCCCGGGGTCTTAGAACCAGCGCGTGAGAGCGAAGTCCATGCGGTGGGGCAGCAGGTTGTTCTTCGGGAAGAGACGGTAGCCGTAGCGGAATACGCCTGCGTCGCGCACATGCTCGTTGAGCTCGTAGGTGACGATGTCGCCGTCCTGCTTGATGATCTTGAATTCGGGCGTGTAGGCGAGATGTTCCTGACCGTTTTCAACGCGGTAGATCACCTGCTCGAGGCCGAGGCTGGAGCCGAGGCCGTTGGTGTCGACGGTTACCTGAATCTGGTAGGGTTCGCCGGTGACTCCTTTCTCGTTGCCGTTGCGATGCATGTCGAGAATCTTGATACCGGGCCATGCTGCCACGACTTTTTCCTTCCATGCCGCAATCTCCTTGGCGAGGGCGAACTTGTCGGCGGCGAGACGGCCGAAGCGCTTTGCCTCGGGGTCGTAGAAGCGCTCGATATAGTCCTCGATCATGCGCTGCATTGTGAAGTGCGGAGCGATGTGGCCGATGGAGCCCTTGATGTACTGTACCCACTCGGGCGAGTAGCCGCGGGAGTTCTTGTTGTAGTAGAGAGGTATGATCTCGTTCTCCAGCATGGAGTAGATGGTGGCGGCGTCAAGCTTGTCCTGCTGTGCCTGGTCGGTGTAGGTGCGCTTGTCGGTGAGGGCCCAGCCGGCCTTCTCGTCGAAGCGGTAACCTTCGTACCACCAGCCGTCGAGCACGGAGAAGTTGAGCACGCCGTTCATCTCGGCCTTCTCGCCGGATGTGCCGGAAGCTTCGAGAGGACGGGTGGGGGTGTTGAGCCAGATGTCGACGCCGGTGACGAGACGCTTGGCAACAACCATGTTATAGTCCTCCAGGAAGATGATCTTGCCGAGGAACTGGGGCATGCGCGAGATTTCCATGATGCGCTTGATGAGTCCCTGGCCGGCGCCGTCGGCGGGGTGTGCCTTGCCGGAGAATACGAACTGCACGGGGAATTTCTCGTTGTTGACGATCTTGGCCAGACGGTCAAGGTCGGTGAAGAGCAGGTGTGCGCGCTTGTAGGTGGCGAAGCGGCGGGCGAAGCCTATGATGAGGGCGTTCGGGTTGATGCGCTCGAGAATCTGCACTACGGCCGAGGGGTCGCCCTGGTTGGCGAGCCATTTGGCTTTGAAGTCGCGGCGTACGAAGTTGATGAATTTGTTCTTGAGCGTGCAGCGCATGTTCCAGATGGCCTCGTCGCTGACGTTGAAGATGCCCTTCCATGCTTCAGGATCGCTCTGGTGGGAGAATACCTGAAGTCCGAGGTTCTGGGCGTAGAATTCCTTCCACTCCGATGCGGCCCAGGTGGGCATGTGCACGCCGTTGGTGACGTAGCCCACGTGGCTCTCTTCCCAGCTGTAGCCCTTCCAGATGCCGGCGAACATGCGCTTGCTGACCTCTCCGTGGAGATAGCTGACGCCGTTGGCTTCCTGGCAGGTGTTCAGCGCGAACACGCTCATGCTGAAGCGCTCGTTGGTGTCGGGATTCTCGCGGCCCATGTTCATGAGGTCGTTCCAGCTGATGCCGAGGCGTGCGGGGAACTCGCCCATGTATTTGCCGAAGAGGCCTTCGTCGAAGTAGTCGTGGCCTGCGGGCACGGGAGTGTGTACTGTGTAGAGCGACGATGCGCGCACAAGCTCGAGGGCAACGTTGAAGTCGAGCTTGTCTTCCTGCACGTAGTCTACGAGGCGCTGGAGGTTGAGCAGCGCGGCGTGGCCTTCGTTGCAGTGGTAGAGCGTGTTGTGGATGCCGAGCTTCTTGAGCATGAGGACGCCGCCGATGCCGAGGAGGTATTCCTGCTTGATGCGGTTCTCCCAGTCGCCGCCGTAAAGCTGGTGGGTGATGCTGCGGTCGAACTCGCTGTTCATGTCGAAGTCGGTGTCGAGCAGGTACAGCTTCATGCGACCCACGTTTACGCGCCAGATGTGGCAGTAGATGTTGCGGCCGGGATAGGGCACCTCGAGAATCATGGGGTGGCCGTCCTTGTCGAGCACGGCCTCGATGGGAAGCTGGTTGAAGTTCTGCGGTTCGTAGTTGGCAATCTGCTGACCGTCCACGCTAAGGCTCTGGGTGAAGTAGCCGTAGCGGTAGAGGAAGCCGACGGCGGTCATGTTGACGCGGCTGTCGGATGCTTCCTTGATATAGTCGCCGGCGAGTACGCCGAGACCGCCGGAGTAGATCTTTAGGCAGTTGCAGAGGCCGTACTCCATCGAGAAGTAGCTGACGGAGGGCACATCGGTGCGCATCGGCTCTTTCATGTAGTCCTTGAACATACCGTAGACGTTCTTCAGGCGTGACATGAAGGAGGAGTCGGCGATGAGTTCCTGAATTCTCTCGAAGCTCATCTGCTGGAGCACGATAATGGGGTTCTCACCCGTGTTGCGCCATGTGTCGGGGTTGATGTCGCGGAAGAGGGCCTTGGCCTCGCTGTTCCATACCCACCAGAGGTTCTTTGCGAGTTCTTCGAGGGGCTTGAGAGGCGAGGGGAGCTCTGACTTGACAATAATGTCGCGCCATACGGGCGTATTAGTGTCGCTGACAGGAAGTTTCATGAGTGTTTATTTGTTATTGGTTTGTTTTCTGTTATTCTTGACGCGCGCGGCGGCTTTGCCGACGGCGAGCGCGTATGCCTTGTCGTAGTGTGTGTGGAAGTGGCTCCAGCGGGCAAGGTCGGCGGTGTCGCGGGCGCGCTCGGCGGTTTCGCCGCGTCGTGCGGCCGAGGAGCCGCACAGTGAACTGATGGCCTCGGCAACACCTTCTACTGTTCTGGTGTAGTTTTCGTCGTTACGTTCTATCACCTCGACTCCGCAATCCTCCATGCCGCCGCGGCAGGCGCTCCGTACCCACTGGCCGAAGCCGCTGAGCGAGGTCGTAACTGTGGGGACTCCGAAGGCTATGCTTTCCAGCGGCGTGTAGCCCCACGGCTCGTAGTAGGATGCGAACACGGTGGCGTCGGCGCCGGGCAGCAGCTGGTAGTAGGTCTTGTTGAAGATGCCGTCGGTGCCGTTGAGATAGCACGGCACGTATATCACGTGTACGCTGTGGCGTCCGTGGGCGAATCCCAGGGCGTGGATGCGGGCGTTGACGGGGTCCTCGTTGTAGTTGTTTAGCCAGTGGGTCAGCACGGGGTCGGGCATACCGCAGTAGCGGTGCTCGTCGAGGGCGGCGCGGAGTTCGGGCCGCGGGCACTGAACCCATGCGGGCACCATTACGTAGGCCACTATGTGGGTATCTTTGCCCGGCGCGTCGAGCGTAGCCATGGCGTCAAGGAAGACGTCGAGGCCTTTGTTGCGGTACTCGCAGCGCCCCGAGCTTATGACGATGAATGTGTCATTGTCGGGCAGAACTTCGCCGGTAAGGGCACGGGCCACGTCGAGCATGGCGCGGCGGGCGTCGCGTCGTGCGGCCTTGCGTCGTGAGGGCGCCGACACGAACGACGGCTCGAAGCCGTTTGGTGTGACTACGTCGGGGCGTCGCTGAAGCAGGCGGGCGCACTCCTCGGCCGTGACGTCGCTCACTGTGGTGAAGGCGTCGGCCACATGTGCGGCGGTCTTCTCCAGACTGTGCTTGGCCTCCATGTTCAGCTCCCGTGCCATCTGGTCGCCGTCGTATGCGTCGAGGTAGCGGTACAGGTCCTTGCCGTTGCCGCATATGCTGCGGCCTATGCTCGTGGCGTGTGTGGTGAACACGGTCGCCACCTGCGGCAGCCGGTCGGCCACGTAGAGCAGTCCCATGCCTGTGGTCCATTCGTCGAAGTGAGCCACCACGTTCCGGGTCTTGTCGCCGAAGAAGCTGACGATGCTCTCTATCACGATGCCGGCTGCGCGGGCGAAAGCGCAGCCTTCGTCGTAGTCGCCGTAGGCGTGCAGCGAGTCTACGCCGAAGCGTTCCCACATGTGGGAATAAAAATCATTTTTTGAAGCGTATAGGGTGTCGAAGCTGACGAGAATGGCAAGCGGACGACCGGGAATCTCCCAGCGTCCTGTGCGCACCTTTATGCCATAAGGCAGTGCGGCATCCGCTGCCCAGACCGAGAGCTTGGTACGCTGTTCGCTGAACCAGGGCGACGGATTCGCTTCGGTCCAGACGTCCGGTCCTATGAATATCACCTTGTCTTTATGAGCCTCCTGCATGGTCTTCGCCTTTGTGGAAAGCACGGTGTAGATGCCTCCCACTTTGTTGCAGACTTCCCAGCTCGTCTCAAAGATAAGGTCAATGTCTTTGTTCTTGACTGTCATCAGTTATCGGTTTGGGACTGCAAAGTTACGAATAAATTTTGAATTAGCGGCAGAATAGGGATAAATTGTTATAAAACACGTTATTAAATATTATGCCTGCTTTTGCATCGGCAGCTGTTGAGATGGTCGTCGATGAAGCCTGTGGCCTGGAGGAACGAGTAGCAGATGGTGGAGCCGAAGAAGCGGAATCCACGGCGCCGCATGTCGCTGCTGATGGCGTCGGACAATAGCGATGTGACCGGTATTGCGCCGGGGTGGGGCACGTCGTTGACAATTCTTTTGCCTCCCGGCAGAAAGCTCGTGATGTAGTTGTAAAAGGAACCGAATTCCTTAACAATTCCGCCGAAGAGCCGTGCGTTGACGATGGCGCTGTGTATTTTGCGCCGGTTCCGGACGATAGCGTCGCAATGGGCCAGACGCTCCTCGTCGTCCGGCGTCATTTCAGCCACACGGCGGTAGTCGAAATTACGGAACGCACGGCGGTAGCCCTCGCGCTTGCGCAATATTGTTATCCATGACAGACCGGCCTGTGCGCCTTCGAGCAGCAGGAATTCAAAGAGAACGTTGTCGTCCGTCACGGGACGTCCCCATTCCTCGTTGTGGTATTTTATATATAGTGGGTCGTCGCCGCACCAGGGGCAACGGCCCGCAGCCGCATCATTCATTCTTTAAGGCCTTGCCGTCGGAAAAGGCGTTGCCTATACGCTGTCCGAGCGCTATGTACCCGTTGTGCACGGGGTCGAATGTTATAAGGCGCATTTTCTCCACGTCGGGTTTTCCGTCGTCGGCCAGGAAGTTTTCGTCGCAGACGATGTTGACAATTTCGGCCACGATGTAGTAGCCGGTTTCCGATTCGTACAGCTTTTCCTTAATGCGGCACTCCATGCTCATGGGGAAACAGCTGAATACAGGCGCGTCGACGTTGACGCCCTTTGTCGATTCCCATCCTGCCCGTGCCATCTTGTCGGGATGTGTACGCGCACTCACGAGGCCTACGTAATCCGATGCCACCAGCGTGTCGGCGGTGGCGAATGCCACTGTGAAGTCGCCGCAGCGGTTCAGGTTGGCCGTCGTGGCGTGGCTGCCCATTGAAATCATTATCTCTGTCGCATCCCACTGACCGCCCCATGCGGCGTTCATTGCATTGGGAGTGCCGTCGGCGTTGTATGTGCCTATTATGAGTACCGGCTGCGGAAGCATCCAGGCTTTGGGTTTGAAGTCCTTCATATATATAATATGTGGTTCAGTGTTTTGTTCGTTTGCTTTTTGGCGTGTATTTCTCCCTGACGAGTTCGTACGACCTGTCAATGAGCCGCAGGACATCCTTGTCGGAGATGTCGCCGTTCAGGTCGAGACGTATCCAGTGCCGCGGGTCCATGTTCAGAGGATTACCTGCCGACATGTGCCTCGATTTAAGTTGCTCTATCTCATCGGGCGTGGATTTTACGTTGACCCATGAAAAATCGTCCATATCGGTGTAACAGAACATGTGGTCGAGAACGTAGAATACAAGTATCGACTCATATCGGCGCGCGAATTTGCCGAACGGAGTTTTCTCGGTGGCTCCGTCCATTGCCATGCAGTATTCTCGCAATTCCTCGATGTTCATTATTGCAAAATTAGCATTTTCAGCTCTTATATACAAATTTTAGAGCATACGGCAACGCCGGGTAACTGTTCAGCGGACACGCTGAGATAGTCGCCTTTTAGAAAAGGGCGAGT
>CAPNHY010000040.1:0-15336 GCA_948665475.1 uncultured Muribaculaceae bacterium | reverse complement strand
CACTGATAATCAACAATCATCGCAGGGAACCGATCGAAAAGTGTCAAAGTCAGGAAACAAAGAGACATAAGGTCAGAAGGGACAGAAGGAGTATGGAGTATGGCGTTTTAGCCCGCCACTCCGTGGCTTTAGACATATGGGATCTTTAACCCCGCGTTCCGCTGCGCCTCACGCGGGGTTAATCATGGATTCGCGCGTCCCGCGCTCGGTTCTTTTTAGTTTATATGGGGTACATCGGATGGAGAGAAACAGAGAGACAGAAGGTCATAAGTAACAGAAGAACAAATATTCAAATTAAAACTTTTGTCGCTTTTGATCTTTTGTCTCTCTGTTTCTCGTCAGGCGTAGGAATCCCAATGCTTTCAACGCGGGTCAGGGATGCGACTTGCGGCGGAGGCGGACGGTGGCGCCGGGAGTGGTGTCGACGTCGTACTCGTAGAAGGCGGGGAGGACGGGCCAGGCGGGAACGGCTTCGGGCGAAACCTCGGTGGGCAGTGTGGCGGAGGCGTTGTGCAGCAGGGGATTGGGACAATCGCCTGCTGCAGGGCGGAGGCCTTCGCCTTCCAACGGCACGGCCGAACGCAGACGCAGCGGACCGCCGATGCGCGACAGGACGGTGGCTTCAAGCAACTGGCCGTCGGCCCAGCTCATGGCTACCTCGAAGTTGCCGCGAGCCCGCAGCCCCTCGACGCGTCCCTCAGGCCACGAGTCGGGCAGAGCAGGCAGCAGGTGCACGGCTCCGTCGTGGCTCTGCAGAAGCATCTCGCACACGCCGGCGGTGAAGCCGAAGTTGCCGTCGATCTGGAACGGCGGATGGGCGTCGAAGAGGTTGGCATAGAGGCGCCCGGCATCGTCGCTCTCGTAGACGGTGGAGCCGTCGCCCTCGGGCAGGAGCGTAATCATGTTGCGGATGATGCGGTCGGCGTGGTTGCCGTCGAGCAGACGCGCCCAGAGATTGATTTTCCATCCTATGCTCCAGCCGGTTGCCATGTCGCCGCGATGTTCGAGCGATGTGCGGGCGGCGCGGAAAGCAAGAGGAGTGTGCCGCGGACTTATCTGACGGGCCGGATACAGACCGTAGAGGTGGCTGACGTGGCGGTGCTGATCGGCAGGGTCGTCGGCATCGGCCATCCATTCCTGAAGCTGGCCGAACCGGCCTATACGCATGGGCTGGAGTCGTGCTATGGCGCGGCGCAGCGTGTCGGCGTACTCACGGTCGCGGCCGAGGGCATCCGCCGCAAGGAGGGTGTTGTTGAGGGCGTCGAAGGCTATCTGATTGTCCATGGTGCAACCGGCGGTGATGAATGTGGACGTGTAGCCGTGCTCGGGCGACATGGACGGCGACGTCACGAGCTGCCCCGTGGCTGGATGTTCCGTCATGTGGCTGAGATAGAAATCGGCCGTGCCGCGCAGCACGGGGTAGCTGCGGGCGAGGAAATCCCGGTCGCCGCTGAAGAGATAATGCTCCCACAGATGCGTGGCAAGCCATGCGCCGCCGTTGGGCCACATGCCGAACATGGCAAAATCGACGGGGCCGGTGATGCGCCAGAGGTCGGTGTTGTGGTGGGCTGTCCAGCCACGGGCACCGTAGAGGACGCGGGCGGCATCGGCGCCGGTGACAGCCAGGTCGTCGAGCATACGGAACAGCGGCTCGTGGCACTCGGAGAGGTTGGCCGGTTCGGCCGGCCAGTAGTTCATCTCCGTGTTGATATTGATGGTGTACTTGCTGTCCCACGGCGCGTACTGCGAATCGTTCCACACGCCCTGAAGATTGGCGGGCTGGCCGCCCGGCTGCGACGAGGATATGAGCAGATAGCGTCCGTACTGAAACAGCAAGGCCACCAGCGAGGGGTCATAGGTGCGGGCGAAAGCAGCCACGCGCGCATCAGTATCGGCAAGCGAGTCGGCGCCGGCGGCGGGCAGATACAGGCCCACGCGGCCGAACTGGGCGGAATAGGCATCGCGGTGGGCGGCGAACATGTCGTCGAAGCTGCGTCCTGCCGATGCGGCGAGCAGCTGCCGTAGGCGGCGCGAGGCGTCGCCGCTGACGTCGCGGTAGCTGACGAAGTTGGTGGCCGAGGCAATGCGCAGCGTGGCCTCGGTGGCGCCGGTGACGCGCAGGACGCTGTCGCCGACGGCGCGCACGCGGCCTCCGCGGGTGTCTACGTCTATGCCCACAAGCGCATGGAGGGCGGCCGGGATGCCCTCATGGTCGGCGCCGGGGATGTCGACGCGCAGACTGCGGCCGCGCGCCGTGGTGCGGCTGCCCTGCGGTGCGTCGTAGCCGAGGGTGAAGTCGAGGGCGCCGGGGCGGTCGGCGCTGATGCGCATAACCACAATGCCGTCCAGCAACGACGCGAAGGCCTCGCGGCGGTAGCGCACACCGGCAGGCGTGGTGTACTCCACCGACGTCAGGGCGCGCTCAAGGTCGAGCGTGCGCGTATAACCGGCCACCGAGTCGTGGCCGAAGCCTATAGTGGCAGCGCCGAGCGTCAGGAACCGCTGGCCGTGCTGCGGCGTCATGTAATGTTCGGCTATGAGCTGTTCGGCCTCTTTCTCGCGTCCGGCGAAAATGAGGCTGCGAATCTCGTCGAGGTATTCTCTACCCTCCGGATTGAGGTTGTTGTGCGGACCTCCACTCCAGAACGTCTCGTCGTTGAGCTGGATGCGCTCCGTGCCGGTGCGTCCGTACACCATGGCGCCCATTCGGGAATTGCCCAGCGGTAGCGCCTCGGTCCACGCGGCGGCGGGACGCGAGTATCGCATGACGAGGCCGGAGGAGGCGGCAGACACAAAAGGGACGGCCGCAAGGACCATAAGGAGGATGGCAATAGTCTTTTTCATGGCAGAAGATGAATGAAAAAGCGGAGCTGCCGGGAGGCTATGCCGCCCCGGAAGCTCCGCTGAGTAAGCTTATGTGTCAGAGGTCCATGCGGTCGACCTCAAGGTCGCCCTGAAGCACTTCGTGCCAGGGAAGCCCGTTGGCGGCTACAGCCTCAAGGAATGGGTCGGGGTCGAACTCCTCGACGTTGTGTACACCGGGCTTGTTCCACTTGCCGGTGAGGAACATCATGGCGCCGCACATGGCCGGCACGCCCGTGGTGTAGCTCACGGCCTGCATGCCCGTCTCGCGGTATGCCTCCTCGTGCGAGCAGTTGTTGTAGATATAATAGGTGAGAGGCTTGCCCTCCTTGTCGAGGCCGGCGATGCGGCAGCCGATGCTGGTCTCGCCGTGGTAGTTCTTGCCGAGGTCCTGGGGGTTGGGCAGCACGGCCTTGAGGAACTGCAGAGGCACAATCTTCTGGCCATTGTATTCCACCTCGTCGATGCGGGCCATGCCTATGTCCTGAATTACGCGAAGATGCGTGAGATACTCCTGACCGAAGGTCATCCAGAAGCGTGCGCGGCGTATGGTGGGATAGTTGAGAACGAGCGACTCAAGTTCCTCGTGATAGAGCAGATAGCTCTCGCGCTCGCCGATGCCGGGATAGGTCAGGGGCATGTGGAACTGAAGCGGGTCGGTGCTGATCCACTCGCCGTCCTTGTAGTAGCGTCCGCGCTGCGTTATCTCGCGGATGTTGATTTCGGGATTGAAATTGGTGGCGAAAGCCTTGCCGTGGTTGCCTGCGTTGCAGTCGACGATGTCGAGCGTGTGCATCTCGCTGAAATAGTGCTTGGCGGCATAGGCCGTGAACACGCCGCTGACTCCGGGGTCGAAGCCGCAGCCGAGTATGGCCGTGAGGCCGGCCTTCTCGAAGCGCTCGCGGTAGGCCCACTGCCAGGAATACTCGAAGTGAGCCACGTCGCGGGGCTCGTAGTTGGCTGTGTCGAGGTAGTTGACGCCGCAGCGCAGACAGGCGTCCATGATTGTGAGGTCCTGATAGGGGAGCGCCACGTTGATGACCATAACGGGATGATGGCGTTCGAACAGGGCCACCACCTGCTCCACATCGTCGGCATCGACAGTATCGCAGCTGATGTTGGGCTTGCCGATGGCGCGGGCCACGGCCTCGCACTTGGAGAGCGTGCGCGACGCCAGCACTATCTCCGAGAACACCTCGGGATGCTGCGCGCACTTGTGGGCCACGACTGTGCCTACGCCGCCCACACCGATTATAACTACTTTCATTTCTTATTTCTTGATATTGAGATACATACAAAGGTAAATATGCCCAGAGCTATGAGCAACAGAGTCTGCGAGCCGAGCACCAGATTGGCGAAGGCGCCGGCCTGCGTTGCGTCGACGCCGTAGCTGCCGAGGGCGAAAATCACCGCCCACTGCCAGGGACCTATGCCGCCGTTGCTTGGGACGCCCATGGCTATGCTGCTGAGGCAGAAGGTGACGAGCACCACCGTGGCGCCCGAGGCTCCGGCGGCCAGTGCGGCCGTGAACGGGAAGGAGAAGAATGCGAGGTAGAGCTGGAGGTAGTAGCAGCCCCACACGGCCACGGTGAGCAGCAGCCAGCGGCCGCGGCCGGGCATGGTGGCGAGCACGGAAAAACCGCGCCACAGCCCCTGCCATATCTCACGCAGCTTGCAGGCCACGCGCCCGCGCCCGCGTATCATATATATAATGAGCGCGGCGGGAAGCGCCACTGCAGCCACCCAGAGCCACGGCGAGCGCAGCACGTCGGCTATCCACGCGAGCGAGCCGGACGTGCCGGCAATATAGTCGGCGACATGGCCGGAAGCTAAGGCGAACGTGAGCGCCACAAGCAGAAGTACCGTGAGCATGTCGGTGATGCGGTCGGCCACCATCGAGCCGAAGACCTGCGTGAAGGGCGAGCCGGTGCGGCGCGCTATGTAGGCCGTCCGCCACACCTCGCCGAGGCGCGGGAACACAAGGTTAACGGCATACGTGCCGAAGATGCTCAGCGTAAGCTGCCACAGCGAGCAGCCGATGCCCAGCGCGCGCAACTGAAGGCGCCAGCGGGCGGCGCGGGCCACATGGCTGACGATACTCAGCGCCAGAGCCGCCGCAATCCATGCAGGATTGCACTGACGACGCACTATGGCGGCCATCTCGCCGAAGTCGATGCTCGTGAACAGAATCCAGCACAGTCCCGCGCTGACTATGACCGGGATGGCATAGCCTGCGATCTTGCCCGCGGTGATGCGGTGCGCGGCAGGAGTGCGTCCGTTACTGTCCATTGTTCTGCAGGGTGCGTATTTTAATGAGTTCGAGGCGGTTGCTACTCTTTTTCATGACCTCGAAGGAGAGGTTGCCGAGGGGAATGGTGACTCCCTGGGCCGGGATGGTGCCCGTGGTGTGCAGCAGATAACCGGCCAGCGTCTGGTAGGCGTCGTCCTCGGGGATGTCGAGATGCAGGTTCTCGTTGAGCCAGGGCACCTCGCAGCGTCCCGACACCTCGTAGACGCCGGGCTCGAGCGTGCGCGCGGTGAAGCCGCTTTTGTCGTGCTCGTCCTGAATGTCGCCGAAGATTTCCTCAACGAGGTCTTCGAGCGTGAGGAAGCCGCTGGTGCCTCCGAACTCGTCGACGACGATGGCGATGGAACGCTTCTGCTGGAGCAGGCGGCGCATCATCACGTTGGCGAGCAGATTCTCGGGAGCGTAGAGCACGGGCTTGATGTGCTTCTGCCAGTCGGTCTGCGGCACGAACAGCTCGCTGACGTGAATGTAGCCGGCGATGTCATCTATGTCCTCGCGGTAGACTATAATCTTGCTGCGGCCTGAGGAGGTGAACAGCGCCGAGAGGCTTTCGACGGGGGTATCGTACTGCACGGCCACAATCTCGTTGCGCGGTATCATGCAGTCGCGCACGTGGGTGGTGCTGAAGTCGAGTGCGTTCTGAAAGAGCTTCACCTCGTTTTCCACGGTAGCCTTCTTTTCCTCCATGTCGTCGATGACCTCCTCGAGATAGTCGTTGAGGTCGCCCACGGAGATGAGGCTGACATGGCTGCCTCCGGTGTGTGCGCCTACCAGGCGCATCAGGCCGCGCGAGAGCAGCGTGGCGAGCATCGACACGGGCCAGAGCACTACGTAGAACAGTCCGGCCAGGGGGGCGATGACGCGCAGGGTGCTGTTGGGGTTGATGCCGAAAACGGTCTTGGGTATGAACTCGCCCGTAAGAAGGATGACGGCAGTGGATATGAGTGTCTGCGCCAGCAGGATGAGGAATTCGCTGTGCAGGAAGGTGCCGAGCCACGGCTCGAGCATCTTGGCCGCACCCATGCCGTAGATGACGAGCACCACGTTGTTGCCTACGAGGATGGTGGAGATGAAGAACTCGCTGTTGGCGTAGAAACGCTTCACGAGGCCCGAAATGAAGCCCCCGCGCTGCACGTCAACGGCAGTGCGCACACGGTCGGAGGTGACGAATGCCATTTCTGTGCCGGAGAAGAAGCCGGACAGCAGCAGGCTGATGACTGTAATTACAATCCAAATTGGTTCCATTATCGGGAGGTGTTCGTTTTCATAACTGTTGTGGGGTCGGCAGCTCCGGCGGCAGACTGCACGGGCCGGGCGGCGCGTTGCGACGCGCGTTCGGGCGCACGGCGTGTGGGAGCCGGCGGGGCGAGAGTGTCGGCGGCAGCGGCGGTGTCAGGCGCGGCTTCGGATTGCTCACGTCGCTCCACGGGAATAATACCCGTGGGACGGTTGACGGTGTAGGCCGTCATGTTCTCATTGCTGGTGAAGCCGTAGCCCTCGATGATGCGGTCGGTGCGCACGATGTGGATGAAGGAGTCGGAGTAGACCTTCCTCTGCTGCTGGTCCCAGAAAAGCTGATTGGTGAGGAAGCTGTCGCCCTGCACATTCACCATCACCACATGTCCGTCGAGGCGCCAGATGCGCCTGCGGCTGAAGTAGACGGCGCTGTCGGCACGGATGTCGGCCTCGGGCTTCATGGCGAGGTCGTACTGCTCCAGGAACAGCCCGACGGGGAAACGCCAGAACGGCTCCTTGGCCTCCTCGAACATCTGCCAGATGTCGCTGGTGATGTGGTAGCGCGTGTAGCCGCTGTCGCTTATGAACGTGTTGACGTCCAGCGTGGTCATGGTGGGTGTGGAGTTACCGTCGCCCACGTTGGGCACATAGCTCTTGCGCTCCTCGCCGCAGGCGGCCGCAAGGAGAGTCACAAGCACTATGAACGGAAGCCGGCGCATCCCCATGCACTGACCGTTAGTAGATCTTGCTGGGGCGGAACCACATCTCGTTGAAGTTCACGCCGATGGTGATGTTCAGGTAGTCTTCCTTGATGAGAGCCGCAGGGCTGCCCTGACGGTGGCGCCACTCCAGGCCGAGGTTGACTATGGTCTTGAAGCCCGGCACGGGGAATCCGACGCCGGCGCCTACGCCGTAGTCGCGGATGTCGTTGCCGCGCACACGCAGATAGTCGCGATTGTAGTGCGCGCCCACGCGGTAGTGCATGCGGCGGAAATAGCCGCCTCTGGGATTGGGCTGCCACTCCATGCCGGCGGCAATCTTGTAGCGGTCGTTGAGGACGCCTTTCTCGCCGGCGTACTTGGCCTTGCTCCAGGGCTGGTAGGTGCCGTCCACCTCAAGGTGCAGCCTCTGGTTGAGGGTATAGCCCAGACCTACGCCGAGAGTCCACGGCGACGAGTAGCGGCCGCCGATGGATTCCTCGGTCTCGGTGGGAGCCGCCTCCACACCCTGATCGTAGCTGAAGTAGTTGGTGTGGCCGTGGAAGTTCTTGGCAGGGCTGAACACGGCGCCCACGGTGAGCAGGTCGCGGCCCTTGCGAAGGGGCAGCGAATACTGTACGCCGACGTTGAGGTACCAGTCGGAAATCTCGAGCTGACGCTCGAACACGGAAGTGCTGCCGCCCGAGGTAGCCGCGTAGCTGTCGTTGTAGGTGGTGCCGAAGAGATAAGCGATGTTGGCGCCTACACTGAGGTTCTTGAAAGGCATGTAGCCAAAGCCCAGATACAGCTCGTTGATGCTGCCCGAGCCGCTGCGGCTGGCGTAGCCGTTCTCAATGGTGTTGCCGAAGGAATACCCCACGCTGCTGTAGGGCAGCAGACCCAGGCTGGCGCCTAGACCCTTGGTGATTGGCACCTCCATGGTGATGTAGTCCAGACCGCCGCCGAAGTCGTTGCTGCTGTTGAGCTTGCCGTCGGCATCAGTTTCCTTGTTCCAGAGAGCCGTGAGGTCGATGCCCATGTCGAAGAGGAAGGTCATGGAGTCGATGCGCGCATAGCTGGCAGGATTCATGACATTGATGTGCCGTCCCGAGTGCATGGCATAGCCCACCCCGCCCATCTGACGCTGCGCCGCGGTGGCGTTGTCGCCGAGTATGCCGTAGCCATAGCTTGAATAGGGTGTCATGGTGCCGTTCTGGGCATAGGCGCCGAGAGCCGCGGTGGCGGCGAGCATTATGGCGCAGAAGATTTTTTTCATTAGTTTGTTATTCGGTGGTGGTGGGTTGCAGATTGTACTGTAGAATACTGATGAGACCGCGGCCTACGAGGTCGGTGTCGACAACGGCGTCGAAAGGCAGCAGCGGGGCGATGGTGGCCGCGCGGCCGCCTGTGAGCACAAGCAGACCGTCGGCCGGAAGCCTGTCGCGGTACCATGCCAGCTCGGCCACAATGCCCATCAGGGCGCCGCAGCGCATGGCCGTGATAGTGTCGGTGCCGCGCGGTGGCACGGGACCGTCGACGTCGACCTTAGGCAGAGCCGCGGTGTAGGCGTGCATGGCGCGCAGGCGCATGCCGGCGCCGGGAGCTATGTTGCCGCCGTGGAAGGCTGCGTCGGGTCCCACGCTGTCGTAGGTGATGGCAGTGCCTATGTCGGCCACTATGCACTCACGTCCCGGGAAGACCGCTACGGCGCCCGATGCGGCGGCGATGCGGTCGAGCCCGAGGGTCTGCGGGGTGTCGTAGTGCAGCTCTATCGGCAGCGGAGTGGAGTGCGTGAGCTCCAGTGCGGAGTCGCCGCAGACGTCGCGGAGCATCTGCCAGTGGACTTCGTTGCGCGGGCGCACAGAGCAGTAGATGGCGCCGTCGAGGGGACCGTGTGCCGTGAGCGCATGCTGCATGGCAACATTGCCGGGTGTGCGGGACACCAGACGGGCGACGGGCTCGCCGTCGCGCCAAACTGTCAGTTTTGTGGCCGTGTTGCCCTGGTCTATGCTTGCGTACAGCGCCATTTTGCAGCCGTTCAGTCGATGATGTCGAAGCCCGTGTACTTGCGCAGGCATTCGGGTACGACGATGCCGTCGGGCGTCTGATTGTTCTCGAGCAGGGCGGCCACGATGCGCGGCAGAGCGAGAGCCGAGCCGTTGAGCGTGTGGCAGAGCTGAATCTTCTTGTCGGCTCCGCGATAGCGGCATTTCAGACGGTTGGCCTGATATGTCTCGAAATTGCTGACGCTCGAAACCTCGAGCCAGCGCCCCTGGGCGGCGGAGTAGACCTCGAAGTCGAAAGTGATGGCCGACGTGAAGCTCATATCGCCGCCGCAGAGGCGCAGGATGTGCCAGGGCAGGCCAAGTTTCTCAAGCAGACCCTGCACGTGATCCTTCATTTCCTCAAGGGCGGCATAGCTGTCCTCGGGGCGCTCTATGCGCACGATCTCGACCTTGTCAAACTGGTGCAGACGGTTGAGTCCGCGCACATCCTTGCCGTAGCTGCCGGCCTCGCGGCGGAAGCAGGCGGAGTAGGCGCAGTTCTTTTTCGGGAGCTCGGCCTCGGGGATGATGACGTCGCGGTAGATGTTGGTTACGGGCACCTCGGCCGTGGGTATGAGATAAAGATTGTCGGCCGTGACTACGTACATCTGCGCCTCCTTGTCGGGGAGCTGGCCGGTGCCGATGCCGCTGGCCTCGTTGACTACATAGGGCGGCTCTATCTCCAGATATCCGGCCTTGCCGGCCTCGTCGAGGAAGAACTGGATGAGGGCGCGCTGCAGGCGTGCGCCCTTGCCGATGTAGACAGGGAATCCGGCGCCGGTGATTTTCACACCGAGGTCGAAGTCGATAAGGTTGTATTTCTTCGCCAGGTCCCAGTGGGGCAGGGCGTCGGCAGGCAGGTCGGGCATCGCGCCGCCTTCCTTGTCGACGACGTTGTCGGCCGCACTGAGGCCCTCGGGCACCATGTCGCAGGGGACGTTGGGCACGCTGAGGAGCACCTCGCGGATGTCGGCCTCGGCCTTTGCGACGGCGTCGGCCAGCTCTTTCTGCGAGAGCTTGAGCTGTGCCACCTGCTGCTTAAGGCTTTCGGCCTCCTCGCGCTGTCCGGCCTTCATCTTGGCGCCAATCTGCGCGGCGAGTTTATTGAGTTCGGCAGCCTCGCTGTCGCTGCGCTGCTGGAGGCTGCGGCGCTGCGCGTCGAGTGCGAGCACAGTGTCGATGGCCTGACGGCCGTCGAAGCCTTTCACGCCCAGGCGGCGCACTATATCGTCGGGGTTAGCCTTGATTTGCTGAATGGTAAGCATAATGCTGTATATGTGTGTGGTTTATTAATTCTGAGAAAGAAGCGTCTTGACGGCGGCAGAGATGGCGCGTCCGTCGGCACGTCCGGCAAGAGCCTTTGTGGCGGTTCCCATCACGCGGCCCATGTCCTGCGGCCCCTTGGCACCGACAGCGGCGATGATGGCGCGCAGCTCGGCGTCAAGTTCCTCGGGCGTCAGCGCCTTCGGCAGATACTGTTCTATGACGGCGACCTCGGCCAGCTCGCCCTCGGCAAGTTCGGGGCGATTCTGCTCGGAGTATATGCGTGCGCTCTCGCGGCGCTGCTTTGCCATGCGCACGAGAATCTTCATGGCGTCGGCATCGGCCAGGACACCGGCGGCTCCGGGAGCGCTTTTGGCTTCAAGAAATTCCTTTTTAATGCCGCGTAGGGCTTCCAGGCGCACTTTGTCGCGGGCCAGCATGGCGCTCTTAATGTCGGCGCTGATAGTATCAAACAAATCCATTGTAAGTACGGAAGTTGGAATATAACGTTATAGCCCACAAAAGTACGACTTTTTCCGGTATCACGGGAGAAGTGCATCTAAAAAAATATTAATGTGACGGCAAATTGCGTAGAAAACGGCAAATTTCATCAAAAAAATTTCATAGATGCAAAATTTTGCGTAACTTTGCATCCGCAAAAAATGCCAATCGGGGTGTAGCACAGTTGGCAGCGCGCCACGTTCGGGACGTGGAGGTCGGAAGTTCGAGTCTTCTCACCCCGACCCACGAGGGTCAAAAGCCTGCGAGTCGATGACTTGCAGGCTTTTTTGATACTTCCGGCACGAAACAGGAAATGCGCGCTGCCTCTGAAATGTCAGGAATGCTTACAAACCAAAACGGCCGGTAAAATGTTAAGTGGATGTATGCCCTTAACACCACTTATCTCCTCCAGAAACCGTTTTATGCGATCAATAGTTTTTTGTTGAGAAGCTCAACAACCGGCTACCGGCAGGAGTCGTTCTTGACAATACTTTGCACATAAGACATTAAACTCTCTCTGATAATGGACAAACAACAGACACAACCGGACGCCGAGCTGTCCCGACTCTCGCCGTTCGAACTCAAGAGCCGCATCATCGCCGCGGCCGACGAAAAAGTCAAAAACGCAGCCTATACCCTGCTTAACGCAGGCAGAGGCAACCCCAACTGGATAGCCACCGAGGCGCGACGGGCATTCTTCGCCCTGGGCCAGTTCGCCATGGACGAATGCGAATCCCACGGCATGCTGCCTGAAGGCATTGCAGCCATACCCGTCAAGGAAGGCATTTCGGTGAGGTTCGAGCAGTGGATGCGCGACCACAAGACACTCGCCGGAGTGGATTTCCTGCGCCGCGCCTATGAATACACGCTGGTAGAGCTGGCAGCCGACGCCGATACACTTGTGTACGAATGGACCGACGGCATAATCGGCGACCACTACCCCACCCCTCCGCGCATACTGCAATACACGGAGGTCATCACCCGCAAGTTCCTCGAATGGGCGCTCTGCGCCGGCAATCCGCCGCAGGACACGCTTGACCTCTTCGCCGTGGAAGGCTCGACAGCCGGCATGTGCTACTGCTTCGACGTTCTGAAACACAACTTCCTGCTCAACAAGGGCGACAACATAGCGCTGATGGTGCCGGTGTTCACGCCGTACATCGAGATTCCCGAACTTAGCGAATTCGACTACACCGTGCTGGATGTCAGCGCCGACATGATGACGCCCGACGGCAAGCACAGCTGGCAGTACGACCCAAAGGACATCGAGAAACTGAAGGACCCGAAGTTCAAGATGCTGTTCGTCACCAATCCCTCCAACCCGCCCAGCTACGAGCTTGACAAGCAGACCGTGGAGGCCCTGAAAGACGTTGTCAAGGCCAACCCGGACCTGATGATTCTTACGGACGACGTGTACGGCACCTTTGTACGCGGATACCGGTCGCTGATAGCCGATATGCCGTACAACACCATGTCGTGCTACTCGTTCTCTAAATACTACGGTGCCACAGGCTGGCGCCTGTCGGTCACCGCGCTCAGCCGGAACAACGTGTTCGACAAGTTGCTTGCCGCCCTGCCGCAGGATAAAAAGGATGCACTGAACAAGCGCTATGAGTCGCTCACCATCGACGTGCCCGGCCTCAAGTTCATAGACCGCATGGTGGCCGAGAGCCGACTGATAGCCCTGAACCACACCGCCGGACTGTCGACCCCGCAGCAGATACAGATGAGCCTTATGGCACTCGGCACCCTGCTCGACAAAGAGGGCGCATACCACGAGCGCATGATAAAACTGATACACGACCGCTACGAGGCTCTGTGGGATAACTTCGGATTCAAGATGCCCGACGACCCACTGAGAGCCGACTACTATTCGGAAATAGACCTGATGGTGTGGGCAAAGGAACTGCACGGACAGGAATTCGCCGACTACATCAACACCCACTACAACCCGCTGTCGGCAGTATTCCGCCTGGCAAGCGAGACTGGCGCAGTGGTTCTGAACGGCGACGGCTTTGACGGGCCGAAGTGGTCGATACGCGTATCGCTGGCAAATCTGAACAAAGCAGACTACGTGAAGATAGGCAGATACATACGCCGGATTCTTGAGCAATATGCTTCCGAATGGATGGCGGCAAAAGGCAAATAAACAACTTTTTCCAAATGCGACATAGAATAGATAGGTGAGCCTGATTTGGCGCGCCTATCTATGTTTTTATCTGAAAATATTTTTGATGATTCGTAATTTTTTCATCAATATTTAGAATAGTTTAATAATTATTTATATCTTTGCGCGTGAATTCGTTTCATTTATAGCAGAATTGATTATATGCATCGCGGCGCATTTTTTGCTCCGGAGACATGAAAAATTCGTATCTTTACGGCATGAATCAGCTCATAAGACACCGCCGGCTTTACGCCTTCTACAACAGCAAAGTGCTTAACGCAATGATGATAACAACGATAGTAAGCCTCATGACGGGCAACTGCACCGGCTCGCTGCTTCTGCCCGTAGTGTGCGCATCGCTGGCATTGGCATTCTTCTTCGGCTATTCGCTCTGGCTGTGGATAAAAAAGCCCCAGCGTATAGTCATCAACACCTGGCTCTCTGGGCTCGACAGCCTGTACGTATTCTATTTCCTGATTGTCTCGGCAATGAAAGCGCCCGGCCCGTGGTGGTACATCGCTCCCGCCGCCTTTGCCGTGGCAACGCTCTTTATCGCCCTCACCAGAAACCACGACGAAGAATTCGAGATTTGTTTGAGATTTGTTAAGCTTTAACTAAACTTTTAACGCGGAATATTTGTTAGATTTAAGATTAATACTTAATTTTGCACAGCAAATAATGAATAATCCGCGTTGCCTAAGCTTTCAAAACAACCATTTGACCTTGTCAAAAACAAGTCGTACACGTTGTACAAACTGTGTATTGACAACGTTTGCCCCATTGATGAGTTCATCAAAGAGTCGGAACAATCGCCTCTTGACGAAAGCGCGGTTAAAACCATTTTGTCACGCATAGAGCACTTTACTGACACTATCCGTTATCCGCTGACAATTTTCAGGCCCACAAAAGGCACGGGACGTGATGACATATTTGAGTTTAAAAGTAAAACGCAAAGGCACAAATGCCGTAAGATTCTACGTCATCAAGAAGCGTCCCGATATGCTGATTCTGCTGGGAGGCTCAAAAAATTCACAAGATAAGGATATAAGAAGAATTACGACTCTGGTGCGAGACATTAATTTCATATGATCAGTCATGGAACGCAAAGACCTACTTCAGAGCCCTGAATACTGGATTACCAAAATCCAGCACGAACTTTACGCCTGTGCTCAAAAATTTATGGACGAAAGGGGCTTCAACCGTACACAACTGGCAGAATATCTCGGCGTAAGCAAGGGCTACGTATCGCAACTGATGTCGATGGAGTACGACCACCGTCTATCAAAGCTCGTGGAATTGTCCCTTGCTTTCGGCTACGTACCTGATATTACCTTCGAGCCGATAGCGGACTTATTATTCCGCGACACATTGGATTACGACGCTCCGAAATGGTACTTCAATGGTGAAACCTTTAAGCCGTTATCTTCGCCTCCACATATTATCACTGAGAATATCAATATCAGCGACTCCGTCGGAGTTGGTATCGAACCCTTTAAAAACTGTGCGTAATGATGAAATTCAGAATGGACAGAATCTCGATTGACCAATTTGCGATTCTGACAGACAACAGTGAAAATATTCAGACTTTCAGCATTGAGGTAAGTTTCAGTTATGCCGAAAACTCGCACAAGATAGCCGTTAATTTCGGTTTTACATTCAACCGCGAGGAAGAAAAGGCTCTTGTTCTCAAAGTGATATGTGAGTTCCTTATCAACAAAGAGGACTGGAACAAAGCCTGCCATGACGGAGTATGCACCATTCATGCATCTATGTTGCAATACCTTGCCTCGCAGACTGTGGGCGCAGCACGCGGCATATTGTTCTGCAAATGTGCGGGAACACCCTTTGAACAGAAAATCATTCCTCCGGTAAATATAGCAAAATTAGTTACCGACGATCTTGAATTTCCCGTAACGGCGCAGCCCTGAGGCGTGCCGGAATAGATAAAATTCAGCCCCGTATCCGCTTGTGCGGCCTGCGGGGCTGAGTTTGTAGTCTTACCAGGATTCGAACCTGGACAGACAGAACCAAAAACTGTAGTGCTACCATTACACCATAAGACTATCCGTGTGCCCAATGCGCCTGCGGGGGCGCACTAAAGCGGTGCAAAGTTAGCGCCTTTTTTCTTGATGTGCAAGCAGAAGCGCTAATTTTTTTGAGGCTGTTTAATAACAGATGTTAACTCAGGGGCGGTCAATCTTCGAGCGATTTTTGTCGTCTGATGAGGGAGTGTGGCCGTAGCCACTCGACCGAAGA
>CAPNHY010000039.1:0-16281 GCA_948665475.1 uncultured Muribaculaceae bacterium | reverse complement strand
CCTGCTCCTACACTACGCCCTGTTCCTCAACAACCGTTGCACCCTCTCCTGCACCATCCTCGTCGCCACCACAGGCGCCCCGACGGCCGTAGGCCGCCTAACTCCTCACTGTACGGCGCACTGCGCCGTGCGCGGAGCAACTTACTCCTCACTCCACACTGCGGGCTTTGCCCGCACCTCACTCCTCACTGCGCGAAGCGCACACCCGGCCCGCGCCGGTCCTAAACCCTAAACCCTAAACTGCGGCCGCCCCCCTAAACTATAAACCTTAAACCGAGAACATTGACATTCTGATACAACCTCGCCTTGCAGAGCGTGCTGCCAACACCCTGACTTGTAGGGACATGCCTTCGGCATGTTGACGTAGCCAGCTGGACGTCAACAACCCGCATAACCACGGTATTGTTCAGCACACATCCGCACCGCATAGTGCAGGCAGGGGGCAACACAACGGACACGGAGAGAAGCCGGCATCTCTCCGGCAGGATGCGCACGTCCGTTGTGTTAGGTGATAGTCCCCGACGTCAGGGTTGCCTTGTGACCCGCATCGAGCCAAGCTCGGCCAGCACGCTCTCGCGCACAAAACACATACAGCCGCATGCACTGGTACCAGCATGCGGCTGTTTTTGTTCCCACCCGTTTTTGTCATTTCATTTATATTGATTAACTTTGCATTACTTAACTTATTACATCATGAAAATAAAATTTTTCATCATCGCTCTATCCGTCATAGCATTTAAGATTTCTGCATATGCAGAACAAACAGAAAATGCCATAAACTTTTCTGATATGGCAAAAATGATCGATTTTTATACGAATGCTGACGATAAAGAAAAAGCATTGATAGATTCTTTATATGTCGATTACACAAACGAAAACAAGCAGCAACAAATATTTTCTATCTGCGATATACCTTTTGGCTCACCTCGCAGTTATGCCTTAGATGTATTGCTAAACAAATTTGGGAGTGCCGCTATAACATCAACACACCCGGCAATTACTTTAGAGAAAGTCAAATACGCCGGAATCAAATTTGATACCGTCCACTTTATTTTCCAAACCCAAGGCGAGAATTCCTTTTTATCCGGCTGTATGTTCGTAATGCGTGCTAAAAGCAGGAGCCAGGCAAGACTGCATATTCAGAAATTATATGATGCTATCTCTGATAAATACAATTTATCCAGCAAAACAGACAAGAACAAACTTAGTACATATAGAGGTGGCATTTCACCCCTTTGGAATGGCAATTGGTTCGAATTATATACCGACATTTTTAGGACATATCACGACGCAATAAAAATTGAAACAATTGATTATGGAGAGGAGCTAAAGGAAGAAACCGGTTTTCGATATGGAGTGTCATTGATTTATGGCCCGTTTATCTATGTCGAAGAAAAAGAAGAATTTTAATTTCCCATCCTTCTATAACCCAAAAGCACATTTAAATCATACATTCTCATACATCCCGACATCATGAAAGTAGACACCCGACACTGCGGAGACATCACCCTATACACCCTCACCAACGCATCAGGCGCTTCCGTCATCCTCTCCACTCTCGGAGCAGGCATCGTGGCCGTCAACGTACCCGACAAGGACGGACACCTCGCTGACGTGGTGCTGGGCTACCGCGACCCGGCCGACTATAACAACGACGGCCCCTGCGCCGGCAAGACTCCCGGACGCTACGCCAACCGAATTGCCCTCGGGCGCTTCGCCTTAGGCGGCAAGGAGTACCGGCTGCCCATCAACAACGGGCCCAACTGCTGCCACGGCGGCAACGGTTTCCAGAACCGCATCTGGAACGGTCGCTTCGTAGGCGACGGCATACGCTTCGACTACACCTCGGCCGACGGCGAGGAAGGATTCCCCGGCAAGGTAGAGGCCGCCGTCACCTACCGCTGGAACGACCGCAACGAACTCGCCATCGAATTCAGCGCCACCACCGACGCCAAGACCGTCATCAACCTCACCAACCACGCTTACTTCAACCTCGAAGGTCACAACTCCGGCAGCGTGCTCGAGCATAAGCTCCAGCTCAACGCCGACCGCTGGCTTCCCACCGACCCCACGCAGATTCCCACCGGCGAGATAGCCCCGGTGGCCGATACTCCCATGGACTTCCGCGAGGCCAAGGAGATAGGCCGCGACATACGTCAGGACTACGAAGCGCTGAAAATCGGCAAGGGCTACGACCACTGCTGGGTGCTCAACGACTGGCAGAAGCACCACCTGACGCGCGCAGCCGTCCTCACCGCCCCCCACAGCGGACGCATCCTGGAAGTGGACACCACGCAGCCCGCAGTGCAGGTCTACACCGGCAACTGGTTCACCGGATCGTCGCCCGTCAACAAGGAAGGACGCCCCTACGAGGACAACGACGGCGTAGCCATCGAGTGTCAGGGCATGCCCGATGCTCCCAACAAACCGGCATTCCCCAGCCAGATTCTCGGTCCCGGCGAGCTCTACACGCAGTTCATCATCTTCCGCTTCAAGACGGCCTGATGTCCGACTTCAGGATCCACATCCTGGGATGCGGCTCAGCCACGCCCACCGCGCGCCACACACCGAGCTGTCAGGTGGTGAACGCCCACGGCAAACTGTTCATGATCGACTGCGGCGAGGGCGCACAGCTCGAGTTCCGCCATCAGGGACTGAAATTCTCACGCCTGGGCCACATCTTCATCTCCCACATGCACGGCGACCACTTCCTCGGCCTGCCCGGCCTGCTCTCCACAATGGCCCTGCACGAGAAGACCGGCGACCTCACCGTCCACATCCACCCCGAAGGAGCTCGACTCCTGCAACAGATCATGGCCGTGCTGTGCCGCGAGACCACCTACACCCTCCACTACGACATCATCACGCCCGGCGAACGGCGCACACTCTACGAGGACCGTTCGCTGGTGGTGGAGACTTTTCCCCTCTACCACCGCGTGGCATGCTCGGGATTCATCTTCCGCGAGAAGCAGCAGCGCCGCCCGCTGCGAGCCGACATGCTTGAGTTTCATCAGGTTCCGCTGGTGCAGCGCCGCGCCATCGCCGAGGGAGCCGACTTCAACACGCCCGACGGCCGCGTGATTCCGAACGCGTGGCTCACGCGCGACCCCGAGCCGGCCGCCTCCTACGCCTACTGCTCCGACACCATGCGCCGGCGCGAGGTGGCCGAGGCCGTCAGCGGCGTGCGCACACTATACCACGAGGCCACCTACGACGACGCCCAGGCCTTCAAGGCCGCACCACGCGGCCACTCCACCGCGCGCGACGCCGCCCTCGTCGCCCGCGACGCCGGAGCCTCGCGCCTCGTGCTGGGCCACTACTCGAAGACGATTAAAGACGAAAGCATCCTCGTGGCCCAGGCCGCCGGGGAGTTCGGCGGAGAGATTCTCGCCGCCGACGAAGGCCTCATTTTCGCCCCATGACGCCGGACGACGAGAAATACATGCGTCTGGCCCTTGTCGAGGCGCGGCGCGCGGCAGCTCTCGGCGAAGTGCCGATAGGCGCCGTCATCACGGCTCCGGACGGCGCCGTGCTCGGCCGCGGCCACAATCTTACGGAGAGCCTGGCCGACGTCACCGCGCACGCCGAGATACAGGCCATAACGGCCGCGGCGGCCACCCTCGGCGGAAAGTATCTCGACGACTGCACGCTGTACGTCACGGTAGAGCCGTGCCTGATGTGCGCCGGAGCCATCGGCTGGAGCCACCTCGCAAGGATTGTCATCGGTACGCCAGACCCCAAAGGAGGCTACACGGCCAACACCGTCAGGCCGCCCTTCCACCCGCGCGCCACGGTAGTCACCGGCGTCCTCGCCGACGAATGCCGTGCGCTGATGCAGAATTTTTTTCGCGCAAAACGTAAATAAGAGCACATGCACTACTTCATCATAGCCGGCGAAGCCAGCGGCGACCTCCACGCCGCCCAGCTGATGCGCGCTCTGCGCCGGAGCGACCCCGACGCACGCTTCACCTTCCTGGGCGGCGACCTCATGGCCGCCGAGGCCGGCTGCGCGCCCCTCATCCACTACCGCGACATGGCATTCATGGGCTTCTCCGAGGTGCTGCGCCATCTGCCCAAAGTGCTCGGCAACCTGCGCGACGCCCGTCGCGCGCTCACCGAGGAACGCCCCGACGCATTCATTGCCACGGACTATCCGAGCTTCAACCTCAAGGTGGCAAAGACCGCGGCCGAGGCCGGCATACCAGTGTTCTACTTCATCAGCCCGAAGCTCTGGGCGTGGAAAGCATGGCGCGTCAAGGCCATACGGCGCTACGTGCGGCGCATGCTCGCCATCTTCCCCTTCGAGCCTGCATGGTACGCCGCCCACGGCTTCCGTGCCGACTATGTGGGCAATCCCAGCGTGGCCGAGGTGGACGCCGCCCTTGCCGCCACGCCGCCGCGCGAGGAGTTTCTGCGCGAGCACGCGCTGCGCGACCGTCCCCTGATAGCCCTGCTTCCCGGCAGCCGGCGCGGCGAAGTGCGCGCCAACCTGCCCGTGATGCTTCAGGCAGCCAGGCGCTTCGCCCAGTACCGGCCGGTGGTGGCATGCGCGCCCGGCCTCGACGACGACTTCTACCGCAGCCTCACCGACCTGCCCCTGCTGCGCGACGCCACCTTCCCGCTGCTGCGCCACGCGCGCGCGGCCCTCGTCACCAGCGGCACGGCCACGCTCGAAGCCGCCCTCGCCGGGCTGCCTCAGGTGGTGTGCTACCGCAGCAACGGCAACAAGCTCACCTACGACATCATGAAGCGCATTCTCAAGGTCGACTACGTGTCGCTACCCAACATCATCTCCGGCCGCGAGATAGTGCCCGAAATGCTGCTGCACAACTGCACGCCCGACCTCGTGGCCGAACGCCTCGCGCCCCTGCTGCGCGACACTCCCGAGCGCGCCGCACAGCTCGACGCCTACGCCTCCATGCGCGCCACTCTCGGCACCCGCGACGCCGCCACCGAGGCCGCCCGCCTAATCACCGCCGACCTAAACACCCTCTAAGAGCCGGTAATGAGGGCGTCGGGGGGTGCTATGAGGTAGAGGTGCTCGCGGGCGCGGCTGACAGCGGTGTAGAGCCAGCGGTAGAGTTCGGCGCCGAGGGCGTCGTCGGGGATGTAGCTGAGGTCGACGAACACGTTTTTCCACTGGCCGCCCTGGGCCTTGTGGCAGGTCATGGAGTAGGCGTACTTCACCTGCAGGGCGTTCCAGTAGGGATTGTCGCGCAGCTGACGCATCAGCTGCTCCGGGGCGCCTGCCATGCCGGCCTCGCGTGCCAGCTCGCAGCAGAGCTGCTGCATGCGCTCATAGGACATGGCGGCCGTCTCGGAGGCGAGGGTGTCGAGCATAAGCTTGGCGTCGAACTCGGCCTCGCCGCCGCTGCCGCCCACTGCCAGGCGCACGTCGGCGAACTGAAGGCCGTAGCGCCACTCCGTGCCGTAGAGGCGCACGACGCGGACGATGTCGCCGTTGGCTACGAAGTCGAGTCCGCGCACCTGGCGCGCCCAGAAGTAATTGTTTTTCGCCACGATGAGCATTTCGTCGCGGGTGAGTATCTCCTCGCGGTATAGCACGTCGCCGCGGATGGCGCGGTTGTAGTCGGTGGCGCGTCGGTTGCTGCGCGAGATGAGCAGAGTTTCCTCCAGGCCGTCGCGCGCATAAGCCGTATCGAGCACTTCGGGGAGGTCCTCGCCGCTGACGATGCTGACGTCCGGGAAGCCGTCGGCGCGCAGCTGCGGCACGGCCGAGGCGCATGCGGCGAGCGCACGGCGCAGGGCGGTGGCGTTGCTGAGGATGCCCGAGCGTGCGCCCTGGCGCATGGTGGCCGTCATGGTGGCGCGCGAAGGGCGCAGTCCCATGCTGCGGAGCACGTCGGGATTCATGGCCGGCGACTCGGCGGAGCCAACGGGCGGCAGCTGGGCGGTGTCGCCAATGAGTATCAGGCGGCAGTTGTCGCCGGTGTAGACATACTGAACGAGGTCCTCCAGCAGGTTGTAGCGTTCGCCGGTGTCGGCGCCTCCGATCATGGACGCCTCGTCGACGATGAAGATGGTGTTGGCGGCTCGGTTCTCCACGAGTGCGGGACCGTCGCCGGCCTGTGCAGCGGCGGTGTGACGGTAGATGCGGCGGTGGATGGTGTAGGCCGGGCGCTGCGCAAAGGTGCCGAACACTTTGGCGGCGCGGCCCGTGGGAGCCATGAGCACACAGCTCATGCCCACCGCCGGGAGAGCGCGGACGAGGGCGCCCGTGAGCGACGTCTTGCCCGTGCCGGCGTAACCGTTGAGAATGAATGCCGCCGTCTCGGGCACACCCGGAGCGCAGAAACGCGACAGCGCGCCGATGACGGCGCGCTGCTGCGGGTTCGGCTCATAGGGCAGGTTGCGGATTATCTCCGCCGCAAACTCCTCCGAGGTCATGTCACTTTCTGACGCTCCATTCCCAGCCGTCCTTGGTATCCTTGACGTCGAAGCCGATGGCGGCGAGGCGGTCGCGGATAAGGTCGCTGGTGGCCCAGTCCTTGTTTTTCTTGGCCTGGGCGCGCATTTCGAGAATGAAGTCGACGGCCTGTTCGAAAGGCTTGGTGTCGGCTCCCTGCTGCGCGGCTGCCCCCTCGGGCAGGATGCCGAGGATGTCGGTCATGTAGGTGTCGACGATGCGGCGCAGGCCCTCGATGTCGGCGGCGCTGAGGCGCAGCGAGCCGTCGTTGGCTTTGTTAACGGTGGATGCGATGTCGAAGAGTCCGGCGATTACCAGCGGCGTGTTGAAGTCGTCGTCCATGGCCTGCTGCAGGCGTGCCTCGATGGCGGCGAGGTCCAGGGCGTCGGCGTCGGCGGCCGGCTTCAGGGCGCAGAGACGGCGGTAAGCCTCATTGAGGCGCGCGAGGGCCTTCTCGGAAGCCTGCAGGGCCTCGTTGCTGAAGTCGACGGTGCCGCGGTAGTGGGCCTGGAGGATGAAGAAGCGGATAGTCATGGGCGAGTAGGCCTGCTCCAGCAGCGGGTGGGAGCCGGTGAAGAACTCGTCGAGGGTGATGAAGTTGCCGAGCGACTTGCCCATCTTCTGTCCGTTGATGGTAATCATGTTGTTGTGCATCCAGTAGCGGACGGCGTCGGCGCCGTTGTGGGCGACGCTCTGCGCAATCTCGCACTCGTGGTGGGGGAACTTGAGGTCCATGCCTCCGCCGTGGATGTCGAAGACAGTGCCGAGGTACTTCTCGCTCATGGTGGAGCACTCGAGATGCCAGCCGGGGAATCCCTCGCTCCATGGCGACGGCCAGTGCATGATGTGCTCCGGCGCGGCCTTCTTCCAGAGGGCGAAGTCGGCGGGATTGCGTTTCTCGTTCTGTCCGTCCAGCTCGCGGGTGGCCGAGAGGAGCTCGTCGATGTTGCGTCCCGAGAGGCGTCCGTATCCGTGGTCGGCGTTGAACTTGGGCACGTCGAAGTAGACGGAGCCGTCGCTGACGTAGGCATATCCGGCGTCGAGAATCTTCTTTATGTACTCTATCTGCTCGATGATGTGGCCTGAGGCGTGGGGTTCGATGTCGGGGGGCAGCACGTTGAGGGCGTCCATAGCGCGGTGGTAGCGCGTGAGGTAGTGCTGCACCACCTCCATGGGCTCAAGCTGCTCCAGGCGCGCCTTCTTGGCAATCTTGTCCTCGCCGTCGTCGGCGTCGTGCTCAAGATGGCCCACGTCGGTGATGTTGCGGACGTAGCGCACCTTGTAGCCGAGGTAGCGCAGATAGCGGGCCACGACGTCGAAGGTGATGGCGGGTCGGGCGTGGCCCAGATGACCGTCGCCATAGACGGTGGGACCGCACACATACATGCCCACGCGGCCGGGCGTCAGCGGCTCGAAGGGCTGCTTGATGCGCCGCAGCGAGTTGTAGATGACGAGTTCGTTCTCCCTCATAACCACAGATTTATGCCATGAACGGGTTGGGAAGGTCGCCCTTGAGTCCGCCCTGCGGGCCCTTGGGCTGACGGGGCTTGATCTCGCCGAAGGTGGCCTCGTACTTGCGAAGGTTGTCGGCGAGTGCAGCCATGAGGTTCTTTGCGTTCTCGGGCGTCATGATGATGCGGCTCTGCACCTTTGCCTGAGGCATGTTGGGAGCCATGGCGATGAAATCAACGAAAAATTCGTTGGGCGAGTGGCTGATTACGGCGAGGTTGCTGTAGTGTCCGGCGGCCACTTCGGGAGTGATTTCTATCTTGAGTTCCTTTTTGTTTTCCATGTCCTGATGTTTTAAATATTATTCAATAGGCTTGATGGCGCCTGTGTCTATCTTGTTGAAGGTGAGGGTGTCGAGGCCGGCGTCGTCCTTGTAGGCCACGCGTATGCCCTTGACGTCGGCGGGCGCGAGGACGTCGGTGACGTCGAAGCTGACGCGTCCCTGGCGGTACTCGCCCTCCTGCACGTCGCTCTCGATAAAGAGGGCGAGGACGGGATAGGCGGGGTCCTTGGTGTTGGCTTCCTCGGTGAGGCAGAGGTTCTTGAGGTTGCGGCTGACGGGTATGCGGAAGACCATGTTGAGGTAGTCTCCGGTGCGCTTCATCTCCTCCATCTTGACGGGAGTGGAGAGGCGTGCGCTGTTGGCCGCAGTGGCCTCGACGGGCTTGCCGCCGGTGACGTTGACGAAGTTGTAGAGCTTGCCGGCACCGCTGACGTACTGCTTGCCGCTTTCGGTGGTGTAGGCCATGAAGACGCGGTCGCCGGTCTTTATCTGCTTGTCGGTGAAAGTCTGTGCGAAGGTGATGACGGCGCTGCCGGCGTCGCCCTCGCGCTGCACGGTGAAGCTGCATGCCGAGGCATCGGAGCCGTTGTAGGTGGCGAAGTTGTAGAAAGCGTTGGTGGGCAGCGGCGGATTGACGGGCGTGCTGTCGCTGTCGGCGCAGGAGGCGATGCCGAAGACGGCAAGGACAGCGGCCGAGGCTGCCAGGAGAGTTTTTAATGCGTTCATTGTGTGATAATTGTACTGTTATTGGAATCGGCCGGGGCGGCTATGCGTCCGTCGGCCATGCGTATGGTGCGGTCGCAGTCGGCCGCGAGAGTTTCGTCGTGAGTGACAATGAGGAAAGTGGCGCCGAGGTCGCGGCGCAGGTCGAAGAAGAGGCGGTGCAGCTCGGATCGGTTATGCGAGTCGAGGCTGCCCGAGGGCTCGTCGGCGAGGATGACGGAGGGGCGGTTGACGAGTGCGCGGGCCACGGCTCCGCGCTGGGCCTCGCCGCCGGATAGCTGCGCGGGGCGGTGGTCGGCACGGTCGGCGAGGCCGAGGTAGCCAAGTAGCTCCCCGGCACGGGCGAAGGCCTCGCGGCGCGGACGTCCGGCAATGAGCGCGGGCATGGCGACGTTCTCGGCGAGGGTGAACTCGGGGAGGAGGCGGTGGAGCTGGAAGACGAAGCCTATGTGGGCGTTGCGGAAGCGCGAGAGCTCGCGGTCGCCGAGGCTGAGGACGTCGGTGCCGTCGTAGAGCACGCTGCCGCGGTCGGGGCGGGAGAGTGTGCCGAGTATCTGGAGGAGTGTGGTCTTGCCGGCGCCGCTGGCTCCGACGAGGGCGACGATCTCACCGGCGGCGACTGAGATGTCGACGCCTTTCAGCACCTGAAGGTTGCCGAAGCTTTTGCAGATGTCGCGTGCCTGTATCATTTGAAATGCAAAAATACGCATTTTGAATCAGTCGACAAGCGGTTTTTAGAAATTTTAGTTTATGGATGGCGGTCTTATAAGTCTTATAAGTCTTATAAATCTTATAAGTTTTATGGGTTTGCGGAGTTTTTTGTAACTTTGGGGCATGAACGAGAAGTTTGCCGATGTGATAGTGCCGGTGCCGCTGAATGCGAGTTTCACGTATGCGGTGCCGGAGGAGCTGCCGGGGGCGGAGACACTTCGGGCGGGCAGCCGCGTGCTGGTGCCGTTCGGTACGAGGCATCTCTACACGGGCATAGTGGAGGGTCTGCACACCACGCGGCCTGAGGTGCCGCAGGTGAAGGAGATAGCTGCTGTGCTGGACGCGGCACCGGTGGTGCGCCGTCCGCAGCTTCAGTTCTGGCACTGGCTGGCGGACTACTATCTCTGCGGCATCGGCGAGGTGATGAAGGCGGCGCTGCCTGCGGGCCTCAAGGTGGAGAGCCGGACGCAGGTGGAGCCGGCCGCCGACGCCGCGCCGGAGGTGCTGGCCGACCTGACGGCGTCGGAGGCTGAACTCGTGGCCCTGCTGCGGGCGAAAGGGCACCTGACGCCCGACGAGATACAAAAGGCAACGGGCCGAGGCGCCGAGGCCACGGTGGCGGCACTGGTGGAGAAAGGCGTACTGGTGGTGAGCGAGCGCGTGGGCGAGCGCTACCGCGCCGTGCGGCGGCAGTACGTGGAGCCGGCATTCGCGCGCGGCGACGCCGAGGCTTTGGCCGAGGCGTTCCGGGCCGTGACGCGCAGCAAGGCCATGCTGCCGCAGGAGCGCATGCTGGCAGCCCTGCTGGAGATGAGCCGCTTCAACCGCGCCGGAGAGCCGGCCGAGCCCGTGGAACGCACGGCGCTGCTGGAGCGCACGGGAGGCAGCTGGACCACGGTACAGCAGCTTGTGCGCAAGGGGCTGGCACGGGTGAACGTGCGCGAAGTGGGTCGTTTCAGCTACGACGCGTCGCAGCCGGCGGCGCCGCTGCCGGTGCTGAGCGAGGCCCAGGCCGAGGCCGCGGCGGCGGTGCGCGGCGGGTTCCGCGACCACGGCGTGGTGCTGCTGCACGGCGTCACGTCCAGCGGCAAGACTGAGATATATATCCACCTGATAGACGAGGTGCTGCGTCAGGGGCGCCAGGCGCTGATGCTGGTGCCGGAGATAGCGCTGACAACGCAGCTGACGCGTCGGCTGCAGCGCGTGTTCGGCCGGCGGGTGGTGATCTACCACTCCAAGTTCAGCGACAACGAGCGCGTGGACATATGGCGGCATCTGCTGGGGACGTCCGACCCTTACGTCATCATCGGGGCGCGTTCGGCGGTGTTCCTGCCTTTCGCGCGGCTGGGACTGGTGATAGTGGACGAGGAGCACGAGCAGAGCTACAAGCAGTTCGACCCGGCGCCGCGCTACAACGCGCGCGACGCGGCCATCATGCTGGCCCACATGCACGGGGCGAAGACGCTGCTGGGCAGCGCGACGCCCTCGGTGGAAAGCTACTACAAGGCCACGGAGGGCGGCAAGTACGGGCTGGTGGAGCTGACGCGGCGCTACGGCGACGTGAGCCTGCCGACCATACAGGTCACCGACATGCGCCGCGAGCAGGAACGGCGCAGCGTGGACGGCACGCTGGCCCACTCCACGATAGGGCTGGCGCGGCGCGAGCTGGAGGCGGGCCGTCAGGTGATATTCTTCCACAACCGGCGGGGATTCTCGCCGCGGGTGCGCTGCCGGCTGTGCAGCTATGTGCCGCGCTGCGAGCACTGCGACGTGGCGCTGACCTACCACCGCAGCCAGGACATGCTGGTGTGCCACTACTGCGGGACCGCCTACCCCGTGCCCCGCGTGTGCCCGCAGTGCGGCGAGGCGTCGATACAGGTCAGCGGCTACGGCACGGAGCGCGTGGAGGACGCCATCGCCGGGGAGTTCGCGGGCAACGCCATCCTCCGGATGGACCTGGACACGACGCGCGCCCGCGATGGCTACGACCGCATCATCGATGCGTTCTCGCAGCACAAGGCCGACATCCTGGTGGGCACGCAGATGGTGACGAAGGGTCTGGACTTCAGCGACGTAGGGATGGTGGCGGTGGTAAATGCCGACAATGTCATCTTCTACCCAGACTTCCGGTCGTCGGAGCGTGCGTTCAACATGCTGGAGCAGGTGGCCGGACGCGCGGGGCGCCGCGGCGAGCCCGGAACGGTGGTGGTGCAGACCTACACGCCGGAGCATCCCGTGATACGCTTCGTGCAGGAGCATGATTTCAAGGGATTCTATGCCAACGAGATAGAGGAACGGCGGGCGTACAATTATCCGCCGTTCACGAGGATGATATACGTAATGCTGCGCCACCGCGACGACCGTGTGCTGGACGAGCAGGCGCGGGCCTACGCCGAGGCTCTGCGGCGTCTGTTCGGGACGCGTGTGGCGGGTCCGGAGCCGCCGGGGGTGGCGCGGGTGCAGAACCTTTACATCCGCCGGATAATGCTGCGGGTGGAGTGCGGCGCGTCGATGCCGCGCGTGAAGGAGATACTGCGTGAGCTGCATGCCGAGCAGAGCGCGGCGGGACAGTTGCGCGGCACCATCATCCACTACGACGTGGATCCATATTAGTTTAAGGTTTAGGGGGGTGCTTTTTCGGTAATACATATATTATATGTATCTTTGCAGGCAAAACCACGACATCATGGCCGACCACGACATCATATTCCGATATTTTCCGCAGATGGACGCAGAGCAGCGCAGCCGCATCGAGGCCCTCGACGCCCTCTACCGCGAATGGAACGCACGCATCAACGTCATCTCGCGCCGCGACATAGACAACCTCTATACCGCCCACATACTCCACAGCCTCGCCATCGCGGCTTTCCTGGGACCACTCGAGCCCGGCACCGCCTTCCTCGACATGGGCACGGGCGGCGGCCTGCCGGGCATACCGCTGGCGATAGCCTACCCTGAGTGCAGCTTCCATCTCATCGACCGCATAGGCAAGAAGATACGCGTAGCCACGGAGATAGCCTCTGCGCTGGAGCTGCGCAACGTCACCTTCCAGCACGGCGACATAGGCGAATGCCGCGAACGCTACGACTACGTCGTCAGCCGCGCCGTCATGACTCTGGACGCCCTCGTGCCCCTTATCACAAAAAATGTGCGGCGCGGACGCCGCGGCGTGAACCGATACGCCGACGGACTTGTTTGCCTCAAGGGGGGCGATCTCTCGGCCGAGATAGCCGCCACGCGCCGCCCCGTGCTGGAGTATGACCTGCGGGAGTTCGTCCCGGAGGACTGCTTCGACACCAAGAAACTGATTTACGTCCCCTTTGACTGACACGGCCATGCTGCACATCAAACAATTCGTATTCAACCCCTTCGACGAGAACACCTACCTCGTCAGCTCCGACACCGACGGCGGCCACGACGCCATAGTCATCGACCCCGGCATGTACAACGACGCCGAGGCCAAGCGATTCGACGACCACATCAGGGAAAACAATCTGAGCATCAAAGCTATAGTGCTTACTCACATACACCTCGATCACTGCTTCGGCGCCATGCGGCTGCACCGCCTGACGGGCGCACCCGTGATGGCCTCGACTGCCGACGCGTTCCTCTCCACGAGCCTTGCCGATCAGGCGCGCCGCTTCGGCCTGCGCATGGGCCGGGACGAGGCCGTCAGCATCGACACGCCGCTGCACGACGGCGACACCGTGGCCGTAGGCTCCGACTCGCTGACGGTGCTGGCCGTGCCGGGCCACAGCCCCGGCGGCATAGCCCTTTACAGCGCCGAGGACGGCGTCCTCTTCAGCGGCGACAGCCTCTTCCGCCGATCAATCGGACGCACCGACCTGCCCGGCGGCAGCTCGCCGACGCTCGTCGACAGTGTCCGCACCCGCCTCCTCTCCCTACCGCCCGACACGCTCGTGCTGCCCGGCCACGGCCCCTCCACCACGGTGCGGGAGGAGACCCTCGGCAACCCGTTTGTACGGTGAGAGTTTAGGGTTTAAGGCTTAGAGATTGCCGCCGACGGCAGGACACAGAATGACATAAGGTCATAAGCGACATAAGTTTTTTTCTTTTGTCCCTTTTGACCTTTTGTCCTTATGTATCTTGCCAGCCGTAGTAACTACCCCTCTTATCTCTCAACTAATCCGAAAAAGTTAAAAATTGAATTTTATTGCATAATAAAAATAAAAGCCTTACCTTTGCAGCATGAAAAGGAAGGTAACCATATCCAGCGCCTATCTCTCTTTCTCGAGAGAATATGTGGCAGCAATCCGGTCCAAGATGCGCGCGAAGCATTCCGGCATCCTATCCTTTCACGCTTTCCGCACTCCTGCATAAGGCCTGAGCCTTGACGCGCGAGTGCGCTTTTTTTGCATCCTCATGCACGGCAGCCCTCGGGTAGCGCTGCTTCGCTTTCAATAAACAACATTCTTCTATCAGCAATGAAAATTCTCGACTTCCTGCGGGAGCATGCGCAATGGCACGTCAGTATGAACTATACCGACGGCTTCGGCGTGCACGCGGACGTGGGACTCGACGAATAATAGAAAACACACTAAACCAATTCAATAAACAACATTTCTTATGAAAAAACTTCTACTCACACTCCTGCTGCTCTTCTCCGTGGGGATGGTAGCAAAGGCGCAAGGCTTTGCCGATGAATTGACCAGCTCCAATTTCACCGGCATGACCTATACTGTTGCTAAAACCTATACCTCTAGCAATGACGTTAGCTACACTGCTCAAGCTTCTTCTAACAATGGGTTTCAGCTTCGCACATCCAAATCTGGTACTGGAGTAAAAAATACTTCTGCGCCAGCTGGATACAAAATCAGCAGCGTAGAAATAACATTCTCCCGTACTGGTGGAGGTATTAATGTCTATGCCTCTGATTCGGAAATAAATCTTAAAAGCCTCCCATCTACGGCAACCAATCAAACTTCTAAAAATGCTACAATTGAAGTCAACGCACCTTATTTTGCCATCACCGCAACCAACGATACATATTGTCAAGTTAGCAAGATCGTTGTAAATTGGGTTCCAGCTGGAGAAGCCGAAAAGGTGACTCTTGAAGATGCCAATCTTGAAGTAAAGGCCGGCGAACAAGTACTTGGTAGCGAAGCTGAACTTAGTGCCAACACAACTATCAGCTGGACCTACAACTACACTGGTGAAGTTGCCAACCCCGACATCACCTACTCCTACAGCGTTGACGGCGGCGAGGAAGTGGAAGGCAACGAATATACCTACACCGGCGAGAAAGACGTAGAGCTTACCGTAAAGGCTACCTCTACCAACACCGTAAGCAAGACTGTAAAGCTGCTTAAGAAGTACCCCACCGTATGCCCCGAGCCCGTATTCAACGTTGAAGACGGTGCAAAGGTTTACGCAGGTCAGGCTGTGACAGTATCCTGCGAAGGTGCTGACATCGAATGGACTGTCAACGATGTAACCATCACGGGCACGAGCTACACTATCACCGAAGAAGTCGGCACTCAGCTCACATTCTATGCCCTTGCAAGCATCGAAGGACGCAATCCTTCAACCGGCAATATCGAAACCCTTACCGCCGAAAATGAAATCACTGTGACTGTAGATGAAGCTACGGAGGCATTGTTCAACTTCGAGGCAGGAAACACCTACGGACTGACATCCTGCTCCGGTACCGATTACGAAAAAGACAAAGGGAACCTGACTGCTATTTCAAATGGTATCGTTACCTTATCTTTTACGGAAGGCTCAAATTACCGTTTCTGGGGTAATGACAACACCCTGCGAATTTATAAAGGCTGCACATTAACCGCATCTGTACCGGAGGGATATTATATTACTAATATCACTATGACAGGTAAAGACCTCTCCCAAATTAATTATAGCGATGAATTCATAAACTCTGATATCACGGTCAGCAGCAAAGATTATGAGCATGTAACTCAGACTGGCTCAGCCAACATCAAGACCCTTACCGTAAAATACGCCAAGGTTCCCGATCCCGAGCTTGACGGCGAACCCACCATCAACGTTACCCATGCAAGCAAAAAGGGTGTGCTGATTGTGGAATACAGCTTCAAGATTGCCAACCATAACGGCAAACCCGTAGAGGTAACCGCTAACGTAGCCGGCATGGAACATATCGCATTCACTGATGCAACTCCCGCCAATGCTCCCGCCCGCGTAGCCGGCGAATCCACAACAGTCAGCGGCACTCTGCGCGCCGAACATGCCGACCTTGTGGACGCAAGCAACCTTAATGTCAACCTCAAGGCCACTCTCGACGGTCAGGAATTCTTCACCCGTCAGGCTACGGTGACCACCACCACCGGCATCGAGGACGTAACGGTTGAGGGCGAAGGCGAGGCCGAGTACTTCAACCTCCAGGGCCTGCGCGTAGCTCAGCCGGAGGCCGGCCAGCTGTACATCAAGCGTCAGGCCGGTAAGGCCGTGAAGGTCCGCTTCTGATCTGATTCCTCCCCCTATACAAATCGCCCTCAGCCGCCCCGCGGCCGAGGGCGATTTTATATAATGTATTGATAATCAATGTAGGGATGCACAATATGGTATTATCGAAACTATTACTGTCCGGTAAAAATTTTTGAGACAGGAACAAATTAGGGCTGATTCCATT
>CAPNHY010000038.1:0-16547 GCA_948665475.1 uncultured Muribaculaceae bacterium | reverse complement strand
ATCTCCAGCCCACCACCGAGCAGCTCGACCAGCTCGTGGTCGTAGGCTACGGCACTCAGAAGAAAGCCAACCTCACCGGCGCCGTCGCAACCGTCGACGTGGCCCGCGTCATGGACTCACGTCCCGTGCAGGATGTCACCAAGGCCCTGCAGGGCGCCGTTCCCGGTCTGACCATCACCAATACCGACGGTGGTATCGGTTCCGGTTCGACCATCAACATCCGCGGTGTCGGAACAATGTCCAACGGACAAAATTCCAACCCTCTTATAATTATTGACGGTGTAGCCTCCGACGATCTTGCATATTTGAATCCGGAAGACATCCAGGACATCAGCGTGCTCAAGGATGCCGCTTCGGCTTCTATCTACGGTTCGCGTGCCGCCTTTGGTGTTATCCTTATCACAACCAAGAATGCCAGCACCAAGGAAAAAGTCAGGATTACTTATACCAATAACTTTGCATGGAGTGGTGCTACGATCTATCCTCACATGGCTCTTAACTCCGAGAGTATCGAAGCCTCCCTTCAGGCATACGCGCGCACAGGCGTCGAAACTCAGCTTAATACCGAAGTTTCCGGTATGGAATATCTCAAGCTGCTTCCATACGTAAAGGCCTGGGAGGAGCAGCACGGCTATAAGGGTTATACCGACTACCGCGAGCTGCAGCCCTTCGAGAGCTGGGATAACGTAGGCGATTATGCTCAGGACCCGGAAACCGGACAATGGTACCACTATGGTATGTGGGATGTCAACAAGACACTTTTCAACAGTGCTGCTCCCTCGCAGAAGCATAACGTATCGATTGAGGGCACATCCGGCAAGACACAGTACCGTCTGAGCTTTGGCTATGATTCCAAGCAGGGACTGCAGAACTACAATCCCGACCATATGCACCGCTATATGGCCAACATGAGCGTCAGCACAGAACTGTTCTCGTTCCTGAAAGCCGGTGCACGCATGAACTTCTCGCAGCGTGAGTACGACGACTCCTGGACCAACCGTTACGCATATGAATATGTATGGCGCTGGCCTTCGTTCGAGGAAGGATACGGCTATATCACCGATCCCGTGACGGGCACTCAGTACGGCACACGCAACGATATTACCGACCGTCTTCAGGGCAACCTCGACCAGACGCGCACACGTCAGATGCGTCTTCAGGCATGGTTAGATGCTACAATCATCCCCGACCTCACCCTGCATGCCGATTTCACATACGATATCCGCAACCTGCGCTCGTCTTATTCCAATCCTCAGTACACCTTCATTAACTGGAACTGGGGTAAGGGTGATGTTCCTTATGGCAATCTTTACGTAACTCCGTCAGATCCCATCAACACCTACGCCCAGAAGAACTCTTCCGAGTCGACTCGTTGGACTATGAACGTCTTTGCTACATACGCCAAGACTTTCGGCAGCGGCCACAACCTCAAGGTTATGGTAGGTGCAAACGCTGAGGAGTACAAATACACTCAGTACTCCGCACGCCGCTACAACCTTCTTGATAATTCACTCCCCGGCCTCGGCCTCACTGATGGTCTCACCTATGACAATGAAGGTAATCCACAGTATACCCACATGACTATAGGTTCCGACGACCTCTGCAGTGCCACAGCCGGCTTCTTCGGCCGTATCAACTACGACTACAAGGGTATATATCTCTTTGAGGCAAATGGCCGCTACGATGGCTCCAGCCGCTTCCCCGCAGCAGACCAATGGGCTTTCTTCCCCTCCTTCTCCGCAGGCTACCGCTTCTCTGAGGAAAGCTACTTCAAGTCGCTCAAGAGCTGGTGGAGCAACGGTAAGCTCCGTGCATCCTGGGGTCAGGTCGGTAATGAAGCCATAGGCACCGACATGTTCCTCTCCGTCTTCGGTAAGCCGGCCAACTTAAACTGGCTCAATGGTTCCGGCTCGGGCCTGATTAAGGGTCAGGGTCTTCCCTCGCTCGTCTCCAGCACCCTCACATGGGAACGTATCCAGACCACTGATATCGGTATCGACCTCGGTTTCTTCAACAACAGCCTCAACTTCACCTTCGACTGGTACAGCCGTCAGACTCGCGACATGCTCGCTCCCGGCGCCGACCTGCCCGAGACTCTCGGCGCGCGTTCGCCTTATCAGAACTCCGGACGTCTGCTGACACGTGGCTGGGAACTTGGCATCAACTGGAACCACTCCTTCGGTGATGCTCAGGTATATGCTTCGTTCTCTATCGGTGACGCCAAGACAAAGGTTACAAAATGGCAGAACGACAACCTTACGCTCTATTCCTACCGTATCGGCTCCGGATCCAACACCAACCGCCTCTACGAAGGCCAGACCTACGGCGACATCTGGGGTATGGAGTTTGACCGTTTCTTCGAGGTTGATGACTTCAGTGGCAAGGATGAGAATGGCGTATGGCAGCTTAAGAATGGTGTGCCCAGTCAGAAAGATCTGCAATATGGCAAATTCGTATATGGCCCCGGCGATGTCAAGTACAGGGACCTCAACGGCGACGGCGTTATCAATTGCGGTACGCCAGACCCGGGTGCAGGCAAACGTGCTGAATACCTCGCCACACATCCTGAGGATGCCAGATTCCTTAAATACCCCAACCTCGCCCCCGACGATCCCAAGCAGGGATGGTGGCCCGTGGCTTCCGCCCACAACCATGGTGACCTCAAGGTCGTAGGTAATGCAATGCCCCGCTACGAGTACAGCTTCCGCATCGGTGGTGCATGGAAGGGCTTCGATCTCGACCTCTTCTTCCAGGGCGTAGGCAAGCGCAAATTCTACATGATCAACAACTTCGTCCTCATGCAGGCGCAGGGCAACGGCAACCCCATCTACAAGCATCAGATCGAACAGGGATTCAACAAGTATATCTACGATCCCGAGACGTTCGAAATCACCGGCTACGACATCGACCAGAACAACCTCTATCCTGTCATATATCCGGGCAACTTCGGATACAACACCAACTTCCGCCAGACTCTCGATCAGGGCATCAACAACTGGACAACCACCGACCGCTATCTGACCAACATGGCCTATCTGCGCCTGAAGACCGCTACAGTAGGTTATACGCTGCCTTACGAGATCACCAAACACGCTCTCATCCAGCGTGCACGTATCTACTTCTCCTGCGAGAATCCCTTCTTCATCTACAACGGCGCCGGCAAATTCGGTATGGATCCTGAGCTCTCCACTTCGGCCCGCGGTCAGGCCGCTGCAGCCGGTGTAGGCGCTATGGGACGTACCAACCCCATGATGCGCAGCTACTCCTTCGGTCTCCAAGTAACTTTCTAAACACTTCAACAGCAACAACAATATGAAAAAACATATCATATTCGGAGCCCTCGCCGTTGTGGCAGCTTCCATGACGAGTTGCGACGACCTGCTGGACGACAACCGTTTCCAGCCGCAGACGCAGGTCAACCGACCCGAGTACTGGAACGAGCAGAACAACGTCAACCTCCAGCTCAACGGTCTCTATGGCTACTATACAGGCTACGGCAACGGAGCCACCTGGAGCACCAACTTCTACAATCACGGCCTTTCCGACGACCAGACAGCCTACATGCAGTCGGGCGTTGGTATGGCATTCGCCGAATGGAATTTCCGTCAGGCACCATCCACTTCCAGTGTATGGTCGTCGACTTATACGGCGCTCCGCCGCATCAACACTATCGTCGAGGGGCTTGAAGGAAGCACACTCCCTGAGGGCATCAAGAACAATGCCCTCGGTATCGCACGCATGAACCGTGCCTATCAGTATTGGGATCTCGTACGCTGCTACGGCGACGTGCCTCTCATCAAAAAGGTGCTCAATGTCGACAGCGAGGAACTCTACGGTCCGCGTACCAACCGCAACGAAGTTATGGACTACGTCCTCGAAGACCTCAACTTCGCTGTTGCCCACATCATCAAGGAGTCCAGCAAAATCGAGTGGTCCAACGATATGGCCCAGGCCATGAAGGCAGAAATATGCCTCTTCGAGGGCGCTTTCGCCAAGTACCATCAGAACGACACCGAGCGTGCCAAAAAGTACTTTACTGAAGCCGCCAACGCCGCTGCCGCAGTCATGGGCAAATATCCTCTCTGCGACGACTATCAGAGCCTCTACAACTCGTACTATGTCGCTACGGAGAATATTCCCAGCCTTACCGGCAACTCTGAGGTAATCTTCCTCAAAGGCTATGCTGAAGGTCAGCTCGGCAACTCTCTCGTTCCCTATCTGTGCAATCAGCAGAATGGCGGCATTACAAAGGACGCTTTTGACGCCTACCTTTTCAAGGACGGCTTGCCCAAGGCCCTGACTACGGAAAACACTGACGATGCAGGCGTAATCGATGCTGACGGCAATCTTTCCATCGCAGCTGCGCTGGCTGTCCGCGACAAGCGCCTTTCCAAGACCGTTGAAGAGATTGTAGCTTTCGGCACCGAGATGAAGTGGGCACGCCCCAACGCCAATCCGCAGACATCCGTTACCGGCTACATGATCAAGAAGTTCAACAACGTCAACATTCCTTTGGCCGACGCCACCACCGAGGGCCGCGGCTACACTGCAGCTCCTATCTTCTGGGGCGCACGTGTCAAGCTTGCTTATGCTGAGGCAAAGGCCGAACTCGGGACTTTGGGTGAAGCAGGTCTCACCGATGCAGACCTTAACGTTACCATCAATGAGATTTTTACGCGTGCAGGTCTGCCCACTCGCACCGTGGCTGAACTCAGCGCCATCAACGACCCCGCAAACAATATGAACGTTTCGTCGTTGCTTTGGGAAATCCGTCGCTGCCGCCGCTGCGAACTCATCATGGACGAGAATATCCGTTACTGGGATCTTATCCGCTGGCACCAGCTCGACAAGCTTGACACGCAGAATTATCCCAACATCATGCTCGGCGCAAATCTCAAGAACGTTCCTGCCGACAAGTTGGGCGGTGTCTATATCAATTCCGACGGCTACATTCAGAGCAATGTGTCCAATGCAGGCACCCAAACCCGCGTATTTACCGACCGTGAGTATCTCTATCCTATCGGTACGGCTCAGATTAACCTATATGCTGAGCATGGATATGAACTGGAGCAGAATCCGGGCTGGAAATAAAGCATAATAACCACACCATAGCGGCGTGCCACTCGCGGGCACACCGCTGATAGGAAGGCCGCAAGTACCCCACGCTTGCGGCCTTTTTTTCGTTTGAAGCTTACGGCCTATGGCTTAATAAGGGCTCGCCTCCTCCTTCATGCGCATGAACGTGGCGTCGTGATCGGCCATGATATTGCTTAAAAAATCTTGTTTGTTTTGATACAACCTCTAAAAATCGTATCTTTGCGATACCATACCGACTGCACCATGACCGAACAAGACATCAAACAGCTCAGGCAAGACCCCGACGGACTCGCCACCTACGAATATCTGGCAAACAACATCGACACCTGCGGCGACGACCTCGACGCTATCGTCGACAACATGATCACCGTTGACCACAACGGGCAGTTCCTCGCCAGCGCCGCACGCTATCTGCACGCCATCGACGCCGAGCGCTATGCCGCCGCAGTCGAGCGACTCGTCGCAGCCACCATCGACAAAGACCGCGAGCACAACTACCTGCCCTCGCTCATACGCGGCATCTACGGCGACAACTACGAGGAAGGAGCCGCCGAACGCTGCGCCACCGACCGCAATTTCCGCCGCATGTACCAACGCCTGAATCCCCGGCCCGACAGCCTCTAATTCTCAGTTTAGGGTTTAGGGTTTAAGGTTTAGATAATAGCGACCCAACTCCTAACTCCTAACTCCTAACTCCACACTCCCAACTCCTAACTGCGCGAAGCGCAACTCACTCCTAACTCACAAAGTGAAACCAATTCTCCTGCCCCTCATGCTGGCGCTCGGACTCGGAGCCTGCGCCGGCAACAAAGCCGCCGAGACCGAAGCCGCAGGCGCCGCACCGGCCGAGGCTAAACCCGCTACCGACATGACACAGAAAACCGACACCACAAACGCCAAAGTGGAGATAGAAACCACTATGGGCAACTTCACCGTCCTCCTCTACGGCGACACTCCCCGCCACCGCGACAACTTCCTTCGCCTCGTGCGCGAAGGCTACTACGACGGCACGCTCTTCCACCGCGTCATCAGCGAATTCATGGTCCAGGCCGGCGACCCCGACTCCCGCAACGCCAAGCCCGGGCAGCAGCTCGGCGCCGGAGGCCCCGACTACAAGATCGACGCCGAGATAGTCTACCCCGCCCACTTCCACAAGCGCGGCGCCCTCGCCGCCGCACGCCAGGCCGACCAGGTGAACCCCGCCCGCCAGAGCAGCGGCTCGCAGTTCTACGTCGTCACCGGCAAGAAACTCACCGAGGGCGAGCTCGCCCAGACCGAGCAGTACATGCAGCAGAGCCTCCGCCAGCAGATCTTCAACCGCAAGGTGCAGGAGCACCGCGCCGAGATAATACAGCTACAGCAGAACGCCGACCGTGCCGGTCTCGACGCCCTGCAGAAGCAGCTCGTGGCCGAGACCGACGCCGAGGCTGCCGCCGCGCCCGCACGCCTCACCGACGAACAGCGCCGCGCCTACACCACCGAGGGCGGCACACCCCACCTTGACGGCCAGTACACCGTCTTCGGCGAAGTCATCAGCGGCATGGACGTCATCGACCGCATAGAGAAGGTGCCCACAGGCCCGCAGGACCGTCCCCGCGAGGATGTGCGCATCATTAAAATGAAAGTCATAGACTGACCCCTCATAAGGGCATGAACATCACACGCTATACCCTCGGCAACGGACTGCGCGTGGTCCACGACTACGAGCCCCGCACGGCCATGGCGGCCGTCGACGTGCTCTACGACGTGGGCGCGCGCGACGAGTGCCGTTCGCTCACGGGCATAGCCCATCTGTTCGAGCACCTCATGTTCGGCGGCTCGGCCAACGAGCCGGACTTCAACGGCGCCATAGAGCGCGCCGGAGGCGTCAGCAACGCCTGGACAAGCCCCGACTTCACCAACTTCTACGAACTCATGCCCGTGCAGAACGTCGAGGCCGCCCTGCGCGTGGAGAGCGACCGCATGCTCGCCCTCAGCTTCAGCCCCGACGTGCTCCGCGTGCAGCGCTCCGTCGTGGTCGAGGAATTCCGCCAGACCGTCCTCAACCGCCCCTACGGGCGCGTCATGCACGAGCTGCGCGACATGGTGTACGCCACCGCCCATCCCTACTCATGGCCCGTCATAGGCCTGACGCCCGAACACATCGAGCGCGTAGCCGACGACGACGTGCGTCGCTGGTTCTACGCCCACTACGCGCCCAACAACGCCGTGCTCGCCGTCAGCGGCAACGTCCGCCCTGACGAGCTGCGGCGCATGGTGGAGAAATGGTTCGGCGACATACCGCGCCGCGACATCGCCCCGCGACGCCTCCCCGACGAGGCACTGCGCGCCGGCGGCAACACATGGCGTGAGATCACCGACCGTGTGCCGCAGCCCTACGTGCTTCTCGGCTTCCCCATGCCCGCCCGCGGCGAGGAAGGCTACACCGAGTGCGACATACTCACCGACCTGCTCTCGGCAGGACGCGCCTCGCGCCTGCGCACAAGGCTCACCGGACGCCGCCCCGAGCTCGTAGCCGATGCCGAAGCCTCCATCATGGGCTCGGAGCACACCGGCCTGCTGATGCTCGACTGCCAGGTGGTGCGCGACTACCACGAAAGCATAATCCGCGCCCGTGAGAGCCTGCTGAACGAAGCCTGCGACCTCACCATCGAAGACCACATCAGCCCGCGGGAGCTGGAGCGCGTGCTGCGACGCCACGAGACACGCCACGCCGCCGACAGTATGTCGGCCGTCGACAACGCCCGCCGTCTGGCCGAAGCCGAGATGCACGGCGAGGATATCGACGCCGAGCTGCGCCGACGTCGCGCCGTCACCCGCGCCGGGCTCGCCGAGTGGGCGCGTCGCATCTTCATCGACAGCCCCATGGCGACACTCATAGTCAAACCCGACGAAGATGGCGAAGCATAACGACACCGGACTCCTGGGCGAACAGGCCGCAGTGGACCTCCTCACGGCCAAGGGCTATGCCATCGTCGACCGCAACTGGCGCTGCGGGCGCATGGAGATTGACATCGTGGCCCAGCTCGACGGCCGCCTCGTCATCGTCGAGGTGAAGACACGCTCCGATGACGCTATGGACGACCCCGTGGAGGCCGTCACGCGCCGCAAGCAGCTGGCGATGGTGCGCGCCGGCGTAGCATACGCCAACGCCTACGGCCTGCCACACGAGCTGCAGTTCGACATCATTGGCGTCAGCGGCACGCCAGGCAATTTCAAGATTGAACACATAGAGGACGCATTCCCGCCTCCCCTGAAAACATACTGACTCATGAACACAACAGAAGAACGTCTGGCCGCGCTGCGCGCACAGATGAAAAACAACGGCATAGATGCCGCTATCATACCCCAGGCCGACCCCCACATGAGCGAATACATAGCCTCGCACTGGCAGGCGCGCCGCTGGCTCAGCGGCTTCAACGGCTCGGCAGGCACACTCGTGGTGCCCGCCGCGGCTCCCGCCATGCTCTGGACCGACTCGCGCTACTTCCTCCAGGCCGAGGCGCAGCTCGAAGGCTCCGAAATACAGCTCATGAAAGAAGGCCTGCCCGAGACGCCCTCCATCGAGGAATGGCTCACAGCGCACCTTCAGGCAGGCGCCACAGTAGGCGTCGACGGCATGCTGTACAGCACCGGAGCCATGCGCAGCCTGCGCTCGGCCCTGAAATCGCGCGGAATTCTGCTCGACACCGGCTTCGACCCACTGCCCGCCATCTGGGCCGACCGCCCTGCGCTCCCCAAGTGCGCCGTCTTCGTCCACGAGGAGAAATACGCCGGACGCAGCGCCGCCGACAAGATTGCCGACGCGCTTGAAGAGGCACGCCGCCACGGTGCCGACGCCGTATTCGTCTCCGCGCTCGACCAGACGGCATGGCTGCTCAACATCCGCAGCCGCGACGTGAAGTACAACCCCGTCGCCACAGCCTTCACCTACCTCGGTCCGGAAGGCAACCTCCTGTTCATCGACCGCGACAAGGTGGGCGACGACGTGGCCGCCTACCTCGCCTCGCAGGGCGTGCAGACACGTCCCTACGGCTCCGTCAAGGACTTCGCCGCAAGCCTTTCCACGCAGCGCCGAGTGCTGCTCGACCCGGCCTCCACGGCCTACGGCATAATGGAAGCCTTCGGCGACCGTGCCGTCGAGAGCACGTCGCCTCTGGCGATGCCCAAGGCATGCAAGAACGAGATGCAGATAGCCGGCGTGCGCGAAGCCATGCGCCGCGACGGCGCCGCCCTGGTGCACGCCGTGATGGAGCTGGAACGCCGACTCGGCGCCGGCGAGACCATCACCGAGATGGACGTCGCCGAGATACTCCTGCGCCACCGCAGCGCCATGCCGCTGTTCTTCGACGAGAGCTTCGGCACCATCGCCGGTTACGGCCCCCACGGCGCCATCGTACACTACGAGGCCGACGAGGTCAGCAACGCCACGCTGCGTCCGGAGGGACTGCTGCTCATCGACAGCGGCGCGCAGTACCTTGACGGCACCACCGACATCACCCGCACGATATGCCTCGGCGACCCCACCCAGCAGGAGCGCGCCGACTTCACTCTGGTTATGAAGGGCCACATCGCCCTCGCCACGGCCATCTTCCCCGAAGGCACATGCGGCACACAGCTCGACGCCCTGGCCCGCCAGTACCTCTGGCAGCACGGCCTCAGCTACCTGCACGGCACGGGCCACGGCGTGGGCCACTTCCTGAACGTGCACGAAGGCCCCCAGAGCATACGCCTGAACTACGTGCCGGCGCCGCTGACGCCCGGCATGATAACGAGCAACGAGCCCGGACTCTATCGCGCCGGCGTGCACGGCATCCGCTGCGAGAACCTCGTGCTCACGGTTCCGGCTTTCGACACCGAGTTCGGCCGCTTCTACAAGTTCGAGACCCTGACGCTCTTCCCCTTCGACACGCGTCTGCTGGCAACCGAGATGATGACCGAGGACGAACTCAAGTGGATCAACCGCTATCACGCTCACGTCTACGACACCCTGGCCCCCGTCCTGGACGAGCCTGCCCGCGCATGGCTCAAAGAAAAGACCGAAGCGATTTAATTAAGTATGAAGTATTAGGTATTAAGTATTAAGTGTTAAGTTGTTGACTGTGCGTGGATATGGAGAATGACATCAAGCTTGAAAAGGCTGAAAACCTTGCTCTTGACATCATCGATCTATATCGTTTTCTGACAGAGACAAGCAAAGAATTTGTAATCAGTAAGCAACTTCTGCGCAGTGGCACATCTATCGGAGCGAACATTGCCGAAGCAATTTATGCCGAAAGCGGTTCCGACTTCATCCACAAACTCGGCATAGCACAAAAAGAAGCAAACGAAACTCTTTACTGGATAAGGCTACTTAAAATAGCTCAATTCATAGATATAGAACAGGCAAAACCGATATACCTCAAAACTCAAGAAATCCTGCGCATCCTCACTTCCGTGATATGCAGCATGAAAGCCAAAACCGGCCGCCAGCCCCACACATAACACTAAACCAACACTTAATACTTCACACATCATACTTAATACTTAATACTTCATACTTCATACTTCATACTTTTTATATAACCGATTATGGCACTGATAATTCCTCTGCGCGGCATAACGCCGCAGATAGGCAAAGACTGCTTCCTGGCCGAGAACGCCACCGTCGTGGGCGACGTGGTGATGGGCGACGGATGCAGCATATGGTTCAACGCCGTGTTGCGCGGCGACGTCAACAGCATATGCATCGGCAACCGCGTCAACGTGCAGGACGGCTCCGTGCTCCACACGCTATACCAGAAATCCACCATCGAGATAGGCGACGACGTAAGCATAGGCCACAACGTCACCATCCACGGCGCCAAGATCCACGACCTCGCCCTCATAGGCATGGGCGCAGTGGTGATGGATGACGCCGAGGTGGGCGAGGGCGCCATCGTGGCCGCCGGCGCCGTGGTGCTGTCGCGCACCAAGATAGGTCCCAACGAGCTGTGGGCCGGCGCTCCCGCCAAGTTCATCAAGATGGTCGACCCGGCACAGAGCCGCGAGATAAACCAGAAGATAGCCCACAACTACCTGATGTACTCCAAGTGGTATAGCGAGTGAGCCTGGCGCGCTACATAGACATCCGGCGCTTCGGCCGCACGGCCTTTCTTGTCACGGCGGCCGCCGTCGTGGCTATGTTCCTGTGGATCAGCGACGGCCTGGTGCGCGACCTCTCCGCGCAGGAACGCGAGCGCATGCAGATATGGGCCGACGCCACGCGTGAGATGGTGCGCGTGCTCTCGGCCGAGGATGCAGACAGCACGGGCGCCCGCGTCGACGTCGACTTCCTGCTCGGCATCATCGAGGCCAACACCACCATCCCCGTGCTGCTCACCGACGACGAGGGCAACATACTGCAGCACCGCAACTTCCGCCTGCCCGAGCCGGCGGACTCCCTGGCACCGATGGCGCTCAACGCCGCCAACGAGCGCTTCCTGCGCGGCAAGCTCAAGGCCCTGGCCGGAAGCACCAACGTCATCGACTTCGACATAGCGCCGGGCGTCACGCAGCATCTCTATTACGAGGACTCGACGCTGCTCAAGCGCCTGACGCGCTTCCCCTACGTGCAGTCGCTGGTGATGCTGGTGTTCGTGGCCGTGGTCTACTTCGCCGTCATATCCATCAAGAAGGCCGAACAGAACAAGGTGTGGGTGGGCCTGAGCAAGGAGACGGCCCACCAGCTGGGCACGCCCATCTCGTCGCTCATGGCGTGGATGGAGCTGCTGCCGGGCATGGGCGTGCCGCCCGACATCATGGCCGAGCTCAACAAGGACGTGACGCGCCTCGGTTCCATAGCCTCCCGCTTCTCCAAAATAGGCTCGAAGCCGCAGATGGAGCAGGCCGACATGCGCGACATCATCCTCGGCGCCACCGACTATATGGCGACGCGCATCTCCGGCCGCATCGCCCTCAGGGCCGACGCCGGGGAGCAGCCCCTGCCCGTCAGGGCCTGCCCGCCGCTGTTCGCCTGGGTGATGGAAAACCTCATCAAGAACGCCGTCGACGCCATCAGCGGCGACGGCACCATCAGCGTCACCGCCGGCTGCGACGGCGCCCGGCGCATCTTCATCGAAGTGGCCGACACCGGCAAGGGCATCGCGCGCAAGAACTTCAAGAACGTGTTCTCGCCGGGGTTCACCACCAAGAAGCGCGGCTGGGGCCTCGGCCTCACCCTCGCGCGGCGCATCGTGGAGCAGTACCACGACGGCCGCATCTTCGTAAAATCCTCCACTCCCGGCGCGGGCACCACCTTCCGCATAGAGTTGCCGCGCGCCTGACACACAACACAACCTCAATCTACCGCCATGACACCGATCACCAGCTTCGCCGACCTCTCGGCCCACCTGCTCGGCCACCCCTCGCGCCGCAAGCGCGTAGCCGTGGCCTATCCCCACGACGACCACACCCGCGAAGCCGTAGAGGCCGCCCTGCAGGAAGGCTTCGCCGACTTCATCCTCGTAGGCCGCACCGACGAGTTGCGGCAATTGTCTTTCGTGACCGCCAATCCCGGCCGCGTGACCCTTGAGCAGAGCGACACGCCCGAGGACGCCGCCCGCCGCGCCGTGGCGCTGGTGCGCGGCGGAAGTGCCGACGTGCTCATGAAAGGCATGATGAACACCGACGTGCTGCTGCATGCCGTCCTCGACAAGCAGCTCGGTCTGCTGCCGCCGGGCGGTGTGCTGTCGCACATCACCGCCTCGGAGATACCCGGCCACGGCCGGCTCCTGTTCTTCGCCGACGCCGCCGTCATCCCTTTCCCCACCCTGGCGCAACGCACCGCCATGCTTGCGGAGATGACGGCCACCATACGCAGCTTCGGCATCGCGCAGCCCCGCATCGCCCTCATACACTGCACCGAGCAGACGAGCCCGCGCTTCCCCGTCACACTTGACTACGCCGAGCTGCGCCGTCTGGCCGCAGAGGGCGAGTTCGGCGCCGCCACAGTGGACGGGCCGATGGACGTGCGCTGCGCCTGCGAGCCGGGAGCCGCCGCCGTCAAGGGCATAGTGTCGCCCGTGGCAGGCTGCGCCGACGGCCTGCTCATGCCCGACATAGAGGCCGCCAACGTGTTCTACAAGACCGTCACCACCTTTGCCGGAGCCATCAACGCCGGCATGCTCATGGGCACGACGGCGCCCGTTGTCCTTCCCTCGCGCGGCGATTCTCCGCGCGGCAAACTGTACAGCCTTGCCATGGCCTGCCTCAAAACCCTATCCTCCAACTGAACACCATGAGACTCCTCACCATCAATCCGGGTTCCACCTCGACCAAAATAGCTGTCTTCGACGACATGACACCCGTGTTCTCAAGCAACATCAGCCACTCGGTGGCCGATCTCGAGCCTTTTGAATTGGTGTCTGACCAGTTTGAATTCCGCCGCGACCTCATCCTCGGCGAGCTCGCCCGCAACGGCATTCCTTTCCGCTTCGACGCGATAGTGGCCCGCGGCGGTCTGCTGAAGCCTGTAGAGGGCGGCGTCTATGCCGTCAACGATGTCATGCTCGGCGAGATCGAGCACCCCATGCGCAACCATGCGTGCAACCTGGGATGCCGCATCGCCGCCGACTTTGCCGCGCGTCTGCCGGGATGCCGTGCCCTGACGGCCGATCCCGGCGTGGTGGACGAGCTGGACGCCGCCGCACGCATTTCCGGTTCGCCGCTGCTGCCGCGCATCACCACCTGGCATGCCCTGAACCAGCGCGCCATAGCACGCCGCTATGCCCGCGAGCATGGCACCACCTACGAGGCCCTGAACCTGATAGTCGCCCACCTGGGCGGCGGAATCTCCATAGGAGCACACCGCCACGGCCGCTGCGTCGACGTCAACAACGCCTTCGACGGCGAGGGGCCCTTCTCGCCCGAGCGCGCGGGCTCGCTGCCGCCCGGTGCGCTCATCGACCTCTGCTTCTCGGGTCGCTACACGCGCGAGCAGCTGAAGCGCCGCATCAGCGGCAACGCCGGGCTGGCCGCCCACCTGGGCTGCACCGATGTGCGCGCCATAGTCGAGGCCATAGAGGCCGGCGACAGGAAGGCCGAGCTGGTGGTCGACGGCATGATACACTCGATTGCCAAGTGGATAGGGGGCGCCGCGGCCGTGCTGCGCGGCCAAGTGGACGCCATCCTGCTCACGGGAGGCGTGGCCTACTCGGACTATGTGGTGAGCCGCCTGCGGGACTACATCAGCTTCATCGCGCCGATACATGTCTATCCCGGAGAGAACGAGATGCTCGCCCTTGCCACCAACGGTCTTGCCGCCCTCCGCGGCGAGCAGGAGGTAAGGGAGTATCGGTGAGGAGTTTATAGTTGAGTGTTTAGTGGTAAGAGGGATTGCGGGGCGCCTGTTCCTCAATTCGCCCCGCGGTCCTCTGTTTTCATTGATTCTTCTCATAACTTTGCAATTTTGACATTCTGACGCTGCAAAGTTACAACACGAAACACCCCTTTCGACTATGTTTTTGTCACATACCCCAAAATTTTTTTTGCGCTGGTGGTTAAAGTCACCGTAGACAGCGAGATGCAGAAAGACAAAAGGTCAGAAGGGACAAAAATTTTTCGGATGGGGATAGTATGATTGACTATTCAGATGATGGTATAATCAAACTATTGATTATTGAAATTCTCAGTCATCCGACATATCCTCGTATGTGTCTATGACATTCTGCAATTCAGCCTCGGAAGGAAGTATCTTTGCAGCTTTCTCAGAAATGAATTCTTTAAGCTGATATTCTGCGACCCCAAGCGGCTGATTCATGCCTCGGAATGACCATTCTACGACTGTATCATCTTTCGACTTGCAGATAAGCAATCCTATTGTCGGGTTGTCATCAGATTGCTTCATCAGTTCATCAACCGCTGAAACATAGAAATTCAATTTCCCGGCGAAGTCAGGAATAAACGGCACGACCTTAAGCTCACAAACGATATACGATTTAAGCCTTGTATGGTAAAAAATCATATCGGGAATGAATGTTTGGCCTCCCGGCATCTTCAACTCTATCTGCCGACCGACATATGCGAATCCTTGTCCTAACTCAAGAAGAAATCTGGTGATATTGGCAGCAAGTTCATCTTCCAATTGTTTCTCTGTCGTAATTTTCTTGTCGATGAATCTGAAATCATAAGGACTTTTCAATATGGCTTTCGCGAGACCGCTGCATGGAGCCGGCAACTTCTCATCGAAATTGGTAAGCGCGTGACCTCGCTTCCCGTAGAGATTATCATCTATTTCGGCATCAAGTTCAGGTCGGCTCCAATTATTTCTTATGGTTTCTTCGATATAGAAAAGTGCCTCTTCAACGGACTTGCTGCGGGTGAAGATGTCAATATGATGTCCCCACGGAACCATGCCGAAATCAGCAGGCATATCAATTTCGTCAACGAGTCGTTGACGAATTATATTACTTTGATTATAAAACTCATACCAACGTTTGGCATACTTGATGTTGGTGACGGAAAAACCTGTCTGACCGGGGAAAGCAGTCTTGAGGTCAAGACTCAGACAGTCGAAAAACGCAGTGCCCCACCCGGCTGCTTCATGAAGCCTTGAAATATCCCTACCCATAGACCAGTAATATTCCAACATTGTCGTGTTGACCTTGACGGCAGCCTTTATCTGGGACTTCCGAAAACGTTCTTTTAACGAACTCAAAAGCTGCGCATATTCCTTACCCGCGATAATGGTATCGCGTTTCACAAACGCCGGTTTATTGTCTGACTTTGCCATAACTTAACGTGAGTTCGACGAAATTAGGTAGTTGAAAATCTGGCGGTTAGCAATAAAAGTATTAAATTTATAGTGCTGAAATACAAACAAATGCTCTTACCGATATGCTCACCGAAGACAAAATTACAGAAATAATCGTAATGGCCGATGAATTTTGCAAAGTTTTTGATGTTATGCACCGTTGCAGAGAATTCTTGATGGGTAAAGTTACCGTAGACAGCGAGATACAGGGTGACAAAAGGTCAGAAGGGACAAAAGTTTTTTTCGATGCCGGTGGAAGGTCACGGACGCAAGCTCGCCGAGCTTGCCGCTTGGGGGGCTTCTTCACAACGGACGCGTCCTCTTCGAGGATTTGCGGATGGTCGGACGAGTCGGACGTGGTGGATGGTGGGGTGCAAGAGGCTGTTGCAGAACCTCGGTTGCAATCGAATTGTAGGGACATGCCTTTGGGATGTTGCATTGGTAATCAGTATATTACATCAACATGCCGAAGGCATGTCCCTACAATTTGGCGAGTTTTGCAACACCCTCTTGATGCTTTTTTGTGGACTTACCTCGGGTACGGCGCTGCGCTCCTTAACCCGAGGCTATCCGGATTTTACCCGCCATGCGTCGGGTAAACAACTGATATACTTTGTTTAGACTCGGACGCACGGGCCGTGCACTACTGTCCACGGAAAAAATTAACATTTTTCAAAAT
>CAPNHY010000037.1:0-17643 GCA_948665475.1 uncultured Muribaculaceae bacterium | reverse complement strand
GATGACGAGAAAACACCTCGCCTGACGAGATACATATGGACATAAGGTCAGAAGGGACAGAAGGAGTGAGGAATATTGACCAGCCGGCGCGGGAACCCTCTGCCGCAGGTTCCGCTGCACCCCATACACATTACAGAATTTATAGACAAACCAAAAGCCTCAGTTTGGAAAAACCGGGGCTTTGGGTTGTTTTTTCAAGACATGCGACAGCCGCGCCATAGACGGCCCGGCTGCTTTATTTTTAAGTCGGATTCTTCATCCCGAATCACTCATCCCCGAGGTCGTCCCAGTCGAAGTCCCAGCCGTCGCTGATGTCGTCCTTGAAGCTCGCAAGCTCTCGGCCCTCGCGCTTCGTGGGACGTCCGAGACCCTTTCGGCGGTCCACGAAACCGCTTATCTTCACCACCTCAAGCAGATCCAGCTGCTCGCGGGGCGTGATATTCTCCAGATACTCAGGCACAAGGCGTGCGCCCAGGCGGTTCTCCGTTAGCGCCAGCACGCGGAAACTGTACGTCACCGGCGGCTTGCGCACATTCACCACGTCGCCCACGCGTATGGTGCGCGCCGGCTTCGCCACCGGCGCCGTCGACGGGTCGGGACCGATTGTCACGCGGCCCTTCTTGCAAGCCTCCGTGGCGATGGTCCGCGTCTTGAATATGCGCATGGCCCAGAGCCATTTGTCTATGCGTACCTCGTCTTTCATTTGTTGTTATATTTACACATGGCGCTCCCGGCTCCCGCCAGGACATACTCGCGGATGGCGTCGCACGCCACGGCTATGCGCTCCGGCAACTCCTTGCGCTGCTCCGGCGTGAACGTGCCCAGCACATAGTCCACCTGCGCACCGCGCGGGAAGTCGTTGCCTATGCCGAAGCGCAGGCGCGCGTAGTTCTGCGTGCCCAGCATCTGCGCTATGCTCTTCAGGCCGTTGTGGCCGGCGTCGCTGCCACGCTGCTTGATGCGGATGGCGCCGAAAGGCAGCGCGAGGTCGTCCACCACGACAAGGATGTTGTCGGGGTCGATTTTCTCCATGTCGCGCCAGTAGCGCACGGCGTTGCCGCTGAGATTCATGTATGTGGAGGGCTTTAGCAGCACCAGCTGCTTGTTTTTCAGGCGCATACGCGCCACGTCGCCGTAACGCTCCGTGGCAAACGAAACATTGGACGCCTCTGCAAAGGCGTCCAATGTCATAAAGCCGATGTTGTGGCGCGTGGCGGCATATTCGCTGCCTATATTGCCGAGCCCAACAATGAGGTATTTCATCCGCTATTCTTACTTCGCAGCAGCTGCGGCGGCACCGCGGGCGGCACGTGTCAGCTGAACGGCGCAGACAACGGCGTTCTTGGCGTTGACGAGCTCGAGGCCGTCGATGTGGATGTCGCCTACCTGGAGAGTCTTGCCGAGGCCAAGGTTGTCGACGTTGATGACCAGACGCTCGGGGATAGCCGTGTAGATGGCTTTCACGCGCAGTTTCTTCATGCTCAGCGAGAGCTTACCGCCGGCCTTCACGCCCTCGGCGTGACCTTCAAGCTTCACGGGCACTTCCATTACCACGGGCTTGGTGTCGCTCACCTCGAGCAGATCCATGTGGAGGATGGTGTCCTTCACGGGGTGGAACTGGATGTCCTTGAGGATGGCGTTGCGCTTCTCGCCGTTGATATTGAGTTCGATAGCGAAGATGTCAGGAGTGTAGACGAGCTTGCGCACGTCCTCGGTGTTCACGAGCAGGTCGGTGGTGATAAGACCCTTGCCGTTGCCGATTTCCACGAGCTTCTCGCCGGGCTTCAGAGCCTCGTTATAGGGGAGTTCGATTACTTTGCCGCCGTTGAGGACAACGGGGATTTTGCTGTCGGCACGGAGTGCCTTGCTTGCCTTCTTGCCCAGGCTGGTGCGGGGCTCGGCATTGAGCTGAAATGTCTTCATTTCTTCAGTTAATTTGTTGTGTTACTCAAAATTAAGTGTTTTGCTCCTTAATTTCCCATCACACGGGATGCTAAAAAGCGGCACAAAGGTAACATTTTTTCCTCAGAAACCCAAATATTTCGAACCGGAAAGTGTTTTAATGTATTACCTTTGCATATAATTTCATACAGCCTCTCACTATGGACGGACTGACTTTAGGATTGCTTCTGCCTCTGGCGGGAACGACTTTGGGCGCGGCCTGCGTATTCTCCATCCGGCGCAGGATACCTGACATGCTCAACAAACTGCTTACAGGCTTTGCGGCCGGGGTGATGGTGGCGGCATCGGTATGGTCGCTGCTGATTCCGGCCATCGAAAGCGGGCCGGACGGCAGTTTTCTGCGTGTGGTTCCCGCCGCGGCAGGCTTTATCGCCGGCATGGCGTTTCTGCTGGTACTGGACATCGCCGTGCCCCACCAGCACATCAACGGCTCACTGAACGAGGGTCCGAGGTCCGGACTGTCGCGCACCACCAAGCTGATATTCGCCGTCACCATGCACAACATTCCCGAGGGTATGGCCGTAGGCGTGTCGCTGGCGGCGGCAATGGAGAACAACGCCTATATCCCCATGGCCGGAGCGCTTGCGCTATCGGCGGGTATCGCCTTACAGAACATTCCTGAAGGAGCCATAGTGTCGATGCCTCTGCGTGCGGCCGGCAACAGCCGCCGGCGCGCATTCGTGATAGGATGCCTCAGCGGTATCGTCGAGCCGGCGGCGGCCGCACTTGCTGTCTGGCTCACAGTCTGGACTCTCCCGCTGCTGCCCTATATGCTTGCTTTTGCCGCGGGCGCAATGATGTATGTCGTGGTCGAGGAGCTGATACCCGAGACTCAGGAAGGGCGCCACTCCAACATGGGCACCATAGGCTTCACCCTCGGCTTCGTGCTTATGATGGTTCTTGATGTAGTGCTTGGATAGCGGTGCGCCGGGGTGTCAGCTGAGGTCGAGGACTACGTTGTCGTTGCCCTTGTGGTAGTACTGGCGGCGGAGGGGATTGGCCGTGGCGTCGTCCTCGCGGCGGCGGTTGCGGTAGATGTCGATGGCGGCATAGATGGCGCTGCGCATCGACTGCTCGGAGGCCTCGCCGCGGCCGGCGATGTCGTAGCCGGTACCATGGTCGGGCGACGTACGCACGTAGGGCAGCCCGGCGGTGAAGTTGACTCCGGCTTCCATAGCCAGGGCCTTGAAGGGGGCGAGGCCCTGATCGTGGTACATGGCGAGTACGCCGTCGAAGCGATGGTATAGTCCGCTGCCGAAGAAGCCGTCGGCGGCGTAGGGGCCGAACGCGAATATTTTCTTGGCGCGCGCTTCCTCGATGGCGGGAGCTATGACCTCCGCCTCCTCTTTGCCCAGAAGGCCTCCCTCGCCGGCATGGGGATTGAGCGACAGCACGGCGATGCGCGGCGAATGGATGCCGAAATCGCGGATGAGCGAACGGTTGAAGATGCGGAGTTTCTCAAGTACGGCCTCGCCGGTGACAGCGGCGGGCACTTCGCTCAGGGGCAGATGGGTGGTGACGAGCGCCACGCGCAGGTCATCGGAGCAGAGCACCATCAGCGCCTTGTTGTCGGTCTCGCTGTCAGGGGCGAGCGATGCCTCCAGGTATTCGGTGTGGCCGGGGAAGTGGAAAGCTTCGCTCTGTATGCAGTGCTTGTTGATGGGAGCCGTCACAAGCACGTCGATGTGGCCTTGGCGCAGGTCGGCCACGGCGCGCTCGAGCGAAGCGAATGCGGCCTGTCCGGCAACCGGACTTTCCACGCCGGGCTCCACCTTCACGTCCTCGTCCACTACGTTGACGATGTTCACGGCGCCGTCGCGTATCTCCTCGCCGCCGGCGCACTGCGTCATCTGCACGGCAGGCATGTCGAGGGCCTTGCGGTAGAACGCCGCTATCTTGGCCGAGCCGTAAACCACGGGGGTGCAGAGTTCAAGCAGACGCGCGTCGTCGAGCGTCTTAAGTATTACTTCGTAGCCAATTCCGTTTATATCGCCGTGGGTGATTCCCACTCTTATCAGTCGTTCCAAAGTTGTCAGTTTTTAGGGTTGTCTAAATCCTTGCCGGCCAGCATGCCGCAGGCGGCCTCGATGTCCTCGCCGCGCGAGGCGCGGATGGTAGCCGTGACGCCGCGCTGGTTCAGGCGGTCGCGGAAAGCCTCCATGCCCTTCTGCGACGGCGGCACGAACTCGCTGCCCGGAATGGCATGGTAGCGGATGAGATTGACGCGGGCCGAAGTGCCCCGCAGCAGCCGAGCAAGAGCGTCGGCATGGCGCATGTCGTCGTTGACGCCCTGCCACATTGTGTACTCCACCGAGAGGCGCCGCTGGTGGGCAAAATCGTGCTTCCGCAGCTCGTCGATCACGTCGGCCACTGGCCATGCCTTCTCCACCGGCATCATGGACGCGCGCTCAGGAGCGAACGGCGAATGTACGCTCAGGGCCACATGCACCTTCGACTCCTCGATTAGGCGGTTCAGCTGCGGCTTGTAGCCCACGGTGCTGACCGTGATGCGCTTCGGGCTCCACGCAAGGCCCCAGGAAGACGTGAGCACGTCGACGACGGCAAGCACGGCGTCGATGTTGTCCAGCGGCTCGCCCATGCCCATGAACACGATGTTGGTGAGCGTGTCGCTTTCCGGAATGGAGAGAATCTGGTTCACGATCTGCGCGGCGGAGAGATTGCCGTGGAATCCCTGGCGGCCGGTCATGCAGAACGAGCACCCCATGCGGCAACCGGCCTGCGAGCTGACGCACAGCGTAGCCCGGTCACGGTCGGGGATATACACGGCCTCCACATCACGTCCGCCGGCACCCCGGAAGAGATATTTCACAGTCCCGTCGGCACTGCGCGACGACGCCTTCGGCTCCTCGCGCCCGGTACACCACCCGGCGTCCAGGGCCTCGCGTCCGCGCTTGCTGAGGTCGGTCATGGCGGAAATACAGGCTTCGCGCTTGCCGTAGAGCCACCGGGCTATCTGTCCAGCAGCGAAAGCGGGCAGCCCGCACCGCGAGGCCACCTCGCGCAGCTGCGACAGATTCATGCCCAGCAAAGGCGTTTTCTCTTGTGAATTCATGACACAAAAGTACAAAAAAATCTGATAGCCACGCGTCGCGGAGGCGATAAATTACAGCGCTCCACGCAAAATCAGCGGGAACGGATTCCGAAAAATCCGTTCCCGCGACGTTATGGCTGTCTAAATCTTTATTTCTCGAATTTCTTCACAATCACGGTAGCGTTGTGACCGCCGAAGCCGAAGGCATTGCTGAGAGCAGCGCGTACGGGACGGTTCTGCGCACGGTTGAAGGTAAAGTTGAGGTTATAGTCGATGTTCTCGTCCATGTCGTCCGGCTCGTGGTTGATGGTGGGGGGAACAATGTCCTCCTGCACAGCCTTGATGCTGAAGAGAGCCTCGAGGGCGCCGGTGGCGCCGAGCAGGTGGCCTGTCATCGACTTTGTCGACGAGATGTTGAGGTCGTAGGCATGCGGACCGAACACCTCCTTGATTGCTTTCACCTCCGAGAGGTCGCCCACAGGGGTGGATGTGCCGTGAACGTTGATGTAGTCGATGTCCTCGGGCTTCATGTTGGCGTCCTCAAGAGCGTTGGTCATGGCAAGTATTGCGCCGAGACCCTCGGGATGAGTGGCAGTGAGGTGGTAGGCATCGGCAGAGAGACCGCCGCCGGCCACTTCGGCGTAAATCTTGGCGCCACGTGCCAGTGCGTGCTCCAGTTCCTCAAGCACGAGGACGGCAGAACCCTCGCCCATCACGAAGCCGTCGCGGCTGCCGCTGAAGGGGCGCGATGCCGTAGCGGGGCTGTCGTTGCGGGTGGAGAGTGCGTGCATGGAGTTGAAGCCTCCCACGCCTGCGGGATAGATTGCGGCCTCGGCTCCGCCGGCGAGAATCGCGTCGGCCTTGCCAAGACGTATAAGGTTGAAGGCGTCGATAATGGCGTTGTTGGAGGATGCGCAAGCCGACACCGTGCCGAAGTTGGGGCCATGATAGCCATATTCCATGGAAATATGACCGGAGGCAATGTCGGCAATCATTTTGGGAATGAAGAACGGGTTGTACTTGGGCCCGTTGGCTTCGTTGAGGGCATAATATCCGGCTTCCTCCTCGAATGTGTGAAGGCCGCCGATGCCGGCAGCAACGATTACGCCGATGCGGTTCTTGTTGAGATTCCCGTCAGCCTCAAGACCGGAATCCTCGACAGCCTGACGGGCTGCCACCACGGCGTACTGCGCATAGAGGTCAAGCTGACGCAGCTTTTTACGGTCGAAGTGGGCTGCGGGGTCGAAGTCCTTGACTTCACAGGCGAACTGCGTCTTGAACTTCGAGGCGTCGAAGTGAGTGATGGGGCCGGCGCCGGAGCGTCCTTCCACGGCGTTATGCCACGTAGTGGCCACATCATTTCCGAGGGGAGTGATAGCGCCAAGGCCTGTTACGACAACTCTTTTTAATTCCATCTGAAAAATGTGTTGATTGATAGCTTACGCTCCGACGTCACCGTCGCAGGCGTCGCATACATGATGCAAACGCGGCGGGCGCAGAGGCGCCCGGCCGTGTTTAGCAATGATGTTGGGTTTTTATTTGTTGGCTTCAATGTAAGCAACGGCGTCGCCTACAGTGGCAATCTTCTCGGCCTGGTCGTCGGGAATGGTGATACCGAATTCCTTCTCGAATTCCATGATGAGCTCTACGGTGTCGAGGCTGTCAGCGCCGAGATCGGTGGTGAATGCTGCGGTTTCGGTTACCTGACCTTCGTCTACGCCGAGCTTGTCGACGATGATTGCTTTTACGCGATCTGCAATTTCAGACATAGTTTTGATGTTTTAATGATTAGGAAATTTTTCACGTTTCAGGGCGCAAAGTTAATAAATAAAAGTGAATTAAAGAAATTTTTCGGCAATTATTTATCAACGGGCGTTTTCAGCAAGAGGCGCCTATGATGACGAGATACAGATGGACACAAAGTCACAAGAAACAAAAGTTTTTAGTTTTGTTGAGCATAAGATGTTAATAATCAATATAGATTAATCAAATAAAAACAGCCGCATCTGATGCGAGGGCACTGAAAAAGCAACCTCTTTTCAATGCCCTCCGACTATTCCGGGCTTCCTGATAGTTGAGTATTTATATGTAAAAGGGTGCGGCGGGAATCAGTGGGCGTCGAGCCAGTTGGCGGCAACGCCGGAGGAGACTTCGAGCTGTACGTGGCGGTGGTGGGCGTCGCGCATTTTTTCCTCTACGAGGGCCTGCAAGTCGGCGAGTTCGCCGGGCTTCACATTGAAAATGAGTTCGTCATGAACCTGAAGTATCATGCGCGACCTGAGACCGCGGCGGCGGATTTCTGCATCGATAGCTATCATGGCTACCTTAATAATATCGGCGGCGGAACCCTGGAGGGGAGCATTGATGGCGTTGCGCTCGGCATAGCCGCGCACTGTGGCATTGCGCGAATTAATTTCGGGGAGATAGCGTTTGCGTCCGCGGAGGGTGGCGACGTAGCCCTGCTCGCGGGCATGGGCTATGGCCTGCTGCATGTAGGCCTGAACGCCGGGATATGTGCGCATGTAGCCTTCGATAAGCGCTTTGGCGTCGGCACGCGGAATGTCGAGGCGCTCGCTGAGGCCGAATGCCGATATGCCATAGATGATGCCGAAGTTGGCCGTTTTGGCCGCGCGGCGCTGTGCATCGGTGACCTCGTCGATAGGTACTCCGAACACTTTCGCCGCCGTGGCCCGGTGTATGTCCTTGCCTTCGCGGAAGGCCTCGACCATCCCGGCGTCGCCGCTTAAGTCGGCCATAAGGCGCAGTTCTATCTGCGAATAGTCGGCAGAGAGCAACAGGTCGCCGGGATCGGCCACAAAGGCACGGCGTATCTCGCGCCCCTCGTCGGTGCGTATGGGGATATTCTGAAGGTTAGGGTTGGTAGAGGATATGCGTCCCGTGGCCGTAACAGTCTGGTTGAAAGTGGTGTGAATCTTGCCGGTGCGGGGATCAACGAGCTTGGGAAGCGCATCGACATAAGTAGTCAGCAGCTTACGCAGCCCCCTGATATCCAGAATAACCCCAACGATGGGATGCACCTTAATATATTTATTGAGTTCTTCTTCGGTGGTGCTCCACGCTCCTCGCTTGGTGCGCTTTGCCTTCGGGTCGAGTTGCAGACGGCCGAAAAGCACCTCTCCCACCTGTGACGGAGAACCTATATTGAATGTGGTGCCGGCAAGCTCGTAGGCCTTTGCCTCCAACAATTTAAGGCGTTCGTGCAGACGCACGGAAATCTCAGACAGCGCACGCGGGTCGATGCGCACGCCCTCCCACTCCATGCCGGCCAGAACCGGGATGAATGGCAACTCCACCTCGCGCAGCAACTGCGTTAGCCCGTCGGCCTCTATCAGGCGCGTCAGCTCGGGAGTGAGCATACGCACTGCCACGGCGCGCTCGCACAATGGAGCGCAAGCTTCCTCAGGCTGCTCGAAGCGCAGACGGCGGCGCTCCGGCGACGTGAGCGAGTAGTCGGACAAGCGCAGATGGAGATAGCGGAAAGCCGTATCGGCAAGGTCATTGCTCATCTCGGGATTGAGCAGATAGCGTCCTACCGAGGTGCTGAACCAGGGGGCAGTCCACTCCACGCCCTCGCGTCGGAGCAGAATCATGGCCTGCTTGACATCGTGGGCCGACACCGTATGTTTCCCCGTAAATAGCGGAGCTACGGCGACCATCATGGCGGCGCGTTCTTCGGGGAAGTCGGGCAGAGCGATGTAGGCCGCGCGGCCGTCGGCACGGGCCACGGCAATGCCGAGCAGACGCGCCGTCATGGCTCCGTCGCCTATGGCATTAAAGGCGACGGAACTGTCGGCCGAGGCGGCATCGGCCACAAAAGCGCGCGCATCGGCCACGCTCTCTATGAGCGTGGCATCAATGTTGTCCAACGAAGCCTCTGCGGGCGCCTCCGGCACAGACTCGGCCGGCTCGTCGAAGAGCGAGAGCTGCGCGCCGTCGGCAGAAGCCGCTGGCTGCGGGGCCGGAACGGCCTGTTCGCCTGAATCGCCGAGGCGGTTCAGGAACGTACGGAATTCCAGCTGCCCGTAGACGCGGCGCAAAGCCTCGGTGTCGACCGGCTGACGACGCAGGGAAGCGATGCTGAAATCGCCCAGAGGCACTTCCGTATTGATGGTGACAAGAAATTTCGAGAACAGAATTTTTTCCGCATTGTCGGCTATCTTACGACCGAGAGCGCCCTTGATTTCCGGGGCATGGGCAATAATCTCCTCCACGGAGCCGAACTGACCGACAAGCTTCACTGCCGTCTTCTCTCCCACGCCGGGGCATCCGGGCACGTTGTCGCTGGCGTCGCCCTCAAGAGCGAGAAGGTCCACTACCCTTGCGGGGCTGTCTATGCCGTAGCGCTCACAAACCTCTTTCGGCCCCCGCAGCTCAAAGCCCTTGCCACCGAGCGAAGGGCGGTACTGAACGACGCGGTCGGTGACGAGCTGGCCGTAATCCTTGTCGGGCGTCATCATGTACGTTATGTAGCCCTCGGCCTGGGCGCGACGGCTGATGGTGCCGATCACGTCGTCAGCCTCGAAGCCGTCTATCTCTATCACGGGGATGCGGTAGGCTTCGAGTATATGCTTGATGTAGGGAATGGACGCGGTAATGTCCTCGGGCTGCTTCTCGCGCTGCGCCTTGTATTCGGGATATGCCTCGTGGCGGAAAGTCTGCCCTTTGGGATCGAAACATACGGCGATGTAGCCGGGATCCTCCTTGCGGAGTATCTCGTCGAGAGTATTGCAGAAGCCGAAAATGGCCGATGTGTTCAGACCGCCCGATGTAAATCTCGGCGAGCGTATCATCGCATAGTAAGCTCTGTATATCAGTGCATAAGCATCCAGCAGGAAGAGTTTCTTGTCGTTTGTCGTGTCCATCGCGGAAATATTTTCTACAAATATAGGCAAAAAGCGGATAAAGGAATGGCTGCGCTACGAAAAATTTATCATTTTTTAGCTATATATTGTTAATAGTTTATTGTAAATTTGCGCTGAAAAATTCATACTATACCCCAAAAACAATTAAAGCTTTTATTATTTATAATGAAAAGCCTTGTAGAAATTCTGAAGGAGAGCTATTCCGCAGCTCCCGCACTGAAGGCGAATTTTAAAGAATTTGACCCGATTCTCGAAGACGTCAACAACCGACTGAATGCCGAGGGGCGCGAAGACGTGAGTGCCGAGCAGCTCCGCGACGCGTTCCGCGAAATCAACCCCCAGACCCGCTTCGAGCCTCAGTTCCAGCTGGGCGACCGCATTTTTGAAGCCGTGCGTACGCTTTTCGCCGTCGAGCTGCGTCCACTCACCGACGAGGAGACGGAGCAGGCACGCAAAGCCGTCACCGAAATTCTGGAACGCCGACTGGCGCCCGCCACGGGCAACTATTATGCATTGGCCACACTTGGCGAAGCTCTGCGCGCCGAAGGTTTCGACACACGAGAGTACGGCGGCCGAGGTGTCAAGCAACTGCTGAACGACATCTTCCCGGACGACGTCGCCAACGCCACTTACGACGATGCCCACTCGCCGCACCACTACATCTGCCTGCCGTCGCTGCGTCCCTACGGCGAGCCCCAGCCTCCGCGCGCCGAGCGCCCTGTGCGTTACAGTGTGGAGAAGCAGGACCTGGACATCATAGATCTGCGCCGCCGCTTCGAGTTCATCCTTACATCCACGCTGCCCGCGCCCGATGGCTGGTATGAGCTGGTAAAAATCACACCGGCACTGAAAGCGCACGGCTTCGACTTCCACGCCATGGGATTCTTCAAGCTCATGGAACTGCTGCGTGCCCTGTACGGCCCCACCCTCGAGATAGAAGACCGCGGCGACGAAGAACACCCCAACAAGAAATTCATGCGCCTGCCCGACAACGACCGGCTGCACGACCTGCCCGTGTCGATGCCGCGCAGGGAACCGCAATACGGCACCGAGACACACGACGAGGCTCCGGCCCGTGTGCGCCGCCTCGACCCCGACAGACCGCGCACAGCCCTGGACAAGCTTCTGGACTTCGCTTTCTTCCCCGCGCCCGCCGGCCGCAGCGGCCTGGACATAGCTCTGCGCCACCTGGCACAGACCGCACGCCACGAACGCTGGTACTACGGACGCCACGACCCCGGCACCAATCCTCTGCTGAAGAACTTCCTCACCATAACGTTCGAGCGTCTGCAATACGAAGACAGCGTAGGCGTGGACGACCCGCGCTACGAGCCCAAAATCATGGTGGAGGGAGAGTTTGCCACTTTCAATACGGGTCTATGCGACGCCTACAACGAGCCCATCTACGCCCTGTTCAAGCAGAACGAGCGCCAGACCGACGCGCGCCCCTGGACGTTCATGGCTTTCGTAGGCAGCCGAGCCATGGGCCAGTTCGACATGACAGGCAAATTCGGAGCACGCCTGCCCGAGCCCGCGCACTACTACAACAGCACCGCGGAGCTGACCTTTGACGTGCGCCGCGACATAGCAGTGCCCAACCTCGACCACTACATCGACCACTGCAACCGTCTGCCCATCGACTTCCTGCGCTACTTCGGCCCGCAGAACTTCAACTACGAGCGTCCGCGCACACGCGAATATTATGAGGAGCTTGCCGAAGCAATCAAGTCGGACCCGCTGGTGCTCACCCGCATCCGCACCCAGATAGAGAGCGCCATAGACGACGCCAAGGGCCTGCTGCGCTGGAACTACCGTCGCGCGATACCCATCTACTATCCCAAGGCAAAGGCCATCTCGCTGCTGCTGCCGCTGATGCTGGGCAACGCCACACGCCCCAACGTAGCGCTGGTGATGACGCAGACGCCCAGCGGCGACTATGCCGCCACCACCATATACACCCTGGGAATGGCCTACGCCGGCGCGCGCCTGCTGTGCGGCCCCGAGAACGAATGGCTGAAAATCAACGACATCTTCGGGCCGATAGCGTGACGCGCCGAAAGGTCTGAAAAATCATTAAAAAACAGAGGGAACAGGGCCGACACTGTCCGGCATTCTGTTCTCTCTGTTTCAACCAAATTCTTACCCATGCCGCTACATAAAAAATCGCCGGAACTGATGGAGAAAATCTCCATACTGCCCGACACGCCCGGCGTCTACACCTACTACGACGCGCAGGGAACGGTGATATACGTGGGCAAGGCGAAGAATCTGAAGCGGCGCGTGTCGAGCTACTTCAACCGCACACACGACTGCAACCGCACCAATCTGCTGGTCCGCGCCATAGCTGACATGAGTTACATAGTGGTGCCGACGGAGCAGGACGCCCTGGACCTGGAGAACTCCATGATAAAGGAGTATAAGCCGCGCTACAACGTGCTGCTCAAGGACGACAAATCGTATCCCTGGATTGTCGTAACCAACGAGCTGTATCCGCGCGTGTTTCTGACGCGCCAGCTCATACGCGACGGCTCCAAGTATTTCGGGCCGTACGCCAACACCGGGGTGGCGCACACCGTGATAGAGCTGATACGCGAACTGTATCCCGTGCGCACATGCCGCCTGCCCATCACCGAAGAATACCTCGCCCGCGGAAAGGGTCACCTCTGCCTGCAATACCACATCAAGCGGTGCAAGGGCTGCTGCACGGGCGCAATCTCACCGGAGACGTACGCCGAATACATCCGCAACATCAAGCAGATACTGCGCGGCAACACCGCAGAGCTTGCCGAATACCTCATGGCGGAGATGAACCGCCTGGCCGGGGAGCTGCGCTTCGAGGAAGCCCAGGAGCTGAAAATGAAATACCAGCTGCTGCAGAACTATCGCTCCAAAAGCGTCATCGTCAGCCAGACGATTGCCGACATTGACGTCTTCGGTGTAGACGATGACGGCTCGGCCGACCGCGACGTCTACATCAACTATATGCACGTGCGCCGCGGCGCCGTGGTGCGCAGCGTGACGCTGCGCTACCGCCGTAGCCTCGACGAGAGCGCGGCGCAGCTGCTGGCCTACGCGATGGACGAGATAAAGCGCACGTTCGGCGCCACGTACGACGAGGTCGTCGTGCCGTTCGCGCCGGAAGTGGAGATGCCCGACGTCACCTTCAGCATCCCGCGGCGCGGCGACAAGGCCAAGCTGCTCGAAGTGAGCGTGCGCAACGCACGGCAGAACCGCATCGACGACCTCAAGCACATGGAGAAACGCAACCCCGAGGAACGCCTGGAACGCACCTTGGAACGGATGAAAGCCGACTTCCGCCTCACGGAGCTGCCGCGCCACATAGAATGCTTCGACAACTCCAACATACAGGGGTCTGACCCTGTGGCGTCGTGCGTGGTATTCCGCAACGCCAAGCCGAGCAAGCGCGACTACCGCCACTTCAACATACGCACCGTGACCGGCCCGGACGACTTCGCGTCGATGCGCGAGGTCATCACGCGCCGCTACTCTCGCATGATGGCCGAGGGCGAGCCGCTGCCTCAGCTCATAGTGGTGGACGGCGGCAAGGGACAGCTAAGCTCGGCCGTGGAGGCGCTGGAGGACATAGGCCTCAGGGGCACAATCGCGGTAGTGGGCATAGCCAAACGCCTGGAGGAGATATATTTTCCGGGCGACAGCGTGCCGCTGTACATCGACAAGAACAGCGAGTCGCTGCGCATAGTGCAGGCGCTGCGCGACGAGGCACACCGCTTCGGCATCACCCACCACCGCAACCGCCGCAGCCACAGCCAGATCAGCAGCGAGCTGGCCGCAATCAAGGGTATAGGCGAAGCCACAAGCACCGCCCTGCTGCGCCACTTCAAGAGCGCAAAGCGCGTGCGGGAAGCGAGCGAGGAGGAGATTGCAGCCATCATAGGCCCCGCAAAGGCCAGACTCGTACGGGAAGGCCTCGACACGTCACAGCAGCAGTAAAAGGCGGCAACACTCTCTCTAAAAAACTCTAAAATTTGCAATTATAATAATATTATCGCGGGCAACAGCGTTATAAATCATATTCTTAGGCTATGCATGGGCCGGTTTCCGACATTTTGGCCTTGCATTTTAAGAAAATTTTTATTAACTTTGCACGTTTTTGCATAAGACCGCAACTGACAGAATAGAAACATGAGACAGCTCAAAATCACGAAATCCATCACCAACCGCGAAAGCGCCTCGCTCGACAAATATCTGCAAGAGATAGGCCGCGAGGAGCTTATATCGGTAGAGGAGGAAGTTGAACTCGCCCAGCGCATCCGCAACGGCGACCAGGCGGCTCTCGAAAAACTCACACGCGCCAATCTGCGCTTCGTGGTATCGGTGGCGAAGCAGTACCAGAACCAGGGTCTGTCGCTTCCCGACCTGATAAACGAAGGCAACCTCGGCCTCATCAAGGCCGCCCGCAAATTTGACGAGACCCGCGGCTTCAAATTCATCTCCTATGCTGTATGGTGGATTCGCCAGAGCATTCTTCAGGCCCTCGCAGAGCAAAGCCGCATAGTCAGGCTGCCACTCAACCAGGTGGGCTCCCTCAACAAAATCAGCAAGGCACTCTCGAAATTCGAGCAGGAAAACGAACGGCGTCCCTCACCCGAGGAGCTCGCCGAAACCCTCGATGTCCCGGTAGACAAGATTGCCGATACGCTGAAAGTGAGCGGACGCCACATCTCCGTGGACGCCCCCTTCGTAGAGGGTGAGGACAACAGCCTGCTGGACGTGCTGACAAACGACGACTCGCCCATGGCCGACGCCGGCCTCAACCGCGAATCGCTCAGCAACGAAGTGGACCGTGCCCTCAAGCAGCTCCACGAGCGCGAGCGCGAAATCCTGAAAATGTTCTTCGGCATAGGCTGCCAGGAGATGACACTTGAGGAAATCGGAGCCAAATTCGACCTGACGCGCGAACGCGTGCGCCAGATAAAAGAGAAGGCCATCCGCCGCCTCAAGGGGCAGAAAAGCCGTCTGCTCAAGGCATATCTCGGCGCCTGACATTACCGACAGATTAACAGAACGCGTCCCTGCAAGGCTCAGATTCCTTGCAGGGACGCGTAGTTTATTGCTGTCTTATCAGCCCAGGGTCACGACCACCTCATTGCGGGTGCCGGCAGGCTGCGCGGGAACAATGTTGCCCTCTATGCGCTTGCCGTTGAGGGCAATGCCGCGCACGCCCTTGCTGACGTGGTCGGGATTCTCAACGCGGATAGTGTAATCGGCGTCGCGGAACTTGCGGCGCACCTCGAAACCGGTCCAGTCGGCCGGAACGCAGGGGTCAATCAGCAGGCCGTCGAAATCGGGACGTATGCCGAAGATGAACTGCGTGATGGCGTACCAGTTCCAGGCGGCAGTTCCGGTGAGCCACGAGTTCTTGGCCTCGCCGGGACGGGCAGCGTCCTTGCCGGCCGTCATCTGGCAGTAGACGTACGGCTCAACCTTGTGGAGCTCGCTGCGGTCCTCAAGGTAAGCGGGACAAATCTTGCGGTAGTACTCCCAGGCGCGGTCGCCGCGGCCGAGCACGGTCTCGCCGATGATCACCCAAGGGTTGTTGTGGGCGAATATACCTGCATTCTCCTTGTAGCCTGCGGGATAGGTGGATATTTCACCGTACTCCATCACGTACTCGGTGAATGCCGGATTGTTGAGCACGATGCCGTGCTCGCAGTCCAGACGCTCCTTCACGCTGTCGAGCGCTTTCTCCACAAGGCCGTCGGCAAGGCCGATGCCGGCCATTGTGCACCAGCCCTGACTCTCGATGAATATCTGGCCCTCCTTATTGGTGTGCGAGCCGACGGGACGGCCGTAGAAATCGTAAGCGCGCAGGAACCAGTCACCGTCCCAGCCGTGTTTTTTCACAGCCTCCACCATGTCGGCGACATGGCGCTCGGCACGCTCAGCCTCCTCCGTCATGCCCAGACTGCGGCACAGGGCGGCGTAGTCGCGGCCGTAAATGACGAACTGACCGGCAATCATCAGCGACTCCGCCTTGCTGCCCTCCGTCTTGTTCTCGGTGGTCTGGAAACTTTCGTTGGGGTCATTGGAGAAGCAGTTGAGGTTGAGGCAGTCGTTCCAGTCGGCGCGGCCTATGAGAGGCAGCCCGTGAGGGCCGAGATTCTTTATGACATGATCGAAGCTCACGCGCAGATGCTCCATCAGGCTCACCTCCGAGCCGGGCTGATTGTCGAACGGCACCGGTTCGTCGAGTATCGAGAAGTCGCCGGTCTCCTTAATGTAGGCGAGCGTGCCGAATATGAGCCACATGGGGTCGTCGTTGAAGCCGCCGCCTATGTCGTTGTTGCCGCGCTTTGTCAGAGGCTGGTACTGGTGGTAGCAGCCGCCGTCGGGGAACTGCGTGGAGGCGATGTCGATGATACGCTCGCGGGCGCGGGCGGGAATCTGGTGGACGAATCCCACCAGGTCCTGGTTGCTGTCGCGGAAGCCCATGCCGCGGCCTATTCCACTCTCAAAGAAGCTGGCGGAGCGCGAGAAGCAGAACGTAATCATGCACTGGTACTGGTTCCAGATGTTGACCATGCGGTCGAGGCGCTCGTCGCCGGAGCTGACGGAGAAGCGGTCGAGAAGGTCATCCCAGTAGCCGCGCAGGGCGGCAAAGGCACGATCCACTTTCTCGGATGTGTCGTAACGCTCCATTATCTCTTTGGCGCGCTTCTTGTTGATGACGCCCTTGCTCTCCCACTTCTCGTCCTGAGGGTTCTCGACGTAGCCGAGGACGAACACGAGGTCGCGGCTCTCGCCGGGCTGCAAGGTTATCTCCAGATAGTGCGAGGCGATGGGCGACCAGCCGTGGGCCACCGAGTTGCGGGGCTTGCCGTCGAGCACGACTTGCGGCTCGTCGAAGCCGTTGTACAGTCCGAGGAACGTCTCGCGGTCGGTGTCGAAGCCCTGCACCGGAGCATTGACCCAATAGAACGCATAGTGGTTGCGGCGCTCCTTGTATTCCGTCTTGTGGTAAATGGCCGAGCCGTCCACCTCCACCTCGCCGGTAGAGAAATTGCGCTGGAAGTTCTCCATATCGGTGGCGGCGTTCCAGAGGCACCACTCCATGAAGGAGAACAGCTTGAACGTCTTGGGCGCGTCAGTCTTGTTGGTAAGCGTAAGCTTTGTCACCTCGGCATGTTCGCCAAGGGGTACGAAGAACAGAGCGCGAGCCTCCAGGCCGTTCTTCTCGCCGGTGATAATAGTGTAGTTCATGCCGTGGCGGCACTCGTAGGCATCGAGGACGGTCTTTGTGGGCTTCCATCCGGGATTCCAGACCGTATCGCCGTCCTTTATATAGAAGTATCGGCCGCCGGCATCCATAGGCACGCCGTTGTAGCGGTAGCGCGTGATTCTTCTGAATTTTGCATCACGGTAGAAGCTGTATCCACCGGCGGTATTGCTTATGAGCGAGAAAAAATCCTTATTGCCGAGATAGTTTATCCAGGGCCAGGGAGTACGCGGGTCGGTTATGACATACTCGCGCGCTGCGTCATCGAAGTGTCCGTATTTCATTCAGTTGCGGGGTAAATTGTAATTTCCTTTGCAAAAGTAATAAAAACCGGGAATATACATGCAACAAAAAAGTGTGAAAAAAGTTGCCGCAAATTTTGGAGATTTAAAACTTTTGCGTAACTTTGCAGTCGCAAATGCGATAGAGCGCATGGCTCGCTAGCTCAACTGAATAGAGCATCTGACTACGGATCAGAAGGTTACAGG
>CAPNHY010000036.1:0-20944 GCA_948665475.1 uncultured Muribaculaceae bacterium | reverse complement strand
GATAAAATCCTCAACAAGTACACCTCCCTGCCAGATGGCGCAATAAAACTCATTGTCCAAAGCTTCCTCCCCGACAAAGCGAAACGCAACTACACCCGTATCGTAAACGAGCGAATCACCCGCTTCATCAGAGAATCGGAGTGATTATTGTAGAGATTCAAGATAAGCTGATTTTCGCCGGTTTTGTACGCGCATCTGTATGTCGCAAAAAGTTAAAGTTGCTATATCCCTTTGATAATCGGATTATTATAGCTAAATTTATATTAAGTCACTGTTGTCGGTTTGGCAAGCGCGGCTTGTAATAATTTAAGCAGCAGACGGTTAACTACTTACAAACGTAGAAAATGCACGTCACTTGTACGGATTAGAATTATACCCATCTGTATATCAATAGATTAACCGCTTCTGCATCGGCAAGATACACATTTATTTCCATCTACGCTTAACCGTTCTCCATCCGGGAACAAAAATCAGAAGGTCATGTGGAACGAGACTCGGAGGCCGTGGCGGTCTATTTCGTACGGCACATCAAGATAGTTGAGACGCCATACATAGTCGAGTCTCAGGCATTTGAGAATGTTGTCTATGCCTGCCGAAACCTCCATGTACGGGCCACGGTCCATCGGCGTTGCAGCTGCTGACACCGGAAAACGCAGCAACTCCGGTCGGAGCTGAGGATCGTTTCGACGGCTAAGATGCCCCCACACTCCGCGGAAAGAGAATACCTCGCGCAGCTTCAGACGTTTCACAAGCGGCACCCAGTTGAGGATCGCACCGTTAGCCCAATAGCTTAGTTCCCAGTTCACCTGACTGTCGTTGATGAACTCCATGGGGTTGATAAGCGCAAAACTCTCCGGCTGTATGGTGTATGACAGATTGGCGTTGGGCATGAGCAAACTGATGAAAGGCGACGAGCTCCATACATAACCGGCTCCGAGCATTGTGTCGAGATAGCCGAATGCCGACATCCAGAAACGCTTCTGAAAATTGAATTCGGTTTTGTTGATGGCGAACTTCGAGCCGCCGACGCCTTTCAGCGCAAGCGTGTGCCGCAGACTGAACACCGGTGCGTCAAGGTTTACGGGTATGCGCATCGAGGTGGTCTGATAAAACTTCTCTCCCGGCGCGTAGCGCAATTCCACTTTCAAGCTCGTCTCGTCATAATGTCCGAACGAATGGCTCATCGCGTCGACAAAAGGCACCATAGCGGTGGTATACTGCCGTTCGTGAGTCAGTGCGGCGTTTACGGAGAAATTATTGTTGAGCTCAAGAATGTACGACAGACGATTTTGGAGGCGATATGTAGCCGTATGGTCGCTCATACGCTTGAGCGACAGAAACATATTGTCGCCGTTGGTGAAATAGTAATGCTGGCCTATGAAATCAATGTCGTAGCTTGAGTTGAAACGCAGCGCATGCACGGGGAACTCCCGGGAATGGAACGTTTTGTCGTGAAACGAGTATTCCAGTTCGGCAGCGTATTTCCAGCGATGGTCGCGGAAGCCATAGGCAGCCATGCCGCGTGCGAACACCCTCTTGTTCAGCGCGGCAGTGGTGACGCCGCCGAGGCGCAGGCGCAGACCCTCTACGCTGTTGTAGCTGGCAAATGTGTTCAGTGGTCCTATGTCAATGCGGCTCGGATTGCCGGTAGGCACATAGCCTACCACCATGGTGCGCACGGCTTTCTCTCCCCAGTAGAACAGCGGTACACGCCGCAGACGTTCCAGCAGGAGTCCTACCCGACCTTCGCCGCGTTCGTCAATGGGTTTAAGTCTTGCCTCGTTCCACCAGTTGTCATCGCGCACATCCGCACTGTCGGCCCGCAGCGTTCGGCCGAGCGTAGAGAAAACCGTACTGTCCACCGGTGCGCTGAACGAATGGCTGTCGTATACGTCGAGACGGCGCACATACATCTGCGGCATTCCCGGCACGACGCTCACTTCCATCACCAGGTCATCGCGTGTCTTGAGCCGGGTTCCGTCCGACGCTTTAGCAAACGATTGTGAGATCAGGAGATTATCAACGAAATTCAAATTAATCTCACGCGGCACTCTCATGTCAACCCGCTTTATAAACATCGTGGAGTCGCCCTCCGGCACGTAGACATGCCCCGAGAAACCGAATGCAGCTTTGTTGTGAGGATAGAACGAAAGCACTACGCAGCGTTCGCCATCTATTTCGACTGTATCCGTGAGATAGAATTTGTAAAAATCCACGCCAATTCGGCTCAGAGGACTTACAAAACGGTTCTGCAACAGGTTGATGTCATTACCGTACAAATCCACCTCACGCAACACATCCTCCATGAAGGTCTGCATGGACTGTCGATCGACCATCTCGTCAATGCCTTCATGCCGTTGGCCCAGGACTGTGGTCTTCTCACTGTGCGGCGACTTGCGGTAATCATACCGGCTCAGTGTCTCTCGCACCGAAATGGGGAGAACCGGACGCCCCGACACTTCGGAAGTATCGACATGTTCCGTCAGGAACGGGAACTTACGTATTATCGCATCGCTGTCGCTGTGCTCGAAGTTGTTGATGGCAAGCGTGATGCGCTCGTAGCGACGGTAATTGTAATATGGATGTCGCTCAGGGTCGGTTTCGGGCGCACGCTCCTTAATGTTGCGGACGAAGTCAACCGCCGGATTGTTTTTCTTGGAATATTTCTTACGGCGCACCACAAGTTCGTCAAGCTCGGTAGACGCAGGGAGCAGCCGTATGACATAAATGTTGTGGCTCGTCTGTTTTATCGGTATGGCCTTGCTGGTATAGCCTACCATCGCGGCATGGAGAGCCTTGGCCTTGGCGGGTACCTTGAATTCAAATACTCCTTTGGCGTCGGCCACAGCGCCACCTGAAGCTCCGGCAAGAGTCACTGACGCATACGGCAGCGGTTCGCCGGTAATGCTGTCTGTCACCATACCACGCACAAGATAGTAGCCCGTGGTCTTTTCCCATACCGACTGCGCCGAAACGACATAGCGATTGCCTGCCGTCGCAAAAAAAACGACGGTTATAACGCATCGGAATATCATTTTCAGTATTTTTGCAGAAAATATCATTGATATGGGTAAAGAGATTGAGAGAAAATTTCTTGTCAGCGACAAAAGTTTTGAGTCAATGGCGGTAAGTTCGACGGAGATTCGGCAGGCCTACCTCAGTGTGACGCCTGATGCCACGGTCCGCATCCGTATCGCCGACGATAACGCATGGCTTACGGTCAAGAGCCGCAACCACGGTGCTGTGCGTGGCGAATGGGAATACGCGGTGCCCGTAAGCGACGCGCGGGAGATGATGGACGCATGCTGCGGCTACACGGTCAGCAAGCGGCGATACATCGTACCCTATTGCGGCCGGAACTGGGAGGTGGATGTGTTCAGCGGACATCTTGCCGGACTGATAGTAGCTGAAATTGAATTGCAACACGAGGATGAAGCAATCAGTTTACCGCCCTTCGCAGGCCGCGAAGTTACCGGCGACGGCCGCTACTACAACTCCTGCCTTTCCGACCCGTCATCGCCGTTGCCTCCGCTTATCTGAGGACGTAGCTCAAGGCACACAACGTTTTCCACATGCGCCGTATGCGGGAACATGTCGACAGGCTGCACCGCCGTGACGTCATATTTCTCGTGCAGCATCGCCAGGTCGCGGGCCTGCGTGGCCGGATTACAGCTGACGTAAACTATGCGGCGCGGCTCCGCGCGCAGGATTGTGCCAACGACATCGGCATGCATGCCGGCACGCGGCGGGTCCACTATCATTACATCAGGCCGGCCGTGCTTTTCGAGGAATGAATCAGTCAGCACGTCTTTCATGTCGCCGGCGAAGAACTCAGTGTTGTCGATGCCGTTCGCAGCACTGTTGACGCGGGCATCGTCTATAGCCTCCGGCACATATTCTATGCCTATGACTTTGCGGGCGCGACGGCTCACGAAGTTTGCGATGGTGCCGGTACCGGTGTAAAGGTCATAAACATATTCCGAACCCGTCAGGCCAGCAAAATCCCGGGCAACCTTGTACAACTCATAAGCCTGGAGCGAGTTGGTCTGGTAGAACGACTTCGGACCAATGCGGAACCGAAGTCCCTCCATTTCCTCCTCAATATATTCACGACCGGAATGAAGCTGTATGTCGAGATCGGCAATCGTGTCGTTGCATTTGGTGTTTACGACATACATTAGCGACGTGAGCTGCGGGAACGCCTCGCGTACCGCGTCCAGAAGCGCCTTGATTGTATCGGGTTCATCGCTGCCGAAGCTCATCACCGCCATACTCTCGCCGGTGGATGTAAGACGAATCATCAGCGTGCGGGGCAGGCCGGTCTGTGCGCGCAGATCGAAGAACGGCACACTGTGTTCCTTGCACCACGCCTTGACGAAGAGCCTCAGTCTGTCGCCGAGTTCTTCCTGAAGATGGCACTCCTTGATGTCGAGCACCTTATCGAACGCTCCGGGGATATGGAATCCGGCGGCATCGCGGTCGGGGAATTCCTCTCCGCTGGCAAGCTGCTCGCGGGTCAGCCAGCACTTGTTGCTGAAGGTGTACTCCATCTTGTTGCGGTAGCGCCAGATTTTCTTCGCTCCGAGAATCGGCGAAATCGGCGGCAACGGTATTTTGGCTATTCGGGTGAGAGCATCTTCCACCTGCTTCTGCTTGCATTGCAGCTGGTACTCGTAAGGCAGATGCTGCCACCGGCAGCCACCGCACACCGTGAAATGCTCACACCGGGCGGGTACACGTACCTTTCCCGGACTTACAAGCTGCGCTATACGTCCTATCGCATAGCTGCTTCTTTTTTTCTCCAGCTGCACATCCACAATATCGCCGGGGGCAGCGAACGGCACGAAGACCACCATATCGCTGTCGGTCCTACCAAGCGCATTGCCTTCGGCTGCGACATCGGTTATTTCAAGCCCCTGAATAACGGGCAGTTCCTTTCTTTTTCTTGACATAGGCTAATTCAAAGCATTTTCAATCTGAGGCAACAGCGGCGTAACTTCATCGTTGACAATGACAAGGCGTTCAACACCGAGCAGTGCTTCGTATTCAGCGCTCTGCGCGGTTATGCGCCTAAGCACCTGTTCCGGAGCGAGACTGTTACGGCGGCATACGCGCTCAACCCTCAAAGCCTCAGGCGCCGTCACCTCCCATACTTCGTCAACATGTCGAAGCATTCCACTCTCACAAAGAATGGCGCACTCCACAAAAACCATTGGGTGTGCTTGAGCAGCGCACCACTCTGCAAAGTCATTCCGCACCGCTGAGTGGGTCACCTCGTTAAGTCTTAGACGCTTGGCTTCATCAGAGAATACGACGTCGGCCAACAAACTTCGGTCAATACGCCCGTCGGCTGTAACCGCACCGGAATGAATCTCCCGGCGTATGACATCCTTTATTCCCGAGTCTGCATCCATAAGACGTCTGGCTTCCGTATCGCTGTCGTAGACGGGATAGCCCATCGCACGCAGTATGCGGCTCACCACACTTTTGCCTGTCCCGATGCCGCCTGCGATGGCTATACGTTTCATCTGCGTTCAATAATATATTCCGCGCTGTCGGCCGACAGGTATGCATTCTGGAGGCGCTCGTCCACATCCACAAGATTCAGACGCATGTTGCGCGTCGGATTAGAAAAATCAATCTTGCGATAGTCGGCCACCACGCGGAACTGCGGCAGAGCCTTCTTATAGACACTTGAAGGCAGCATATACGTGACGTCGACCTGCGCCGGGAATGTGATGAGTTTTACGCCGGCAGGCACATTCACAGGCTCTATCACCACGCGCCTCGTCTTCATGATCAGAGGTTCGACCACGAAAGTCACGTCAACGCTGTCCGGCACATTGCGAGTGCGCGGTCCGGCTGCGAGCCGCACACGCATGGTGGTGGTCTTGCTTATTCCGGAAATACGAATCGGCTCGGTGCAGACACCGGCAAGCGAAGCGGCCGCATTGCCGATGGAATACACCGTCACCGAATCCGGCTTGAACGTCGGTTTGCCTAGCAACGCCGCCTGCGGTCCAGGAGTCACCTTGTAGTCGAGAACCACAGGCAATCTGCGCCCGGCTTCCGACGTGTAAAGCAGATTCAGCGAATCGGGCGTGACGGCAAGTACCGTTGCACCGCCCACTGCATTGCGGGCAAGTGTTTTGAGTTCGGCTGAACTCAGTTCTATGCTTCGGCGGCCGTGATACGTGCGCCAGTCCACCCTTATCTCGGGATTTTTGCCGAGACGGCTCTTGAGGAGGTCGGTGCGTCTGGCGCGCAGACTCACATTGACAAACTCCGGGGGTGTCGAAACAATAGTCACCGAGTCGGGCAGATGTTCGATGCGAAGCGGCATGCGCAAATCCACCTGATCGTCTTCATTCAGCGACAGCACAATCCACAGCACTGCGGATATGACAAGGAACACCCCGAATGTCAGGATGTCCTTGCCACGCCTGGTGCGCGATGCCCGCGCAATCAGGACAAAGCAGCGTCGGATTTTGCCGCTAACGCGCATGACGGCATAACCTGTTGTTGCCGGCAGGTATTATTTGCCTGCGGCCTGTGCTACTTCAGCAGCCGAGGGATAAACTGAACCCTTGTCGACACGGATGCGTACGCCGCTGGCAATCTCAATCAGCAGGTAAGTCACATTGGGGTCAGCCTCGACGATTTTGCCGTGAATACCACCTGCGGTAACGACACTGTCACCCTTTGCAAGACCTTCGCGGAACTTCTTGATTTCCTTCTGACGCTTCTGCTGCGGACGAATCATGAAGAAGTAGAACACTACGAAGAGGATGATGATGAGTCCCCAGCTGGAGAGGAAGCTGCCCTGGCCGGCTGCGGCCTGGAGGAGAATGTAATTGGAAAGCATTATTAGTAAGTGTTTAATGATTTATCGGTTGGTTATTTATTGAGGCGACCTTCACTGCGCAGATAGTCGCTCACGGAATACAGTACGCCGTTGACGAACTGTCCGCTGCGGGCGGTGCTGTAGCTGTTGGCTATCTCCACATACTCGTTCATAGTCACAGGCACGGGGATAGCGGGATAATTGAGGAGCTCTGCGATGGCGCAGGTCATCACAACGATGTCCATAAAGGCTATGCGCTCCGTGTCCCAGTGTTCCCGGTCAATGAAGCGGTCAATCAGCGCACGGTATTCATCGCGGTGCTGCACGGCCAGGGTGAAGAGCTCTGGTCCGAAAGCCTCGTCCTCGGCATCCTTATACTGCGGGAGGAACGGCAAAGGCTCCCCATCGGGGGCTGATGCCATCTGCCGCAGGCTCTTGAGGACGAAAGTACCCATTACCTGCATATCGTCGTTCCAGAACACAGACTGATTCTCCATAGCCTCGGCCAGTGCCTCGCCCGGCAGGATGATGCACTTGCACAAGTCGCGCCAGAGCTCGCAGTCGGCGGCATAGTCGGCGGAAGGAGCCCCCATGTATTTCTTATATATATCCGACGCAAGGATTTCGTCAAGCAGACGCGGCACCAGCACCGGGTCGTCGCTCCAGTGCATGGGCTGTTTCTCCACGCGCTTGCAGAAAGCCTCGTCGGCAAGCAGACGTGCCACGAACTTGTTTTCTACAAAACGCATGTCGGGGTTGAGGTCGGCAGCTGTGGGAACATATTTCTCTTTGGCTGCCTCGATTCGGTTGAGCTGTTCGCGCGTGATGTCGGCAATCAGCTCAAACAGACCGAAATACAGGTCATATGCTTTGTCAAGAGAACGTTGCAGATCAGCTTTGGCCGAAAGGTAGCCCATACGCGATGCTCCGAAAGCCGCCAATGAATCCTGAGCCTCGTGCAATCCCATCTCCAGCCCCTTGCCTGTGAATCCGGGCAATGAACGGAAGAAAGCATTTACTTCGGCATTCTTCATAAACACGGTCTCCAGGATGACGTTCCAGAACCGTGCCTCGTCGGCCGGCGTGCGTGTCTTGACCTTTTTGTAATCGCGGAATGCCTCGGAGGATGCTATGGCATCAGCCACGGCCTGAAGCATGGGACGGAGGCCGTCGATGTCGCTCGTGCCGCGTGTCAGCACTGTCTTCAGCTCCTCCGACGAAGCAAGGGCCGGAGCAAGCTTGCCGTCGCGCAGCTGTACGGGCACCGCAACAGTCTGTACGCCTCGCCCGCGGGCTGTCGATACTCCTGAAAGCTCGCTTATAGCCAGCAGCAGATCGAGATATACCGAGTAGGCGAAACGACGGTCGGCCGTCGGCGCCTCTGGCGCGGAATCGATATGGAATTCACTCTGTGTGAGCAGATACGAATACAACATCTGCACCACTTTTACCCGGATTAATATTCGATTTATCATCTCTATGATTCTTCAATATGGTTTTGCGACAACAAAGTTACAACTTTTTCTTGGAAAAGGCTGAACCGCGGAGGCAAAATCACTCGTTCGACGCCAACGGATTCCAGCCCTGTGCGCGGAGTTCGATTTCCGACTGACCGTCGCGTCCCACGAGGGCGCAACCTTTGGACGCGTCCGTGATATATCCTATCTCATGTATGCCAGGCACTTCCGCAAGCTTATCGTGCATTCCAAGAGGCACCGTGAACAGCAGCTCGTAGTCCTCGCCGCCGTTGAGCGCGGCCGTCACCAGGTTCATGTTCAGTTCCTCGGCCATGAGCGCTGTCTGGTAATCTATAGGTATGCGGTCCTCATAGACTCTGCACCCCACCCCGCTTTGCTTGCAGATGTGAAGCAATTCTGATGACAGGCCGTCGCTCACGTCCATCATGGCGGTAGGCTTGATTCCGGCCTTGGCAAGATTCTCAATCACGTCACGACGCGCCTCAGGCTTCAGCTGACGTTCGATAATGTACTCCTTTCCGGCAAAATCCGGCTGAAAATCTTTCTGACCGGCCGAGGCCACTTTCTCTCGCTCAAGCACCTGCAATCCCATATAGGCCGCGCCGAGGTCGCCGCTTACGCATATGATGTCGTTGGGCTTGGCTCCGCTGCGGCATATTGCGGTGCCGCGGGGGGCGTCGCCTATGCAAGTGACGGATATTACAAGGCCCTGATGAGAAGAACAGGTATCACCGCCCACTATATCTACGCCATAAATCTCGCACGCCAGCCGGATGCCGGAATACAGCTCCTCTATATGTTCGACCGTGAAGCGTTTCGATATGCCGAGGCTCACAGTGATCTGCCGCGGCGTGCCACCCATGGCATATATGTCGGAGAAATTCACCACGGCCGATTTGTAGCCGAGATGTTTAAGCGGCACATACGTAAGGTCGAAATGCACATTCTCCAGCAGCATGTCGGTGGTGACGAGTACTTCCGTGTCGGGATAGTCGAGTACGGCCGCATCGTCGCCTACAGCCACGTGAGTGGAACTCTGCTTCGGCGGCATATCCTTTGTCAGGCGATCGATAAGCCCGAACTCGCCAAGACTTGAAATTTCCATAATGTTCTTCAATTAATTATGAAAAGGCACGAAAGGATGAAGGTCCTTTCGTGCCCTTCGCAATAAGATTTATTGTCGGAACGGCTCTTACGAACGGGCTACCATGGCCTGCATCAGGGCCTCCACTGTGGGCTGAGCCTTCTGTGCTGCGAGCTGAACCTCCTCGTGGGTCGGTACCTCGCGTACGTCCTTGCCGCCGAGATCGGTGATGACACTGATGCCGAAGACACGCATGCCGCCATGACGGGCCACGATGACCTCAGGCACGGTGCTCATGCCCACGGCGTCGCCACCGATTACACGGAAGTACTCGTACTCTGCGGGAGTCTCGAACGTCGGGCCGGGCGTGCCCACGTATACGCCGTGCATCAGGCGCATGCTCTTTTCGGCTGCGATGGTGTCGGCCAGCTCAACCAGCTTGTGGTCATAGGCCTCTGTCATTGCCGGGAAGCGCGGGCCGAGCTCCTCGTAGTTTTTGCCGCGCAGGGGATTTTCGGGGAAAAGGTTGATATGGTCGGTAATTACCATCACGTCGCCCACGCGGAATTCCTTGTTCATGCCGCCGGCAGCGTTGCTGACAAAAAGAGTCTCCACACCCAGAGCGCGCATCACGCGTACGGGGAAGGTAACTGTCTTCATGTCGTAGCCTTCGTAGTAGTGGAAGCGGCCCTGCATGGCCATCACGCGCTTGCCGCCGAGATTGCCGAAGATGAAGTTGCCGCTGTGTCCCTGCACGGTGCTGACGGGGAAGTTGGGAATCTCGCTGTAAGGAATCACGATTTTGTCGGTGATATAATCGGCGAGAGAGCCGAGACCGGTGCCGAGGATGATGGCTGTGCGGGGCATGTCGCTTACCTTGCCTGCGATGAAAGCAGCTGTCTCTTTGATTTTGTCGAGCATAGAATTAAGAGTTATGAGGGTTCGTGTATGATTGTCTTATAACGTCCGCGACGGCGCCGTGGTTTGGCTCCGTCAGTCGGAATTGTTCTTCTTTAACTTTAGCGTCTGGCGCAGCACGTCGCCGAAGTCGCCGCTGCCGGTAGGGCCGGCTGCCGTGAACTCCACCTTGATGGGCAGATAGAACGTGACGGCCTTGAGCTCGTGCGGGAAATACGGGTTGCAGCTGAGGCGCACCGCGTCTTTCTCGGTCGTTACTATGATGCGGTTCTCGCCTTTCATCTCGCCGTAGCGGCGTTTCAGCAGTTCTATATCCTTCCGGGTGTAGTCGTGATGGTCGGGGAACACGTTCACCTTCACTCTGAAACAGTAGCCCTTCAGATAGCGCACGAACGGACGCGGGTTGCCTATGCCGGCCACGGCAAGAACGCTGTCGTTCTGTCCGAGCCAGTCGAGATAAGGAATTCTGCGCACGGCATCGGGAAACACCGGCCGCAGAGGCTGGTAGGAATAGCGGGAGTAGAACAGGCTCTGATACGGGAAAAGGTTCAGGTTCTTGCTGAAGATGCGGTAATCCATCGGCGTGAGCTTTTCCGGGCATTTGCTGACGATGACCAGGTCGGCTCGGTTCAGGCCACGGGCACTCTCGCGCAACCGTCCGTAAGGCAGAAGGCTGTCGGCAAAAAGAGGCCTGTTGTACTCGGTCACCACTACGGCTACCGTAGGCTTCACATAGCGGTGCTGGAATGCGTCGTCAAGCACGAGCATGTTGATGCCAGGGTCGATGCTGAGCAGTTCCTGGATGCCCTGCACGCGGTTCTCGCACACAGCCACAGTGACATCGCCGCCGAACTTATGATACACCTGATAGGCCTCGTCGCCGATGTCACGCGGAGCCGATTTGGAAGTGGCAAGCACGAAGCCTTTGGTGCGCCGTTTGTAACCCCGGCTTAGGAAAGCCACATGGTACGTGTTGCGCAGCGATTCGATTATGTATTCTGCGTGAGGCGTTTTGCCCGTACCGCCCACGGCGATATTGCCAACCACTATCACCGGCACATCGAACTTGTGCTGACGCAGTATCTTCCAGTCGAACATCTTGTTGCGCACGTATGTCCCCATGCCATACAGTTTGGAGCATGGCAGAAGCACAGCGTGGCGGATGAACGATTTGAAAGTCAAAATGCCGGAAATAATGAATCTTCTGATATATTACTTTATCACAGTCAGGGGCATGCGCGCCTGCACGGGGTTCTGTCCCATCAGCCGTTCGACCACACGCATTGCGCGGCGTTCCATGGGGCTGAGTCCGGCTGCCGCACGAGCTGCGTCCACGGCCTTGCTCTGGTGCAGGATAGTGGCCCACATGTCCTCGTCGCTCTTCGGATACATCACCACGAAGTCCTCGTCAAGGTCGGACGCCGCCGTGATCTGCTTCACGGCCTCGTGAAGGTCGGCAATCTCGTCCACAAGACCCAGACGCAGGGCGCTGGTGCCTACCCATACGCGGCCCTCGGCTATACGCAGCACGCTGTCCACGGGGAGGTCGCGGCCCTCGGCCACACGCCCGGTGAAGAGTTTGTACGTATCATTGACACCCTGCTGCATGGCTGCATGCTGTTCGGGAGTGAGAGGACGCACCACGGTGGGGAACGCAGCGTTGGGATTGCTCTCAACAAAGCTGAAGTGAACGCCGAGCTTGTCGCCTAAGAGAGTCGACGCCTCGGGTATCATGCCGAACACACCGATAGAACCTGTGAGCGTGGTGGCGTCGGCAAATATGCGCTGTGCGCCGCAGGAGATGTAGTAGCCTCCGCTGGCGGCATAGTCGCCCATCGACACATAGAAGGGCTTGTCCTTGCTCTTGAAGTATTCCAGAGCCTCCCATATCTGTTCGGAAGCGAAAGCGCTGCCGCCGCCGCTGTTCACGCGCAGCAGAAGTCCTTTCACCTTGTCGTCGTCGGCAAGTTCCACGATATCCTTTACGACAGTCTCGCCCACGATGCCCTCGCTGCCGCTGTCCACTATGTCGCCCACGGCATAATACACGGCCACATGGTCTTTCTCTGCATCCATTGCCTTGAGCACCCCGCCCTTTTCCTCGATGTAGGCCGAGGGCGAAACCAGACGCAGGTCCTCGTCGTCGTCAAGTTCGGTAAGCTCACGCAGACGCTGCTCCATTACGCGGCGGTAAACAGCTGCGTCGGCCAGGCCCTCACTGATAGTGCGGGCGGCAGGCCATATGGCGCACATGCTGTCGGCCCACGCCTGCACCGTGTCGCGCTTTACGGCGCGGCCCTCGGCCACGGCGCCTGATATGTAGTGCCAGATGCTGTCGACATATTCCTGCGACTGCCGGCGCGCAGGCTCACTCATTTCATTCAGGATGAAAGGCTCCACGGCGCTCTTGTAGGTGCCGACCTTGATTATCTGCATGCTCACGCCCACCTTGTCGAGGAGTTCCTTGAAGAACGGTGTTACACTGGCGGTACCGTGGACGTCCACACCGCCGATAGGATTGACGAAAACACTGTCGGCCTGCGAAGCTATCACGTAGGCGCCCTGCGTGTAGCTGTCGGCATAGGCGCACACCCACTTGTCGCAGTCGCTGCGGAAGCGGCGCAGGGCGTTCACGATTTCCTCACAGCCTGCCACACCGCCGGAGAATGCTCCGCAGTCAATGAACACACCGTCGATATTCTTGTCGTCGGCTGCCAGACGCAGGGCCTCGCAGACCTCGTCCAGGGCCACCGATTCCTCGTCGTCCCCCTGGATTATTTCCATGAGCGAGGGCATCTGCATGCGCTCGGTCAGCGCGCCGTCAAGCTTCAGATGCAGAATCGAGTGTTTCTTTATCCCGGCATCCGTAGCCAACGATTTGCCTGCCACAGCGCCCACTATGGCAATAAGCACACCCACGGCCAACATGCCGCTGATAAACACGCCGGCCACAGTGCCGAGCATCGATATGAAAAAGCGTTTTAGCATTTATGAATTATTTGACTACAAATATAAACGTTTTCAACCGTCTTAACAAATTTAACTCAAATATTTATCTTCATACGATCAAAATTCGCTGGTAAAATGAAAGCGTATGGCCGGAAAATCGTTCTGCGCCATCTGCAGCACGTAATTGGAGTCGGCCATGAACACATCGCGGCCCTCGCGGTCTGTGGCCATGAACTGGTGCTTGCGCTTTTTGAAGGCTTCCAGCGCAGCCTGGTCGTCGCTCTCTATCCAGCACGCCTTGTAGAGCGACAGCGGCTCCCAGCGGCACTGAGCGCCGTACTCGTGCAGCAGACGGTACTGGATTACCTCGAATTGCAGCTGCCCCACGGTACCGATTATCTTGCGGCCGTTGAACTGGTTCACGAACAGCTGGGCCACGCCCTCGTCCATGAGCTGCTGAATGCCTTTTTCCAGCTGCTTGCTCTTCATGGGGTCGGTGTTCTCGATGTATTTGAACATCTCGGGCGAGAAACTGGGCAGACCCTTGAAGTGCAGGTCCTCGCCCTCGGTGAGCGTGTCGCCAATCTTGAAGTTGCCTGTATCGGGAAGACCCACTATGTCGCCGGGGAATGCTTCGTCCACGATGCTCTTTTTCTGGGCCATAAACGCGGTGGGAGCCGAGAATTTCATCACCTTGCCGCTGCGTATCTGCTTGTACGGTGCATTGCGCTCGAAACGGCCGGAGCATACCTTCACGAAAGCGATGCAGCTGCGGTGGTTAGGGTCCATATTGGCGTGAATCTTGAACACGAAGCCGCTGAATTTCTCCTCCTCGGGATTGATGGTTCGCTCCTCGGCCGTCACGGGGCGGGGCGACGGCGCAATCTTTACGAAGCAGTCGAGCAACTCCTTGACGCCGAATGTATTCAGAGCCGAGCCGAAGAACACGGGAGCGAGACGTCCATGCAGGTACTGCTCCACCTCAAACTCGGGATATACGCCACCGATTAGCTCGAGGTCGTCGCGCAGATGCGTGGCCTCGGCCTCGCCGATGGCTGCGTCCACCCTGGGGTCGTTCACATCGTCAATCTCCACGCGTTCGCTCACCTTCTGCTTGTCGGGCGTGAAGAGGTCGAGCGTATTCTCGTAGATGTTGTAGACGCCCTTGAACTTGGCGCCTATGCCTATGGGCCACGACAGCGGACGCACGGCTATCTTCAGTTCGCTCTCGAGCTCGTCCAGAATCTCGAACGGGTCGCGTCCCTCACGGTCGAGCTTGTTGACGAATATTATGACGGGGGTATTGCGCATGCGGCACACCTCCATCAGCTTGCGGGTCTGCTGCTCCACGCCTTTCGCCACGTCCACGACGATTATTACACTGTCCACGGCCGTGAGTGTGCGGTAAGTGTCCTCTGCAAAGTCCTGGTGGCCGGGCGTGTCGAGGATGTTTATCTTGTAGTCGCCGTAATTGAATCCCATCACGGACGTGGCTACCGATATGCCGCGCTGCTTCTCGATTTCCATCCAGTCGCTGGTGGCGGTTTTCTTTATCTTGTTGCTTTTTACGGCACCCGCTATATGTATGGCGCCGCCGAAGAGCAGCAGTTTTTCAGTAAGAGTGGTCTTGCCGGCGTCCGGGTGCGAGATAATGGCGAAAGTGCGCCGGCGTTCGATTTCCTGGCTGAGGGTTGACATAATTATTGATTGCTATTCATACGTTCCAGGCAGCGCAGAAGAGCGTCATGCCAGTGAGGTATGCTGATGCCGAATGTGGCTTTTATTTTAGATTTGTCGAGTACGGAGTAGAATGGCCGCGCGGCCTGGGTGGGATAGTCGGAGCTTGCGATTGGCTCCACGCGGCAGTCGCTACCCGACGCGTGCATTATCGCATCGGCGAAGTCATACCAGGAGCACACGCCCTCGTTGCTGAAGTTATAGATGCCCCCTATCCACTGCGGCGAGAGCACGATGGTTGCTATCGCCTCGGCAAGGTCGGCCGCATATGTAGGCGTGCCTATCTGGTCGCTTACCACCCTTACCCCTTTCTGCGAGGCACCGAGGCGCAGCATCGTCAGGAGAAAATTGCGACCGTAAGGCGAATACAGCCAGCCGGTGCGCACCACTATGCTCTCGGGCGCGAGTCCCAGCAGGGCGGTCTCGCCCTTGCGCTTGGTAGTGCCGTAATGCGACATGGGGTTGACCTTGTCGCTCTCGCGGTAAGGGCGGAAGGATGTCCCGTCAAACACGTAGTCAGTGCTCACATGCAGGATGCGCAGGCCGAGTTCGTCGGCGTAGCGGGCTATGTTGGCTACGGCGTCGATATTGGCCGACGCGCATTCCATCTTGTCTTCCTCGGCACGCTCCACATCCGTATATGCCGCACAGTTTATCAGGCGCGAGAAGTCGCCTTCGCGCAGGTAGCGCTCTACGGCCGCCGCGTCGCAGAGGTCAAGCTCCTCATGGCCCGCGTAGGTCGTGCAGCCGGGACAACGGCGTTCAAGCACATTGTGAAGCTCACGCCCGAGTTGACCGTTGGCGCCGCAAACAAGTATCTTCATATATCTGATTGTTATAGGCTACAAAATTACAAAAAATTGCCGCACCCTGCAACATCCCATACCCACAACTCAAAAAGTAATGGTTCATCGGCAAATAACATATGCCGACCGGCACCTGCGCACCTCACTGTTTTTACAATACTAATATTTTGATTATAAATATTTTATGCCTATATTCCATAAAAACTTCTGTTTCTTATGACCTTTTGTCTTTATGTATCTCGCCCTCAAAAACCATCTTACCTTAAACCTTAAACCCTAAACCTTAAACTGCGGGCACCGCCCGCACCCCCTCTCAACTATAAACTAAAAAAAGGAAGCCATGTCCTTTCGGGACACAGCCTCCTCTGTATTGATTCAGACGACTGACCGATCAGGCCTTGCCTGCGCTGCCGAGCACGTCCTCGATCTTGTGCTTGTAGAGCTTCTCCATGTTGTCACGAGCCGGACCCAGATACTTGCGGGGGTCGAACTCGGCGGGCTTCTCAACGAAGACCTTGCGGATGGCGGCTGTCATGGCCAGACGGCTGTCGCTGTCGATGTTGATCTTGCACACAGCGCTCTTGGCAGCCTTGCGGAGCTGCTCCTCGGGGATACCGATGGCGTCGGGCAGCTTGCCGCCGTATTTGTTGATGGTGTCAACCTCTTCCTGAGGAACGGACGACGAACCGTGGAGCACGATGGGGAAACCGGGAAGCTTCTCCATCACGGCGTCCAGCACGTCGAATGCCAGGGGCGGCGGAACGAGCTTGCCCTCGGCGTTGCGGGTGCACTGCTCGGGAGTGAACTTGTAGGCGCCGTGCGAGGTACCGATGGAGATAGCCAGAGAGTCGCAGCCGGTGCGGGTGGCGAAGTCGATTACCTCCTCGGGGTCGGTGTAGGTGTGATGGTCGGCGCTAACTTCATCTTCCACGCCGGCGAGCACGCCGAGCTCACCCTCGACGGTTACGTCGAACTGGTGTGCATAGTCAACAACCTGCTTCGTCAGCGCTACGTTCTCCTCGTAGGGCAGGTGCGAACCGTCGATCATGACGCTGGAGAAACCGTTGTCGATGCAGCTCTTGCACAGCTCGAAGCTGTCGCCGTGGTCGAGATGGAGAACAATCTGGGGATTCTCCCAGCCCAGTTCCTTGGCATAGGCCACAGCACCCTGAGCCATGTAGCGGAGCAGAGTGGCGTTGGCGTAGTTGCGTGCGCCTTTCGACACCTGAAGAATCACAGGCGACTTCTCCTCGGCAGCGGCCTTGATGATGGCCTGAAGCTGCTCCATGTTGTTGAAGTTGAAGGCGGGTACAGCATAGCCGCCTTTGATTGCCTTGGCAAACATCTCGCGGGTGTTCACAAGGCCTAATTCTTTGTAACTTACCATTTTGGCTGAATATTATGTTTTTGCGTAGTTTTCGCGCTGCAAATGTACGAAAAATTTCAGAAATCGCATAAATTTTAGAGGCTGTTATTCCCAGTCATCTGTACGGAAAGGCACTGCGGGCTGCTCGTTGCCGCCGCACAGGGTGCCGGGCTGGAAGTCGCGGAAGCAATAACGCACGGCCACGGGTTCCTCCACCTCGGGCGCGGTCAGCACTACCTCATTGGTCTGCCAGTGCAGCCATGCGTCGGCCTTGTGGAACTTGCGGTCGGGTCCGGCTATCTCGAATCCCTCTATCATGTAGTTGCGGCCTATGCCCATGGGCAGGTTCTCGAAGGCCACCCACGCCTCGCGTCCTTTCGGCGTCCAGCCTTTATACACGGGGCCGCCGTCCACTACGCTCTTGTGGCCGTAAGTACGGTTGAGGGCCATCCAGCTGAGGCGCTGCCCCACGGTCGATTTACGGCGCGGATGTATGTTGTGGCGCTCAAAGGGCTCCACAAGGTCGTTGGTAGATACCATGCCGCTGTGCGGTATCAGCTTCTGGGCCTTGAACTGTGCCTCGCGCAGGCGGGCGCCGTCAGCCCTGTCGCCGGACTCGTAATCGTACGGCGCTATCTCGACGTAGTAGAAGGGTATCTCGCCCAGGCCGATGCGCTCGCGCCAGTGTTCCACCATTGTCGCAAGGCGCTCGGCATAGACGTCGTGCTTGCCCACATTGGAGCATCCCTGATACCAGATGATACCTTTGTATGTATAACCCTCCACGGCCGTGAACATGCCGTTGTACATCAGCATGGGACGGTGGTACTCGGTCATGGCCTCGATGTCTTCTTTCTTGAGCGACACGTCGGGATATTTCTCCAGTATCTCACGCGGCAGCCAGCTCTCCACGCGGGAGCCGCCGTATGCGCAGTCCACTATGCCCACGGGCACGTTCAGGGCGGCGCTGAGCGACTTGGCGAAGTACCACGCGGTGGCGCTGAATTCCTTCACATCCTCGAAGTTGTCGGTCGTCATCCAGCGGCTTCCGCAGTCTTCTATCGGCTCATATTCCTTGCGCAGAGGCACGAAGAACATGCGCACTCCCTCCACGCTTCGCGCGTTGATGGCTTCGTCGAGGCCGTCCTTAACGGCACAGCCGGGGAAACCTTTCAGGGGCATCTGCATGTTGCTCTGCCCCGACGCGAGCCATACTTCGCCGATAAGTACGTTATGAATCGTCAGCGGCTCGCCGTCGCTGATGGTTATCTCATAGGGCGTGAACGAGGCGGCGGGCGTCTTTATTGCCAGCGACCACGAGCCGGTGCGGTCGGTCGAGGTCTGATAGGTCTTGCCGTCCCACGATGTCGTCACGCTGATGCTGCTCCCCGGGTCGGCGTTGCCCCAGAGGCGGGCATCGCTCTGCTGCTGGAGCACCATATTGTCGGATATTAATGAATTCGGCCGTACGGTGGCGGCCGCGCTGCCGCCGGCAGTCAGCACGGCCGCGGCGACACATAAATTGGTAAATCCGGATTTGAAATTCATTTTTATTATGGTATTATGTGGTTTTCATGCGAATTATCACTGCAAAGATAAGACATCACGCAGATTTTTTAAAATAAATATGTCAAAAGATTGGCCGACCCTCAAAAAATCACTAAATTTGCATAGAACTTAGGATAGGTTCTACGTATAGACTAAATCACATTAATTAATACAGCACTATGAATCGCAAATTATGCGTTCTCGCCGCTGCAGGAGCCCTTCTGACGCTCTCTTCATGCGGCAAAAAGCTCGGACAGTTCAGCTCCGACTATTTCACAGTGAACCCCAACCCCCTCGAAGTAGTAGGCGAAAAAGTACCCGCTACGGTCACCGCACGCGTGCCGGCCAAATTCTTCGTCAAGAATGCCGAGGTTACGGTTACACCCTATCTGGTCTACAACGGCACGGAGACAGCCTCGCAGGCCTACAGCTTCCAGGGTGAGAAAGTGCGCGGCAACGCACCTGTCGTGAGCTACGACCGCGGCGGCACACTCACCATCCCCGTTTCCTACAACTTCACCCCCGATATGGCGCAGAGCGTGCTTGAGCTCGCTTTCAACGTCCGCCAGGGCAGCAAGCAGTATGTCCTCCCCCGCGTACGCGTAGCCAACGGCGTCATCACCACCGCAGCCCTCGCCGATGCCGCAGGCGTCACCCCCGCCCTCGCCAGCGATGCCTTCCAGCGTATCATCAATGAGAAATACGCAGCCGACATCATGTTCCTCATCAACCAGGCCAACATCCGCGCCGGCGAACTCAAGACCGACGCCATGCTGGAATTGCAGAAGGAACTCCTCAACGCCAACAAGGACACATCCCGCGTAATCGAAGAAATCAACATCTCCTCCTACGCTTCCCCCGACGGCAGCTACGACCTCAACCGCAACCTCGCCGAAAAGCGCGAGGCCAACACCGACGCCTACATGCGCGGCCAGCTCAAGAAGGACAAGATCACGGAATTCGGCGAACTCACCTCGCAGTTCACCGCCGAGGACTGGGAGGGCTTCCAGGAACTCGTATCGAAGAGCAACATCCAGGACAAGGAGCTTATCCTCAGCGTACTCAGCATGTATAAGGACCCCGAGGAGCGCGAACGCGAAATCCGCAACCTCTCCAACGTCTTCGAGCAGCTCGCCGACGTCATCCTGCCCCAGCTCCGCTACTCGCGCATCACGGCCAGTGTGAACGTTATCGGCCGCAGCGACGCAGAGATCAGCCGCCTCGTCGACAGCGACCCCAAGGCACTGAAGGTTGACGAAATCCTCTACGCCGCTACCCTCACCGACGACAACGCACGCCGCAAGGCTATCTACACCAAGGCCACCGAACTCTACCCCGACGACTATCGCACGTGGAACGACCTCGGCCTCACACAGTATGTAGCCGGCGACTACCGCAACGCCGCCGCCAACTTCAAGAAAGCTGCATCCATCGCTCCCGCAAGCGCTGAAGCCCAGATGAACCTCGGCCTTATCGAGCTCCTCAACAAGAACTATGCCAAGGCCAACCAGTACTTCGGCTCTGCCGCAGGCGTCAAGGAACTTGACGATGCACTCGGCGTCTACTACCTGAAGAACGGTGACAACGCCGCCGCCGCCCGCGCATTCGGCGAAACCAAGAGCAACAACGCCGCACTCGCCCAGATTCTCACCAAGGACTACTCCAAGGCCAAGAGCACTCTCGCTGCCATCAACAATCCCGACGCCACAACCTTCTACCTCATGGCTGTGCTCGGCGCTCGCACCAACAACCAGCAGATGGTAACGACCAACCTCCGTCAGGCCGTTCGCATGGACAGCTCGCTCGCAACCAAGGCCGCCAAAGACCTTGAGTTCGCCGACTTCAAGCTCCCCTTCTAAAAAAAGACTGACACCCCCACCCTCATAGGCCGCGCCCCCAGCGCGGCCTATTTTTATATCGCGGGAACAACCCGCGCCCGCATCTACAGAATAGCGCGGGACGCGCGAGCCCATGATTAACCACGTGTGGAGCGTAGCGCAACGCGTGGCATAAAGTCCCATGGCTGTAAACCACGGAGTGGTGGACTTGTATCTAATTAAAATTCAATCTGTTGTTTCCGTTATCTCTGTATTTTTGTATCGATAATACCCACTTGGCAATTTCCCCCAAAATAAAAATTTTTCTGACGAAAATGCAATTTTTTTCTCTCTATCCCACAATGAGTTATCCTCGATTTTAACATTCTTTAGCTAT
>CAPNHY010000035.1:0-21867 GCA_948665475.1 uncultured Muribaculaceae bacterium | reverse complement strand
CCACTCCCGGTCGATCTCCCATAGTGCGATTGAGTCCATTAACTGAATATCCCTACATATACAAAAACACGAAGATAGCAAAATAACAAACTGGTTTACAATCAGGTAGCGATGTGCTCCCGCGCAATCGCCGCGCCCCCTCACGCAAAAAACGCGGATACATACGTCCCGCATGCCAAACTCCGGCAACGCTCTCTGGCGCAGGTTGGCGTGTTTCTGTCTGGAAATGCAGGAATTATTTATCGATTTTTCTCCAAAAAATCCAATCGCATTACTATGGCGGTTTGGCTCCTACCCATTTTCTCAGCTATATATTTTATACTTTTCCCCTCATGATATAGGGTAAGTAAGAAATTATCCGCCTTACGTGTCCACCTTTTGTTTGCGTTTGGATGCTTGGTGTTACTCTCTTCCGAGATTTTTTCCGGATGCAAGAATTCGTCCACAAAAATGGAAGGGAAACGTTTGTCATACAATACATAGGTCTTGATTTTTGCTCTGGTAATTGCCACATAAAACAACCTGCGTTCTTCGCCATATGGATATTGGTCGCTCTTTGTCAAGACATAGTTAAGAACAGGTGCGTCGCTTATAAGTGAAGGAAAACCGTATGTATCCTTATTACATTGCAAAATAATCACATAGTCAGCCTCAAGCCCTTTGGATTTATGAGCAGTCAGAAATTCTATTTTCCTATCTCCTATAAAATAGAAAAAACGGTTACCTTCTCTCACTGATTTATACATGAATGACAGATAATAATCATCAAATGAATATCTTCCTAAAAGGAATATAGATTTCTCAGATGGAATTGACGCGACCAATTTTCCAATCACATTACAATAATCCCGTTTCTCATAATCGCAAAATTGTAATTCTGTTTTAACTTGTGGACTGAATGAACGGATGTTCTTTCTTAATTGAGTTTCATTACGTTGAATAAATTTTGAAGACAAGCTGATTAAAGGTTCACCAAATCGATACGTGGTTTCAATCCTATTGATTTCCGTAGGACCGAAATAGTCAGAGAACTGGTTGAAAAGAGCCATATCACTACCCGAAAAACGGTATATAGACTGCCAGTCATCGCCTACGCAATACAATTTAGCAGGAGGATTGCCCTCTCTCAATGCTTTTAAAAAGTTGTAACGATCAATTGATATATCCTGAAATTCATCCACAATAATATAATCATACTTCATAGGGTGAGAAGAACGACATATTTCGGTAGCTCGCAGAATCACATCTGTAAAATCTATTTGATTATTGCGTTTTAATTCTTCAATATACCTTTTATACACAGGTTGAAATATACTTTCAACGATGAAAGCGCTGCGTCTATCTCCTGCTTTTTTTGCTTGTCTTAATACTTCATCTATTGTTTTACAACTTGATTTTAGCAATATCACAAAAGTCACAACAAGACGTATAAACGCATTCTCCTGTTTGCTATTTGAAGGAAGAACCATATCATATAGTTCTGCCGATGTCATTTCCCGGATGGGGACATTTGCCTTTAACAGCATACTTTTCAGCTTATTCCTAATATCTGAATAATGAAAATCCACACTTGATGTTATAAGTAGTTGCGTACCAAATTTCTCATGTGCCGCTTTTTTCCACGTTATGCCATCGTTATATCTCCGGTTTGCTTCCTCATAGCTAATGCCTCTGTCTTTAGCAAACCATAGAGGAACGCAATCATGCTCGTCCACGCCAAAATGTTCTAAATACAACCGCTTAATTTTCCCGGCATGTTTAAAATAAATGGAAAAATCAGGTTTGTATTGAGAGTGGTTTTCATCAGCCAATGGATATTCGTAAGGTTCTTCGTATCTGAATTTTACGCCAAGAGAAGAAAGTACAAAGCACATTTTCTTCTCTTGCTCACTCCGAACATAAACAGAATTCCCATCCATATCGGGAAGCGCAGCTTTCAAACGTGCTCCTTTCTTTTCTGAAAGTTGTTGCCTACGTTCATTCTTTCGCTGTTCCCATTCTGTTTCTTGTGTTTGATAATCAACAAAGCATTCTATTACACTTTCCTTAAATTTCTTATCATTCAATAGTTCATGGTAAATTTTCACAAAGAGTGCGTCCGTATTGTCATTTATTGATGGCCTTTGCCCTGTTACCTGTCCTATAATATCAAGGGCAAGTTTGTGAAAAGTGTACCCTCTCAAACCTACGACACCCATTCTTTCTGTTAATTCAGCGGCAGCCTTGTTTGTATAACTTATAACGAGAATATCCTGAGGATTTACTTTTTTTATTTCGATCAGATACTTCACCTTACCAACAATGGATGAAGTCTTTCCACTACCGGCACTGCTGACGACCAAACAATTATCCTCCTCAGAAAGGATTGAACGCCTTTGTTGCTTATCTAACGGATATTTAAGACAATGGTCGAAAAAATCCTTGAAGGTGTCCAGTTTCTCTTTTATATAGTTGTCGTTGTGGCTTTTGACGAACCATTGTAAGTTCTCAAAATCAGATACAAATTTTGCGATTATGTCCGGAGATTCTACATGGAATGTATCAAGCCGTTTAAGAAAGTTGCTTACTCTATGGAACAATTCTGTATAATACTCCGTAAACTGTCTTTCTTCCCGAAATGTGATATACCTCCCCTTAAAGGTCTGTTCCAAATCGGACTCTATATCATTGAATACACATTCGTCATCCTGTCTATGTGCTTCCTCCCTATTTTTAAGTGTGGATTGGAAAGGAGGTGTGCTCTCCATCCAAAAAGAAACCTCTTTTGATTTCTTTTTTAACAATAGGCGCATCGCTACTATGGCAACAATGGCTATAGCAGCGATACATGAGCCCAAAGTGAGCAATATAGCCATATTTACAACTTGTTATAAATTTGGCTGTAGCACTATCTAATTTGTATAAGAGGCAGCTCGGTTAATTGGTATGACTGCACGGTTTTTCTCATCGAACGACCACTGAACCTGCCACGTTTCACCATCGATTCTGTCGAGGAGAATGAAGTTATATATATTTTGAGTGGGATAAAGTTCAAAACGCCCGTTGACCTTCTTGTCCGTTGTGATAAGCGGTTTGTGGTTTAGGTCATACTCAAAGCGATCTTCATCTCTCTCCACACTGTATTGTACTTGCCACATCAATCCAGTCTGAGTGTCGAGTTTAATAAATGTCCACAAGTTTTGCGTAGGGAAGAGCTTGAAACGTTCTATATCATACGTTTGAACAAGTGGTTCTTTCATTTCTTCCTGTGTTGCTTTCGATGCATTGCCATTGCATCCGACCATCGCCAAGAGAAGCAACAACATAAATGATGATAAATATCCTTTCACCTTATGTTGTTTTTAGATGTCATCTAAATCATTTTTGATTTTGGCTTCAACATTCTGCGAGTCCCGGTAGCGTATCACTACCATACCCTCATAGACTCCTGATGTCTTTTCAATTGAAAGCTCTATGTTACCACCTGCTACTTCCCATGCGCTACCATACACAACAGTTCCTTGATGTACTTCTGCCATTAAAGCGATATTAGTATCTGAACGTGCAGGATTGTTTTCTTTTGAAACTGTCGGGCTACCATATTTACGAGTGTATAGATCCTTGTAATAGTCATAAGTATTAACAAGGGTATTCCACTCGCCACTGGGATCAAAGAAAACAACCACGGCAAAAACATTTTTCCCGTCATCTGTCGCAGATACACCGACCATAGCATTACGACCCGTGAAATCTCCGGTAAACATTGATATATTGTTATCACTACCAATTGAAGTAAACCCTTTGGCTTTAAGTTTCTGACAGAATGCTGTCATACTTCCTTCGATTGGAATACCTTTGAAAGAAAGGTGCTCTTGTGCCATGATGTTGATAACGGCAAAGAGCATGGTTAAAACGATGAAAATCTTCTTCATACTGTTTTATTTATAAGATACTTTAAAAATCGCAAAGCGTGGTACTGCGATGCTACGTCTTAGTTTGGAGGTCCTGAGAAAACTCTGTGTACAGATGTAGTAATAGCAGTCCACGCTATAGCGTGAGAACCACTATGCTACCCTTGTACACAATTCAGAAGTTTCTCAGGTTTCCGTTCTACAAGATAAGCATAACGCTTCTTCTTTTTTCCAAAATGTCTGAAGATCGCCGCAAGACTTTCTTCGCAACAAATGTAAGCAAATTATTTATTACTACAAGAATCTTTCAAAAAAAAAACATGATTTTTCACGGAAGATTTTCACGGAAGATTTTCCAAGAATGTCAATTTCACAGATGGCGAGTTGCAAGCCCCCTGCAGGGCACGATTTGAATGCCATGAGCCCCGACGCACTCACTACCTACGACGGACGTACCCGCCTATTCCGCTTCGCCGCCTCCCGAGGTTTCGAGAGCGACGCCATCGCCGCGGCTATCCGCAGGCTGATGGTTTAGGGTTTAGGGTTTAGAGTTTAGAGGTAAGAGAGGGGCGCGGCGCGCCCGCGGGGGTGCCGGTGCCGGTACCGGAGTCTGAAGATATATTTGCTTGCCTGTTCCATCATGCTGCAAAGTTACAACACAAAATACCCCTTTGAATGTAGTTTTTGTCACATTGGCAATTTTTTTTAGTTTAGAGTTGAGAGGGAATAGGTAAGAGGGAGTCAGACGAGTCAGACTGGTCTGACCTGTCCGACTTGTCGGACGAGTCAGGAGCCCGCGAGGCGAGTTTGCGCAGATAACGGAAAATTGTGCGGTTTTTGCCTGAATTGGCGACTGAATGCTAATTTTGCAGACGTTTTGAGTCAACTTTATAAGTGTGACGCGTGTTTCAGTAGGTAAAATTCATTCCGTATGCTTGAAAGATTTCTGAAGAAAGCGAGCTTTGAGTCGTACGACGATTTCATGGCCAATTTTCAACTGATAGTTCCCGAACGATTCAATTTCGGCTACGACGTGGTGGACGCTTGGGCAACCGAGGAACCCGACCGCAGGGCGCTGACATGGACGGACGCCCACGGCGCGGAGCGTGATTTCAGTTTCGCCGACATGAAGGAGGCGAGCGACCGCACGGCGTCGATGTTGGCGTCGACGGGCATAGGCCGCGGCGACCGCGTGATGCTGATGCTGAAACGCCGCTGGCAGTTCTGGCCGACGATGATAGCGCTGCACAAGCTGGGCGCCACGGCCATCCCGGCCACGCATCTGCTGACGGCGGAGGACATCGTGTACCGCTGCCACAAGGCTCACATCAAGGCCATAGTGGCCGCGGGCGAGCCGCAGATTATAGAACACATCAGCGAGGCCGTCGCGCAATGTCCGGAGGTCAAAGTGCTGATTTCCACCGGGCCATGCGTACCCGAGGGCTGGCACGACTTTGACGAGTGCGTAGCCGCGGCGGCGCCTTTCGAGCGTCCGGCCGTAGCCAACGAGAACAGCGATGTATCGCTGATATATTTCACCTCCGGCACTACAGGCGAGCCCAAGATGGTGGCCCACGACTTCACGTATCCGCTGGGACACATCATCACCGCCGCATTCTGGCACAATCTACGTCCGGGCCTGCGCCACCTGACGCTGGCCGACACCGGCTGGGGCAAGGCCGTGTGGGGCAAGCTGTACGGCCAGTGGATATGCGGCGCCGACGTGTTCGTCTACGACTACGACAAGTTCGTGCCCGCCGACATCCTGCGCGTGCTCAGCGACTACCACATCGACTCGTTCTGCGCGCCGCCGACGGTGTTCCGTTTTCTGATTCATGAGGACATGTCGGGCTACGACCTCTCGGCGCTGCGCTACTGCACCATCGCCGGCGAGGCGCTGAACCCCTCGGTGTACGAGGACTGGCTGCGCCTGACGGGTATACGGCTGATGGAAGGCTTCGGACAGACGGAGACGACGCTGACCGTAGCCACCTACCCCTGGGTGGAGCCGCGTCCCGGCTCTATGGGCAAGAAAGGTCCGCAATACGACATCGACCTGGTGGACGCCGACGGCCGCAGCGTGGCCGACGGCGAGGAAGGCGAGCTGGTGATACACCTCGACGGCGGTCGCCCGGTCGGCCTCTTCCGCGAATATCTCGACGACCCGGAACTGAACGCCAAGGCCATATGCGGCGGCCTGTACCACACGGGCGACGTGGCCGTGCGCGACGCCGACGGCTACTTCTGGTTCGTGGGCCGCACCGACGACGTCATCAAGTCGTCGGGCTACCGTATAGGTCCCTTCGAGGTGGAAAACGCGCTGATGTCGCATCCGGCTGTGGTGGAATGCGCCGTCACGGGCGTGCCCGACGAGATACGCGGACAGCTCGTGAAGGCCACCATAGTGCTCGCTCAGGAATACCGCGACCGCGACCCCGAGGAGCTGAAAAAGGAAATACAGGACCACGTGAAACACACCACGGCACCCTACAAGTACCCGCGCGTGGTGGAGTTCGTGGAGTCGCTGCCCAAGACCATCAGCGGCAAGATACGCCGTGTGGCCCTGCGACAGCCCTACAAGAGCCGCAACAATCCTGAGGCATGATGCGCCGCCATCAGGCTGCCGGTGCGGGCATGTTGCGGAACACGCGCCGCTGCACGACGAGGGCCGCGGCCGACACCGCCACGCCCGTGGCCGCCCAGCTTATGGGATAAATGAGCAGCAGCGTGTGGAAACTGTTGTCAATGGCTGTGAAGCAATAAACCCATCCCAGACGCAGCACACATGTGCCGAAGATGGTAAGCAGCATGGGCGTGACCGAATAGCCGAGGCCTCGCATATAGCTGCCCGGCACCTCGTAGCTGCACGCCAGCGCCTGAAACAGCAGCACCGTGCGGAAACGCTGCGAGGCGAAAGCGGCCACAGCGGGGTCGGAAGTGAATACGCTGATGCATGCAGCTTCCTGCCACACTATCAGCACATTGGCAAGCAGGCACAGCACAAAGCCGTACAGCATGCAGATGCGCACCACGCGGCGGCAGCGGTCGGCCTTGCCGGCGCCGAAGTTCTGTCCTGTGAACGCGATGGTAGCGGCGCAGAAAGAGGTGACAATATAGTAACAGTATGCCTCGAAGGTGAGCGCCGCGGCCGAGCCGGCAATGGCATCGCTGCCGAACTTGTTGATGGCCGACTGGATGAAAATATTGGACATCGAGAACACCATGCCCTGGAGGCCGGCCGGCAGACCTATCTGAAGCATCTTGCGCAGGTCGGGGCCCGAGAGCGACCAGCGGCGCAGCGACACCGTCACGGGCTCGGGCTGACGCACAAGGAACCACAGCATCATGGCCGCGTTCACGGCATTTGCGATGACAGTGCCCCATGCCACGCCGGCCACACCCATGTCGAACACGGCCACGAACAGCCAGTCGAGTACGATGTTGCACGCCGTGGCGGCAAGTAGACAGTAGAACGGACGCTGTGTGTCGCCCACGCTGCGCATTATGGCCGAGCCGAAGTTGTATATCATCATGAACGGCATGCCCAGGAAGTAGATGCGCAGGTAGCGCGCAGCCAGCTCGAGTACCTCGGGCGGCGCGCTCATGGCCTCGAGCATAGGGCGCGCCAGGCTGACACCTGCTGCGAGCAGAAGCATGCCGCTTATCAGCGCCACCGACATCACAGTGGCCGTGCTGCGGTGCACGGCCGCGATGTTGCCGCGGCCTATATAGTTGGCTATGACAACATTGGCACCGACGGCGATACCAAGAAAGAGATTCACGAGTATGCTGATGATAGGACCATTGCTGCCCACGGCGGCAATGGCGTGGCTCGTGGAGTAATGGCCTATAATGGCAACGTCGACGGCATTGAACGACTGCTGGAGTATGCCGCTGGCTATCAACGGCAGGGCAAATATCAGGATTTTGCCGGCCAGCGGGCCGTGCAGCATGTCAACCTTTCCGGTTCCTCTCATTTTTAGTTTATTGTTGATAGGGGGATATGTAAGAGGCCGGGCGGCCGAAGGCCGTCAGACCTGTCAGACCAGTCGGACTTGTCGAACCAGTCTACTTCACACTCCTAACTAACTCCGCTTATGCTTCGCGTAGCTTGAGGCAAGGCGCGTGTGGTAGCTGCGCGACGCGTAGCTCGGACCGTTGTATCCCCTGGCAAATGTACGCCAGTCCTTTTTCTGGAGGGCAGGCAGGAGGCCTGCGTTGCGTATGAATGTGGCGAACAGTTCGAGCTGGTCGCGCTCTGAACGGCTCATCAGGCGCACGAAATCGGTGTGGCTGCGCGCGCCGCAGCGTTTCCAGTTGAAGCCGCCGATCTGGAACATGCCCCAGAAGGTGCCCTCGATTGCTGAGATACTGTCGAGAGCCATGGCGGCATCGAGCCGGGCCTGCTGGCCGGCCTGCTGCGAGCCGTAGCGGGCCGTGTTCGGACGTCTGAAAATCACGGGGTGAGTTTTGGCGGCCTTGCGTAAGTCGACACCGCGCTTTGCCGCGCGCGAACGATACACGCCCAAGTCGAAGTTTATCAGCGGCTTGCCCTCGGTCCAGAATCCCTGATGGGTGCGTCCGGCCTCGATGTCAACCACGGCCTTGATGGCGGCCACCTCGACTCCCAGCTCGGCGGCCACCTCGCGGAAGTCCTTCTCGGTCAGGCTGCCGGAGCGCAATTCTTCGTCGGCGGGCAGGAAACTCACGGGCACGGTGTCGCCGTCGACCACAACAAAATTGTGCGGGTCGGGTTCCAATATCTTAGGAGTGTGAGGCGCAACCGCACGAGCCGTACCGCAGCCCTGCAAAAGCAAGGCTACGGCACAGATCACGGCCGCACGCAAACCCGACATGCAGCTGCAGTTCAGAGTTCGGCCACCTTCTCGATGGTGCGCGTGAGCTGACCCCAGAAGCGCTCCACGGCGGGGATGTGCATGCGCTCCGACGGAGAATGCACGCCCTGCAGGGTGGGACCGAACGACACCATGTCGAGGTGAGGATACTTTTCAAGGAAGAGACCGCACTCGAGGCCGGCATGGATGGCCTTGATGGCGGGACGTACACCGTAGAGCTCCTCGTAGGCGTCGCTGGCAATATGCATAATGCGGGAGTCCATGTTGGGCGCCCAGCCGGGATAGCCGTCGCCGTGGGTCACGGTGGCGCCTGCCATTGAGAACAGAGCCTCCACGCGGCGGGCGATGTCCCACTTGCGGGACTCCACGCTGGAGCGCTGCGAAGTGGTGACGAGGATTGTCGAGTCGGACTTCATCTTCACGGAAGCGAGGTTGGTGGACGTCTCCACGAGGCCTTCGAGGTCGCGGCTCATGCTTATCACGCCGTGAGGTGCCGAGTAGAGCGCCTCCACGAGGTGGCGGCTGGTCTCGCCGTCGACGCAGAAGTCGGGACGCTCGGCTGTGCTCAGGTCGAGCTTCAGGGTGGGCTCGATACCGGCATACTCGCCGGCGACATCGGCTGCGAACTCGTTGAAGGCTACGCGCACTTCCTCCTTATTGCCGGCATGTACGCCCACGATGGCGTGCGCGGCGCGCGGTATGGCGTTGCGCAGGTTGCCGCCGTCTATCTCGGCCAGCGCCACCTCATGGCCGGCGGCGATGAGGCTATAGAGGAAACGGGCCAGGAGCTGGTTGGCGTTGGCGCGTCCCAGATGGATGTCGCCTCCGCTGTGTCCGCCGAGGCCGTTGCTGATGTCTACCTTGAAGTAATGAAAATCGGTGGGAGCCATCATGCGCTCGTAGTGGAAAGTGCAGGTGGTGTCCACGCCGCCGGCGCAGCCGACGAATATCTCCGCGTCGTCCTCGCTGTCGAGATTGAGCAGCATCGAGCCGGTGATCATGCCCTCGCCGAGGTTGTAGGCGCCGGTGAGGCCTGTCTCCTCGTCGACGGTGAAGAGGGCTTCCAGCGGACCGTGCACGAGGTCCTTGTCGGTCAGGGCGGCCAGCGCTGCGGCCATGCCTATGCCGTTGTCGGCGCCGAGCGTAGTGCCCTCGGCACGCAGCCACTCGCCGTCCACAACGGTCGTGATGGGCGTATTGTCGAAGTCAAAGTTCTTGTCGTTGCTCTCGCACACCATGTCCATATGGGCCTGCATAACCAGTACGGGCGCATTCTCGTGGCCCGGAGTGGCGGGTACGCTCATGGCTACATTGCCGATGGGGTCGGTTTTTACAGCCAGGCCGTGTGCGGCGGCGAAATCAAGAAGATACTTGCGTATTTTCTCCTCCTTCTTGGAAGGACGGGGCACGTGGTTGATTTCGTCGAAGATGGCGAAGACGGCCGCCGGTTTCAGATCTTTGATTGTCATATCTTGTGACTTTTTACGGGTTGTTGATTTGATAAAAACGCTTAACGCGGATGATGGTATTCACAAAAAATGTTAACCGAGCCGCGAATCAGCCCTCTAAATTACAAAAATAATTTCAGATATGGCAATTATTTCACATTCCTTTCCTATATTTGCAGTTCAAAAGCACAAATTTGCCAATGAAAGTGATTCTTTTGAGCGTAATCATTCTGGCCGTGTGCGTGGTGCTGCTGGGCGTCAAAGTTCTCTTTGTTCGCGGCGCGCAGTTCCCGTCGGGTCATGTGCATGCCTCCCCTGCCCTGCGCAGCCGCGGCATAGGATGCGCTTCCGGAACCATCCATCACGACGACAACATACAAAAAAACAAAACCATAAAACCACAACCAAAAGCTAAATGAAAAAATTAGCTATCGCAGTAGCCACAGTGCTCGCCATAGGCGCCACAGCCTGCTCCAAAGCCGAAGAAAAAGCAGCCGACGCGGCCGCTGTCGCAGCAACTCCCGCCGAAAAAGCCGCTGCCACTGCATGCAACATCCGCTATCTTAACCTTGACACCGTATTCGCCAACTATACGCTGGCACAGGAAATCAGCAAGGAAGGACAGAAGCTCATGCTCGACTATCAGAACCTCGAGCGACAGAAGCAGAACGACCTGCAGCGCCTCGGCTCCAGCATCGAGCAGAAGCGCAACAGCAACGGCTATCTGAGCCAGGAGTCCTTCGACGCCGACGTCAACAACTTCAACAAGAAGCAGCAGGAGGCCGCCAACGTGCTGGGCGCCCGCCAGAACAGCATCAGCGCCAAGATGGCCGAAAGGCAGAAAGTGCTTCAGGACAGCGTGGACAACTTCCTGCGCGCCTACAACGCCACGCGCCACTACGACGCCATCCTTCTGCGCGAAAGCGGCGTCTACTTCAATCCCGCGCTCGACATCACCCAGGAGGTGATCGCAGGCCTCAACGCCCGCTATAAGGCGCCCGCCGAAGCCGCAAAAGAGGAATAAAATCCATCACGGTCATAACGAAACGGCTCTGCCGCTGTGCATCGCACAAGTGGCAGAGCCGTAGCTATTTCAGAAAGGGAATCAGCAGGTGTGCTTGTCCAGGTTGGGGTTCAGCTTGCCCCACTCGGCAATGGGAGGCATCACGCCCATGGCGATGACCTCGTCGCGCAGTGCGCAGAGGTGCTGATAGCTCTTGTCGAGCTCGGCCATCTCCTCGGGAGTGCCCTGGATGGGCTTGCAGCTTACGCCGTCCTTGGTGATGGACGTCTCGGTAGCCATCATGATGTGGCTGTAGCGGTCGTTGTTGACATAGGTGCCGGCCGGCCAGCGGAAAGGCTTGCCGCCCATAGCTGCTGCGATCATCTCCACCGACAGGTAGGCCGGGCTCTGGAACGAGCTGCGGCCGCGCAGGTCGATGATGTTCTTGCCGCCCTGCACCACGCGGGTGCGCAGCTGCTGCCACGTCTCGTCGGGGAACTTCTCGGTGCCGATGATGTCGTTCAGGGCTACGCCGTTCACCTTGCAGGTGGACGCGAACACCGCCATCTGCTCGCCGTGGCCGCCGTAGGTGCGGGCGCCGGTGATGCTGTCCATGGGGATGCCGAACTGCTTGGAGAGCTCGCTGCGCAGACGCGTGCTGTCGAGGGCGGCGAGAGTGGTGAGGCGGCTCGGCTCGATGCCGGAGTATAGCAGCGCGATGAGGCCGGTGATGTCGGCGGGGTTGAAGATCACGACGATGTGCTTCACGTCGGGGCAGTACTTGCGCACGTTCTTGCCGAACTCCTCGGCGATGCCGGCGTTGCCCTTGAGCAGGTCTTCGCGGGTCATGCCGGCCTTACGGGCAGCGCCTCCGGAGTTGATGATGTACTTGGCTCCGGTAAGCGCCTCGGCGATGTCGGAGGTGAAGGTAATCTCGGCACCCTCGAAGCCGCAGTGGCGCAGTTCCTCGGCCACGCCCTCAAGTCCCGGGGCATAGGGGTCGTAGAGACAGATGTTGGGGGTGAGGCCCATCATGATTGCAGTCTGGGCCATGTTGCTGCCGATCATGCCGGCTGCGCCGACGATGACCAGTTTGTCATGTGTAAGATATTCCATAATATAAATATATGTGGTTTTATTAGAGTCTAACGTTTAATCTGAGGCTTTGGCGCGTACGCTATCATTATTTAACAGTTCGGAGTCCGCTGCGGCATCGCGGCGGCGCGAGCGCCGGAAGATGTCGCGCAGCGAGTTGAGTTTGTGCTTGTAGACGAAGCCCACGCCCGTGCGGGTGATTTCGCCCTCCAGTATGCTCTCGTAGCCGGTGTGGCGGAAGAGCTTGAAGTACATCGTCTGCGCACGGTTCAGGAAGTACTCGAAGCTGATGTCGTTGATGAGATTCTGCGAGAAGTTCTCGTCGGCGTTGGCGTCCGTCGAGTAGTTGCCACCGACAACGATTTTGAAGCGGTCGTTGAACAGCGACTTCGACACCTGGTAGCTGTAGCTGGTCGTGGCCGAGGTATTGCCGTCAACAGTGCGGTTGTACTGGTCGATGCCGAAGGAGATATCCACGCCCTTGATATTGTTGGCCGCCCAGGAATTGATTTTCGATTCCAGGAAAGAGAAGAGGAAGTTGCCGCCGATATTGGAGTTGCCCCTGGTGCCCGGGCCGGTATAGACGTTGTAGAGCAGCATGTTCATGGCCTGATTGGCCCGCTGCTCGGGGCTCATGGCCTGGAGCTCGTTGGAGACGGTGATGTCGTCGTCGGTGGATAGGTCGAACGCCACCTTCATCTGGTCGAGCGTACCGGTGACAGAAAGTCCTACGTTAAAATTGACAAGGCGCGAGTTCTGGCCGGTCTGGGTCACGTTGGCCTTTATCACGTCCACGGCATGGATGTTGAGCGTAGGGTTCATCATGTCGCCGTTGAAGGCCACATAGCTTCCCTGCCGGAAAGCGAAATTCTTCTCGCTCATGAAGGGCGGCGTGTAGCGCACATATCCGTCCTCGAGGTCGAGGCGCCCGGTGAGGCGCCCGTCGTCGCTCATGGGCGTAAGTGTGTAGGAGAGCTCGCCCACGGGCTGCACCTGCGCGCGGTTCTTGCCGTCGGTCGAGAGATCCACGCTCACCACGGCATTGGTCTGGAACGTCACGGAGGCGTCGAGGAGCAGGGCCATGCCGGTGCGCGCCACGGAGTCGGCCGAGGCCACGGCGGTGGAATCCATGAAGTTGACAAAGCGCACCATCTCGTCTGTATTGCGGGCCTGGAGCGCAGCCACAGCATCGGGCATCACATAGGTGACGTTGGTGCCGGATAGCAGCGTCAGGTCGGCGTTGACACGCATGAAGCTGAAGTTGCCGCGCGCCGTAGCGTCGAGCGACACGAACGCCTTGCCGTAGATGTCGGCGCCCCGGGCCGCGCGCCGCGAGTTCACCACCTGCATGTCGGTGGCCTTGAGCGCGAGGTCTATCTGCGGCGAGAACATATCGGAAATGTCGACCGTGCCGTTGAGCATCAGCGGGTTGTTGTTGGCTCCGTATACAGCGAAATTGCGGAGTGTGGCGTAACTGTCGACCACGGGCACGGTGTCGGCGGTGATGCGGTAGTCGGTGGCCGTCATTGCGAGGAAGACGGAAGCCGAGTCGAGCGCGAGCCAGCCGTTGAAGGTGGGCTTGTCGGTGGTACCCTGCACGTCGAGCGAGCCGTTCAGGGTGCCGTTCATGCGTCCGGTGGATGCGCCTAAGAATGGATTGGCGACCGCGAGAGGCAGACTTATCACATGCAGGTCGAGGTTCATAGGCGACGTCATGGTGCTGTCGTTGAGAGCGCCGCGCAGGGTGATGGCCCGCCGGCCGTCCACGGCTATGTCGGCGGTGGCCGTGAGGACTCCTCCCGGCGCCGTGCTCACATCGGCGTCGGCATGTATGTCGGCCACGCGCTGGCCGTCGTAGAAGAACTTGCTCAGGTCCACGGTGCCCCGGCCGTTAAGCTGCCTGGCGTCGTTGTAGTTCAGGCGTATCTCGGCGCTGACATCGCCCTTCACCGGCGGTGCGAACGGGTTGAGCGCTATCCAGTCCTGCACGTGTATGTCGCCTACGCGCACCACGAGGTCTTCCTGCCCCGTATGCCCGGCGTCGTGCTCCGTGAAGATGGAGAGGCTGCTGTCGTCACCCTGCATGTGCACGTCGGCGTCGACATGGCCGTCGGCGAGGCTGTAGCTCACGAAGTTGCCGGCGTTCACAGTCCACGGACGGTAGCCGATGGTCGGGTCGAGAGGCATTACGGATGCGCGGATGACACTGTCCGAGAGCTGAGCCTGCAGTCCTATGTCGTAGCCGGTCTTGCCCTGGATGTCCTGCTGATGCACGCGCACACCGGCGATATTGTCCGTGGCGAGGCCGCTGAGCTGCACACGGGCAAACTGGTCGAGAGTGCCGGGACGGTTCGCCACCCCGGCGTTGAAAATGAGATTGGAGCCGAACTGCGCCACATCCACGTTCAGCGTGTCGATGCGCAGCGACTGCGTGCTGACGCCCAGCACGGCGCCGTTCATCGTCAGGTAGCGCGTGTTGGCGAGGTCGAGCGCCACGCTGTCCACACGCATCTTGGATGCGGCGAGGATGTCGTTGACAAAGTTGTCGCTGCCGCCGCGGGCGCGCAGGCTCATCTGCGGCACGGCGCGCTGTATGCGCTCTGCGTCGAGCCGACGTGCGGCAATGACGGAGGCCACGGCGGCCGATATGCTGTCGGTGCGCGCCAGCAGCGTGTCCAGAGGGCAGCGTATGTCGAGGTCGGCCAGGAAGTCCCGGTTGGCAAGATTGGCGCGCACAGTGGTGTCGGCGGCGAAGGTCACGTCCACGTCAGAGATATCGAACTCCGAGGTCTCGTCGCGCATCTGCATGCGGTCTATGCCGAGACGGCCGCCGAACCATCCCGTCTGCATCGTGTAGTCCACGGCTCCGCTGAAGCGCCCGGAGAGGGTGGTTTCGGTCTCTCCCATGCCGAGGCCCTTGAGGTCGATGCGGTGCGCGTCGGCGTAGAGTTCCCAGCTCAGGATATCTCCGGCAAGGTTGCCTCGGGCGCTCACGTCGGCCAGCGCCGAGGGGTCGGCGGAGGTGATGCTGATGTCGGCCTTTCCGTCGTCTATGACGGCAGTGGCGGCAATGCCCGTATAGCGGTGGCCGGCATACTCGGCGCTCTCCACGTCGGCGCGGCATGTGAGGGCCGTCGAGGGCGAGAAGAAGTCGAATCCGTGGCCCGACGCCTCCACGCAGCCTGTCACGGAACCCACGCCGAGCAGCGGCATGAAGGCGTTGACGGGGAAGGCGTCGGCGTCCACCTCGGCCCGATAGGCGTCGCCGCGCATGGCGTAAGAGCCGTCCAGAGCCAGACTGCCGGCGCCTGTACGCGCCGTCAGGCGTGCGTCCACCTCGCTGCCGTCGCGCATGCGCACATTGCCCGCGAGGGTCATCGCCGGTATGCGCACACTCTTCATATCGGCGGGCGAGAGAAATGCCCGGGCTATGGGTGCGGCGTCGGCTATACGGCCGTCCAGGTCTAAGTCGGCGCCCATTCGCTCAGGTAGCATCACATTATCGAGGCGCCCCATAGCGTCAAGCCACACACAGCCGTTGACGCCGGTGCGGAATCGGTTCAGCGCCAGCGAGCCCATGGTGCCCCCGGCGTCGATGTCGAGGGTGGCGCCGCTGTCGGGCAGACCGGCGAGCCACGGCGCGAATGCGGGGAACATCAGCCGCATGTCGGGAGTGCCGACATGTCCTTTGGCGTTGACCGCCACAGGCACCGACGGGTCGGTGGCGATGTCGCCCATGCCCATCATATAATCAAACTCGAGGACGGTCCAGGGTGTGGACAAAGCGAAAGAGTCGAGACGCAGCGCCGCAGAGTCGACGCGCAGCGTGCCCGCGGCATCAAGCCGCACTCCGCAGCGTTCGCGGCCACCGATGCGCATGGGCACGCACACCTCCGGGCCGCGGTTGAAAAAATCATGCACCGCCAGCTGCAGGGAATCGACGGAAATATAGCCGAAGTCCAGACCCGGCTGCGGCTGCACGCCGCGGGTGGTATACAGTCCCGCCGAACGGTCGAAAGCGATGTCGCGGATGCTGACGGTCCAGGGCGCCGACGCGGAAGGCGAGTCGGGCATCACGGGCGTTGCGGCCACCGTGGCAGAGTCGGGAGCGATGTAGGAGGCGCTCAGGCCGCTGCCCTGCATCGAGCGCAGCGTGATGCTCTGCCGCGCCATGTCTATTCGGCCGTCGCGCAGAGTGCCGGAGTGTATGTGCGCGCCGAGCGAGTCGATGGTGGGCAGCATGCGCATACGGAAGCTGAAGTCGTCGAGTCGCACCCGGCGCAGGGCTATCGTCATGGCCGATGTGTCGGCCGGCGATGCCTCCGGCGACGGCATAGCCGTGTCGGGATTCATCAGCAGGTCGACCGACGCGCCGAGCAGGTCGGCGTCCTCGACATTGATATCCATTGAGGACAGGCGCACGCTCGCGGGCCTGAGGCGAGCGCCGGCAGCCCGCAGCGTCATGCACATGGCCGAGTCCGGCGCGCCCTGGCGGTAGTAGCCGCCCAGCAGCATGGCGTCGTCCAGGTGCACCTCGCCGCGCAGCAGCGGCAGCAGGGCCACGTCGGCGGCCACGCTGTCGGCAGCCATCAGGCTGTCGCCGCGCTGTATCAGAGCCACGCCGCCGGCACGCAACCGCAGCGGCGGACGCAGGCTGAGGCTGCGCACACGCAGCTCCATGTCGGAGCCGGCGCTGAAACGACACACCACGGCCTCCCGCAGCGTGTCCTGAACCCAGGGCGAATACAGCGCCACAAGTACGCCCGCTGCCAGAAGAAAGACTCCGAGCAGCGCGAACAGCAGTGTTTTGAATATTTTTCGGACGATGTGCATGATGTGATGCGGATACAATACTTAAACCGCCACGCGCGGCCTATTGTTTGCTCCGGTCTGTGATTTTTGGTGTGCCGGCATCGTTGCAGAGATTGGCGCAAGCGTTCTCGAGCAGGTCAAGCACCAGCTCGAAGCCCTCAGCGCCCTCGTAATAAGGGTCCGGGACGTAGTCATAACGCGTAGCGATGTCAATCCACAACGCCATCGGGGCGATCTTCGCCTCAGCCTCAGGCGTAGGAGCCAGGCGGCGCAGGTCGCGTTCATTGGCCGCATCCATCGGAATGATGACGTCGAAGTCATCGAAGTCGCTCTCGCGCACCTGTCTGGCGCGATGGGTCAGCTCGTAGCCGCGGCGCCTGGCGTGTACGCGCATGCGCCTGTCGGGCAGGTCGCCCGTGTGGTAATTGCCCGTTCCGGCCGAGTCTATCAGCCAGGCAGCCGATTCGCCCCGGGCATCGACCACCGCCTGCATCACGCCCTGAGCCGCAGGCGACCGGCATATGTTGCCGAGACATACAAACAGGACCCTGCGCAGGGGCGCTTCATGCAGGACGCGCGCCGCGCGTCGGCGTAGATACCGGTTGTCGTTCATCATATGCGCTAATTTTTTCGTAAAGATAGCATTTTTTTGCAATTCGGCAAAATGCACTTGCGCAGCCCTCTTACCTATAGACTATCAACTTTAAATTAAATATAACAATGTATAAAACCAGCACCCTGCCAGTTGGTAATTTTTGCCAGTTCGCCCGAATTTTAGTATATTTGCAGCGCGAAACAACCCGCATGACAAAAGAAAGAAAATCAACTTTTCGTAAACATATATCCAACATCACCTAACGTTATGAGTCAAGAAAAGAAATTTCTGACCTGCGATGGTAACCAGGCAGCCGCCCACGTGAGCTACATGTTCTCGGAAGTGGCCGCCATCTACCCCATCACCCCCTCGTCGACAATGGCTGAATATGTCGACGACTGGGCTGCCGCAGGCCGTAAGAACATGTTCGGCGAGACAGTCCTCGTGCAGGAGATGCAGAGCGAGGGCGGCGCAGCCGGTGCAGTGCACGGTTCACTGCAGGCCGGAGCGCTGACCACCACCTACACCGCCTCGCAGGGCCTCCTGCTGATGATTCCCAATATGTACAAGATCGCCGGCGAGTTGCTGCCCTGCGTTTTCCATGTATCGGCACGCACCCTGGCATCCCACGCTCTGAGCATCTTCGGCGACCATCAGGACGTGATGGCCTGCCGCCAGACAGGCTTCGCAATGCTCGCCGAGGGTTCCGTACAGGAAGTGATGGACCTCGCCGGCGTGGCACACCTCGCCACCATCAAGAGCAGCGTTCCCTTCCTCAACTTCTTCGACGGCTTCCGCACCAGCCACGAGATTCAGAAGATTGAGGAAATCGACGGCGACGCCCTCACCGCACTCGCCGACCGCGACGCCATCGCGGCCTTCCGCAAGCGCGCCCTGACGCCTCAGGCTCCCGTGGCCCGCGGCATGGCCGAGAACGGCGACGTCTTCTTCCAGCACCGCGAGGCATGCAACGAGCACTACAACGCCGTGCCCGAAATCGTCGAGAACTACATGGCCGAAATCGGCAAGATCACCGGCCGCGAGTACCACCTCTTCAACTACTACGGCGACCCCGAGGCCGACCGTGTCATCATCGCCATGGGCTCCGTGACACAGTGCGCCGAGGAAGCCATCGACTATCTCCGCGCCAAGGGTGAGAAAGTAGGCCTCGTAGCCGTTCACCTTTACCGTCCTTTCTCGGCCAAGCACCTCCTCGCAGCCGTGCCCGCCACCGCCAGGAAGATCGCCGTGCTCGACCGCACCAAGGAACCCGGCGCCAACGGCGAGCCCCTCTATCTCGACGTCAAGGAGGCATTCTACGGTCAGGAAGGCGCTCCCGTCATCGTGGGCGGCCGTTACGGTCTCGCCTCCAAGGACACCACTCCCGCACAGATCGTGGCCGTGTACGAGAACCTCGCCCTCCCCGAGCCCAAGAACCACTTCACGCTCGGCATCATCGACGACGTCACCTTCACATCGCTGCCCGTAGGCGAGGAACTCAACCTCGACGACAGCGGCATGTTTGAAGGCAAGTTCTACGGCCTCGGTGCCGACGGCACCGTCGGAGCCAACAAGAACTCCGTCAAGATCATCGGCGACAACACCGACAAGTACTGCCAGGCCTACTTCGCCTACGACTCCAAGAAAAGCGGCGGCTTCACCTGCTCGCACCTCCGCTTCGGCGACACCCCCATCCGTTCCACCTATCTGGTGAACACTCCCAACTTCGTCGCATGCCACGTACAGGCCTACCTGCACCTCTATGATGTGCTCCACGGCCTCCGCGACGGCGGCACATTCCTGCTCAACACCATCTGGGAAGGCGACGAGCTCGTGAAGAACCTCCCGAACAACGTGAAGCGCTACTTCGCCGAGCACAACATCACCGTCTACTACATCAACGCCACCAAGATAGCTCAGGAGATAGGCCTCGGCAACCGCACCAACACCATCCTCCAGAGCGCATTCTTCCGCATCACCGAGGTCATCCCCGTCGACCTCGCCGTGGAGCAGATGAAGAAGTTCATCGTCAAGAGCTACGCCAAGAAGGGTGAGAACATCGTCAAGATGAACTACGACGCCGTGGACCGCGGCGGCGAGTACAAGTTCCTCGACGTTGACCCCGCATGGGCACAGCTCCCCGAAGACGAGCCCGCCGCCACCGACGAGCCTGAATTCATCAGCCACATCGTGCGACCCATCAACGCGCAGAAGGGCGACAACCTCACCGTCAAGGACTTCGCCGACATACCCGACGGCACCTGGCAGCAGGGCACCGCAGCCTACGAGAAACGCGGCGTCGCAGCCTTCGTGCCCGAATGGCTCGAGGAGAACTGCATACAGTGCAACAAGTGCGCATTTGTCTGCCCCCACGCCGCCATCCGTCCCTTCCTCCTCGACGAGAAGGAAATGGCCGGCGCTCCTTTCGCCGAAGACAAGACACAGGCAGCCATGGGCCCCGCACTCAAGGGCCTCCGCTTCATCCAGGCCGTCGACGTGCTCGACTGCCTCGGCTGCGGCAACTGCGTGGACGTTTGCCCGGGCAAGAAGGGCGAGAAAGCCCTCGTCATGAAGCCTCTGGAGTCGCAGCTCGACATCCAGAAGGACTGGGACTACTGCGTGGACCACGTAGCCAGCAAGCAGAACCTCGTCGACATCAAGCTCATGGCCAAGAACAGCCAGTTCGCACAGCCCCTGTTCGAGTTCTCGGGTGCATGCTCCGGCTGCGGCGAGACTCCCTACGTCAAGCTCATCTCGCAGCTCTACGGCGACCATGAGATGGTAGCCAACGCCACCGGCTGCTCCTCCATCTACTCCGGCTCCGTGCCCTCCACTCCCTACACCGTCAACGCAGCCGGCCACGGTCCCGCATGGGCCAACTCCCTCTTCGAGGACTTCGCCGAATTCGGTCTGGGCATGAAGATAGGCACCGAGAAGATCCGCGCCCGCGTGGCCGAAATCCTCACCGCCATGCAGAGCTGCGACTGCTGCTCCGACGAGATCAAGACCCTCGCCGCACAGTGGCTCGCCGACCGCGACAACGCCGCCGTCACCCGCGAGGTGGCCGACCGCCTCGTGCCCGCCTGCGAAGCCTGCGGCTGCGACCTCTGCAAGAGCCTCCTCGAGCTCAAGGGCTACCTGGTGGCACGCTCGCAGTGGATCATCGCCGGCGACGGCGCCGCCTACGACATAGGCTTCGGCGGCCTCGACCATGTGCTCGCCTCCGGCAAGAACATCAACGTTCTCGTGCTCGACACCGAGGTGTACTCCAACACCGGCGGCCAGGCCTCCAAGTCCACGCCCCTCGGCGCCATCGCCAAGTTTGCCGCTGCCGGCAAGCGCGTACGCAAGAAGGACCTCGGCCTCATAGCCTCCACCTACGGCTACGTCTACGTGGCTCAGGTGGCAATGGGCGCCGACCAGGGCCAGACCCTCAAGGCCATCCGCGAGGCTGAAGCCTACGACGGCCCGTCGCTCATCATCGCCTACTCGCCCTGTATCGCCCACGGCCTCAAAGCCGGCATGGGCCACAGCCAGAAGGAAGAGGAGCGCGCCGTGGCATGCGGCTACTGGCACCTCTGGCGCTACAACCCCGTGCTTGAGAGCGAAGGCAAGAACCCCTTCACACTCGACAGTAAGGAACCCGACTGGAGCCTCTTCGAGGACTTCCTCAAGGGCGAGGTGCGCTACGCCAGCGTCCAGAAGCAGTATCCCGCCGAGGCTGCCGAGCTCTTCGCAGCCGCCAAGGACAACGCCCAGTGGCGCTACAACAACTACTGCCGCCTTGCCCGCGAGCAGTGGGGTGTAGCTCCTGAAAAGAAGTAAACAATAACACACACCGACTGAAAACGGCGGTTCCCATCCCGGGAGCCGCCGTTTTTATTGATAAAAGCAACGAAAGAGTTTATAAAGAACGCGAGTTCGGGATAAGCGATCCCCCAAGAAAGTTGAATCGGCAGCTTGAAAAAGTTGCCGATTCTTTTGGTAATATCACTGATATTTAGTAATTTAGAGGTTCCAAACAATAAATACTGTATCATGATTACCGAGAGTAAAGTTACTGAAATTTTCTGTATTGCGGATGATTTTTGCAAAGAATTTGAAGTCGAGATGGCAAAAAACTCCCTTCCGTCCTCTCCTGACGCCCCGAAACGCCGCCGGAAGCGCA
>CAPNHY010000034.1:0-25911 GCA_948665475.1 uncultured Muribaculaceae bacterium | reverse complement strand
TATAAGTATCGATTTCATTTTCTGTCGTTTTTGTTTATGAGAAATGCCTTGCGCAGCTTCTTGCGGGTGTTGCGTATGCCGTTATGGGCAAACACGCAGTAGAGCATCGGCACGAAAAGAAGCGTCAGCACGGTAGAGAACGTAAGACCGCCTATTACGGCCGTACCCATCGGGCGCCACATCTCGGCACCCTGACCTGTGCCGACAGCCATAGGCACCATGCCAAGGATGGTTGTCAGCGTAGTCATCACCACGGGACGCAGACGCGATTCACCGCCGAGTATCACGGCGCGGCGGATGCTCATGCCGCGCTCGCGGTTGAGCGTGATATAGTCGATGAGCACGATACCGTTCTTCACCACGATACCGATAAGCATAATAGCGCCGATCATACTCATCACGTTGAGGGTATGGCCCGTGAGCCACAGGATAATGAACACGCCGGAGAAGGCGAAGAGCAGCGACGTCATGATGATGGCGGGATAGGTGTAGCTCTCGAACTGTGCTGCCATTACTATATAGACGAGTATCACAATGAGAATGGCAAGCATGAGCAGGTCGGAGAACGAGTCCTGCTGGTCCTCGTAGCTGCCGCTGAGCGAGATGGATATGCCCTGAGGTATATCCATACGGTCGAGTTCCTTCTGTGAAGCCTCAACTATCTGACTCATGGGTACATCCTGCACGGTGGTCTTCACCGTCACGATGCGCTCGCGGTCCTTACGCTCGATGGTGGGCGGCGTGGAGCGTTCCACCACTGTGCCTACGTCGCGCAGGCGCACACCTTTGCCGGCTGCGTTGTATATCAGTATGTTCTCGATGTCGTCTATGCTCTGGCGGTGGGCCGGATCGTACATCACCATGATATCATACTCCTCGCCGTCCTCGCGGAAGCGCGAGGCTATGGTGCCGTTGATGCGGTTGCGCAGATATGTGGCGGCAGTCTGGAGGTTCAATCCGTAGATAGCCAGTTTCTCGCGGTCGAAGTCCACCTGATATTCCGGCTGATAGTCGGAACGGCTGATGAACACGTCGGCCGTGCCGGGTATGCCCTCGAGCACCGTCTTCAGGCGTGCCGCCATGCTGTCGGTAGCCTCGAAATCGTAGCCATATATCTCATAGTCGATGGTGGCCTGACCGCCCATACCGGCGCCGCCGCCCACCTGCACCTGCGCCTTCTTGAATTGCGGATACTGCCTGAGGTCGCGGCGCATGCCGGCGGCTATCTCGGTGATGCTGCGTTCGCGGTCGCCGGGGTCGCTCAGGCGTATGTTCATGGAGATGATGTGCGGACCGTTGTCGCGCAGCGACGCGAAAGTATTGTCGCTGTCGGCCGAGCCGGTGGTGTAGTTTATCACCTTGATTTCCGGATATTTCTCGCGCCATTCCTCCACGAGCCGAGCCGTCAGCTCCTGCGATATCTCCACGCGGGTGCCTATCGGCAGCTCGAGGCTGACGCTGAGACGGCCGTCGTCGGCGGTCGGGAAGAATTCCGTGCCCACGCGCCCCAGCAGTACCAGCGAACCGAAGAAGGTAGCCATACATGCAATGCCCGTAATGAGCTTGTGCGATACAACCCAGGTGAGCAGACGGCCATAGCCGCGGTCGAATGCGTCAAGGCCACGGTTGATGGGAGTGAAGAATATACGGTAGATTTTGCCGTGCTTCGTGTCGCGGCGCAGCAGCAGGCTGCAAAGCATGGGCGTTAGCGACAGCGCGCAGGTGGTGGATATTATCATCATGATGGTTACCATCCAGCCGAGCTGACGGAAAAGCACGCCGGTCATGCCTGTGACAAGTGTCAGAGGGAAGAATACGGCAATAAGAGTAAGAGTGGAAGCTACTACACTTATCGCCACCTCATTGGTACCGTGTACTGCCGCCTGTTTCGGGTCTGAGCCACGTTCTATATGGGTGGTTACGTTCTCAAGCACCACAATCGCGTCGTCGACCACCATACCGATTGATATAGACAGCGCCGACAGCGAGACGATATTCAGCGAATTGCCTGTGATGGCAAGGTAGATGAACGAGGCTATCAGCGAGATCGGAATGGTGATGGTGATGATGAGCGTGGCGCGCCAACGTCCCAGGAAGAAGAACACCACGATAACCACAAACAGCAACGCGTACAGCACCGTCTCCACCAGCGAGGCAATGGTGTTGCGGATATTGTCGGACGTGTCGACAATAATTCCGAGCTTGACGTCGCTCGGCAGTCGCTTCTGAAGCGAGGGGAGCATCTGGAGTACCTTGTTGGAGATCTCCACCGAGTTGGCACCACTCTGTTTCTGAATGATAATCATGGCACCTTTCTCGCCGTCGTTGTAGGTCTGCTGCGCGCGCTCCTCAAGCGAGTCGTCGATACGGGCCACGTCGCGCAGATACACGTTGCGTCCTTCGTGGCTGCCCACCACAATGTCGGCCATCTGGTCGGACGAGCTGAATTCACCCTGCACACGCATCGAATAGGTATCGGAACCTATATCGAACGAGCCGCTGGGGATATTGCGGTTCTCGGCCGCCACCACCTGCGCTATCTGCTCGATGCTGATGTTGTAGGCTTCCATGCGCGTAGGGTCTGCGTATATATGGATCTCGCGCTTGGGCGCACCCGATATGCTCACGGAGCCGACGCCGTTGATACGCGCCAACGGATTTGCCACGGCCTCGTCGAGAATCTTGTACAGGCCGGGCATGCTCTCAGAAGCCCTCACAGAGAGCATGACAATGGGAATCATGTCCGACGAGAACTTGAATATAGTCGGATTCTCGGCATCGTCGGGGAGAGCCGACGACACGAGGTCAAGCTTGTCACGCACATCGTTGGTGAGTACGTCGATGTCCTTGCCGTACTCGAATTCAAGAGTAATCACCGATATTCCCTCGCGGCTCTTGGATGTGATGTGCTTGAGGTCGTTGACGGAGTTGAGCACGTTCTCCAGCGGGCGGGTGACGTTCTGTTCTATATCCTGGGCGCTGGCGCCCTGATACGACGTCATCACCATCAGCGTGTTTGTCTCGACATCCGGATAGAGGTCGATAGGAAGTGTTTTTAGCGAAAAGAGGCCGAGGATGACTACCGCCACAAAGCAAAGCGTAGTCATGATAGGCCGCTTGACAGCGCTGCCGTATAGACTCATATGAGTGGTGAGTTAAGAGAGTTTTATTTCAGAATTTCTACCTCTACACCGTCGGCGAGACGCGACTGTCCGCCCACCACTACGGTGTCGCCGTCGGCCACACCGCTGAGCAGCTCGTAGGCGTCGCTGAGACGGCGTCCCAGCTCCACGCGGTTATAGCTCACGTGCCCGTTGCTGTACACGTACACATAGCGGTTGCCGCTGCCGGTCTGCTTGACTACGGCACGGTCGGGCACCACCACGCGCTGCTGCGAGCCGTGGTCGAGCGTCACGCGGGCAAACATACCGGGGCGCAGTCTCTCGCCGGGATTCTTGATCTGTATTTCGGCTTCAAAGGTTCGTGTCGTGGGGTCGACGGACGGGTATACACGGGCCACGGTACCCTCAAACTGCTCGTCGGGAAGAGCATCGAAAGCTATGCTCACCTGCTTGCCGCGGGATATCTTCGTCAGATCACTCTCCGAGGCATTGATGATGATCTTCACTACAGGCGAGAGCTGGCCGACGGTCAGCACCGGCTGCGTGCCGGTCATGTCGCCCGGGTCGTAGTTGCGTGCCGTGACTACACCGCTTACGGGCGACACGAGCACGGTGTTCTCCCGGGCGTTGTTGTACTGGCTGCGGGCCGCGTCGAGCTGTGCCTTGAGCTGGTCGACGCTCTGCTGCGTGCCTGCGCCGATTTCAAGCAGTGTCACCGCGCGGTTGTAATCGCGTTCGAGCTGGTCGAGATTGATCTTCAGCTGGTCGAGCGACGCACCGTCAAGAGTGACGAGCACCTGGCCGCGGCGCACCGGGTCGCCCACCTCCGCGGCTATCGTCTTTATGCGGTTCGGCGCGGACGGTGAGATATTATTCACGTTGTAGGCCTCGACATTGGCTGTATATTCCTTGGTCTGCGGCACGTCCCGGACTTCAGCCTTGCCGATTTCCACCATCGGAAGTTCTTCTTTCTGCGCCTGGGTATTCTTATCTGCGTCGGAGCAGGCAGCGACGGAGATAATTGCGGCAGCGCCGGCAAGAAAACGGATTAATGTATGGTTCATGGAGGTTTATTGGTTAATCAGGTTTTTATAGCTGTCGAGAGGAGCCGTGCCACGCAGCAGCTCAAGCTGGCTGGTGGCCACAAGATAGTTGTAAATGCTCTGGTAATAGGCGAGCCGCGAGCGCGTGAGCGCGAGTTCGCTGTCGCGCAGGTCGAGATAGCTTGCGGCACCTATGGCAAAGGATTTCTCCATTATGTCGTGAGCGCGGGTGGCCTCGTTCACACTTTCGGACGACGACGAAATCTGGCGCATGTTCTGACGTATGTTGTCGATGGCAAGGTCGACTTGCATACCGACGGTATGTTCGAGATTCTGACGCTGAAGCACCGACTCGGTGAGCTGCACCTGCGCCTGACGCTGGCGGCTGTAACGCGCGCCGCCCGTAAATATCGGCAGCGACAGCGACAGGCCGAAAGTGGATGAATTGCTCCATCGGAAGTTCTTGAAGGGCGAACCGTTACTGTAGCTGTTCCAGTAGTAATTGAAGCTTGCCGATATTGTCGGCAGCCACGCCATGCGCTGCACGTCGAGGGCGTCGCGCAGCGAGCGCTGTTGCAGAGTGTTGAGCATCAGGCTGCTGTTCTGAGAGTAATCGCTCTCTATCTTCATGGCCTCGTCAAACATTGTGTCCTCATAATCCGAAAGACGTCCGCTGATCTCGAGAGGGAAGTCGGCCTCGACTCCCATCAGCACCAGCAGTTGCAGACGCGCCTGCTTGATGGCTATATCGGCCTGAATCAGTTCCGGCTCTATGTTCTTCATGGCTACGGAACTGCGCAGCACATCATAGTCGGATGCGGTTCCGGCCTGAAACTGTTTCTGATAAGTGTCGTGAGTGAGGGCCGCCATGTCGTAGCTCTCCTGCACCACCCTGCGCGAGTCCTGCGCCAGCATAAGCGCGTAGTAGGCGTCCTTAACCTGGTTCACGAGGTCGAGGCGCGATGCGCGGGCCTGCTCTACAGATTGAAGTATCTGCGTGTTGCTGAGCTTGAGCGACTTCCACAGCTGCGGGGCTATCAGCGGAACCGATGCCGAGAAGCCGACCTGATAGCTGTTGTCAAGACCCATCTTGATGCCGTTTTCGTTGCCGCCCTTGCGCGATGCGGCACGGCTTTCGGTCTCGCCGTCTTCTTCGCTGCCGTCGCCGTCCGTTCCTCCGCCGAGCCCCGGCACGTCCATGCTCATATACATCACCTGCTTGGCGAGCATACGCGAGTAATTGGCTCCGAAATTGATTTGAGGCAGCAGCTGCGACAGGGTCTCGTCATGCGAATAATCGAGACGTTTTATCTCCATATCGGCCACGCGCACCGTAGGATTCTCGCTGAGAGCCACAGCTATGCACTGGTCGAGCGACAAGGCATTCTGCGCCGCGCCGGATACCGAAAGCACCGACGCCACAGCAAAAGAAATGTTGCGTAAGAAATTCATGTGTGGAAATGCGACAAAAACGTTATGGTTTGGGCTTGCAAATTTGCAAAAAATACGCCAAAAATCAGCGTGTTGCACGCATTTCTAACATAATTTAATACATCCGGAAAATAAGTTGGCGACTATGTCGCAAAAATTGGCTACTATGCCGTCAGTTCATCCACCTCGCGGAGCCACAGCGCGGCCGAGGCATCGGACGGCATGCGCCAGTCGCCGCGGGGCGACAGACACACAGAGCCAACCTTCGGACCGTCCGGCAGACAGGAGCGCTTGAACTGCTGGCCGAAGAAGCGTCGGTAGAACACGCGCAGCCACTTCAGCAGCGTGGCGTTGTCGTAACTGCCGGCAAAAGCTTTCCGGGCCATCGCATACACGCGCGACGGACGGAAGCCGTAGCGCAGCATATAATATAGGAAGAAGTCGTGCAGTTCGTATGGACCCACGTTGTCCTCCGTCACCTGCGCTATGGTGCCGTCGGCCAGCGGAGGCAGCAGTTCGGGCGATACAGGCGTGGCCACGACGTCGAGCAAGGTTCGGCGTATACTCTCGTCTTCACTACGCTCCGCTATATACTTTACAAGGTGTATCACCAGTGTCTTAGGCACTCCGGCGTTGACACCGTACATCGACATATGGTCGCCGTTGTATGTGGCCCAGCCTAATGCGAGTTCGGAGAGGTCGCCGGTGCCGAGCACCATGCCGCCCTCCATGTTGGCGACGTCCATGAGTATCTGTGTGCGCTCACGCGCCTGCGAGTTCTCATATGTGATGTCGGGATTGTCGGGATTTTGCCCGATGTCGGCGAAATGCTGCATGACTGCGGCGGCGATGCTTATCTCCCTGACGCTCACCCCGAGACTACGCATCAGCGCCACGGCGTTGTCGTGCGTGCGCGAGGTAGTGCCGAAGCCGGGCATAGTGACGCCGTGAATGCCCGTGCGGGGCAGACTGAGCCGGTCGAACGCCCTCACGGCCACCAGTAGCGCCAGCGTGGAGTCAAGGCCGCCGCTTATGCCCACCACAAGGCTGCGGCACCGCGTGGCCTCGAGTCTGCGGCACAGACCGGCCACCTGTATGTTGAGCACCTCGTCGCAATGGTCGGCAAGACGCGAGTCGGCCGACAGAACGAACGGATGTGGGTCGATATGGCGGAACTCCATGGGATTGTCGCGCAGCACGGGGCCGCATCCCGATTCAACTGTTGCGTAAGGCTCGCCGATGTTGACACGGGCGCACGCGGCAAACGAGCCGAAGTGCATGCGGTCGCGGCGTATGGCCTCCAGGTCAATATCGGCCGCACGCCACTGCGGACCGTGCTGCCAGCGTTCGTTGCAGGCAAGAAATGTACCGTTCTCCGCTATCATCGTCTTGGCATCGAACACAAGGTCGGTCGACGATTCCCCGTATCCCGCCGACGCATACACATAGGCACATCGGGCCGACGCCGAACGGGAGGCCACGAGGGAGCGCAGATAGGCATACTTGCCTGTAAGGTCGTCCGACGCGGAGAGATTCACGACGACATCAGCCCCGGCAAGTGCGGCAAGGCTGCCGGGCGACACCGGCGTCCACATGTCCTCGCATATCTCAATGCCCACCAGCGCGTCGCCGCAGCGCAACAGCTGGCGGGTGCCGAAAGGCACTCTTCCGAAAGCGGCCGAATCGAACGTCCCCATAGATGCCGGCGCAGGTTGCCACCAGCGGTTTTCGTAAAACTCATTGTAATTCGGCACATAGGTTTTGGGGACGACACACAGCAGGCGGCCTCCGCCCACGGCAGCCGCACAGTTGTACAACGCGCCGCCCACATGCAGGGGCAAGCCCACGACGGCTACCGAGCCGGTGGAAGCCGTAGCCGCCGCTATGTCGCGCAATGCCTTCAAAGCGCCGTCAAGAAGCGTCTCGTTATGGAAAAGATCGCCGCACGTGTAGCCTGTCACGCACATCTCGGGAAAAACAACGATGTCGGGATGCACGGCTGCATCCGCCTCCTGAAGCAGGGCGATGATTGCGGCAGCGTTGGCGGCCGGATCGGCGATATGTACGGCCGGTGCGGCGGCAACGGCACGGAAAAAACCTGAGTTGTTCATTTTCTTTTCTTTTTTCGCAGCCGTGCCGCGAGGGCACGGTGCATGTCGGCTTCAGCGCTGTCGTCTATGCTGTCATAGAGGTCGGCCAGCGCCTCGTGTATCTGCGGTATCTTGTCGTTTCTGTCCAAGGCTGTGAGCAGGCAGTCGAGAGCCTCGGCCTGCGCTCTCGTGGCATTATAGACGCCTGCCAGACAAAGCAAAGCCTGCCAGTCTGTATCATCGGCCTCGGCGGCACGGCGAAGCGACTGCTCTGCCGCGTCAAGCTCGCCCATGTCGGCAAGGACGCGCCCTCGCTCGTAAAGCGCCACGGCGTGGTCGGGACACAGGCGCAGCGCCTTGTCGTAATTGGCGACCGCAGCCTGCGGATTTGCAGCATCGGCGAGGCACTGCCGCCCCAAAGCCACATATTCGTCGGCAAGACGGACGAAACGTGCATGCGCTTCGTCTATCTCCAGCTGCAACGACTCTATTCTGTTCTTCAACTGTCCGACTATCCCAAGGCGGCGCGCTGCAAGACGTCGCAGAGGCGCGCTGTGCAGTATGGCCGGGCGCAAGGAGGCCGCAAGCGCCATGTGGTCGACGGCCCGGTTCATATCGCCGGAGTCGAAAGCGGCAAGAGCCGACGCAAGCGCGGCATCGGCACGCGCATTGTCGATGGCGGCGCTGACTATCTCGCCGCTGTTGAAGCTACGGCTGAAACGGATCACTGCCGGATGCACATAAATATCTCTGTCGGCCAGCGGATTCAGCAGTTCTATTCCCTCCAGACTGCGGCAGCGGCTCAGAGCCACGTAGGCCTGACCGCCGGTAAAAGCTCCGCGCCCGAAGTCAAGGACCACACGGTCGAAGGTCATACCTTGACTCTTATGCACTGTCATAGCCCACGCCAGCTTGACGGGAAACTGTGTGAAGCTGCCCAGCTCCGTCTCCGTCACCTTGTGCGTCTTCTCGTCATACTCGTAGCGGATGTTGCTCCATCGCTCGCGCTCTACGGTGTGCAGGGCATCCGGCGCTGTGCGCACTGCTATCTTGTCGCGGTCAAGGCTCTCAACGATGCCTATTGTGCCGTTCACCCAGCGGTGCTGCGGGTCGTTGCGCAGAAACATCACCTGCGCACCTGCCTTGAGTGTAAGCTCCATGTCGGTGGGCAGCGACGTCTCGGGAAAATCACGTTCTATGGTACCTGTATATGTCCGTTCCGGCGTACGCAGACTTTCGAGGCGTGCGGCGTTTATGCTGTCTACTGTATCGCGCCGTGTGGCGATGGTGACGGGCAGTTCGCCCTCCGCATCGCGGTTACCGTCGCCGGAGCCTGCGACACGGCTGTTGATAAGGCGCAGGTCGTCGGGCGTGGGATGGCCGTCGCGCACCCTGTCGAGCAACTGCACGAAGCCGGCGTCGCTCTGACGGTAGACCTTGCGCAACTCTATCGGCACAAGCTGCATCTCCTCGAAGATGTGTGCGCTGAAGAAGTGCGGCGTGGCATATTGCCTTCCGATTATGTCGCGGGAGTCGGGTCCCACCACAGGCTCCAGCTGGAAGATGTCGCCCACCATCAGCAGCTGCTTGCCGGCGAACGGCCGGCGCATCTCGCCGCAATGCACCCGCAGTATCTTGTCTATAAGGTCTATGGTATCGGCGCGCACCATCGACACTTCGTCGATGATGATAAGTTCCAGCTCGCGCAGCAGTTTCACCATATCCTTGCTGTAGCGCATGCGCTGCCGAAGTTTGCCGGTAGCGAACTCCGGGTCGTCGGGCATGACGGGCTTGAAAGGCAGATGAAAGAAGGAATGCAGTGTCTGGCCGCCCACATTTATGGCGGCGATGCCCGTGGGCGCGAGCACCACGTGCTTCTTCTTCGTGTTCGCCTGAATGTAGCGCAGCAGCGTACTCTTGCCCGTGCCGGCCTTGCCGGTGAGGAACACCGACTGGGAAGTCTCGCACACGAGCTGCCACGCCGTCAGCATCTCGGCGTTGTCGGGGTCGAGTGGCAGGATGCCGTCGCCGCTTTCGCGCTTCACATCAGAGCAGTTTGCGGGGCTTTATATCAAGCTTAACAGGACGGATCATGTTCTCCGGCGCAAGAATGGTGTCAAGTTCCTCCTTGCTGAGGATTCCGTGGTCGAGCACCAGCTCGTAGACGCTGCGTCCGGTCTCCAGGGCTTCCTTGGCAATCTTGGTAGAGTTCTTGTAGCCGATGACGGGATTGAGAGCCGTCACCACGCCTATGCTGTTATGCACGTACTCGCGGCAGCGCTCGGCATTGGCGGTAATGCCCTCCACGCAGCGGGTGCGCAGGGTCTCGAAACCGTTTATGAGGATGCTCACGCTCTCGTAGTTGCACTGAGCTGTGATGGGTTCCATAGCGTTCAGCTCCATCTGGGCGGCCTCCGAAGCTATCGACACGCACACGTCGTTGCCCATGACCTTGAAGCATATCTGGCTTACGACCTCGGGGATCACGGGGTTGACCTTGCCGGGCATTATCGACGAGCCGGGCTGCATGGCCGGCAGATTGATTTCGCCGAGGCCGCAGCGGGGACCGCCGGCGAGCAGACGCAGGTCGTTGCATACCTTGCTGAGCTTGGTTGCAAGGCGCTTCAGGGCTGACGAGTATCCCACCATGGCCGAGGTGTCGGAAGTGGCGCCCACGAGGTCCTCGGCGTTGCGGATGTCCCACCCCGTGATCTCGCGCAGGGAGGCTATACACTTCTCGGCATAGCCCGGTTCGGCGCAGATGCCCGTGCCTATGGCCGTGGCACCCATGTTGACGGTGAGCAGGTCGGCGGCAGCCTCGTCAAGGTGCTTGATCTCGTCACGGAGCACCCATGCGAAGCCGCCGAACGTCTGGCCCAGAGTCATCGGCACAGCATCCTCAAGCTGGGTGCGTCCCATCTTGATGATGTCCTTGAATTCCTCGGCCTTGGCGGCGAAGGCGTCCACAAGCGTTGCGAAATGCGCCTTGAGGCGCTGAATCTCTATATAGAGGCCTATGTGGATGGCGGTAGGATAAGCGTCGTTGGTGGACTGCGAACGGTTCACATGGTCGTTGGGCGAGCAGTACTGGTACTCGCCGCGCTTGTGGCCCATGATTTCCAGCGCACGGTTGGCGATGACCTCGTTGGCGTTCATGTTGGTCGAAGTGCCGGCGCCTCCCTGTATCATGTCTACGGGGAAATGCTCGAGGTGCTTGCCGTCCATTATCTCGCGGCATGCCTGAGAGATGGCGGCGAACTGTTCGTCCGTCAGCAGGCCGAGCTCATGGTTCGCCATGGCGGCACCGAGCTTGGTGATTGCCAGACCTTTGACGAATGCCGGATAGTCCGAGAGATGAAATTTGCTGATTTCAAAATTCTCTATGCCTCGCATTGTCTGTACGCCGTACAATGCACATTCCGGCACCTGCTTGGTGCCGATAAGGTCGGACTCCGTGCGGAATCCTTGTTCATAGTTCTGGTTCATATTTGAGTTGTTTGTTTTCAGAGATTTTTGGCACTACAAAGATAAGAAAAGAATCGGACACTGCAAAATTTCACCACCGCTACAGCGCACCCGGCGAATGCAGCAGCGAATGCAGCAGGGACGCATATACCGAACTGACGCGCAGCACATCGGGATTGCCCACTATAGTAAGGTACTCGCGCGCACGCGTCAGCGCCACGTTGAGCCTCCTGTCCACCTCGCAGCCGTCGACATCTGTCATCGTGCTGTCGCAGAGGAAGGCAAGCTGAGCCGTATCGTTCACGGTCGTACCATATATAATGTGTTCCCTCTGGCTGCCCTGATAACGTTCAACGGTGTCAATCGTGACAGCTGTTGCCGCACCGTTGCCGCAGCGAGCAACTATGGCTGCACGCACGGCCGAAATCTGATTGCGATACGGCACAATCACCCCTACGGTGGCAGCCGGGTCGAAGGCATCCCCGTGCTCACGCCACAGCCGCACCACAATATCGGCTATGACCTCAGCCTCGGCCTGATTGACTTTTCCGGCGCCTCGCCCGTCTCCCCTTACAGGCACGAACCGAACGCGGGACTGCGGAGAAGATTGCTTCTGATGGGCCACAGGCACAGGCTCCAGCAACCCGGCATAGAACGCCTGCGACGGGAATGCGGCAATGTCGGGATGCATGCGTCCCTGGCGAGTGAGCATACAGCAGTATTCATCGTGTCCGGCATATTTCCGGTACAGACGCTCGAAAAGCGATGTGCGGCAGTTGTCGAAGCCTATGGCACGCAGTTCGGGCTCGTCGATTCGGCTCTGACTTACACTCTGACGTACCACGGCGGGAAGCTGCTTATGGTCGCCGATAAGCACGAAACGCCCGATGGCCGAACGGCCGCGGCCGTCAACGGCGGCAAAGATGGCAGCGAGCTGAGGTTCAAGAATCTGCGAGGCTTCGTCGACTATCGCCAGCGAGAAACTGCGCATGCGCAGCAACGCGGGATTGCAGTTGAAGGCCGATACCGTGCCGGCCACTACCCTCACCGTCTCCAGCCGGCGGCGCACGTCGCCGATTCCGGCGGCCGCCTCCACTATAGCGCCGACAGTATGGCTCCGGCAGAAATCCGGACATGCATCGCCCCCGATGCGTACGAAGTCAATGCCGCCGTCGTGCAGATTGCGGCATATCTCGTCGACGGCACGGTTGGTGTAGGCCGTGAGCAGCACTGCCGCGCCGGCGTCCATCAGTTCCTCTCTCAGTATTCCCATGAGGGCGTGCGACGTCTTGCCGGTACCGGGAGGGCCCACCACAAGATATATGTCCCTGGCCCGCATGGCGGCTGTCACTACAGGATTAAATCCTCCGTAATCGCCACAGATGCCGACGCTACTGTCTACCTCGGGCATGCGCATCCCCAGCAGCAGGCGCCGTCGCTCCGCGGGGGCGCGGAGCAGAACATGAAGCCCGCGCAGCTGCGCGTCCGTGCCCGACTCGATGAAGTCGTGCTCCATGGCCCACAGCGCGTCGCGGTCGCGCAGGAGCACACGGGCGTCGCTCTGCGGCGTGCGTAGTGTAAGCGTCAGTCGCGTGCCCGACATGTCGCGCATCACGCAGCGCAAGGGCAGCGCCCGCCGCAGGTCAGGTTCCTCGCCGGGCAGGTAGCTGTACAGCAGCACGACGTCGCCGGGCCGGAAGTTGGCGGCGTCGTTGTCCCTGTCGTCGCCGATATTCAGTTCCATACTGCTCACTGAGCCGCTGTGGCCGGCCGTCGGGCTTACCAGCCTCATGCCGTCGAGCATGTTGCCGGCGGCGCGTCTTGCGGCCGCCGGGGCCTGCCACGTGGAGGCAAAACCGGTGCCGTCGCCGGGCGTTACTCCTGTCTTGGCTATGCGGTGTTCCAGCGCCACAAAGCGCATCATGCGCAGGAAATACAGCTGCTCCACCCTGTCGGCCTTACCGAGAGGGGCAAGCTCCGACTCCAGTTGCGGACACTGATAGGCATGCCAAAGGCGCCCTGACCGCCTGCGGGTATTAAGCATCGCGGGCGTAAGCGTAAGCAGCATGCCGAAGCCGCGGTCGGCATAATCCATCTCGGCGAGGGCCAGACGGTTGCGCAGCGCCATCGCCTCCTGCGTGAGGGTCTCCGAACGGCCGGCGCGCACCAGCGGCTCGGCATAACCGGAATACAGCAGAAACGCTTCGGCTTCCTTTCCGGGACATCCGTAGCGCAGCGCGGCGCGGTAGAGAAGAAGCTGCGCGTAATGCTCGCGGCGCAGCAGAGGAGCGACATCGTCCTTGCTTCCGAAAGCCCCCTTGCCCGATTTCTGCTCCACCACCACGGTGCCGTCGAGCGTAAGGCAGTCCATGCGCCCCTGCAGCCCGAGAGCCTCGCAGAAAAAGCTCGGCTCAACTACCGCCTCGCGGGGCGAGAACGGCACCAACGACGGCAGCATGCGGTCCACCGCTGCATGTATGTTCTGCAATTGCCGGTGGGCGTCGCCATGGAACTTGCGGCTGTTGAAGTCATCTCCCAGTGCCATGATTGAGACGGCCGATGTGCGGAAGAAGTCCCTGACGCTCTCGGCATAAGGCTTGTCGCGGTTCTCGCTGTGCAGCGACTCGTCCAGCAGCTGACCGGCAAAATTACCCATCAGCAGTGCCTGGCCCGACGGCGCGGGGGCGATGCGCCGGAGAAGCCACACCGTGGGGCCGTCGCCGTAGTCGGCCATGCAGCCGCACACGGCCGTGACATTGACAAGGTAGTCCGGCTCGGCTACAATGAAGCGGGCGTACACCAGACCGTCATCGCCCTGACGGCGGCAGTCAACAAGGTTGACACGCATGCCGGGGCGCAGGAGCCCCCGGAGGTAGCCGCTGTCGAAGGTTTCGTCAGGCAACCCCGTGGTATAGCTCACGCGCAGCGACTCCGCGTCCGACGCGCCCGCGCACACAAGGGCATCGGCATCGCAGCGCACCACACGCATACGCATCACACTGTCTTTTCCGTCCTGCATAGTCATGCAAAAGCCAAAGGCGACTTTGGCATAAGTCACCTTTGGCCTTTAATGAGTCTGTGAATTCTTACTTCAGGGGAGCATCGCCGAAGCGGTTGGCGCCGGGTTCGCCGGGCTTGACGGCGAGAATGATGTACCAGATCCAGCCGATCAGGGGCACAAAGTTGATGAACCACCAGCCGCCGCCTTTGCCTATGTCGTGCATGCGGCGCCAGCTCACAGCCAGAGTGGGCACGAGCAGAGCCAGATTTGCGAGCATAGCCAGATACTTGATGTAAGGTACGTAGCCAAACAGGCCCACGATAAAGCAAAGGAGCATGAACCACCAGAATTCAGCACGTGAAGCACGGCCGGTGAAGTCGGCGTACTTGTTGAGGCAGACCTTGATTGCCTCCTGGAAGGTCATTGCGGGACCGGCAGGCATGTTTTGATATTCCATAAATTGAGTTTATTGGTGTGTGATTGGTTGATTACAACGGCAAATATACTAATTATCGCCCACATATCGATTTTTTTTTGTGAAATAATGTAATTTTTTTCTTTTCCATGCGTCTAATATTTCAAAAACTTATCACAACATACATGGACAACATTATCACAGTAGAGGAAGTGAGCAAGGCGTTTTCCAAGCACGTCGCGCTCGACCGTGTGAGCCTGAGTGTGCCGCGCGGCTGCGTCTACGGCCTTCTGGGCCCGAACGGCGCCGGCAAGACCACCCTCATACGCGCAATCAACCATATCACGGCGCCGGACTCGGGCACCATCACCTTCAACGGCCATGTGCTCACGGGCGCCGACACGGCCCACATGGGCTATCTGCCCGAGGAACGCGGACTGTATAAGAAGATGAAAGTGGGCGACCAGGCCCTCTTCTTCGCACGCCTCAAGGGCCTCGACCGCAAGGAAGCCACCACGCAGCTTAAAGCCTGGTTCGAGCGCCTCGAGATTTCAGACTGGTGGGACAAGAAGGTGGAAGAGCTGTCGAAGGGCATGGCTCAGAAAGTGCAGTTCATCGTCACGGTGCTGCACCGCCCCGAGCTGCTGATTTTCGACGAGCCGTTCTCGGGCTTCGACCCCATCAACGCCAACGTGCTGAAACGTGAGATCCTGCATCTGCGCGACCAGGGAGCCACCGTCATATTCTCCACCCACAACATGGCAAGCGTGGAGGAACTCTGCGACGAGATCACACTCATCAACCACTCGCACAACATCCTCAGCGGCTCGGTGCGCGAGCTGCGCCGCCGCTTCGCCGACAACAATTACGAATTTACCTTCAGCGGCGCGCACGACGACTTCCGTTCGGCCGTGACCCCCTTCGCATCGACGGTAGAGCCCACCTCGCCTGACCGCGAGGGCCTCAGCCGCGCCATCCTGCGCCTTAACGACGCCGGCGCGCTGCCCGCAGCCGTAGCCGCCGCCAACGGCGCGGTACGCCTGGAAGGCTTCCATGCCATCCTGCCTTCAATGGACGAGATATTCATAAAGACCGTAGAAGCATCCAACCTCAAAACACCCGCACAGCAATGAAATCACCACTCGCCATCATTATAAGCCGTGAATATCTCGAAAGAGTAAAACGCAAGAGCTTCATCATCAGCACTCTGCTGATGCCGATACTTATGATAGGCCTGATGCTGGCCCCGGCGCTCATCATGGCATTCAGCACCCCCGACGATAAAACGGTGGCCGTAGTCGACCAGACGCCGGAGCAGATAGGCCGGAAGCTCGAAAAAGAAGCGGAGCTTACATTCGTGGACGCGGGCAATGACTACAAGGCAGCTATGGCCGACGAAGACTACGACGCCGTACTTGTAATCAACAAAGACGCCGTCAGCCGCCCCGACGGCATACGCCTCTACAGCCGCGAGGCAGCCTCCATGCAGGCCGAGAGCGCCATCAGCGGACAGCTGGAAAGCATCATCGAGAAAGAACGCCTCAAAGCCTACGACATCGCCAACCTCGCGCAGATAATGAAGGAACTCGACGTCGATGTGACTCTCGAGACTTTCCGCATCACCGACGGCGAGGACGCGTCCGAAACGTCGTCGATTGCCAGCTACCTGATAGGCATTATCATGTCGCTGATGCTTTACACTTTCATCATGCTCTACGGACAGATGGTCACCACCAGCATCATCGACGAGAAAAGCAACCGCGTACTTGAAATCGTGGTGAGCAGCGTCAGCCCCAACGCACTGATGATGGGCAAAATAGTAGGCATAGGCCTTGTAGCTATCACTCAGATACTTATCTGGGGCGTACTCCTCACGGGATGCAGCTTCTGGATCATGCCTCTTGTCAGCAACGCCGCTGTTGCCGCCGGCGACGGCGCCCTCGACCTCGGCATGCTCGGCTCGCCCTGGTACATCGCCGAACTCTTCGGCTACATTGCCCTGTTCCTGATCGGAGGCTATCTGTTCTACTCCTCCATCTACGCCGCCGTCGGCTCGGCCGTCGACAATATTCAGGACGCCTCGCAGCTCCTCAGCATCGCCATCATTCCCATCATCCTCGGACTCCTGCTGAGCATGCAGGCCGCACAGGACCCCTCCTCCGGCCTCGCATTCTGGGCCTCGATGATTCCGCTGACGTCGCCCATGGTGATGATGTCGCGCATTCCCTTCGGCATACCGGGCTGGCAGATACTCCTGTCGCTTGTAATCCTCTACGCCTCGTTCGTAGGCATGGTCTGGATTGCAGCCAAGATCTACCGCGTGGGCATCTTCATGTACGGCAAGAAGCCGACCGTAGTCGAACTCATACGTTGGGCACGCTATAAATGAAGAATGTCATACTGACGAAACTCTACAAGGCTCCCTGCGGTGTACTCACGCTCGGCTCGGTCGATGGCATGCTCTGCCTGTGCGACTGGCCGGCGGAGAGGCACCGCAGCCTTGTGCAGCGGCGTCTGGAAACAGCGCTCGGTGCTTCGTTCGCCGACGGGACTTCGGAGCTAATCGAGCAGGCAGCCCTCGAGCTCGACGAATATTTTGCCGGTCGTCGCCGGACGTTTGATGTGCCTCTGCTGTTAGCCGGAACTGATTTTCAGAAAACGGTATGGACCGAACTGCTGAATATTCCCTACGGACAGACAGCGTCCTATGCAGAGATTGCCCGCAGAATAGGCCGTCCTGAAGCTGTCCGCGCCGTAGCCAACGCGGTCGGTGCCAACGCACTGTCGGTCTTCGTTCCCTGCCATCGCGTCGTCGGCAGCGACCGGTCGCTCACCGGCTACGCCGGCGGACTGGAAGCGAAACGCGCCCTCCTGAATCTTGAATTCAACAACACAACACCATCTGCCCTATGAACAGACACTTTTACAAAACCATCGTTGCCGCCGCCTGCGCGCTGTTGCTGATTGCCGCCTGCAACGATTCCTACACGCCCGAAATCAGCGAATTCAGGCTTGAGCAAAGCCGGATTCCCGACATTGAGGCCAACACCATAGTCGCAGTAAAATCCGCCGCGGAGTTCAGGATCCTTTTCGACAAGCCGCTGCCGCGGAAAGTCGATTTCGACAAGGAATATCTGGCCGTCGTAAGGATAGATGCCGGCAACGGCATAAGCAAAATCGAAAGCGCCGTCACCCCACAGGATGACGGCAGCTATACGCTTTCTGTCCGATACACCACCGACCTTACCGACGTCATGGACTCCCGGTGCATAGCCTGGCGCGTGCCGCTGTCAGTCGCACCGTCCGACCTGCACCTAAAAATCACGAAAACGGAATAAGCCCCTACTCCGCCGCAGTTTCCACAGGCGCATTGGCGCGGTGGTCGCGGGCGGTCTGCAAGGTGCGTTCCAGGCGCTCGCGCTCTATCTGCGCCGACCGTAGCTGCTGCCGTGCCATGGCATACTGCCAGGAGCGCACAAGTGCTGTGCGCAGTGCGGGCGTAAGCTTCACCTCCACACTGCCGCGGGAGCCGTCGAGATGGATTTTTACGGGGCCGTCGCCCGCGGCCTCAATGGCCTGCATGATGTCCGTGACTTCCTCCTGACGGAAACTGGTGAGTTCTGTGCCCTCGCTGTTGATGCTGCGCTCGCCGCTGACGGGCTCCACGCGCCATGTGCCGGCGCCGGTAGTGGCCGACATGGAGTTCAGACCTATCCTGCGCCCCTTCACTACGGCCGCGATGCTGAGATAGCCCTGCGCGTCGACGCGCGGCTCGATGCCCGTGCCGTCTGTCACATCATACCCTTTCAGTTCGCGGGCCACATAGTGCCCTTCGAGTCCGCGGGGGCCGTCCACGTAGACGAACAGTGCGCTGAGGCTGTCGGCACGCAGCTGCGACGCGGCAAGCAGACTGTCGGCCGGGCCTATCTGACGCAACGAGCGCGCCTCGATGGCCGTGGCGCGTGTAGCCATGGCCTTGCGGCGCACTGCCGTCTGCTCGTGATATGCGCTGTCTATGCTGTCGAGCAGCGCGAGGCTCTGTTCGTAATCGCCTGAGGCGGCGAGCGTTTCGGCCTCAATGCGCATGGCTTCGGCGCGCTCGGCCCGGCGCTCGCTCTCCGACTTGCATCCGCCCAGAATGGCTGCGGCTGCAAGGGCGGCCGCTACGGTAAGTTTACTTGCTGCGTTGTACATCTTTTACTCCTTTTACTGTTTTCAGTTTCTTAATAAGCTGGTTGAGGGTGGCGGTGTCGTTCACGCCCACTACCACAAAGCCCTGGAAAAGACCGTCGTTACTGTCGATGGAGATGCTGCGCAGCGTCGAGTCTTTCTCCTTGTTGATGATTGAGGTGAGATTGGTGACGATGCCGAGGTCATCCTGGCCCACGATGCGCAGCGTGGCCGCGAACTGTGTGCCGGTCTTGCCGCTCCACCTGGTACGTATAAGGCGGTAAGGATAGTTGCCGCGCATGTTGGCGGCATTGGGGCAGTCGGTGCGGTGTATCTTGATGACACCCTCGGCCGACACGAAGCCGAACACATCGTCGCCGAATATGGGATTGCAGCAACGCGCCATGCGGTAGTTGATGCCCTTGATGTTGTCGCCGATGACAAGGATGTCGCCGGAAGCGGAATCGCGCTCGGCGCTGACGCCGGCTGTCTCCGGCATCACATACTCGCTTGCCGACACGCGGGACGATTCTGCGTCATCGGCCGCGCGGTCGAGGTTGACATATGTGTCGATGACGGCCGCCGGGTCCAGGACCTCGTCGGCTATCGCCGTGTAGAAGTCGGTGACGTTCTTGTAGCCGCTGCGGGCTATCGTGCGCGAGAGGGTCGATTCCTCCACGTCTATCTTGCGGTTCTTGAAGCGCCGCATCAGCAGTTCCTTGCCCAGCTCGGCGCGGCGTCCGGCCTGCTCCTTCAGCGCCACGCGTATCTTGTTGCGGGCCTTGTTGGTGACAGCTATGTTGAGCCAGTCGGGCTTCGGGGTCTGCGCCTGGGCGGTGAAGATTTCCACCGTGTCGCCGCTGTGCAGACGGTAGGTGAGGCGCTGATTCATGCCGTTGACACGTCCGCCGGTGCAGTGCGAGCCCACGTCGGAGTGGATGCTGAAGGCGAAATCCAGCAGCGTGGCGCCCATGGGCAGCTTGTAGAGGTCGCCCTTGGGCGTGAACACGAACACCTCCTTGTCGTAGACGTCCATGCGCATGTTCTTCATCAGCTCCATGGGGCCGTCGGCGCCGGCCTCCAGGATGTCGCGCACATTGTTCATCCACGCGTCCAGGCCGCCCTCGGCCTTGATGCCCTTGTAGCGCCAGTGGGCGGCGAGGCCCTTCTCGGCCACGAGGTCCATGCGCCGGGTGCGTATCTGAACCTCCACCCAGCGTTCCTCGGGACCGTACACCGTTATGTGCAGCGACTCGTAGCCGTTGCTCTTCGGTATGCTGATCCAGTCCTTCATGCGCGCGGGATTGGGGCGGTACATGTCCGTGACTATGGAGTACACGAGCCAGCACTGGTTCTTCTCCAGCTCGGGCGGCACGTCGAGTATGATGCGGATGGCGAAGAGGTCGTAGATGTCCTCGATATCGTTCTTCTGCTTCTTCATCTTGTTCCATATCGACGATATGGATTTGGTGCGCCCCTTGATGTCGAATTTCAGGCCCTCGGCCTCCAGGCGGCGGCGCAGCGGCGCTATGAAGTCGGCTATGTACTTCTCGCGGTGCTCCTTGGTCTGGTTGAGCTTGCGGGCTATGCGGGTGAACATCTCGCGGTTGCTGTACTTGAAGGTGAGGTCCTCCAGCTCGCCTTTTATCGAGTACAGGCCCAGGCGGTGGGCCAGCGGCGCGTACAGATAGCCGGCCTCGGCGGCGACATGGCGCACAGCCTCGGCGTCGGGATGATGGTTGATGGCCCGCATCAGCACGAGGCGGTCCACTATCATTATTATTATGACGCGGATATCGCTGGCGAAGGTCAGCAGCAGGTTGCGGAAATTGTCGGTCTGCACGGCCGCACGACGGCTGTATAGCGAGGCCACGTTGTTCAGGCCCTCGACCATGCGGGCCACGTCGTCGCCCCACTCCGCCTCCAGCTGTTCGCGGGCGATGGCGCCGTTGCGCACGAAGTCGTAGAGCATGATGGCGAGCACCATGTTGCGGTCGGCGTCAAGGCGCTCGGCGAGCATGGCGGCGGTGTCGAGATGACGCAGCAGCGGATGCAGCCCGAAGCGGTCGCGGTGCAGGGAGTCGAAATGCGTGCGTACTGCGCGTGTCAGCGCGGCGGCGTCGCCGGCGTGGGCCACGGGGGCCATAAGCCGGTGCAGTCTGCGCGTCAGCTGCAATAGCAGGGGGCGTTCGTCGGGAGTGAATGAAATCGGGTCCATACCTATTGTCTCTTTGCGATGTCAAATTTACGATAAAAAACCGAATCGGCGCCCTGCATAACAATTTTTCACACATCATTTTGCATCTCCACGCCATGAAAATCCCGATTTTACACCGCTTAACGAGGAAATTTTTGCAGGGATTAAAAAACTATTGTACTTTTGTAGTTGAATTTCACATCAAACCTCTTTCGATACCAAAATACACATAAATATAACTACCAAGTTATGGCAGAAAAGAAAGAAAAATTGTTTGACCAGTTTCCGGGCGTAAGCTACGAGGAGTGGCGCGCCAAAGTCGAGACCGACCTCAAGGGCGCCGACTTCGACAAAAAACTGGTCTGGCGTACCAACGAGGGCTTCAACGTTCAGCCCATCTACCGCGCCGAAGACATCGCCGACCTCAAGACCACAGGCTCGCTGCCCGGCGAATACCCCTATGTTCGCGGCACCCGCACCGACAACGACTGGCTCACACGCCAGGACATCGTGGCCGATTCGGCTGCCAAGGCCAACGAAATCGCACTCGAAGTGCTCGGCAAGGGTGTCTCATCTCTGGGCTTCCGCGTGGAGTCGGCCGACGAGGTGGCCGTAGTCCTCAAGGGCATCGACCTCGCCAAGGTTGAAATCAACATCAACTGCTGCAACTGCAAGGCTGTCGACGTAGCCACGGCTCTCGTGGCCTGCATCAAGGCCGCCGGCGCCGAAGCCGCTTTCCGCGGCTCGGTGGGCTTCGACCCCCTGCGCAAGCAGCTCGTCAAGGGCAAGGAAGGCATCGACACCGACGCCATCACCGCCACAGCCGTACGCCTCCTCGACATCGTGGCTCCCGTCCCGGGACTCCGCTGCCTCAACGTGGAGAGCAACCTGCTCGGCAACAGCGGCGCATACATCTATCAGGAACTCGGCTACGCCCTCGCATGGGGCGCCGCATGGATGACGGCCCTCACCGACGCCGGCCGCAGCGCCGACGAGGTGGCCGCACGCATCAAGTTCACGATGTGCGTGAGCAGCAACTTCTTCATGGAGCTCGCCAAGTTCCGTTCGGCACGCATGCTCTGGGCGCAGATCGTGGAGCAGTACAAGCCCGCATCCGCCGACGCCGCCAAGATGATGGTGTGCGCCAGGACGTCCAAGTTCAACCAGACAATCTACGACGCACACGTCAACCTGCTGCGCTCGCAGACGGAAACCATGTCGGCAGCTCTCGCCGGAGTCGACTCCATCGTGACGACGCCCTTCGACGAGCCCTACAAGACTCCCGACGCATTCTCTGAGCGCATAGCCCGCAACCAGCAGTTCCTGCTCAAGGAGGAAAGTCACCTCGACAAGGTGGTCGACCCCGCCGGCGGCTCCTACTATGTGGAGACCCTGACGGTCAACATCGCCGCACAGGCCTGGAAGCTCTTCCTCGAGACGGAGGAGGCCGGAGGCTTCTTCGCCCTCGTCGGCGAAGGCAAGGTGCAGGAAGCCGTCAACGCAAGCTGCGCCAAGCGCCACACCGATGTTGCCCGTCGCAAGGAGATTCTGTTGGGCACCAACCAGTACCCCAACGTCAACGAGATGGCCGCTTCCAAGATCGAGACCAAGGGCGCATGCTGCTGCCACGGCGGCGAGAAAGGCCCCAACGCGCTGGCAATGAAGCGTGCCGCCACCGATTTCGAGGCCCTGCGCCTCGCCACGGAGGCCGCCGCCAACCGTCCCAAGGTGTTCATGCTCACCATCGGCAACCTCGCCATGCGCCTTGCCCGCGCCCAGTTCTCCACCAACTTCTTCGGCTGCGCAGGCTATGAGATCATCGACAACCTCGGCTTCGACACCGTGGAGGCTGGCGTTGACGCCGCCATCGAAAAAGGCGCCGACGTGGTCGTTCTCTGCTCCAGCGACGACGAGTACGCAACCCTTGCTCCCGAGGCATTCAGGTATCTCGCAGGCCGCGCCGAGTTCGTGGTGGCAGGCGCTCCCGCATGCATGGAAGAGCTCAAGGCAGCCGGCATCGAGAACTTCGTGCATGTGCGCTGCAACGTGCTCGAAACCCTCCAGCAGTTTAACGCCAAACTTCTCAAATAAGGTACAGTCATGAAACCCGATTTCAAAACCATCGACATTAACGCCGGCGCTCTCGGCGCCGGGCACAAGGCTGCACCCACGGCCGAAGAATGGCTTACCCCGGAACTCATTCCCGTAAAGCCCGTTTACACAAAAGAAGACCTCGAGGGTCTGGAACACCTCAACTACGTCAGCGGCATACCGCCCTTCCTGCGCGGCCCGTACAGCGCCATGTATCCCCTGCGCCCCTGGACCATCCGCCAGTATGCCGGATTCTCTACCGCCGCTGAGTCCAACGCTTTCTACCGCCGCAACCTGGCTTCCGGTCAGAAGGGCCTCTCCGTGGCCTTCGACCTCGCCACACACCGCGGCTACGACGCCGACCATTCCCGCGTGGTGGGCGACGTCGGCAAGGCCGGCGTGAGCATCTGCTCCGTCGAGGACATGAAGGTGCTCTTCGACGGCATACCCCTCAACAAGATGTCGGTGTCCATGACCATGAACGGCGCCGTGCTCCCCGTACTGGCATTCTACATCAACGCCGGACTCGAACAGGGAGCCAAGCTCGAGGAAATGGCCGGCACCATCCAGAACGACATCCTCAAGGAGTTCATGGTGCGCAACACCTACATCTATCCGCCGGAGTTCTCGATGCGAATTATCGCCGACATCTTTGAGTACACCTCGCAGAACATGCCCAAGTTCAACTCGATTTCCATCTCCGGCTACCACATGCAGGAAGCCGGCGCCACATGCGACATCGAGCTGGCATACACTCTGGCCGACGGCCTCGAATACCTTCGCGCAGGCGTGAACGCCGGCATGGACATCGACGCCTTCGCTCCCCGCCTGTCGTTCTTCTGGGCCATCGGCATGAATTACTTCATGGAAGTGGCAAAGATGCGCGCAGCACGCATGCTCTGGGCCAAGATCGTCAAACAGTTCAACCCCAAGAACCCCAAATCGCTCGCTCTGCGCACACACTCCCAGACGTCCGGCTGGAGCCTCACCGAGCAGGACCCCTTCAACAACGTGGGCCGTACCTGCATCGAGGCCATGGGCGCCGCACTCGGCCACACCCAGAGCCTCCACACCAACGCCCTCGACGAGGCCATCGCACTGCCCACCGACTTCTCGGCTCGTATCGCACGCAACACGCAGATCTACATCCAGGAGGAGACTCTCGTCACCAAGCAGATCGACCCCTGGGGCGGCAGCTACTACGTGGAGGCGCTCACCAATGAGATCGCACACCGCGCATGGGAGCACATCCAGGAAATCGAAGCACTCGGCGGCATGGCCAAGGCTATCGAGACAGGCCTGCCCAAGCTTCGCATCGAGGAGGCCGCCGCACGTGCTCAGGCACGCATCGACAGCGGACGCCAGACCATCGTCGGCATCAACAAGTACCGCCTCGACCACGAGGACCCCATCGACATCCTCGAAATCGACAACACCGAGGTGCGCCGCGAGCAGATCGAACGCCTCAACGAGGTCAAGGCCGAACGCGACGAAGCCAAGGTGAAGGAAGCGCTCGCAGCAATCACCGAGTGCGTACGCACCAAGAAGGGCAACCTTCTCGACCTCGCCGTCAAGGCCGCAGGTCTGCGCGCCACCCTCGGCGAAATCTCCGACGCCTGCGAAGAAGTCGTGGGCCGATACAAAGCCATCATCAGAACTATCTCCGGAGTGTACAGCAACGAAACCAAGCAGGATCCCGAATTCCTGCGCGCACAGCAGATGTGCGCCGACTTCGCAAAGCGCGAAGGTCGCCAGCCCCGTATCATGATCGCCAAGATGGGCCAGGACGGACACGACCGCGGCGCCAAGGTGGTAGCAACCGGCTATGCCGACTGCGGCTTCGACGTCGACATGGGCCCGCTGTTCCAGACGCCCGCCGAGGCTGCCCGTCAGGCCGTGGAGAACGACGTCCACATCCTCGGCGTCAGCTCTCTGGCCGCAGGCCACAAGACCCTGATTCCGCAGGTAATCGAAGAGCTGAAGAAGCTCGGCCGCGAGGATATCCTCGTGACTGCCGGCGGCGTAATCCCCGCACAGGACTACGACTTCCTCTACAAGGCAGGCGTATGCGCCATCTTCGGTCCCGGCACACGTATCCCCGATTCGGCTATCAAAATGCTCGAAATCCTCAACGAGACCGCTGAATAATACAGCACGTTGACAACATTATGACAACGGCACCGGCGAACCAAAACGCCGGTGCCGTTGTTATCCTGTATATGCTTAAACCAAAACTCAAGATGAAAAAATTTATTCTGCTGACATGCACAATGCTGCTGGCCCTCGCCACCGTATGGTCGTGCTCCGACGATGACGATCTCATCATACCCGGCGACCTCCCCCAGACCGCACAGGCTTTCCTCAACAAACACTTCGCAGGAATGGAAATCTACAAGGTGGAGAAAGACGGCGACCACTCCGGCACAGACTACACCGTCAAGTTCCGCAATGGATACGAAGTGGAATTCGACGCCATCGGCGAATGGACCGACGTAGACGCCCCCAAAGGACAGACCATCCCCGACGGCATTGCGCCTCAGACCATCGCCGACTTTGTCGCCCAGGAATACCCCGGCATGGGTATCAACGAAATCTCACGCGACTACACAGGTTATGAAGTGGAGCTCGTCACAGGCCTCGACCTCGACTTCAACCCCCAGGGCAACTTCATAGGCATAGACCGCTGACACATCTTACCCATCCCACCACAAAAGTCCGCCCCTCGGCGGACTTTTTTATTTTTCCTCCATCCACCCTCATAAGACTTATATGAATTATAAGACTTATAGGGCTTCTTCCTCGCAAAAATTTTTTTTTGTCCAAAATGCAAATTTTTTCTCTCTATCCCACAATGAGTTATCCTCGATTTTAACATTCTTTAGCTAT
>CAPNHY010000033.1:0-26247 GCA_948665475.1 uncultured Muribaculaceae bacterium | reverse complement strand
TAAGTATTAAGTATTAAGTATTAAGTATTAAGTATTAAGTATTAAGTATTAAGTTTATGGCGAACCTGTTTTGTGGGGCGGATGCACCGGGGTGCATCCCTACAATTGGCTGGTGTACATTTAAGATATAACAATAAGATATAATGAAAAACACAATTCTCTCCGTTATTGCGGCGCTCGCGCTGGAACTTTCGGCCTCCGCCCAGAGCCCTGTGGAGCGCCACGGCCAACTGCGCGTCGAGGGCACACAGCTCGTCGACAGCAAAGGCGCACCCGTGCAGCTGCGCGGTGTCAGCATGGGCTGGCACAACATGTGGCCGCGTTTCTACAACCAGGGCACTGTCGACCGCCTGACGGGCGACTGGGGCGCCGATCTCGTGCGCTGCTCGGTGGGCGTGGCCCATCTGGACAGTGGCTTCGACTGCGACAGCGTGGCGGCCTATGCCGTGGTGGACAGCATTGTGCAGGGAGCCGTGCGCAACGGCGCCTACGTGCTCGTTGACTTCCACAGCCATCCCAACAAGCTTGCCGACGCCAAGCGCTTCTTCACGCACGTGGCCGGCAAGTACGGCCATCTGCCCAACATCATGTATGAAATCTGGAACGAGCCCACGGAGGTGCCCTGGAGCGAGTGCAAGGCATACGCAGAGGAGCTTATCCCCGTGATACGCGCGCTCGACCCCGACGGCATCGTGGTGGTGCCGACGCCGCGCTGGGACCAGGAGGTGGACAAGGCCGCCGACGACCCCATCGCGGGCGTGCCGGGGCTGCTCTATTCGCTCCACTATTATGCGGCAACGCACACCGGCTGGCTGCGCGACAAGGCGCAGTACGCCCTCGACAAGGGTCTGCCGCTGATTATGAGCGAGTGCGCCTCGATGCTGCACACCGGCGACGGCGTGGTCGATACCAAGGAGTGGGACGAGTGGATGCGCTTCGCCGACGAGAAGGGCATAAGCTGGGCGGCGTGGAGCATCAGCGACAAGGACGAGACGTGCTCGATGCTGCGTCCTTCGGCCGCAAGCGACGGCCGCGAGTGGCGCGACAGCGACCTGAAGCCCTGGGCCGTGCTTGTGAAACATTATCTGCGCCGTAACCGATGAAAAGGGCGGTGCTTGCAGCGGCCATCCTGGCCGCCGGCCTCTCGGCGGAGGCCGCGATAGAGCTGCCGGAGATCATCGGCGACAACATGGTGCTCCAGCAGCGGAGCGATGCGCGCATCTGGGGCTGGGCCACCCCCGGCGCCACGGTTGAGGCCACGGCCTCGTGGGCACCGGGCGCCAGGGCCGTCACGGCTACGGCCGGAGCCGACAGCCTGTGGGTGATGTCGCTGCCCGTGCCCGAGGCTACCGCCGAGCCGCAGACGCTGCGGCTGCGCGGCGACGGCTCGGACATAACGCTGAACAATATACTTCTCGGCGAGGTGTGGTTCGCCTCCGGCCAGAGCAATATGGAGATGCCGCTGCGCGGCTTCTTCGTGCAGCCCGTGGAGGGCGGCGGCCGCGCCATAGCCTACTCCGGGATGCATCCGCAGGTGCGCGTGGCTACCGTGCCCAAGCTCGGCAGCTACGAGAAGCAGAAGCGCGTACCCGGCCGCTGGAAGGAGAGCAAGCCCGCCAACGCGGGCGAGTTCAGCGCGCTGGCCTATTTCTTCGCGTGCTCGCTGAACGACATCCTCGGCGTGCCCGTGGGCATCATTAGCTGCTCCTACGGCGGTTCGCGCCTCGAGAGCTGGCTGCCCGAGGAAATACTCGCCGGAATGGAGGGCGAGGACGTGGCCGGCGAGCGCGACGGCACAAAGAAGGTGGACGACTGGCACCGCGCGGCCGTGCGCTACAACGCGATGCTGCTGCCCGTGGCCGGATATACCGTGCGCGGATTTCTCTGGAATCAGGGCGAGAGCAACGTGGGCGACGACGCCGACCGCCTGTCCTCGCACATGGGCGCCATGGTGGACCACTGGCGCGAGCTGTGGGGCAATCCCGAGCTGCCGTTCTACTTTGTGGAGCTGCCGCCGTGGGACTACGGCGACGCCGACGGCGACTGGGGCGCTGCCTACCGCGAGGCGCAGCATGTGGCGGCATCGCGTGTGCCGCGCGCAGGCATCGTCTGCACCTCCGACCTCATGTACCCGTATGAGGTGAAGGACGTACATGCCAGCCGCAAGCGCGAGATAGGCGAGCGCCTCTCGTGGCTCGCCGCGGCCGACGCCTACGGCATCGAGGGCATGCCCTACGTGTATCCGCGCTTCAAGAACATGACCGTGGAGGGCGACAAGGCCACCCTGCGCTTCGAGGGCGCCGACGACGGCTTCACGCCCAACCAGGAGCTGGAGGGCTTCGAGGCGTGCGGAGCCGACGGCGTGTGGCATCCGGCCAAGGCCTACGAGGGACTGAACTCCCGCGACATACACATCACATGCCCCGAGGCGGGCGAAATCAAGGAGGTGCGCTACTGCTTCCGCAACTTCCGCATCGGCTCCGTGCACAATATGCTCGGTCTGCCGCTGGTGCCTTTCCGGAGCAGTGTTCCCACTCCCAAACCTTCGGTAGAAAAATGAAGAAATTACTATATGCCGTGACGGCCGGAATAGGCGTCATGCTTGCGCCCGCCGGCTTCTCGGCCTGCAAGGGCGCGTCGGCAGCCTCGGCAGGCGCCGACAGTTCGCAGTTCGTGCGCGTGGAGAACGGAGAATTCCGCATCGGCGACAGCGTGTACCGCTTCGTCGGCACCAACTTCTGGTACGGCGCCATCCTCGCCTCGGAGGGCCGCGGCGGCGACCGTGCGCGCCTGGCCCGCGAGCTGGATCTGATGCAGCGCACGGGCATAGACAACGTGCGCGTGCTGGTGGGCGCTGACGGCGACGAGAACCAGCCCAATCACGTGATGCCTGTGCTGCAGACGGCACCCGGCGTCTACAACGACACCATCCTGGACGGCCTCGACTACCTGATGGCCGAGCTTGAGAAGCGCGGCATGAAGGCCGTGCTCTTCCTCAACAACGCCTGGGAATGGAGTGGCGGCTACGGTACATACCTGGAGTGGGCGGGCGCCGGGCATCAGCCCAATCCGGCCATCGACGGCTATCCCGCCTACATGGAGGCCATGGCGGCATTCTGCACCAACGACTCGGCCAAGGCTCTGGCGATAGACCACGCACGGCGCATGGCCGCACGCACCAACCGCTACACCGGCCGCCCGTATGCCGAGAGTCCGGCCATCATGTCGTGGCAGGTTGCCAACGAGCCACGCGCCTTCTCCGGCGACAGCGCCGTCAAGGCTGCATTCGCCGACTATATCATAGCCACGGCACGCGCCATCAAGGCCGAGGACCCCAATCACATGGTGAGCACCGGCAGCGAGGGTCTGCACGGCTGTGAGTACGACATGGCTCTGTGGCGCCGCATCCACGAGGCTCCCGAGATAGACTACGGCATCCTGCATCTGTGGCCTTACAACTGGAGCTGGATCGACTCGGCCACCGTGGCAAGCGGCGTTGACACCGCCTTCGCCAAGGCCGTGGCCTACATCACGCCGCACTACGAGGCTATGCGCGCCGCAGGCAAGCCCCTGGTGCTGGAGGAGTTCGGCTATCCCCGCGACAACATGGCTACGGCCCCCGGCAGCGCCACGACGGGCCGCGACGGCTTCTACAGCCGTATATTCAACCTTATAGCCACCAGCGGCATGATAAACGGCTGCAACTTCTGGGGGTGGGGCGGCTACGCCATGCCTCCGCACAAGACGTGGCAGCCCTGGGACCCCTACACGGGCGACCCCGCGCAGGAGCCGCAGGGACTGAACTCGGTGTTCGCTGCCGACTCGTCGACGCTCGCCATCATCCGCAGCAGTGTGGACGCCATAAAGAATGCACGTCATGAATAAGATTACAGTACTGGCGGCGGCTCTCGCCGCGGCAGGTTCGCTGAGCGCGGCCGACCTGAAGGTGGAGGTAGTCAGGACCAATGACCTCTGGTGGAACGCGCCGGAGACTCCGGAGATGTATTATATGATTGCCGACAGCGCCGGCATCCGCGACCGGGCCGAAGTGCGTTTCTACGTGACGGCCGACACTATGCCCTCGCGCGTGCTCATCGACAGCACCTGCACCGTGTCGCTGCCCGCGACGCTGGGCTTCCCGGTGGCCGTGAGCGCTCCGGGCTTCTATCGCTGCCATCTGCAGGCCGGCGGTGCGACTGTCAACGAGACCGTGATAGGCTACGAGCCTACCAGCGTGGTGTCGCTGCCCGACGCACAACCCGACTTCGACGCATTCTGGCGTCGCGCCAAGGCCGAGCTGGCCGAGGTGCCGGCCGACTATACGCTGACGGAACTGCCCGAGAAAAGCGGCAAGAGCCGCAAGCTGTACGAGTGCCGCTTCCGGTCGTGGGGCGGCGACACCATCACGGCGCGCATAGCCATGCCGTCGACGCCGGGTCCGCACGCGGCTATCATCTACTATAACGGCTACGGAGGCGGCCCCTGGGACCTCGACACCGATAGCCCCAACGACCTGATAGAGATGCAGACCAGCGTGCGCGGTCAGTTCCTCTCGCAGGAGGGCAACAAGTACGGCGACTGGATACGCTGGCATCTCGACGACCCCGACACATATTATTATAAGGGTGCATTCATGGACGCGCTGCGTGCCATCGACGTGCTCGAGCAACTGCCCGAGGTAGACCGGTCGCGCATCTATGCCGAGGGCGGCAGCCAGGGTGGGGCGCTGACGCTTGTGGCAGGCGCGCTGTGCGACGGACGCCTGCGGGCCATCGCGCCGTACATTCCCTTCCTGAGCGATTTCCGCGACTATTTCCGCATAGTGCCGTGGCCGGCGTCGGCCGTCTTCGAGGCGCAGAAGCAGCTGGGACTCAGCGACGAGCAGCTGTACCGCAACCTCTCGTACTTCGACATGAAGAACTTCGCGCGACGCATCAAGATGCCGGTGCTGATGGGCATAGGTCTCCAGGACCCGACCTGCCCTCCGCATACCAACATGGCGAGCTACAACCTCATCACCTCCCCCAAGGAGCTGCACATCTACCCGACGTGCGGCCACACCGTAGACTACAGCGACTGGAATCCCCGCCGAACCGAGTTCTTCGAGAGTCACTGAGTGTGAGCAAGGCGCTAATATTGATGCATATAGTGTTCGCTACCAAAAACAGGCGGCGAATGCTGCCTGATGCGGGTGCCGAACCTTTATATCGCTTTATCTGGAATCTGACAAAGGAAAATCGGTGCTATCTGTATCGAATCAACAGTATGAGCGATCATGTCCATATGCTTGTGAATCTGAATCCAGATATATCGTTGTCGGATTTTGTGCGCGAGATAAAGGCGAAATCGAGCCAATGGATAAAGAAGTCGGGACTCTATCCTCGGTTTGAAGGATGGTGCCGGGGATACTATGCTGCGTCAAAGTCGGTAGAGCATAAGGATAAGGTCGTGGAGTATATCAAAAATCAGCAGTCGCATCATGCGATGGTAAATTTTGATGATGAAATCCGCGGCCTGTACAGGAGCTGCGGCATGGAATGGCACTCTGACGATATGGCGTGAGGAGTCCGCGCTACTATCCGCGCGTTGCGCTGCGCTCCACGTGCGGATAATCATAGACCCGCCACTCCTGTCCGCGCGTTCCGCTTTCGCTCCACGTGCGGCTAATCATAGGCCCGCCACTCCGTGGCTCCGGGAGTATCCCGGCCTCCCTGCCCCGCGTTGCGCTACGCTCCACGCGGGGTTAATCATGGATACGCCACTCCGTGGCTTTTCGTTGTTCGACAAATATCCCATGTGAAATCCCGACAGAGCGCGGGACGCGCGAGGCTATGATTAACCCCGCGTGGAGCGTAGCGGAACGCGGGGCCTAAACATCACATACGGATAGAGCCACGGAGTGGCGGGCCTGTGATTAGCCGCGTGTGGAGCGAAGCGGAGCGCGCGGATTGGCGGTTAATATTATTTAAGCATTTTGCAAAATAGTATTGGTTTTATGAGGAGTTATATTTGTCTTGAAAATATGTTATGCAACATATTTTCGGGGCGGATAGTTAAAATAGTGTCTTTGCTAAACCATAAAACGAGTAATTTTTAATTAAATAGAGTCAAAATTTTCACAAATATCCTTGAAATGGCAGTATTTTAACATAAGAATTATTTTGAGTAGTTAAAGGTAATAAAGTATCATTATTAATCCGAAAATTACATTTACCTTTGTATCGCTAAATACCGTCATAATAAAACCAAGTCATAGCACACGCACAATACACATATAATAATATAGCAGACTAATAATCCTATCAATAACAAAAACCTATTAAAAGCTGTTCATGAAAACAAGTAGCAAATTGAACGTCAAGCTCTTGCTTCTGGCACTCTTCGCAATGGTGTCAATGAGCCTGACGGCACAGGTTACGGTGACCGGCACGGTTCTTGAAGCGACGGGCGACCCGATTATCGGCGCCTCCGTGGTGGAAAAGGGCCAGAAGGGCGGCGTAACCACCGACATCGACGGCAATTTCACCATCAAGGTGCAAAAGGCCGACGCAACACTTGTAATCTCCTACATCGGCATGAAGACCGAGGAGATCAAACTCAACGGCCGCACTAAGGTGGAGGTAACGCTCCACGACTCCAGTGAGGCCCTCAACGAACTCGTGGTCGTGGGCTACGGCACACAGAAGCGTAGCGACATCACGGGTTCCGTGGCTTCCCTCAGCGAGGACCAGATGCGCCAGAGCATCGTCACGAACGCCGACCAGATGCTTCAGGGCAAGGTGGCCGGTGTGCAGGTGACCCAGAACTCGGGCGCTCCCGGCGGTGCCACCTCCGTGCGCATCCGCGGTGCAAGCTCGCTGAACTCGTCGAACGAACCTCTCTACATCATCGACGGTGTGCCCATGGGCGGCAGCACCAGCATCGGCGGTTTCGACTGGATGGGCGGCTCCAACGGCCAGACCACCGTCAACCCCCTCGCCAGCATCGCTCCGAGCGACATCGTCAGCATCGACGTGCTGAAAGACGCCTCGGCCTGCGCCATCTATGGTGCCGCCGGCGCCAACGGTGTTGTGATGGTGACTACCCGCCGCGGCTCCGCCGGCAAAACCAACATCACCTACGATGGCTATGTGGCCTGGCAGCAGGTGGCAAAGAAGCTCGACATGATGGACCTGCGCGAGTACGCACAGTATCAGACTCAGCTCTACGAAGAGGGCATCCTCAATGACTCCAACTATGACAAGATGTACAGCGACCCGAGCATTTTAGGCAAGGGTACCGACTGGCAGGACGAAATATTCCGCACCGCCATGATGCAGAGCCATCAGGTGGGCGTGACCGGCGGCAACGAGAAAACACAGTTTGCCATGAGCGCCGGCTGGATGAAGCAGGAAGGTATCATTATCGGTTCCGACTTCACTCGCTTCAACACCCGCTTCAACATCGACAACAACTTCACCAAGTGGTTCAAGATCGGCGGTAATCTCGCTTACACCCGCACCGACGAGACCATCACCCGAAACGACGGTTCCGACGGCGTAATCATGCAGGCCATGACTATGATGCCTTCCGTGCCTGTGTACGACTTCGACGGCAACTGGGCCGGTCCCGAGACCATCAACGGCGCATCGTCGTGGAACCCCGTGGCGCTCGCTATGATTACCAACAACACTCTGCTCCGCCAGAAGGTGACAGGCAGCTTCTATGCCAACGTCGACTTCCTCAAATACTTCACTTTCCGTGCAGAATATGCCTTCGACGCCTCGCAGAACCAGAACAAATCGTTCCTCCCCACCTATGAGTTCGGCCAGGTGAAGAACGAGGTGAACAAAATGATGCAGCGCGAGGACCATAACTTCTACTGGATGCAGAAGGACTACATCACCTACCACCAGCTCTTTGCCGACAAGCACGACGTGACCGTAATGGCCGGTTTCGAGGCCTCGAAGAGCAGCTGGGAGGGCACTCAGCTCATCAAGAAGAATTTTAGCAACGACTACATCCACGTGATGGGTCAGGACGGCGAATTCGTGAGCAACACCGGCTGGAAAGACGCGCAGAGCTCGGCATCGTTTTTCGCCCGCGCCAACTATGGCTTTGACAACCGCTACCTGCTGACGGCAACCATCCGCCGTGACGGCAGCTCGAAGTTCGGCCGCAACAACAAGTGGGGCACATTCCCCGCCGTTGCCCTGGCATGGCGTATCAACCAGGAGAAATTTATGGAGAGTGCCTCCGGCTGGCTGAATAATCTCAAGCTGCGTTTGGGCTACGGCAAGGTGGGCAACAGCAACATCGACACCTACCGCTACGGTTCGGCCATGAATACAATGCTCACACCTTTCGGTACGGCATACTTCCCCATGAACCTCAGCAACCCGGACCTTATGTGGGAAGCTTCCGAGCAGTATAACGCCGGTATCGACTTCGCCGTGCTCGACAATCGTCTGAGCTTCGTTGTCGACTTCTACCGCAAGAAATCCGACGGCCTGCTCATGAAGGTGTTCACTCCGCCGCACATTTCGAGCGACAGCTGGGACAGCATCCAGAACCCCTATGCTAACATAGGCGAGACCCGCAACACCGGTATCGACGTGCAGATCAACGCCATCCCCGTCACCACCAAGGACTTCAACTGGAGCTCCAGCGTGACCCTGTCGCACAACAAGAACAAAATCGTAGCTCTCAATGACAACTCGCAGGTTATCTATGGTAGTATCGACTGGTTCGGAGCCTTCAAGACTGTCAGCATGTTCAAGGTTGGTGAAGCTATGGGCGCCTTCTACGGCTACGAGACCGCAGGCCTCTTCAAGAACGAAGCCGACATCGTGGGCTGGGCCACCCAGACCGGCGGCAATGTGGCTTACTCCAACAAGGTGGACCGCGACTCAGGCGCATGGGTTGGCGACATCAAGTTCGTTGACCAGAACAACGACGGTGTCATCAACGATGCCGACCAGAAAGTAATCGGCGACCCGAACCCCGACCTGACTTTCGGCTGGACCAATACATTTACCTGGAAGGACTTCGAACTTAACATCGGCCTCACCGGCCAGATAGGCGGTGACGTAATGAACTGGGCCCGCTGGCGCACTGAAGGTCTGAACAGCATCTGGGACAACCAGAGCACCGCCGTGCTGGACCGTGCCAAGTACGACCGTATCGACCCCGCCGGCTCGCTCACCGACATCAGCAACGTATATCTGCTGCCCGGCAGCAACGGCATCCCCCGCTTCAGCAACATCGACGCGAACGGCAACAACCGCATGAGCGACCGCTGGATCGAGGACGGCTCGTACCTGCGCATACAGAATATTTCGCTGTCGTACAACCTGCCGCAGAAGTGGGCCAAGAAGGCATTCCTGAACACCGCGAAAATCTACTTCAACGTGCAGAACGTCTACACCTTCACCAAGTACAAGGGCTACGACCCCGAAATCGGTGCTTTCAACCAGAGCGCTCTGCTTCAGAACATCGACCGTGGCCGCTATCCCACTCCCCGCACCTATACTCTCGGTCTTAATCTCTCTTTCTAACCCTATCAAGCACAAATCAAGTTAATGAAAAGCATATTCAAGACTTCCGCACTGGCCGTGGTAGTGGCAGGGTCTCTCGCAAGCTGCGACGATTTCCTGAACATCGACCCGGTGGACAAGCCCGTACTGGAGTCGTACTATACCTCGCCCGAGGCTCTCGAGTCTACCACCATGACGCTTTATGCGGCTAAGACCTGGGGCAACTATTATATGGGCTTCCAGTGGAAACTGGACATGATCAACGGCGACATGTACTACACCTACGACCAGGAGGGACAGTGGTTCTTCGGCTCGTACACCGCCACCAACCAGTTCATTGGCGAAGGATGGTCGGGTCTGTACAACGTCATTCTGTTCGCCAATAGCATCATCAACGACATCCCTCCGGTGTGCAGCGGCAGCATCACACAGGCCCACATTGATCAGGCCGTTGCCGAGGCACGCGCCATCCGCGGTTTCTGCTACTACATGATAGCCGAGTGCTGGCATGACGCCCCCATCATCTATAACAACTCCGGCAACATAGGCAGCGGCAACCTCAACGTGCCCCGCAACACGCAGGCCAGCATCTACCGCTTTGCAATGGAGGACCTTGATTACGCCGTGGCAACCCTTGCACCCTCCAACAAGGACGCGTTCCGTCTGGACCGCCGTAAGGCCCGTGCTCTGCGCGCTAAGCTGGGAATCACCATGGCCGCACACAGCGACTACGGCTATGACCGCGAAGCCCTCTACAAGAAGGCTGCCGATGACGCTTTATTCGTAATCGAGAACACCCAGGCTCTGACTGAAATTGATTTCGGCACCCTCTTCGACATCGCCGGCAACAACGGTCCCGAAAGTATCCTGCAGATCCAGTGCGCCGCCATCGGCTACGGCTACGGCAACAACCGAAACGTCAGCTGGGCCCGTTCGTCGGTTATCGCCGACCTGCAGTGGGGCGGTGCGAAATGCCCGACCATCAACATGCAGATGATGTTCGATAAAAACGACAAGCGCCGCTACTACACTTACATGCAGGCTGGCGACCACTATCCCATGCTCAACAAGGCCGGCGGCGGCTACGATTACCACATCGTGTCGTACGATTCCAACGGCGATGTGCTTGAAGACAAGAACGAGTGCCTCGCCCACATGAAAAAATACGTCATCGGTAAAAGCGCCGACAACGACGGTCAGGTTGGTGTCGACCAGGACGCAGGCAACAACATCTATCTGATGCGTCTTGCCGACGTGTATCTGACCTATGTCGAGGCCAAGATGGGTACGGCCAACAGCACGAGCGATGCCACGGCTATGAAATACTACAACATGGTGCGCCAGCGCGCCGGTTTGACCGAGCCTTCTTCGGTCGACTATATGGAACTGCTCAAGGAGCGCCGCCGCGAACTGGCCTTCGAGAGTCAGACATGGTTCGATACCCAGCGCTACCGTTACCGCGAAGGCGATCAGGCCGCACTTACCCTGCTCAACGAGGGCTACGGCACCGGCTATAACCGCAATGCCATGTATCAGGTAAAGAGTGGTGTCACACTGAACGCCACCAACGCCGACGACCTCAACAGCTATGTGCTCGTGACCAATAAGAACGAGTACGCGCAGTATGACCCCATACTCCTGACGGTCAACTCCTTCGTGTGCCCGCTGCCCGCAGCCGCCACCACATCGTCGCCCGCGTTGCTTGGTGCTCCCGTCGATTTTTATGAAGGCGCAGCCGAATAACCAGTGTATAAACCGAAAAATCAATTTCCAATGAAAGGAATTCTTAAATATTCGCTTCTGCTGGCCGGTATCGCCACGGGTGTCACGTTCGTTTCGTGCTCCGAGGATACGCCCGCCCAGAAAGACAAGGGCGCCACTCCCGTGGTTAAATACGTCCGCCCCGCTGACGCCGCGGTCTCCGACTCGCTGATTACGGCCGCCTCACTGGGACAAAAAATTGTCTTTGTGGGCGACAATCTTGGCGACGTGCAACAGATATGGTTCAATGACAAGAAGTCGAAGCTGAACCCCACAATGGTGACAAGCCACACCATCATCTGCGACATACCCAACAGCATACCCGGAGAGGTGACAAACATAGCCCGTTTCATAACCGGCACCGGCATAGAGATTGAATATCCCTTCCAGGTGGTAGTGCCCGCACCTTCCATCAAAAGTGCCGACTGCGAGTATGCTCCCGCCGGCTCGCTCATGACTATCAACGGCGCTTACTTCGCCGATGACCCCAACGTGCCTCTCTCCGTCAGCATAGGCGGCGTAGAGGCCTCCATCAAGAGCATCACGGAGACGGAGCTTGTAGTGGAGGTGCCCGAAGGGGCGGAAGAGGGTCCAGTAAACGTGACCAGCATTTACGGCTCCACTGACAGCAAATTCCACTATCTTGACACGCGCGGCATGCTCTTCGACTTTGACGCCGACGGCATTACAGGCCTCGGTACGGCTCAGAGCTGGCACGCACGCCCTGTTGTGGACGACGAAAAGGGCATCAGTGGTGCATACATGGTAATCGGCAACGCCGATGTTCCTTTAAGCGCCGGCGGCGACTGGAACGACAGCGACTACTCCTTCGAGTACTGGGCAGGCGCGTGGACCGACCCCGTGACCTATCCCGAGCGCGTGGGCGAACGCCTCTTCGACGTGGCCGATTTCCGCGACTTCAACAACAAGAGTATCAAGTTCGAGCTGATGATTCCCTCGTCCAATCCCTGGCAGGCAGGCGCCATGCAAGTGATATTCACTCCTCTGAGCATGGTAAGCTTCGGCAATGCCGGTCTCGACCAGTTCGGCAATACCGTGGCCGGCTGCAATAACTCTTTCATCCACACGAAGGGTTACGGCGGCTACGACATGGCACGTTACCTGTGGGTGCCCTGGACTGACAGTCAGGCCTACGACACCGCCGACAAGTGGATTACCGTGACGATGCCCATCGCAGACTTCAAGTTCAACTCCGACGGCAGCGCCGCCGGCCGCATGCTTAGCGACGTTACTGACTTTGCCAACCTCGATATCTTTATCTGGAGTGGCGATGACCGCGGCGCATCTCCCAAGGGTGTAGCGTGCTCGCCTCTGTTCTACATCGACAACATCCGTGTGGTTGCCAACTAACAGTCTAAACGCAACGATAACAATAAAATCAAATGAAAAAGTTTTTCAGCATATACGGTCTGCTCGCGCTCTGCATGCTGGTCGTGCTTCCCGCACTCACGTCGTGCGACGATGACGACAAGTACAACACCGAGCAGTACAAGGGCGGCGTCAGCCTCAACGCTTTCGGTCCGTCGCCCGTGGCCCGCGGCGGTGAGCTCCGCTTCCTGGGCAGCGGCCTGGACAAGATCACGAAAGTGAGCATTCCCGGCTGCGAGGACATCACCGACATCCAGGTGATAAGCCCCAATGAAATCCGTGTGACCGTGCCCCAGACCGCACAGCCCGGCACCGTCACGCTGCACCACGCCAACGGCACCATCGAGACCAAGTCGATGCTCTCGTTCCTCGAGCCCATCAGCATCGAGAGCATGCAGCCCAACCCCGTGAAGCCCGGCCAGGAACTCGTCATCAACGGCGAGTACCTCAACCTCATCAACGAGGTGTGCTTCGCGTTCATCGAGGACGGCGACAGCGTGAACGTTTACGCCGACGCTTTCCTGGAGCACGACCGCAAGCACATCAAGGTGGTTGTTCCCGCCGAGGCCCTCAGCGGCTGCATCTACGTGAGCGACGCCAAGGCCATGCCCAACATGATCAAGAGCGAGGAAGAGCTTCAGATCGTGCTGCCCGCAACCACGGCTCTCGACCTCACCGACGCCAAGCCCGGCCAGACCGTCACCATCACCGGTACTGACCTGGACCTCGTGACGACGATACTGCTGCCCGACGGCTCGGAACTCGATTTCGAGTATGCCGACGGCAAGATCACCTTCGTGCTGCCCGAGAACGTAATGGACGGCGCCATCGTCATGGTTACGGCCAGCGGTGTCAAGGTGGCATGCGCCAACGTGGGCGTAGTGGTACCCACCGAGCTTGAGGCCGTTCCCGCCGAGGACCTTCGCGCAGGCGACATCCTCAAGGTCAAGGGCATCAACATCGACCAGGTCGTGAACCTGACCTTCCCCGGCGTGGCCGACGCAGTGGAGCCCGCCACCATCAGCGCAACCGAGCTGACCGTGGCCTTCCCCGAGACCGCACAGTCCGGCGAGCTGGTGCTCAACCTCAAGAGTGGCAAGACCGTGGGCGTGGCTATCTCCACAGCCAAGCCTGAGGCTCAGGCCTACGACCCGGCAACCGTTCCGGCTGCCGCCGAGTTCGCCATCAAGGGTAAGAACCTCGACCTCGTGACCGTAATCGAGTTCGCCGGCGGCGTCTCCACCGACATCAAGGACGTGCTCGCCGCTTCCGCCACCGAAATCAAGCTCGTGGCTCCCGCCACCGCACAGAGCGGCGCGCTGAAACTCCACATGGCCAACGGCGAAACGGTCGACGCACCCGCGCTCACCATCAAGGCTCCCGAGTGCGCCTACATCACCGTGCAGCCTGAGGGCGACCTCACTGCCTTCGGCCTGTTCATCGCCACCATCGCCAACGAGGACAAGCTCACCGAGGTCAAGGTCAACGGCCAGACCGTGCAGTACATCCTCAACAACGGTCAGCTCTACATCACCCTTCCCGGCACCTGCGGCAAGAACACCACGGTGACTCTCGTCAGCAGCAACGGCGAAATCAGCTACACCTACGACGTAATTCCCGCCACCCACCAGGAGCGCGTGCTGCTGAGCACACCCATTACCATCGGCAACTGGGATGACCCCCGCGTATCGCTGACCCACGAACAGCTCGCCGACGTGCCCGACGGTGCCAAGCTGGTGTTCTACATCGAACCGGCCAACGACACTCAGCTGCAGCTCAACGACTGCGAGTGGACTCCGCTCACTATCCTCGAACCCGCAGCCGGCGCCACACAGTGCGAATTCGTACTCACGGCCGAGGCCAAGGAGTACTTCTCCAAGCACAACACCTGGGACGACACTGCCATGATAATCCAGGGCAAGAACTGCACCATCAACAAGATCACCATCGAGTGGGAAATCTCGATGGAGGAGACCATCTGGGAAGGCACCTTCGAGAACTCCGGATGGAGCGGCAACCAGGACCTCGCCTGGGGCGGCTTTGACTGGAGCACCGTGAAGGCAGGCACCATCCTGCGCCTGTACTGCACGCCCACCGTAGCCGAAGGCGAATGGTGGTGCACCGACATCCGCGTTGGCGACGGCTGGAACGCTCTCGTCACGGGCGCCCACCAGCTGGACTCTCCCGCCGGCGGCGTGGCCGAATATGTGCTCACTCAGGAAGAAATCGACGACCTTGTCGCACGCAACGGCCTTGTCATCACCGGCACCGGCTACATCATGCACAAAGTAACCCTTGAATAAACCACCGAAATCCGCAGGCCGCGGCACAAGCAGCTTCGGCCTGCGGACTCACAACCACAACAAATAAAAGATGAAGAACAAAATCTATCGCCTCACGCTTCTTGCTGCCGCCGCTGCAGTGCTGCCCATGGTAAGCTCCTGCGACGACAAGCACGATGACTATGTGATTCCCGACAGCATTCCCGTTGCTGCACCCGTGGTATCGGTGGCCAACGGCGACGTACTCAGCATCGACGTGGACGAGATCACGCTGACGTTCGATGTGCCCGTGGCTCTCAACAGCCTCGTCAGCATCACCCTCAACGACAGCCCCCTCAAGGCCAAAGTCGACGCGGAGACCCGCAAGGTAGTGACCCTCGAAGTAGACCTGGCCTACGCCACCAGCTACACCCTCTTCGTGCCCGGCCGCGCCATCGCCGGCATCGGCCACGCAGCGTTCGCCGACGAAATCACGGTGAACTTCACCACCGAGGCACGTACTGTCATCGACACCAACTATGACGCAAGCCTCATCAACACCAACGCCACCGAGTCGGCCAAGGCCGTCTACAACATGCTCCTCGAGCAGAACGGCAAGAAGGTGCTCAGTGGCGCAAGCGCCGGCGACGGCAACAACAACAAGTTTGCCGACTGGGTAAGCAGCCACGCAGGCAAGTATCCTGCTCTGGCATGCTACGACTTCCTCCACCACAAGCGCAGCGGCGAGAACTGGATCGACTACACCGACATCAGCGCAGCCACCGCACAGTGGAACGCCGGCGGCCTCGTAAGCTACATGTGGCACTGGAACGTCCCCACCGATGAAGACGCCTACAACAACAAGGACTGGAACAGGTACGCCTTCTACTGCGAGGACACCAACTTCGACATCGCCAATGCCCTCACCGAAGGCACCTGGGAGAACAAAGTCATCCTCGAGGACATCGACCAGGTGGCCGGCTATCTCAAGCAGCTGCAGGAAGCAGGCGTGCCCGTTATCTGGCGTCCTCTCCACGAGGCAGCAGGCAGCCACAAGTACAACAACCCCTGGTTCTGGTGGGGTCGCGGCGGCGTTCAGGCCACCATCGACCTCTGGAAGCTCATGTACGACCGTCTGGTCAACCACCACGGCCTCAACAACCTCATCTGGGTGTGGACCGCACAGTGGGACGCCGGCTACGAGGCTCAGATGGCCGAGGCTTATCCCGGCAACGAGTTCGTCGACATCGTGGGCATTGACTCCTACCGCAACGACGGCGAGACAGACGAGCAGTACGCTGCCCGCGTGGCCGAATCCTATGCGGCTCTCAACGAGATGGTAGACGGCAAGAAGATGGTAGCCGTCAGCGAGTGCGGCTACATGATCGACTACGGCACCACCGTCGCCGCCACTCCCTGGGCCTGGTTCATGGTATGGAACAGCAACATCACCGACAACCCCGCCGAGGATGGCTTCGGCAACAGCACCGCATGGATCAAGAGCGTGTTTGAGAACGAGAACGTTATCAACCGCGAAGACATGCCCTCGTTCAAATAAGAGTTTCTCGAATAGGTTTGTACAATAGACAAGACTGTCCCGGCTCCGAGCCGGAGTCGGGGCAGTCTTCCTTCTTTTAAGCAGGCATCTTTTTTGCCCCGCGGGAAGGACATCGCGAAAGTCCGCCATAAGGCGGGATTTCCTGAAAAAGCACCGAATCGACCTACGGGCGAGGAGGCATGAAAAGAAAGAAATATAATACACAAGACAACCAATCATACACGCGATGAAAAGACTCATGATACACGCCGTGTGCGGCGCCGCTCTCTCGCTGGCCGCCACCGCCTGCGGAGGCTCGCAGAAAGCCGCCGCCGAGACCGAAGCCGACTCGACGCAGACTCCGGCAGCAGCCCTGCTCGCCCGCCTGCACGCCGTTGCCGACAGCGGCAAGGTAATCTTCGGCCACCACGACGATACCGCCTATGGCCACGACTGGGCCTATGCCGAGGGACGCAGCGATGTGCTGGAGACCGCAGGCAAGTATCCCGGACTGATGAACTGGGATCTTGGCCTCATTGAATACGGCGACAGCATCCAGCTGGACGGAGTGCCCTTCGACTTCATACGCCGCGAGGTGCGCGCCCAGGCGGCGCGCGGCGGCATCAACGCCATCAGCTGGCATCCGCGCAATCCGGTCAGCGGCGGCGACTCGTGGGACGTGTCGGCCTCGCCCGTGCCTGAGGCCGTGACCGCCGGCACAGCCCTCAACGACACGCTCACGGCATGGATAGGCCGCGCGGCCGACTTTGTGCTCTCGCTCACCGATGCCGACGGCAACCGCATCCCCGTGCTGTTCCGTCCCTGGCACGAACACACCGGCAGCTGGTTCTGGTGGGGCAAGGATTTCTGCACCCCCGAGCAGTACAAGGCGCTCTGGGCGCTGACGCGCAAGGTCTTCGACGAGCGCGGCGTGGACAACGTGGTGTGGGTGTATTCGCCCGACAAGCTGACCTCGGTCGAGGAATACACGGAGCGCTATCCCGGCGACGGGTACGTGGATGTGCTCGGTGCCGATGTCTACCACTTCGGCGGCGAGGAGGGCATAGAGGACTATCTGACCCGCGCCCGCCGTCAGCTCGACGGTGCCAAGGCTCTCTCGGCGAAGAACGGCAAAATCATTGCCCTGAGCGAGACCGGCTCGGAGGGTCTGCCCCTGGCCGACTGGTACACGCGCGTGCTGATGCCCCTGCTCAGGGAGTACCCTGTGGCATACGTGTGCGTATGGCGCAACGCGTCGGAGACGATGAAGCCCGGCCACTACTATGTGCCTTACAAGGGCCACGCCGCCGAGGCTGACTTCCATAAATTCGCAAATGATCCCAAAATAATAATGGCTGAATAAAATGAATTTCGACCAACGCAAACAGTTCGTTACCGAACGTTACGAATCGCTTCTCTCCCGCAAGAACGAGCCCATAGAGGGCAACGGCGTGTACCGCCGCTATAAGAATCCCGTCATAACGGCCGACATGGCGCCCCTGACCTGGCGCTATGACTTCGATCCTGCCACGAATCCTTACTTCATGGAGCGCATAGGTGTGAACGCAACGCTGAACAGCGGCGCAATGAAGTGGAACGGCAAGTATCTGCTGGTGGTGCGCGTGGAGGGAGCCGACCGCAAGAGCTTCTTCGCCGTGGCCGAGAGTCCCAACGGCGTCGACAATTTCCGCTTCCGGGAGCGTCCCATAACGCTGCCCGATACGGACGACCCCGCCACCAACGTCTACGACATGCGCCTCACGCAGCATGAGGACGGCTGGATCTACGGCCTGTTCTGCGCGGAGCGCCACGATCCGGCATGCCCCGGCGACCTCTCTGCTGCCACGGCTACCTGCGGCATAGCACGCACGAAGGACCTCGTGGACTGGGAGCGCCTGCCCGACCTGAAGTGCAAGAGCCAGCAGCGCAACGTGGTGCTGCATCCGGAGTTCGTGGACGGTAAGTACGCTCTCTACACGCGCCCGCAGGACGGCTTCATCGACACCGGCAACGGCGGCGGTATAGGCTGGACCCTGGTCGACGACATCTGCCACGCCGAAATCACGCGCGAGGAGAAAATTATCGACGAACGCATCTACCACACCATCAAGGAGGTGAAGAACGGCGAGGGCCCGCACCCCATCAAGACTCCGCAGGGATGGCTGCATCTGGCCCACGGCGTGCGCGCCTGCGCCAGCGGCCTGCGCTACGTGCTGTACATGTACATGACCGCGCTCGACGAGCCATGGCGCCGTATCGCCGCCCCCGGCGGCTACTTCATGGCACCCGTGGGCGAGGAATACATGGGCGACGTGATGAACGTGCTCTTCGCCAACGGCTGGATCAAGGACGAGGACGGCCGGGTGCTCATCTACTACGCAAGCAGCGATACCCGCATGCACGTGGCCGAGAGCACTGTCGACCGCCTGGTTGATTACTGCATGAATACTCCGCAGGACGGCCTGACGACCACGGAGAGCGTGCGCACCATCAACCGCCTTATAGATAAAAATCTTGCTTATCTGAAAAAATAAAGGTAAATTTGTCAGGTTGTTTATAGCTTATAGGGGATAGCGGGAGAAAAATCCTCCTGCCTATCCCCTATAAACTATAAACTTTAAACCCTAAACGGCTTTGCCCCACTTACCTATCCCCCATAAACTATAAACTAAAACCATGACCAACCTCACCCACAAAATCGGTTACGGATTCGGCGACATGGCTTCCAGCATGTTCTGGAAGGTGTTCAGCTACTACCTGCCGTTCTTTTATGCCAACGTATTCGGAATCTCGCTGGTCGACACCGGCGTGCTTCTGCTTGTCACCCGCATATGGGATGCCGTCAGCGACCCGATGATGGGCGCTGTGGCCGACCGCACGCACACTCGCTGGGGCAAGTACCGCCCGTATCTGCTGTGGGTGGCCGCGCCGTTCAGCATCTGCGGCATACTGCTGTTCACCACTCCCGACTGGGCTTACGGCGCCAAGCTGGTGTGGGCCTATGTGACGTACATACTGATGATGACGGTGTACACCGGCATCAATGTGCCCTACGGCGCCATGCTGGGCGTGATGACCGAGGACTCGCAGGAGAAGACGGTGTACTCGTCGTTCCGCATGTTCTTTGCCTACGGCGGCTCGTTCATTGCGCTGTTCGCGTGGGAACCTCTGTGCAATCTCTTCGCCGGCATGGGCATGAACGTGCAGGCCAGCTGGCAGGCGGCCATGATAGTGATAGCCTGCTGCTGCTTTGTGCTGTTCCTGCTGTGCTTCTGGATGACCCGCGAGACCATAGCCACCGTCAGCGATGCGTCGCTCGGCAAGGACATCAAGGCGCTGCTCACCAACAAGCCCTGGTGGCTGCTCAACGGCGCGTCGCTCTGCTTCAACCTCTTCAACACCGTGCGCGGTGCCACCGTGGCCTTCTTCTTCGCCGACATCATCGGCGGCGAGCAGCACATCGTGGTGTTCGGGCTGTCGATGCTGTTCTACTCGGGGCTGTTCCTGGGCGTGGGCGAGGTCGCCAACATGGTGGGCGTGGCTCTGGCCGTTCCCATCACCAACCGTCTCGGCAAGAAGTCGACCTTCATCATGGTGGATGCCGCGCTCATAGTCTTCAGCATAGTGTTCTTCACGCTGTCGCCCGCCACGAATGCCGGACTGCTGCTCATGCTGCTGCTCCAGGTTGTAATCTCGGTGCTTACGGGCGTGATGTCGCCTCTGGTATGGTCGATGTATGCCGATGTGAGCGACTACTCCGAGCTTAAGTACAATACGGCGTCGACGGGGCTTATCTTCTCGTCGGCCTCGATGGCCCAGAAGTTCGGCGGCGCCATAGGCGGCGCGGCCGTCATGTGGCTGCTCCACGGCTACGGCTACGTGGAGGGCAGCGCGAGCCAGCCGGAGGGCGCCATCAGCTGCCTGTGGATGCTGATGACGTTCATCCCCGCCGGGGTGGCCCTGCTGTCGATGATTATCGTGTGGCTGTATCCCCTCGACACCGACCGGGTGAACGACATAGTGGCCCGCTTGAGCGCCACACGCCGCGGCGCCGATGTTAGGGCAGCCGCCGAGGAGGCCGCCGATGCCGACAAGGTTAACGAATGAATTATGAACGATAACGAAAAAGAACTCGCCGGGCGTCTCCGCCGCGAGATGCTCGACGAGCTGCAAACCAATATCCTGCCCTACTGGCTGGAACGCATGACCGACCCGCGCGGCGGCTTCTACGGACGCCGCGACGGCAACGACGTCCTTGACGCCGATGCCCCGAAGGGCGCAATTCTCAACGCCCGCATCCTCTGGACGTTCTCGGCCGCCTACCGCGTTCTCGGCCGCAAGGAGTATCTGGAGGCTGCCACCCGGGCCAAGCGCGAGATTATAGACCGCTTCTACGACCCCGAGTACGGAGGCATATACTGGAGCCTGAATGCCGACGGCACGCCCATCGACACCAAGAAACAGTTCTATGCCATAGGCTTCGCCATCTACGGACTCAGCGAGTACGTGCGCGCCACGGGCGGCGACGCCGAGGCGCTGGACTATGCGCAGCGTCTGTTCCGCGACATCGAGGAGCACAGCCGCGACCGTGAGCGCGGAGGCTATCTCGAGGCCTGCACGCGCGATTGGCGCCCCATCGCCGACATGCGCCTCAGCGCCAAGGACGACAATGCCGCCAAGACGATGAACACTCATCTGCACATCATCGAGCCGTACACCAATCTGCTGCGTGTATGGCCCGACCCGGCACTGCGCGAGGCCACGGAGTCGCTGCTGCGGCTGTTTCTCGACACGTTCACGGTGCCGGGCGGACGCGGCCACCTCGGCCTTTTCTTCGACCCGGACTGGACGCGCCAGGACGGCGAGACGAGCTACGGCCACGACATCGAGGCCTCATGGCTGCTGCTGGAGACGGCGCAGGTGCTCGGCGACCCCGAGTTGCTGAACCGCACCATGGACACCACACGGCGCATCGCCGATGCCTCGATGGAGGGACGCTGCGCCGACGGCTCCATGATTTACGAGCGCCATGCTTCCGGCCGCTACGACAACGACAAACACTGGTGGGTGCAGGCCGAGAACGTGCTCGGACAGCTGTATCAGTACGTGTTCCACGGTCGCGCCGAGTTCCTGCCCATGGCCGCGCAGTCATGGAACTATATCCGCGACAACATCGTGGACCGCGAGCACGGCGAATGGCTCTGGAGCCGCCGGGGCGCCGACGCCAACCGCAGCGACGACAAAGCCGGCTTCTGGAAGTGTCCCTACCACAACAGCCGCATGTGCCTCGAAGCCTCGGAGCGTCTGGAGGAAATACTGTAGTTCCGCCTTTTTAACCGCATAACGCCGCCCCCTCAACCCGTGGGCGGCGTTTTTCGTTCCGCCGCAAAGAATTCTCCCTAAACCGTTGGTCGTGTAATTAATAGTTCGTATATTTGGGGCGTCCAATCATTTTGACCTATGCGTCAGATCTTGCTTGCCATCATGTTATGCCTGTTCCCGCTTGTTTCCATGGCGGCGGAAAAGGTGGATTTGCGCCGCGAACTGACGCCGTTTGCCGTAGGGCAGTTGGAGGATAGGGTGTGGGATTTTACAAAGCTATCCACCGTCGATGACGCCGCGACAGCATACACGGCTTTCAAGGCGGGAGTGTATTATGAATCGACCGGACCGAGCTGCCGGGCTTATGCGCTGTGCGGCGACACGCTTGTCTATCGCGGATACAACACCGGCCGCCATGAAAAGATGCTTCTGGATGCGCCGGCGCCTTCGAGGGTGACGCGTGGCGACCGGGGACGTGCTTTCAACAGCAGTTTCAGCGGGCGAGGTCTTCTCTATGGCGAGTATGTCACTTCTGAGGCGGGGACACTCAGCTCAGAAGGTTGTGGCTACGGTCGGCTGGTTCTGTACGGCGACACGGTGGCGGCGTATCTGCACAGGGAGACTATATCGACGAGCAAGTTTGTGGAAGGCGACAGCGCGGCTGTGGCCGGCAGAATTACAATCTACCGCTGGCTGCTTGACGGCGGGATGTGTCCTGTGGCCGTGCAGACAGAGAGTGATGACGGGCGGTCGAGCCTGTTTGCTGTTGACGAGTTCCGGGCTAAGGAGCTGATAAGCAATACTGCCAAGCCTGCGGAGACGCCGGATGACGAGGCTGTCATGGCTGTGCTGGAATCGGCCTACGGACGGCGCACGCCGGCGGGCGTGGAGGTCGGTTTCCGGGCGGGTGCGAATACGGATACACCGCCACTTCCTGTGGATGTGTACCTGATGGATTCCACGGGCAATATATATGCCTCGGCCACGACGGAAAGCAGCGCCATATGCTGCCTGCCGCTGCCGCCTGTGTATGCCGGTGCGCTTTTTGTGGCGGTGAATGCAAGCGGCCGCGCCGGTCTGAGCTATAAATTTATGGTCGGCTTATGAGGGCACGTGCGGCTATATTGGTGTGGGTGGCGGCACTGACGGTCAGTGCGCAGAACTACATAACGCCCGTGAAGAGCGACATCATACCGCCTGCGCCGCAGTCGTCGCGCCCGGTAGAGTATCAGATGCCGCAGCCGTCGTTGCTTACGGGCGCCGTGGACCTGACGATACCGCTTTATACCGTAGCATGCGGCGACTATTCGTTCCCGCTGTACATGCAGTACCACAGCAACGGCATAAAGGTGATGGACGATCCGAGCCCCAACGGCTACGGCTGGTCGCTGATGCCGGCCCTGCGTGCCACGCGCACGGTACTCGGCCGACCGGATGAACTATATGAGTTTGTGAAGTCGGACGACAATAGTATTATCGGAACAGCATTTATGTGCGTGGTGAATCCGTATTATCCATCGTCAGTTTTTTCCGGCCGATACGATAGTCAACATGATATATTCTCTTTCGCATTGCCTGATTATACTGTAACACGTGTGCTTGATATGAGCAATGGCACTCCGATATTCCGAGGAGGCTGCGACAGTGAATATAAGGTAACGGCCGATGCCAAGCTCGACTCTATCATCGTCACCGACGGCAAGGGTGTAAAATACATTTTCGGATGTCCAAACGAACTTCAGCCCGATTCCAATATAGATAATCTCCGAACGAGCTGGGCGCTTAATGAGATTCGTACTCCCGGCGGAGAATGTATAAAATTCCGCTGGCAGATGACCCGGCACATTCATTCCGGACGTACTTATTTAGGTGGAAGTTCATTCTTTGATAAATTCGATATCTTTCAATGGTGGAATTCAGGAGTGGATCTGGATAGCTTTAACAGTGATAATTCTGAAAATGCTATTTTCCAGACTATTGGTGACCCAATTGAGTTCCTGACACTTTGTGGCGTTGATTTTCCTGGTGGCAGAGTTGATATTGAATATAGCAGTCTGATGGACGGTGCTATGGCTAAGCGAATGATAGTAAGCCACGATACGGATATTGTGAAAACCGCTGATTTCGTGTATGATACTTTTGGTTGTCGACTTTCCGAAATAAGGCTTAGCGACGAGGGCGCGTATAATATGGCCTACGTGGAAGGCTCGAATGTACAGCCGGACGTACATTCTCAGGACTGGTGGGGCTACTATAATGCTAAGAATAATTCATCCCTTACTCCCGCTTTGCGCATCAAGCGTTATCGGGAACGGCAGGATACGGTCGGTTTTTACGACAGTTACGGTCAGGCCGACCGGTCTATAGATGCGACGGCTATGCAGAACAATATGCTGCGCCGCATCACGTATCCCACGGGCGGTTATTGCGAGTTTGAATACGAACCGCACCGTTTTGACCCCGTGCGCGATGAAAACGGAGCAGACGAGATAGCGGCTACCACCAATCCGTATTTGTCGGAAGGAGGAGGTGTACGCGTAAAAAGAATTACGGCACATACCGGGACTCCTGATTCGAAGGACAGGGTGGTGGAGTATGAGTACAGTCAGGCAAAGGTTCGGAACGTGCCGTCAGCATCTACATTCATAGATGTGTGCGAGGCTGCAATCGGCCTGATGAATGTTGATTATTCTGACTGGGGAGTCGATTATATACGCTCGGTCAACATCAGGCCTTTTTCAGATTACATGCGTTATGATATAGGTGAGACCCCGTTGTGGTATGAGACTGTAACTGCCAGATATGTGGAGGGATTCATACGTTATCGACATAAAGAAATAATAGAACGAGGCAACATGCTGTATACGGAATATGGATTCCGGACTCATGGTGGGCTTCACAAGGTGTTCAGCAAGGGACCCCAAATGGTGTCGAAAGAAACATTCGCCTTTAAAAATGGCGTTGAGAAACTGGTAGAAAAGGATTCTCTTACATACGAAGAAGTTTTCAATGGTGTGGCTGCTTACAGTTCGCAGATTGTGCGCAGGATAATATGCCTGCCATCTTCGTCTGATTGTTCTCCTGATTTTAATAATTCCGACGAAATATCAAACACGCAATATACCGGTTTAAAAGTAAAGTGTAATCCATATGAAATAACACCTTATGGGATAGTAATCAACACAGAGCGCCTTAAGGCAAAATCGCATACGGAATATACCGCCACGGGGCCTATCACGACAGAGCAGACATATACCTACAAGGGCAAATCAATGCTCGTGAAGAGCGTTACCACAAGCACTTCCGACGGAAGCGGAAAGACTACCGAGGTGTACTATGCCGATGACTGCGACGGGCCGGTGGAGGCGCAGATGAGCGCGGCCAATGTGGTAAGCGTGCCCGTCGGCGAAAAGACGCAGAAGGGCGACGCGTCGGTGGAGTATCGCGTCAGCTTCCTGCGGGCCTCCGGCGGCGCATTCGTGCCGCGACAGGTCGCAACGAGCTACGGCGCGGGGGCGTCGATATATTCTCCGCGCTTCGGTTATAACGAGGGCGGGCGTCCCATAGAGGCAGTCGACGCCGACGGCCGCGCCACGTCATGGCTGTGGGGCTACGGTAACATGTATCCGGTGTACAAGGCGGAGGGACTGGATTACGCCGGCCTTTGCGCGGCGTGGCCTCAGGCCCGCAACAATTCGGATGCCGAAACGTTTTCACTGCCGGGCAATGCGGCGCCGGTGTGGTCCTACAGGTACAGGCCGCTGGTGGGGCGTACGCTCCAGTACGCGCCGTGGGGCACGGTTACGGCGTATGGCTATGACAGCGGCAACCGTCTGTCGACCATACACTGCAACGGCGAGCTGACGGCGCGCTACAACTATCATATAGTCAAGGACTACAGCTACGTAAGCGAACAAATCTATTGCAACGACGACAGCATTTACGAGTCATCTACCCATTTTGACGGATTCGGACGCGAGGTGCTGTCGCTTTACGACGGCTACCGTGGCGCCGTGTACACCGAGTACGACGCCATGGGGCGTCCGTGGCGCAATACTCCCATGCTGGCGTTGGACCAGGACCCTGACAGCGCCGACATGTGGAGCGTCAGCAGCTATGAGGCGTCGCCGCGCGCCCTTGTGGAATCGACAATGCGTGCCGGCGGGGCGTGGCAGAGCGCAGGAGTCCGGGCCACGGTGCGCCGGCTTGTCAACACGCCGTCGGGCAAATACGCATGTCCGCGCTATACCGCCGACGCAAACGGAATAACCCTGCATGGCAAATATGCACCCGGAAAAGTGACTGTGACGGAGAGCAAGGACGAGGACGGCCGCATAGTGCGTGAGTTCCGCGACATGGACGGCCTTGTGGTGATGACGGCCGAAGGCATCGACGGGAATCTGCTGTGCACTCGCCGCGTGTATGACTCCTACGGGCGCCTCTGCGCCGTGCTTCCTCCGGA
>CAPNHY010000032.1:0-26692 GCA_948665475.1 uncultured Muribaculaceae bacterium | reverse complement strand
ATAAAATAACAACGTTCTTGAATATCCACGGAATTTTTAAATGAAAGAGCCGTGCGCAGCAGGCACAAAATCACTGCCACATGCGCGCTTTCTCGGTATTATTCCTTAACTTTGCGAACAAATGCGTATTACCATGACAAAAATCACTGTACAGGATACCGAAGTTAACGTTATAAAAGTAAATGGCGAAGACTATATATGCCTTACCGATATGTTACGTGCTAAAGACGGAGAGTTTTTCATAACCGATTGGCTACGTAATCGCAATACACTTGAATACATCGGTATTTGGGAAAAGGTGTATAACCCCAATTTTAATTATGGCGAATTCGCCATAATTAAAAACCAATCCGGCTTAAATAGTTTCAAAATAAGCGTTAAGGAATTTGCAACAAGAACAAACGCAATAAGCATCCAGGCAAAAGCCGGTCGATATGGCGGGACATACGCTCATAAAGATATAGCCTTTGAATTTGCAATGTGGATAAGTCCAGAGTTCAAGATTTATATAGTAAAGGAATTTCAACGTCTGAAAACGCAGGAACAGCAACTATTAGGTTGGTCCGCGAAACGAGAACTGTCGAAAATCAACTACCGCATACACACCGATGCTATAAAGCAAAACCTTATACCTGCGGAAGTTACTCCTGCCCAAGCAAGTCTCATCTACGCAAATGAAGCCGATGTGCTTAACGTGGCGATGTTCGGCGTAACAGCAAAACAATGGCGTGATGCTCACCCCGAGCTAAAAGGCAACATACGTGATTACGCAACAATCAACGAACTCATATGCCTGTCGAATATGGAAAATCTCAATGCAGTTTTCATTGAGCAGGGTATGACGCAAGGCGAACGGCTTATCAAGCTAAATCAGATAGCAATCCATCAAATGAGCATATTGGAAAGCAGCGATAACGGAAGGAACTTGCTGAAATAGATATTTGGAACAAAGACATTGGCCGAGGTCAATGTAGCATCAGCCAGCTGTAAATATCCATGGTGACGGGCTTGCCGTTCACCGTAAAGGAAAGCTGGCAGTCGGCAAAAGTCGTGAGTTTCTTGAACTCAAGAATGATTTCCGAGTCATCGCCCCATACCGCATTCACTTTCTTGGAGGCAAGCGTTTCTCCATTATTACTGAGCCTTACGTTATCTACCGACAGTCCGTTGGAGGAATCGCGGTCGGAGGCGGGAATTTCAATTCTGATGGTGGTTTTGCGGTGCTTGTTGTCCATCCCTTTAAACCGGGGTGCCGCAAACGCGCTGCCGAACGACAGCAGGCAGATTACAAGCAGTAGAATTACCTTTTTCATCTTCTTAAGATTTTTACTTCCTATATCATATACGAAGAAGCGCGATGTTCGTTACACGCAAATCAACACTTTTTTTCAAATGCGCCGAACGGCCGTTTAGAAATCTCATGATTTATGTGTAACTTTGCATCTGCAATGAGAGAATCACTGGAACTGACACAGCAGCAACGTTTGCAGCAACGGCTGCACCCGGAGCAGATGCTCTACGGGCGCCTGCTGGAGATGTCGACGCCCGAAATCGAGGACGAGGTGCGCCGGGTGGTCGACGAGAATCCGGCTCTCATAGAGAAACAGACGGCGCCCGAGGAGCAGAACGACGCCTTCAACGAGAGCGCCGAGCAGCTGCAACGGGCCGACTATGCCAGCGATGACGACATACCGTTCTACCGCAGCGAGCAGCGCGGGGCGTACTACGAGCCCGGATACGACATGCCGGCAGCCGCACCCGGCAAGACGCTGGCCGAAGCCCTGAAGGAACAGCTCGCCGACTATGCGCTGGATGATACCAGCAGAGCCGTAGCCGAATACGTGATAGACAACCTGGACGACAACGGCTACCTGACGCGGTCGCCGGCGGCGATGGCCGACGATATGAGCGCGCAGGCAGGTATGGAGGTGAGCCGCGAGATGTTCGCCGACGCGCTGAAGCTGGTGCGCCGCATGGAGCCGGCCGGAGTCGGCGCCGTGGACCTGCGCGACTGCATGCTGCTGCAGCTCGACCGCATGAAGCACACGGACGACACAGCCCTTGCGCGCCGCATCGTGGCCGACTATTTCGACCTTTTCTCCAAGCGCCACGCCGACAGGCTGCTGACGGCGCTCGACGTCAGGCAGGAACAGATGTCGCGCGCCATAGACATCATCACCGCCCTCGACCCCAAGCCGGGAGGCCATGCCGACAGCAGCGGCGACAACTCGTCGCGCTACATCGTGCCCGATTTCAACGTGGAGATGGATGCCGACGGACGCGCCACCGTGGCGCTGACCGGACGCACGCCGGAACTGGCGATAGAGGAAAGCTTCATGCCCGACGAGTCGCAGCCGGCCGTCACGCGCCGCGAGCGCGAGGCCAGAGCCTTCATCCGCACCCGCCACGACGAGGCGCAGAGCTTCATCAAGATGCTCAACGCCCGCGCACGCACGCTGCTGGACGTGATGCGCGCCATCGTCAGCCGCCAGCGCGACTTCTTCATGACGGCCGACGCAGGCACGATACGCCCCATGATACTGCGCGACATCGCGGCCGACACGGGGCTCGACCTCAGCGTCATCTCGCGCGCCACGGCCGGCAAATACGTAGCCACGGCGGCGGGGGTATATCCCGTGAAGATGTTTTTCAACGAGCGCCCGAACGAGGCGTCGGACGCGTCGGTACATACAATTTCGGAACGCATACGCACCCTTATAGCCAACGAGGACAAGACCGCGCCGCTGAGCGACGAGGCCATCTGCGCCGTCCTGGACGCGGAAGGCTACAGCATAGCCCGGCGCACCGTGGCAAAGTACCGCGAGAAAATCGGTCTGCCCGTGGCAAGACTGCGAAAAAAATTCAACTGACAATGGAACTGAACGAAAACAGCGGGGACTTCGCACGCCCCGTAAAGACCATTGAACCCGCCGCGCCGAAGCCCTCGGACGGCCGTAAGGAAGGCGGCAGGCTGCAACGGGCGGCGCAGATAGTGAGCGACGTATTCTCTCCACTGCTGGTGCCCACCTACTGCATGGCGATGGCTATGTGGATAACACCTTTACAGATCCTGCCCGAGCGCACCCGCATCGGCGCCACTATCGGTGTGGCTGTCATCACGGCAGTAATACCCCTGGGCATACTGCTGCTCATGCTGCGCACCGGACACATATCGGACATGAGCATCTCCGACCGCCGGCAGCGCACGGTGCCGATGCTCATAGCCATACTGGCCTATCTCGGTGCCGCCCTCTACCTGCACATACTGCATGCGCCGCTGTGGCTGCAATGCTTCTTCTACGGCGCGGCCACGTCCACGACGCTGAGCCTGTTCATCACCCTGCGGTGGAAAATCAGCGCCCACGCCGGCGCGGCCGGAGGCATGGCGGGCATGATGCTGTGGCTCACAGCCACCGGCCTCGCCACCGTCAACGCCATGCTGTGGCTCACGGGCGTGATACTGCTGGGCGGCGTCATAGGCTCGGCCCGGCTCGTACTTGAGCGCCACACGCCCGCCCAGGTGTGCTGCGGGTGGCTGCTCTCTACCGTCTGTGTATTCATAGCCATGTGCATACCCTACTGAATCATGAACCGAACAGACTATACCCGACGCGCCACATCGGTGGCACACGCAGGCAACGTAGCCATAGGAGGCTCCAACCCCGTGCGCCTGCAATCAATGACCAATACGCCTACGCTCGACACCGACGCGAGCGTGAACCAGTGCATACGCCTGGCCGAGGCCGGGGCGGAGCTCGTCAGACTCACTGCCCAGGGCACGGCCCACGCCGCCAATCTCGCCAACATAAGCCGCAGGCTGCGCGAAGCGGGCATTACTACGCCTCTCGTGGCCGACATCCACTTCAACCCTGCGGCTGCGTTCGCTGCCGTCGAGGCCGGCGTGGAGAAAGTGCGCATCAACCCCGGCAACTTCATCGACCCGGGCCGTGTGTTCAAGACAATTGACTACACAGACGAGCAGTACGCCGCCGAGCTGAAGCGCCTGCGCGACAGGCTCGTGCCGCTGCTCGACCTCTGCCGCGAGCGCCACGCCGCGCTGCGCATAGGAGTCAACCACGGCTCGCTGTCGGACCGCATCATGAGCCGCTACGGCGACACTCCGGCGGGCATGGTGGAGTCGGCCATGGAGTTCCTGCGCATATGCCGCGACGAGAACTTCAACGACGTGGTAATCAGCATCAAGGCCTCCAATGTGCGCGTGATGACGGAGACCGTACGGCGCCTGGTCGACGCCATGGACCGCGAGGACATGCACTATCCGCTTCACCTCGGCGTCACCGAGGCAGGCAACGAGCTCGAAGGCCGCATAAAGTCGGCCGTAGGCATTGGCTCGCTGCTCGCCGACGGCATCGGCGACACCATTCGCGTGTCGCTCAGCGAGGACCCGGTGGCCGAAATCCCCGTGGCCCGCATGATACGCGACTACATAGAGCGCATAGCCAAGGCCGAGCCCACGGGCGCAACTATTGCGCCGGGCTACGACGTGTTCAACCCCTCGGTCCGTGCCAGCCGCGCCATAGGCTGCGTGGGAGGCGGACAGACGCCCGTGGCCGTAGGTGTGGACATGAGCGCCGGAGATATTCCTGCCGGTGTTCGTGTCGTGGAAGCCGAAGAAGGCGCCGTCAACCCCATAGCGTCGATACGCGCGCAGATGCACGCCATGATGCGCGAGGGCGACGACACGCCCGTGATAATCCGCAGAACCTATCCCGCCAATATCAGCGCAGAACAGGTGGTGGTCGAGGCTTCCATAGAGCTGGGCACACTGCTGCTCGACGGCTTTGCCGACGGCATAGAGATAGTGGCGCCGCAACTCGACGGCGAGGCGCTGCGCGACCTGTCGCTCGGCATACTCCAGGCCACACGCCTGCGCTTCTCGCACACGGAGTACATAGCCTGCCCGGGCTGCGGACGCACGCTCTTCGACCTGCAGAACACCCTCGCCGAAATCAAAAAGGCAACATCGCACCTTACGGGTCTGAAAATAGGCGTCATGGGCTGCATCGTGAACGGCCCCGGCGAAATGGCCGACGCAGACTACGGCTACGTGGGTGCCGCTGCCGGCAACGTGAGCCTGTACAAGAACAAGCAGTGCGTAGTCAAGAACATACCGGCATCGGAGGCCCTGCCACGGCTCATACAACTGATAAAGGACAACGGCGACTGGAAGGATGCGTAAGACCGACAGGCAAATAGAATACGCCACGCTGGACTGCGGGATGCGCCTCGTGCACGTGCACACTCCAGGCGCGGCCACAGCCATCGCAGGCGTCACCGCGCGAGTGGGCAGCCGCGACGACGCGACGGACGCCCACGGACTGGCGCACCTGGTGGAGCACACCATCTTCAAGGGTACGAAGCGCCGTTCGCCCTGGCACATAATCAACCGCATGGAGGCCGTGGGCGGTGAACTCAACGCGTTCACCACCAAGGAGGAAACCACCGTATACAGCATTTACCCTGCGGGCAACACCGCCCGCGCTACCGAACTGATAGCCGACCTCGTGCAGAACTCACAGTTCCCGGCAAAAGAACTCGAAAAGGAACGTCAGGTGATAGCCGACGAGATAGACAGCTATCTTGACTCGCCGGCCGACGCCGTGTACGACGACTTCGACGAACTGCTCTTCGACGGTTCGCCGCTGGGCCACAACATCCTCGGCAGCCGCGAGGACATCGCCCGCATAACGCCGGAGCTGTGCCGCGCATACCTGCGGCAACACTACACAGCGCCGAACATGGTGGCATTCTACAGCGGGCCCGAGAGCATAGGCCGCGTGGCTGCGGTGTTCAGCCACTACATGCAACCGTCGGCCGCGGAAGTGGAGCATACTCGGCTGACGCAGCCGGACGTCGCACCCTTCGACGTGCGCCGCCGCATCGACTCCCATCAGGACCACAATCTGATGGGCGCGCGGCTGCCCGACATGTACCACCCGTCGCGCTTCAGCGTAGCGCTGCTCACCAATATCCTCGGCGGCCCGGGCATGAACTCCCTGCTCAACGTAGCCCTGCGCGAGCGCCGCGGACTGGTCTACACCGTCGAGGCTTCCTCCACATGGTACTCCGACTGCGGAGCCTTCACCGTTTACTTCGGTTGCGACCCCGACGACAGCGCGCGTTGCCGCAGGCTTGTACAGGAGTGCATCGGCCGCATAGCCGCAGGCGACGCCATCACCGAGCGCGCGCTGGAGATGGCTAAGCGTCAGTATCTCGGACAACTGATAGTGGCGTCGGACAACCGCGAGAACAGCATCCTGGGCATAGCCCGCGCCACGCTGTTCCACGGTCGCGCGTCGCTGCCGGCGGAGACCACGGAACACATCCGGTCGGTATCGCTTGCCGACATCACACAGGCGGCCTCACGGCTCACCTCCCTGTCAACACTCACTCTCGGCCCCGGATTATGAACGGCACCACGGCATACCCTCCCCTGCGCTACGGTTTTCCGGCCGGCATATGCCTTACCGGCATGGCCGCGCTGATATGGCCCGGCGCATCGGCCGGCACCCTGTGCTTCGGCTGGGCCGCGCTGTATCTGCTGCTCATCGCGTCCTACCGAAATGCGTCATGGAGCTGCACACCCGGCGGCTGGCTGCTGTGGGGCGCGTCAGTGGCGCTGTGGACCGGCATTGCCGTCAACTGCCACTATTACATCACTGTGCTTGGCAGCGGCGACGCCTCGGCCCCGGTGCTCATGAATCTGGACTCCTGGAGCGCATGGAACAACGCGCTCTTCGACAACGGACGGCGCGACGTTATGCCATGCCCCTGGCCCGCGCAGGACTACGGCCACCTTGTCGGAATGCTGGTGTACGTATTCGGCGATGATTTCAGCATCCCCCTGATGTTCAATTCATTTTGTGCATTGGTAACGGTGGCGCTGACGGGCGCGATAGCGGTGCGGTGCGCGGGCGGCGACCTTGCGCAGCGTCGCAGCATGGGCCTTACCGCCATGGTTCTGGCCGCCTCCATGTGCTATTTCATGGTTTCCGGCACCATTCTTATAAAGGACTGTCCGCTGGCCTGCGCCATAGCCCTGACAGCGTGGGCGTCGCTGCGCATGCGCGACAGGGTGTCGGTGCTTCCGATTCTCGCAATAATAGCCGCAGCGGCAGGTATTTTCTACCTGCGCAAAAACTACATGCTGGTGCTTGCCGCCATCGTGTTTGTGATGCAGAGGCAGTCGTCGCGCCGCGACCTCGTGGCCTCGTGCGCCATAGCTCTGTCGCTTTTCGGCATATGGCTGTATATGCAGCTGGCGAACAGCACAGTTCCTATCGGCAGCTATATCTCCCTTGAGTCATCGATTCCTGACGAGGGCGACGACAACAGCAATTACGGCCACGGGGCGGCCTATACCGAAGTTCTCAACAGCTACATGATGCTGCCCGTGTGGCAGCGCGTGCTGCTCGTGCCGGTCGTCACGGCCATCCAGTTCCTGATACCGCTGCCGTGGTCGTGGAGCAAATACCTTATTTACGGCCCGTGCATGGCGCTGGCCCATTTCTCTTTCTGCCGTTATGCCGCCGGCGCCCTCCTGCTCTATTTCGCAGGGCGACAGTTCGGCAGAGGACGCGCGCCACATCCTCTTCTGGTGCTGACAGCGACAGGCGCCATGCTGTACATAGCCTCAGCCTTCACCTTCGGAGGCACGATAGCCCGCTACGGCATACCCCTCGTGTCCCTGATGATACCCGCTGCCGCCTATACCTGGCTGCACTACCGCCGTGAACGCGCCTTCCGCATCTGGTGCGCCGTGTTCGCGGCAGGCATAGCCGTAGCCCTCACCCTCGCATACATAGCAACCACATGAAAACTGGCGACCGAATAGCCCGAATAGCCTCACAGACAGGGGCCTCACTGAAAAGCATCGTAAAAATCGCGCTGCAAAGCCGCCGCTGCGGCATAACCCCACAGGGCGGCGGCAACATAATAATACTTGCCAACGGGCCCTCGCTGCGCACCACCATCGCCGAGCATGAAGACTTGCTCCGGAGCATACCCTGCATGGCGGTGAATTTTGCAGCCAATGCGCCGGAATTCGACCGTCTGCGGCCAAGTTATTACGTGCTGGCCGACCCGCACTTTTTCCATTCCGATGAGCCAAACGTGTGCAGCCTGTGGCAGCATCTTGCCGACGCCTCGTGGCCGCTGACGCTCTATGTGCCCGTGCCGTTTGTAGCAGAGGCACGCCGACGGGCTCCGGGCATCACCGTCGAAGGCTTTAACGCAATCGGCGCCGAAGGCTTCGACACGCTCTGCCACGCGGCATTCCGCAGCGGGCGCGCCATGCCGCGCCCGCGCAATGTGCTCATAGCCGCCATCATGATAGCTCTCAAGGCAGGATTCAACACCGTATGGCTCACGGGAGCCGACCATTCATGGTTGCGTACAATAGAAGTAAACGAGCAGAACGAAGTCGTGAGCGTGCAGCCGCACTTCTATCAGGACGACAAACGCGAGCTTGCCCGTTCTACCGCCGAGTACACCGGCTACCGGCTGCACGACATCCTGAACAGCTTCACCGTGGCATTCCGCAGCTACCACCAGATTGCGCGCTACGCATCGGCCTGCGGCATACACATCTATAACGCAACGCCCGGCAGCTTCATCGACGCATTCGAACGCCGCAACCTTGACGAAGCCGCGAAGAAGTAGCAACATACATATATAATTACAAAGAGCCGCTTCATCACGAAGCGGCTCTCCATATTGTGTCTCTAACACTAAATACCTAAAACCATTTAAAAATCCTTTTTACAATCATTTTTTCTAACCTATCAGATCCAATATTTTAGACCTAACAATTATTTACACTGCAAAATTAATCCACAAGAAGCGCATTGCAGCCTGCGTATAAGTGCAATATAAATAAAATAGGGGCGTGTATTTTTACACATCCCTATTAATCAATATTTTATATAAATTATGATTCCTTAAAAATATAAGCTAAAATATCAGTCTGTATGGCCGGATAACTCCTGCTCGGGGTGCAGAATAAGCATATCGAGCAACTTTTTCCGGGAGGCAATCTCCACGCCCTGCGGCCCGAACGAACGAACGCCATACTCTTTCATGCGCGTGAGCGCCTCAACCAGCGCAGAACGCTGCACACCCCATACGGCACACAAATTGCGCAGCGGGCACTCGATGGCAATGTTCTCGCCGGTGCTTTGCGTCAGCGCTATCACCCAGAATGCTATTCGCTCCTCAAGAGTGCCGGCGGTAAGCGACATCAGGCCCACGACGCTTTTCTGAGCGTTCATGGAAATGACATTGAGATAGTTCAGCTGAAACACAGGGTCGGCCTCAAGGATTTTCAGATAGTCGGCCTTGCTGATTTTAAGGATGCCGGTATCCTCGGTGGCAACCACCCGGCATGGATACAGCGTGGTGCGGCCGAACAAAAAGTCAGGGGCAATGACATCAGGCGCCCGCAGGGTCTGGGACACGGATATGCTGTTGTTGTTATTGGCAGTGGATACACGCACGGCACCGCTGATTATAAACACCAGATGCGTACAGGGAGAATGCTGGTCTATGATGACTTCTCCCTGCGGGTACTTCAGAAAATGCAGTTTTGCCGTACCGGCTATCTTTTTTATGGTATCGATGCCTACGCCTCTGAACAGAGGCAGATCCATCAGTAGTTCAAACATGCTGCCCATCGTTTTGGAAAAATAAGTACATTATTAACAAATGCCCGCTTTCAAAGGTTTTCGGAGAACGGCCAAGAGGCTGTTTAAAAACTCACTGCAAAGTTACGGCTTTGGCCGCGTTAAACGAAATCGGCAAGTGATTTTTGTTCAATATGCAACTTTTTATCCAAAAACCGGCGTAAAACACTTGACAAGGGGTCAAAAAAGTATTAATTTTGCATTTTATTAGACGCCATAGGGCCTCATTCATTTATGCGTAAGAAAAAAGCTTTACATATCAGTGCGTTAGGGTCGCGTGTCACCTCTATTGTGAGTGTATCCCTTGTGCTCGTGCTCATGGGCCTCACCGCACTCATGACGTGCGCGGCGCGCAAGGCCACGGACAACGTGCGACGCAACATGGGCTTTACCGTAAAGATGGAACAGGGAACGGGACAAGCCGATGTGAACGCCATGAAGACCATACTCTCGCGCGCACGATATGTGGATTCTTTCGTATATACAGGCCCGGAGGAGATTCTCGCGCAGGAGTCGGAAATCATAGGTGAGGACATAATGGAGCTGGTTGACGAGAACCCCTACGGCGCCGAATTCGACGTGCGCCTGCGGGCCGACTGGGCCGATGCCGACAGCATCCGGGCCATCAGCACGGTGCTGGCACGGCAGAAAGGAGTGGAGGACGTGCTTTCCGACACCGGCATCATCGACAGCGTGAACAGGAACCTGCGCCATCTCTCGCTAATCATGCTCGCTGTGGCCGGAGCGCTGCTGATAATCTCTTTCGTCCTGATCAACAACACCGTAAGCCTCGCGGTTTACTCGCGTCGCTTCGTCATCCACACCATGCGACTGGTCGGAGCAACGGCGGCATTCATCCGTCGGCCCTTCCTGAGTGCCGGAGCCGTCACAGGTCTCATAGCAGCGGCCGTTGCCTCGGCAATACTCGCAGGTATTCAGGCGTATGCCACGCAGGCCGACCCCATGCTGGCATCGGCATTCAGCTGGGCCGACAGCGCGGCCGTCTATGCCTTGCTGGCTGTGGCAGGCGTACTCATATGCCTGCTGGCCTCGGCCATAGCCACCAACCGCTATCTCCGTCACGACATTGACGACTATTACATGAACTGACAGATACTACAATATGGACTCGGAAAAGAAAAACTCCATAGGACAGCAAGGACGTGCCGAACAACAGGGCGCGATGCGCACAGGCGATAGTAAATCTGCTGCCGCAAACAAGAATGATTTCATAGAGCATGAGAGCGCAGCGCAGCGCCCCCTGACACGCATCAACTTCATAGCCATGGCGATAGCCGGCGCCATGATAGTCCTCGGCTTCATACTGATGCTGGGAGGTTCCACCACGGAAACGGAATTCAACCCCGACATATTCTCCACGCGCCGCATCGTCGTAGGTCCGGCCATCGCATTCCTCGGGTTCGTAGCCATGGCAATCGCAATTATCATCAAACCCCGTAAAAAAGACTGACGATGGACTGGTTAGACGCGTTGCTTCTCGGCATAATACAAGGCCTGTCGGAGTATCTGCCCATCTCCAGCAGCGGACATCTCGAGATTTTCAAGCAGGTACTGGGCGTGAACCTCGACCCGGAGTCGTCGCTGGAATTCAGTGTCATGCTGCACGTAGCCACTGTGCTGAGCACCATTGTTATACTGTGGCGCGAGTTCTGGCCGCTGTGCGTGTCGTTCTTCACGTTCAAGCGCGACTATAACTTCTTCTACGTCTGCAAGATACTGCTGTCGTGCATCCCCGTCGGCATCGTGGGCGTGTTCTTCAAGAAGGAGATTTCGGCGCTGTTCGAGGGCAATCTCACCGTAGTGGGCGTGTGCCTGCTCGTGACGGCGGCACTGCTTTCGTTCGCATACTTTACGCGTACGCGCCACGCCATAGCCTGCCCCACGGCGAGCCAGGGCCGCGACATCAGCTGGACCGACGCCTTCGTCATCGGCCTCGGTCAGGCCGTGGCCGTGCTGCCGGGTCTGTCGCGTTCCGGCACCACCATCGCCACGGGCATCCTGCTCGGCGACAACCGCGAGCGCGTGGCACGCTTCTCGTTCCTCATGGTTATCATCCCCATACTCGGCGAGGGGCTTCTCGACATCAAGGACATGCTGGAGCCGGCTGCCGCATCAGCCGCCGCTGCCGGAGGAGGAGCCGGCATAGGCGCCATCGCGATAGGCTTCCTGGCCTCGTTCATCGTGGGCTGCATGGCATGCAAATGGATGCTCGACATAGTGAAGAAAGGCAAGCTCGTATGGTTTGCCGTGTACTGCGTGGCCGCCGGCCTGCTGTGTCTGACCTACCATCTCTTTTGATAAATGGACTATTTCAGCGGCGAAATACTGTGCATTGACAAACCGGAGGGCTGGACGTCGTTCGACGCCGTGAACCGAGTGCGCGGCGCGCTGAAGCGGCGCCTCGGCGTGTCGCGTCTGAAAGTGGGTCATGCCGGCACGCTCGACCCGCTGGCAACAGGCGTGATACTGATATGCACCGGCCGCGCCACCAAGCGCATCGAGGAGCTGCAGGCCGGGCGCAAGGAATATGAGGCTGAAATAGCGCTCGGCGCCACCACCCCGAGCTTCGACCTGGAAACCGAGATAGATGCCACCTACCCCACCGCGCATATCACCCGCGAGGCGGTAGAGGAAGCGCTCGCCCGGTTCACGGGGACGATACTTCAGGTGCCACCGGCGTTCTCTGCATGCAAAATCAACGGAGTGAGGGCATACGAGAGCGCACGCGCAGGTGAGGAAGTGGAGCTGAAGGCGCGCCCGGTGGAAATCCACGCCATAGAGTTGCTGGAATTCAGCCCTGAGGCCATACGCGTGCGGGTGGAGTGCGGCAAGGGCACGTACATCAGGGCGCTTGCGCGCGACATCGGCACGGCGCTCGGCAGCGGCGCCCACCTGACGCGGCTGCGCCGCACACGCGTGGGCGACTACGGCATAGCCGACTGCGTCAGCGTGAAGCAGGCGGCCGAGATCATCGCCGCCGCGCCGATAGAATATCCCGACTGGTACGAGGGCAAGCGCAAGGCGTAACGTCTGGAACCGCGTACCGGCCAAAATTCAACGAAAACGATATAAATGTCATAATATGAAGCTTTCGCAATTCAAATACCGTCTCCCGGAAGAACTCATAGCACAATACCCCGTGGAGAACCGCGACGAGTCGCGCATGATGGTACTGCATCGCAACAGCGGTGAGATAGAGCACCGTCTGTTCAAGGACATACTGAACTACTTCGACGACGGCGACGTGATGGTGTTCAACGACACCAAAGTATTCCCCGCCCTCCTCTACGGCAACAAAGAGAAGACCGGCGCGCGCATCGAGGTGTTCCTGCTGCGCGAGCTCAACGCCGACATCAAGCTCTGGGATGTGCTCGTGGAGCCGGCCCGCAAGATACGCATAGGCAACAAACTGTACTTCGGCGACGACGAGTCGATGGTAGCCGAGGTCATCGACAACACGACATCGCGCGGACGCACCCTGCGCTTCCTCTACGACGGTCCGCGCGACGCATTCAAGCGCGACCTCTATGCGCTGGGCCACACGCCGCTGCCCGAATACATCAAGCGCGAACCCGAGGAGGCCGACGCCGAGCGCTACCAGTGCATCTTCGCGCGCAACGAAGGCGCCGTAGTGGCTCCGGCTGCCGGCACACACTTCTCGCGCGAGCTGCTCAAACGTCTTGAAATCAAGGGCGTGAAGCAGGCATTCCTGACCGAACACTGCGGCCTCGGCAACTTCCGCGAGATAGACGTGGAAGACCTCACCAAGCACCGCATGGACTCCGAGCAGCTCATTGTGTCGCCGGAACTTGTGGATACGGTGAACGCCGCCAAGGACGCCGAGAAGCGCGTCTGCGCCGTAGGCGCGAGCGTGCTGCGCGGCATGGCGAGCGCCGTCAGCATGGGCGGACATCTTCAGCCCTACGACGGCTGGACCAACAAATTCATCTTCCCCCCGTACGAATTTACTGTAGCGACTTCGCTCGTCAGCAACTTCCATCTGCCCTACTCCACCATGCTCATGATGGTGGCGGCCTTCGGCGGCTACGACCAGGTGATGCACGCCTATTCCGAAGCCGTGAAGGAGCATTACCGCTTCGGCGCATATGGCGACGCCATGCTGATTATCTGACCTGCGGATGGACTCTAAAGGACTAATGGAAAAAGCGGCGCTCGACGCCGGCTGCGACGCCGCCACGTGCGAAAAGACGCTGAGCGTGCTGGCCGCCGCGCTGCGCGAACGCTGCTGCGCGCTCGACACCGTAGCCATACCCGGCTTCGGCAGCTTCATCGCCGAGAAACACGACGAGCATGTGGAGACCGACGCCGCCACAGGGCGCCGACGCCTCATGCCGCCGCATATCTCCGTACGCTTCAGCCCCGGCAGCAAGCTGCGCAAACTATTGTCAGCCCATGAATAATACAGTCGCCCTTCCCGAACTCGCCGCCCAGGCGGCACGCGTTGCCGGCATCAACGCCGAGGCCGCCTCACGCATCATAATGGCGATTTTCAACGCTACGGCCGAATCCGTGGCAGCCGGAGAAGCGGTGACGCTCAAGGGCATAGGAACATTCAGGCGCGGCAAAGGCAGCGACAGCCAGGTGCAGTTTACTCCTGCACCCGAGCTGGCCGAGGCCGTAAACGCACCCTTCGCGCTGTTCAGCCCGATGGACATCCCCGCCGACGCGCCTACGGCCATTTTCGACAGCGAACCCGAGCAGAAGAAAGAGGAGGAAACGCCGGCGCAGGAGCAGGAGGAACTGCTTCCGCCACCGCTGCCGGAGACCATGCAGGAGCCTGAAGAGCCTGAAGAGTCCGAACCTCAGCCCGAAGCCAGGCCTGTCGAAGAGAAAGTTCCCGTCGAGGAGCCTGAAAATGAAACTATTGAAGACGAGGAGGACGCGACCGAGGACGAACCGGAGGTAGTGTATGTGATGCGGCGCAGCGCATGGCCGTGGGTAGCCGCGATACTGTGCCTGATAGTCGGCTTTGCCGGCGGATACTGCTACGGCACGCACTGCGGTGCAGCGGAAGGCCCCGCCACAGCCGTCGCCGAAAAACCCGAAGTCCTGCCGGCCGACAGCATCGCGGCTCCTGCGCAGCAGGACAGCACGGCGACAGAGCCCGCCGACACAGTCAGCAGCACCGCAGAAGAAAAGCCCGAGCCGGAGAAAGAGCCGGTCTACGACACTGTGACCTCCACGCGCTTCCTTACCACCATAGCGCGCACGCACTACGGGCGCAAGGACTTCTGGGTGTTCATCTACGAGGCTAATTCCGACATTCTGCGGCATCCAAACCGCATACGTCCCGGCACACGCGTGCGCGTACCGGACCTGGGTCCGCACGCCGCGGCCGATTCGGCCACACGCGCCAAGGCACATCAGCTCGCCAACGAGATTTACAGCCGCTACGACATGTAGACGCCCGGCACGCTTCAGCGGCGCGCTCCGGACGGCCCGAACAGTCTGTTGATAAGGTCGGGACGGTGCAGCCGGTGAAGGCTTCGCGTGATTTCCACGCGATATGCGCGGTCATACCAGAAGAAATAGCGTCGCTGGGCCAGCTTCTCCTGCGGGGTGCGGGCGCAGTAGACGCGCTCCAGCGTGTAGGGATGATAGCCGCTGTAGTATATCTCCGTCGCCACCGTCATGGGCGTCGGCGTGAAGTCCTGCACCTGCTCGAGATGGAAATCGAGGTCCTTGGTCTCGGCCGCAAGCATCGCCATGTCTATCTCATGGCAGCCGGGGTGGCTGCTTATGAAGTAAGGAATCAGCTGCTGGCGCAGTCCCTTGGTACGGTTCACCTCGTCGAAAATCTTCTTGAAGTCGTGAAAGAGCCTGAACGACGGCTTGCGCATCAGGTCGAGCACGACGTCGCTGGTATGTTCCGGCGCTACCTTCAGCCGGCCGCTGACGTGGTTGGCGATCAGCTCGCGGCAATAGCGCCGGTTGGTGGCGTCCACGGCCTTGTCGCCCGTCTCGTGCATGGCGAGGTCGTAGCGTACGCCGCTGCCCACGAAGCTCTTGCGCACACCCGGCACGGCGTCGACGCTGCGGTAGATGTCGAGCAGAGCCGAATGGTCGGTGTTCAGGTTGGGGCACGGTTTGGGGTGCAGGCACGACGGACGGCGGCAGCGGGCGCATATCGAGGTATCGCGGCCGCCCAGGGCATACATGTTGGCCGACGGGCCGCCGAGGTCGCTTATATAGCCCTTGAAGTCGGGCATCGCCACCACCCGGCGCACCTCGCGCATGATGGACTCCTTGCTGCGCGACGCTATGAACTTGCCCTGATGGGCCGAAATGGTACAGAACGCGCAGCCGCCGAAGCAGCCGCGGTGCAGGTTGACGCTGTGGCGTATCATCTCGTAGGCCGGTATGCGCTTGCCGCGGTAGCGCGGATGCGGCATACGCGTGTATGGCAGATCGAACGCGGCGTCAATCTCGCCGGGCTTCATCGCGGGCCACATGGGATTGACCTTTACAGCGCGTCCGCCGGTAGCCTGCCACAGAGTGACGCCTCCGTCCATGGCGTTGCTCTCCTGCTCGACGTAGCGGAAGTTGGCCGCCTGGCTCTTGGGATGGCGCAGACACTCCTCGTACGAGGCCAGCACGATTCCGTCCTCGCCGGTGGCCTCGGGTATCTCCTCCAGGGGGCGGAGCACCACGGTCTGGCGCAGGTCGGTGATGTCGGCGATCTTCTCGCCGGCATCGAGGCGGGCGGCGAGTTCCAGAACGGTGCGCTCGCCCATGCCGTAAATTATCATGTCGGCGGCCGAATCCACAAGGATGCTCGGGCGCAGACGGTCCTGCCAGTAGTCGTAATGGCTGACGCGACGCAGCGACGCCTCTATGCCGCCCGCAATCACCGGCACGTCCGGAAAGAGGCGTCGCAGCGCCTCGGAGTAGACGATGGTGGGATAATCAGGCCGCGCGCCGTGGCGACCGTCCGGCGTATAGGCGTCGTCGCTGCGGCGGCGCCGCGCGGCGGTGTAGTGGTTGACCATAGAGTCCATGGCGCCGGGCGACACGCCGAAGAACAGCCGCGGACGCCCGAACTTACGGAAGTCGCGCAGGTCGTCCTGCCAGTTTGGCTGCGGTACTATTGCCACCCGATAGCCGGCGGCCTGCAGGGTGCGGCCTATCACGGCTGCGCCGAATGCAGGATGGTCCACGTACGCATCGCCTGAGAAAAGCACCACATCCACGCTGTCCCAGCCGAGGGCCTGCATCTCCTTCACCGAGGTGGGCAGAAAATCCTGAGGTGAGGGCATAGCGCAACGGCTGCCCGTAGTATCACTTTTCACCATAGTTTCTTACTTCTTCATTGATTCAAGCCGCTGCTCCATGCGGATGACGGCATCGCGCAGACGAGCTGCCTCTATGAAATCCATGTCCTTGGCGGCACGCAGCATCTCGGCGCGCGCGTGGTTGATGTGGCGTTCGAGCTCGTCGCGGCCCATGTATGCCACAACGGGGTCGGCAGCGACGGCCGCCGACGCATCGTGGGCGTACTCCTGGGCGTACGGCACGGGCATAGCCGCCGCGGCCGCCACCTGCTCCTTGCGCCGCTGGCGCTCGCGGGCGTTGCCCTTGGCCTGCACTCTTGCCGTGCGTGCCGGAGCCGTTTCCTCGTCGATGCGGGTGTCGAGCCCCACAATGGCCTGGCGCGCCTTGACGATGGCCTGCGGCGTGATGCCGTGTGCCTCGTTGTAGGCCAGCTGGCGGCTGCGTCGGTCCTCGGTGGCGTCGATGGTGCGCTGCATCGACTGCGTGATGCGGTCGGCGTACATTATCACCTCACCATGCAGATTGCGGGCGGCGCGGCCCACGGTCTGCGTGAGCGACCTGTCGCTGCGCAGGAAGCCCTCCTTGTCGGCGTCGAGGATAGCCACGAGGCTGACTTCCGGCAGGTCGAGGCCCTCACGAAGCAGGTTGACACCCACAAGCACGTCGTACACTCCGGCGCGGAGGTCGTCGAGAATCTTTATTCGGTCGATGGTGTCGACATCGCTGTGGATATAGGCCGTCTTGACCCCGAGCTTTAGGAAATAGTCGTTCAGCTCCTCAGCCATTCGCTTGGTAAGGGTAGTAACGAGGGTACGCTCGTTGCGCTCCACGCGCAGCTGTATCTCCTCCAGCAGGTTGTCGACCTGACCGGCGGTGGGACGCACGCGTATCACAGGGTCGAGCAGGCCCGTGGGACGTATAACCTGCTCCACGACCACGCCCTCGCAGCGCTGAAGCTCGTAGTCGGCCGGCGTGGCGCTCACGTACATCACCTGCGGCGTCATGCTCTCGAACTCCTCAAATTTCAGCGGCCTGTTGTCCAGGGCCGACGGCAGGCGGAAGCCGTACTGCACAAGGTTCTCCTTGCGCGACCGATCGCCGCCGTACATGGCACGTATCTGCGGCACCGTCACGTGGCTCTCGTCGATTATCGTGAGAAAATCCTTCGGGAAATAGTCGAGGATGCAGAAAGGACGCTCGCCCTCCTTGCGGCCGTCGAAGTAGCGGGAATAGTTCTCGATGCCGGTGCAGTAGCCCAGCTCCTTTATCATCTCAATGTCGTAGGTGGTGCGCTCGTAGAGGCGCTGCGCCTCCAGCTCCTTACACTCGCGCCTGAAATACTCCACGCGCTGACCCAGGTCGAGCTGCATCTGCGCGATGGCCGACGCCTGACGCGCCGGCGAAGTAACGAAAATGTTGGCCGGATAAATCTTGAAGCGGTCGTGGCTGCCGAGCGATATGTTGTCGACGGGATGGTAGGTCTGTATGCACTCCACCTCGTCGCCCCAGAAGACGATGCGCAGCACGATGTCCTCATAGGCGAGCGCGATGTCCACGGTGTCGCCCTTGACGCGGAACGTGCCGCGCTTCAGCTCCACCTCGTTGCGGGAATAGAGCGCGCCCACCAGTTTGCGCAGGAATGCGTTGCGCGCCACGGTCATGCCCACCTGAACGTCGATCACGTTCTCATGGAAATCCTCGGGATTGCCGATGCCGTAGAGGCACGACACGCTCGACACCACCACCACGTCGCGGCGGCCGCTGAGCAGCGCCGACGTCGTTGCCAGACGCAGACGGTCGAGTTCCTCGTTGATGGCGAGGTCTTTCTCGATATATTTGTCGGCCGAGGGGATATATGCCTCCGGCTGGTAATAATCGTAATAGCTTACGAAATACTGCACCGAGTTTTCCGGAAAGAACTGGCAGAACTCGGCATAAAGCTGTGCTGCCAGGGTCTTGTTGTGGCTGAGTATGAGCGTGGGTTTCTGCACACGCTCGATGACATTGGCCATAGTGAACGTCTTTCCGGAGCCGGTGACGCCGAGCAGGGTCTGCGCCGGCGCTCCTTCCAGGATGCCGCGCGCCAGCTGGTCGATGGCCTGCGGCTGGTCGCCGGTGGGTTTATATTTCGAATGAAGTTTGAAATCCATGAAGAGAAGATAGGTTTTAACTTACAAAGTTACTAATATTTATGCATACAGCCTAAACATTCCCGCGTCAGTAATGTTAATAATTAAGAAACAACGAATATTCAACTCTCTTATTTATCTGACTCTTATGAAAAAGACATTCTTCTACATGCTACTTCTGGCCGTGCTGCCGCTGTGCGGACTGGCCGGTTGCTCCGACGATGACGATGATCTGCCCGACGTAAGCTTCTCTCTCGAGATAAGCAACGGCGTGAGTGTCGACGGCACCATCTACATAGTACGCGGCGAGACATTCAAGATCGACGCCATAAACGTCAAAAACCTCCAGAGCGACAAGGCCGCCATCATTTCAGCAGCAACCTACTACTGGGACAAGTACCGCCTCGGCACGTCGGTAGTCGCTCCTTACGGTTTTGAATTCGTAACCTCTGAGGACACACCTCTCGGACGCCACGAGATAGCCATCGAGTGCCCCGTCTACGCCGTCGACAAGAGCCCGGCCGTAGCCAACCTGTTCTATCGCGTGGAAGTAGTAGAAAGCGCCGACGACATTCCCGACGGCGACACCACAACCCCGCCCGACGGCAACGCCAAAATACTTCCGTCCTGACCTTTGATTCACACGCGCACAGCCCCGGCTGGCTGGCCGGGGCTGTGCGCGTGTAAGGCGTTCTATTCCATCCATGCGTCGCGGCGCTCTCGCACTGCGACAGACTCACCGAGCAACTTCACGAACTCCTGCATCGATCGCTTGTGGTAGGAGTCGTGAAGGACATGCACGCAGCCAGCCATCTCGTTGTCGGGGACGTCGAGAGGGATGGCGCGCACGCCCCTCTCGTTGTGAATCGAAGCCTCGGCCAGCACCGTCACGAAATCGGTCTGACGAATCAGGTTCAACAAAATGTTGACTTCGTTAAGCTCAATCCTAATCCGGAAGCCGCTGTAGGGTGCGGCCACGTTGTCGAAAGCATTGCGCGCCTGAAGGCCACATGCAGGAAGAGCGAGATCGTAGCGCTGAAGTTCCGGAAGACTCACTCTGTCGTGTGAAGCAAGGCTATGTCCGTCCCTGACGATAGCCGAAAGCGAATTCTGGAACAAGATGTGCGAGTCCACGCCCTCGACAGGCTTGCCGGGACGGAAAGCCAGCACAAAATCGACCTCGCGCCGTCGAAGCATTTCCATCAGCTCGGCCATGGGGCGGTAGAATATATTCAGCTTTATTTTGGGGTAGCGGCGGGTGAATGTGACAATGGTCTCCGTAAGAATCGGACTGAACGAATACGTCACACCGATATTGAGGGTACCGGCGGCAATAGCTTTGAGGTCGGCAATGCGTTCGCGGCACATGTCGGCCGAACGGAGCGTAGCCCGGGCGAAAGGCAGGAGCTCGACTCCTGCTTCAGTCAGGGTCACGCTGTGGCTGCTCCGCACAAAAAGCGGAGCGCCGAGTTCACTTTCGATTTGCTTGATTTGCTGAGAAAGCGTACTCTGCGTGACGCACAGGATTCTGGCCGCCTCCGAAAAATTAAGACTGTCGGCCACGCTGACAAAGTATCTTAGCTGTCGCAGTTCCATAACAGATGCAAAAGTAATGAAAATAAGGATTATCGCGTCGCCCGAAAAGATATTTTTTTGAAAATGAATACGGGAACCGTGGCTCCGGTCACCATAGCCAACAGGACGGCAACACAAACAAGGCCGTTGTAAGCGAACCTATAAAAGTCAAGGCCGAATTCCGGCGAACCGCCGCTGAATATACAGGCTCCGAGAGCTCCGAAAGCGCGATAAGCATATATACCCGGAATCATTGGCAGCAACGACGGGAAAAAACATGCTTCGGGAGGCGTTTTCGCAAATGGCGACAACAGAACGGAAAGTGTGCCGATAAAGAACGACGCCAACAGCGTCGCAGGCACGATATGCACGGAGCATGCCGTCATAAGCACCAGCCGTAGAGAATGGCCCAGCGCGGCGATGACCGCACAATAGGGGTAAGCCCGTCGCGGCAGCCGGCTGACAGAAGAAAATCCGATAGCCGCTATAGCCGCAAACAATGCATCCTCGACAATTTTATATTCCATAACGTTGCGATTACATTTCAAAAATACCCTCATCCATCAGCATGACGCCGGCGCAAAGTCCTGCCGTCAGGCAGGCCGTAAGCACGAGCGCATCCATAAGTCTTGAGAAGGCACATATATAATAACGGTAGAGCATATCGCTGAAGGAGTTGAGATAAGGAATGCCCGGCACAAGGTAAAGTATGCTTGTGCCTATACTCACGGCCGGGGTGGAGCCGAGACCGAAGAGACCGTCGGTGGCACCCAGAACCGACGAGACAAACGCACAGGCCATCATCACGACGCGCCCGTCAACGTGAGCGCCCAGCATCAGTTGCTTGAGGCGATAGCCGGCCATTGTGGCCAGGCACACTACAAGCATGGCCATAACGTCTCCGCCAAAAAGGCGACAGAACGACGCATTGGCCAGCGATACGAGCAGGAAGACCCACGTGGATTCATGCCTGCCGGCGCTTTCCGTACACGCCAGCGCCGCACGTGCCTCGGCAAACGTGGTCTTACCGTCGGCAAGCTGCCAGCTGAGGCGACTCAGGTCGGAAATAACGGTAAAACTCACAGGAGAAGGCCGAGCAGAGGCTATGGTGGTGTGAAGTTCCTCATGGTCCGACGTCACGAGCGACACATGGACATGTCGAGGCGTGATTGTCAGCTCAATATCCCTGCCGAATGCCTGCGCCATGCGCGCGACATTTTTCTCTATGCGTATGCACGTGGCTCCGCATCCGAGCAGCCATCCCGCATAATCAGCGAGAAAAAGGCACAGCTCGCGTGCCGTAGGCTCAGAAATCTTCGTCATAATAATCACTGGAAGCAGGGACTTCTACATCGCCCGGAACATAAAAAATATCTCGCTCGGAACCTATTTCTACAAATCGGTGCGCGAGCATAAAACGCACCAGGGCCATGAAAAAGCCCGGCAGCAGCACAAGTGCCGACAGTATGGCGACACCGAGCCATGTGATAAATGCAGTTGTCATATCCTTTCTTTTTTTGTTTGCAAAGTAACAAAAGCCGCGTCTCAGAAAATGACTTTATTTATTGATTGTTTTTATAGCACCTATTAGCGCTGTTTATGTGAAAGAATGACTATCTTTGCGGCAACAATCACATCCCGACATGAAAAAGATACTTCTGTTGCTTCTGATCTGCGTAGCCGCAATCAGCGCCGCAGCCGAAAACGGCGAACGCGAGCTCACCATCATGACCTACAACCTGCGCTTCGGCGAACTTGCCTCGATGGAGCGCCTCGCCTCGGAGATACGCGCCGCCAATCCCGATTTCGTGGCACTTCAGGAGGTGGACGTCAACACGATGCGCGAGATTTCCAAGGGCAACAACTGCATAAACTTCATCAACCGTCTGGCCGAACTCACCGGCATGTTCGGGTTCTACGGCCGTACAATCAACTTCGCAGGCGGCTACTACGGCATAGGCATACTGTCGAAGCATCCCGCCGTGAAGGTAGAAAAAATGGACCTGCCCAACCCCAAGAACGTAGAGCCGCGCATCATGCTCGTGGGTCAGTTTGAGCTTGACGGCATAGGCCACCGCTTCACGTTCGCCTGCACACACTTCGACTATCAGGATCCCAACACCATCACAGCTCAGGCCCGCGCGGCCATAGAACGCCTGCGCACCGAGCCGCAGCCCCTTATCGTGGCCGGCGACTTCAATTCCGAGCCTGAGAGCGCAGCCATTGGCCTGTTCACCAAAGATTTCAAACTGCTCACCGGGGAGGAGAAAACATTCCCGGCCAAGGCACCCGAGAAGAAACTCGACTGGATTTTCGGCTATCCTGCCGCCGACTTCACGCTCGTCGGCGCCACCGTGCCCAAACCTTCCATACGCTCGGCATCCGACCACCTGCCCATAGTGTCGAAGATAAAAGTGAAATTTTAGCATGCAATATTGCGTAACAACAATTTTTATTGTATCTTTGCATCAGTAAATTGCATGTTATGAAAGACGCTCTCGACACTCTCGCAATGCCGCAAGCATCAGCCTCGCTCACCGACCGCCTGCGCTACCTTATCAAGCTCTCGCGCATGACCCAGGCGCGCTTCGCCGAGCGTGTGGGCGTGGATCCCTCCAACCTCTCGCGCATCCTGTCGGGCCACACGGCCGTATCGGAGGCTTTCATCAACCGCATTGTCGTCGACACGGGCGTATCCAAAGCATGGCTGAAAGAGGGCGCCGGCATCCCCTTCCCGCGCGACATCCATGCCCGGGAAATGTCGGGCGACACCCATCCGCGACTCGCGCAGAACCGACGCGGGGCGCCCATCTACGACATCAACGTGAGCGCCGGCAACGCCAACCTCAGCCGTGAGTTCACCGACGACCGCATAGTGGGCTACCTCGACATACCCGGCTCCAACCCGGAATATCCGCTGGTGAAGGTGCGCGGCACCTCCATGTCGCCGAGGCTCGCCGACGGCTGCTGGGTGTCGATAAGACCCGTGAGCGACACAGCCCCGATACTGTGGGGACAGATTTACGTGGTAGTGCTCGACGACTACCGCATGATAAAGTATGTGCGCCGGCATGCCGACCCCGACAAACTGGTGCTGCACAGCGATAACCCCGAATACGAGGACATAGTGGTGAGCCGCGCCGACGTGCGCTCGCTGTACCTCGTGGAAATGATTCTGAACTGTGAGATCCCCCTCTGACCCCAAACTGCTGTCGCCCCTGCCGCCGTGCCTGCGGCCGGGCTGCCTGGAAGCCGGCTGCGACGAGGCCGGCCGCGGATGCCTCGCCGGACCGGTATATGCCGCGGCCGTGATTCTGCCCGACGATTTCTCGCACCCCTGGCTCAACGACTCGAAGCAGCTCAGCGACACGCGCAGACGGCAGCTGGTGCCCATCATCAAGGAGGCCGCGCTGGCCTGGGCCGTGGCTTTCTGCACGGCAGAGGAGATAGACAGCATCAACATCCTCAACGCCTCCATCCTCGCCATGCACCGCGCGCTCGACGCCCTGGCCGTCCGGCCAGGACACATAGCTGTGGACGGCAACAGATTCAAGCCTTATGCCGACACGCCATACACCACCGTGGTGGGCGGCGACGGACGCCTCGCCAACATCGCCGCAGCATCGGTACTCGCAAAGACCTCCCGCGACGACTTCATGCTGGCCGCCGCGGAGCGATACCCGGCATACGCATGGGATGTGAACAAGGGCTATCCCACCAAAGCACACCGCGAAGCCCTGCGAAAGGTAGGCCCGAGCCCCCTGCACCGACTCACCTTCGCCGGCGTGAAAGACCTGTGAAAAACATAACCAAATGACTCACTGCAACGTAACACTCGTCGACCTGGACACGGCAGGCATAGCTCTGCTCCAGCAGCTCGTACCGCAAAACCAGAATGCATTCCTGCTATGCACGGCAGGCAGCCTCACCATACGCATGGACCGGACCGACTACACGCTCCATCCAGGCGACGTTTTTCTGTTCCCGGCCTACTCCCACATGTCGGTCACGGCTATGACCGACAACATGCAGGGCGTATGCGGCATGGCCGACTTCGAACTTGTGCTCAGGGCTCTCGAGACCGTGAGCGACATGAGTCACCTGTCAATGATACGCATCCGGCCGATGATCTCGCTGACGGAGCAGCAATACTCCCGCATATCGCGCATGATCGACTGCGTGCGCACGCGCCGGCAGGAGGAATCGGTGTTCGGAGCCAACATCGTGCTGGCACTCACCAGCGTGCTTCTGTACGAGCTGATGGACGCCTACGTAACCAACACACAGTCGGAAAGCTGCGCCACGAGCCGCGCCGACAGCGTGTTCCTGCGTTTTCTGTCGATACTCTCCAACGATTTCCGCCGGGAGCGTGAGGTCAGCTATTACGCGTCCCGCCTCGGCCTCACTCCACGCTATTTCGCCACCATCATCCGCAACAAGTCGGGCATCTCGCCCGGCGCATGGATCTCGCGTTTCGTAATCGCCGAGGCCAAGACGATGCTGGCAAATCCCGAAGTGAGTATCAAGCAGGTGGCCGCGGCGCTCAATTTCCCCAACCAGTCTTTTTTCGGGCGCTATTTCCGCCAGAACACCGGCGTCTCGCCCGGCGAATACCGCAAAAAGCAGTAGACGGCCTCAGCGCCAGTGCCAGTAGTGCATGCGCTTGCGCAGCTTGAGCTTGCGCACGAGATTCAGCGGCTTGCGGGGAAGGCGTCCCTGCCAGCGGGCGGCGAAATCGTCGACGGCATCGAGCACACGCGCCGAATTGCGGCCGTCGACATGCGCCTCGCGCTCATTCAGGTAGGCCCGCATAGCGTCCATCAGCGGCGCAGGGCGCGTCAGGGCTCGCTCTATGGCAGGTTCTATATCGGCTATGTCGCGCACATCGAGCACATGGGGCCCGGGGTGAGAGTTGCAGAACGTGACAACGGGCTTGTCGAGCATCATGTATTCCAGGATTATGCTCGAACTGTCGCACAGCATCACGTCGCTGTCGCCGTAGGTGGCCGCGCCCTCGTTGTTGCGGACAAACGTCACATTCGGCAGCTCGTCGGCCATACGGCGGTAGCCTTCAAGCAGTTCCGCATCGTCGATTTTCGGATGCAGCGTTATTATCCAGTTCCAGCGGCCGGTTTCGGCCATGCGGCGTATCACGGGCAGCAGAGTCCACGCCGACGACAGGCTGCGCGTGAACGTCGATGCGTAGAACACTGTGGGGGGCGCCCCTCCGGCGGCAGCGGCTGATAGTCCTTCACGTCGGCCACCGTGAGCAGACGCTCTTCGTCAGGGCGCAGCAGGTCGGCGCATCCGTCGTCGAGATACCACGCGCACAGGTCGCCGCGCCGACGTATCTCGTCCTGCAAGGGGCGCATCACCGTATAGGCATACGGCAGCTGGGCAAAAAGCAAATAACGTCGGGACATATCAGAATTTCAGGTCATACTTGAGCTTGTGGCGGCGCGAGAAACGGCGCCAGAAGCGATCGCGCGCCTCGCGCACCCAGCGGCGGCACTTAGCCGGGTCGCCGCCGCGCACGGCAGCATATTCGTCGGCCAGAATGGCAAACATCTCCGGCTGTCCCCACAGGCGGGCGAAGTTGGCGCAGCCGCGACGCAGGTCCACCAGCCCGAACGCCATCCGGTTGGTGTCGACCAGCGCGAAATGCGTGTTGCCGTCGGCGTCCGTTTCATAAAGGATATTGCCGGGCGAATAGTCCAGATGCATGAATCCGGCCTCGTGCAATGCCGCAGTGTATCGCGCCAGCGCGCGGAGCAGCGGACGCCGGCTCCCCGCATCGGCATCGCCGAGCTCGTAAAGCCGGTGGGAATAGTCGCACTGGAGGCTCACGAAATAGCTGTCGGAGATAATGCCGCCGCGGCGCATCTCCACATATGCCACAGGCTCCGGCGATTCGAAGCCGGCGGCGAGGAGCCGGCCGCCGTTGCGGTACGCACGCTCGCCCTTAGGCTTGCG
>CAPNHY010000031.1:0-26825 GCA_948665475.1 uncultured Muribaculaceae bacterium | reverse complement strand
AGAGCAATTAACCTACGCTCATTTCCAATAAATTACACTCTTTTCGTAACTTCTGACCTGCAAATTTACGATATTTCCCTTAAAACACAAAATTCAGGTAGGAGAGAGCAGAGTTTATAGAGGGGCATAGATGGAGCGATACAGAAGGACAAAAGGTCAAAAGCAACAAAAGAGTTATCTGCTGAATACTCAACAATAAAAACTTCTGTTCCTTCTGACCTTATGTTCTTCTGTATCTCGTCATGCGAAGTAACTTTAAGCATAAAAAAACAGCCGCATGCTTCCCTTCCTTTAGCATGCGGCTGTTGTATGTTGTGTGCGCGTGGCGTGCTGGCCGAGCTTGGCTCGATGCGGGTCACAAGGCAACCCTGACGTCGGGGACTATCACCTAACACAACGGGTGTGCGCGTTCCTGCCGGAGAGATGCCGGTCTCTCTCCGTCTCCCCGTTGTGTTGCCCCCAGCCTGCACTGTGCGTTGCTGCCCGTTTGTCGGACGGACTGCAAGGCGGGTTTGTACCAGAATGTCAATGTTCTCTTTAAGTCGATAGTTTAGAGTTTATAGGTAAGAGGGGGGAAATGGTCGCCTCTGCGGCCGGGTTCCTCTTGCCGGTGCAAAGTTACAACACGAAATCGCGTTTGAATGCTGTTTTTGTACAAATGGCAATTTTTTTTTGAGTTTAGAGTGTAGAGGTAAGAGGGAAGCCTTTGAGGGCGAGAAACAGTTCCTATGTTTGCAATGAAAAAAAGCAAACATAGGAACTGTATCTCTCCATGTCCGGTATTTTGAGTTGAGAGGGGATTGGTAAGATGGGAGGCGAATGCACCGGGGTGCAGCCCTACATTGATTAGTAGCATCTTACTTCCTATTCCTCGCGTCTGACAGATTTTTTTTAATTTTGCAAAAAAATTGCGATGAAGATATTGACACTTATAGCTGCGGCCGTATTGCCTGTCATTGCTATGGCATACAGCAACGACAGGACGCCGGAGGATGCAATACGGGCCGTTGTGGACAAATACCCCGGCGAGATAGGCGTGGCCGTGATTACGGATAACGGCGACACGGTGGCCGTCAACGATGAGAACAAATATCCTCTGATGAGCGTGTTCAAGCTGCATCAGGCTGTGGCTCTGTGCATCGAGGCCGACCGCACGGGCATGTCACTCGACACGACGCTGTGCGCGGCTCGTGCCGAGCTTAACCCGCACACATGGTCGCCGATGCTCAGGGAACACACTGAAGACACATTGTGCTTAAGCGTAAGCCGGCTTCTTCGCTACACTCTGATGGAAAGTGACAACAACGCGAGCAATCTGATGTTCGGCAGTCTGACGGACGTAGCGGCCACCGACAGCATCATCGCCACGCTGATTAAGCGCAACTCTTTCAATCTCTCTTATACCGAAGCTGAAATGGGCCGGGACCACTCGCGGGTGTACGCCAACCGTTCGTCGCCCTTAGGAGTGGCATGCCTCATCAACCGACTGTTCACCGACAGCATCATGTCGGCCGACAAGCAGCAGTTCATCTGCCGGACGCTACGTGAGTGCCGGACAGGCAAAGACCGCATCGCTGCCCCTCTCGTCGGCGTGGAGGGTGTGGCCGTGGCTCACAAAACGGGCTCGGGCTTCCGCGACGGCGGCATACTCTGCGCCCATAACGACGCGGCCTTCGTCGAGTTGCCCGACGGGCGCCACTACACGCTTGTAGTACTCGTGAAAGATTTTCCCGGATATGAACACGAGGCATCGCAAGTTATTGCCGAAATTTCAGCCGTGCTCCTCTCCAATCGTCTTTCAGGCGGCAAGCCATAAGGCGAAACAGTGGCCTGTTCTCGGATGAAAACAGACCGCAGGCAATGCCGGATATGCCCATGCCCCGAACGATGAAGGACGGCATTGTACTGAACGTATGGAAGGTGATGTAGCGTATGACCGGCAATCAACCGCATTACCTAATCTGAGTTGATACCGTATGCTTCAGCCACTACATGAAATTCATCGTCTGTCAGCAGATGTTTTTTAATATGGTCTGCAAGTTTTTTAGGCACGTCGTCGAAAATCTTGTTTGTCTTATTATCGTTTAGAATTCTGATTATGCCTTTTCTGAACACGTGCTCGTCCCCGCTGTATATGTCATCGCGAAATTTCCGATAGAACAGGTCGCATGAATAGTCTGTGATTTCCGGTTTTGTCACAGTCTTTGCATAGACTACATTAAGATACTGCACGAATTTATAGGGAATAAAAAGACTGTGCACAAGTTCACTGACAGAGGCGGCAAATTTGGCCTTGTCACGGTCCTCCTGTTTTTCGGCCTGTTCCATAACATCTTTAACATCTTTCGCCAACGTATCGGCCAGCTTCAGATAATAAGGAATGAGCCTGTCGTAGTTTTCCGAAGATACTTTTGTAGTGACGGATCCCATTCTCTTTCTGAACGAAATCGATGCCTGAGCCACTGCGCAAATCTTGCTGTCGGCCGACAGCAGCGCTATTATGTCGGGGAAATCCTCATATTTCGTGAATTTGCCGAAATCTTCCTTATATGGCGACAGGAAAGCCTGATATGCTTTGGCTATACATTTCCGATAGCACTTCACCCATCCCAGCGTGCTGACAAGGTGGGCAACTTTGTTATCAATCAGGTTTTGGGGAGTAAGATATTCAGCACGTTCATGCATGCAGTCATTGCTTCTGCTCTCATCCACACTGCCTTTTATTTCCAACTTCTTGGCCATCATCTTCACGAGGTCGTTGTGGAAATTCTTTGCAAAATTCATGTATGTGTTGCCGAAAATCTCGAATCCTATGATGCATATGTTAGACTGCGTCCGGAACATTTTAGCCACAATGTTGGAAATGGATTGCGGGTGTGCCAGTTTGTCGTCGGCGTCAAGACATACGGAAATATCGTTGTCTGTGGCATAGTTGATGAATACCTGCCGGGTCTCATATGCAAGGGCGGCAGCTCCCGAACCCACCGAATAGCTGTATTGTATGCGGAGCCCTTTTCTGACAAATTCATCGCAGAGGTCTTCGGCACTGCTTTTCGAGACAGCGCTCATGTTGTCCTTGTCGATGATGACGATTACCTTGATGTCGGGATAATCCTGCATGGCGATTGATTCGAGTTGCTCCCGCAGGAAAGGGAAGGCGGTTTCATCCACGCGGGTGAGTATGAATACCCGGGGGATTCCGTATCTCACGAGCGTAGTGTCAAATAGCTTTTCGTCTTTTTGGTGAGAAAGGATGTCAATCCTTCTCAGCTGTTTTCGCGACAGGAAACCTGCCAGGAACAGCGATGCCAGCATCAGAATGGAAATGAGGGCAGCAAGCGGATATGAATTCCCGGTGCCGTCACGGCAAAAAAGGAGTGCCAGAAGTGCCAGCGCAGGAAAGACGTACATGAGAATTTTGTTTGCCAGAATAAGCTTTCGGTTTCTGGTGGCATTGCTTCCCAAAACAAAGAGGGCGATGAAAATTCCGAGCAATATTGTGGTTTTAATGAAGGGAGCCACATTCAGTGCGAATACCGAAAAAGAAACGAAAGCCAGAGCCATTCCCTGAAAGAACTGGTTGGCATAATAGAATTCCAGTTTGTTTTCCGAATCGGAACCGGTTTCGGTGATGTCCTGAAATATTTCCACCACCTTGTCGGGAGCCTCCGAATAATAGATCCAGTCGGGATACGGAAATTTCTCCTTGTTGAAAATCCATTTGGGATAGTGCTTTATGAAGCAAGCGGTCTCGCCGATTCCCGTTCCCAGAAAATTTCCGTGGAAAAAGAGTCCGATCACCAGCTGAGTGATATATCCGAAAAGATAAAACACGCTGATGCTTGCGATGAGCACAATGATGCTCTTGTCGAAAGGGAAAGCCTCCAGCGTATTTTTCACGTTCTCGATGTCGATGCTTTTGATATTGTCATAAAAAATCACGACGCACAGGATGCATTCTATGCAGCCGAGAAGTATATATCGGAATATGTCAGAAACTTTTAAGTTGAAATCACCCATATGTTCGGTCTTGCTTTTGCTAATATGGTTTGTTTCTTGAAGTTGTAAAGACTTCATTTGCAAAAGTAAGAAAAATAATTGAATTGGCAAAAGTGCGACAGTGTCGGCGAGTTGCACATTAGGCAGTATTTTTGTAACTTTGTAAGCTAAAACGAAAAGGAAACAAATACATGAACCTGCGTCTCTCCATATCGCTCTGCCTCGCCGTCTGCTGCGGCGGCGCACTTCATGCTCTTGATTTTGAAGGACTGCCTGACAAAGTCATAACTGTCGTGCCGGAAAAGTCGACCGGACTTGAGGCAGTGTATGTGCTGCGTCAGGCATCCGGAGTGACGGCCACCTACCCCTCGGCCACGGCTACATGGAAGCGCTTCGGGGCAGCCGGAGCTGCATATGCGGAGCCTATGGAGGCAGCCGTGCGCGGAGGCGTTTCTGCCGCGATTCTCGGCGAAGGCGACTGCGGCATACTCATTGAAGATGGCGGCCGCCAGTTGTGCTACTGGATTACGGACTACTCCTCCCACCCTCTCCGGCTCGACGGCGTCACGGCCTCCGGCGACGAGTACGCCTGCGACAACACCCTGCTGAGCATCGCCGGTCAGGGCGACGCCATACGCTATTACAGCATTAACGGCCGTGCGCTCACCCTCAGCCGCGACATTGCCGTAAGCTACCGGTCGCTGATCTACGACGAAGAGGCCCGGCAGTACGTGCAGGCCGAGCAACAGACATCGCTCGAATATATCTCGGCATCGACCCACGTGCAGGCTCCGCTGTGCAATACATCGTTCACCGTGGCCGGCGACCGCTTCCTGCGCGAGTGGGGAGCCGAACAGAGCGTAAGCAGCGCGGAGTACGCGGCCGTGGCCGTAGCAGCCCGCACAACAGCCACGCAGCAGGAACGCGACGTAGCCAACGAGCAGAAACCGACGACGGGGGGAGCCTCGCTTGGCGGCAGCGCGCCGTGCGAGATCACCTTCGAGGCGGCAGTGACCGATGCCGTCGCGTTCCGCGAGTGGCAGATTTCGCGCACGCCCGAGTTCGACATCAACGACAACGTGTTCAACGACACGCAGTTCAGCTATACTTTCACCGAGGAAGGTACTTTCTACGTAAGATTCACCGCCGCCAATGCCGACGGCACATGCTCCTACACGGGCGAAACCTATGAGATAGGTATCGGCGAATCGCGCCTCGTATGTCCCAACGCATTCTCGCCGGACAGCAGTCCGGGCGTCAACGACGAGTGGCGCGTCAGCTACCAGTCCATCGTCGAGTTCAAATGCGACATTTTCAACCGCTGGGGAGCGAAAATCATCACTCTCACCGACCCATCGCAAGGTTGGGACGGCACCCACGGAGGGAAAAAAGTCGGCCCGGGTGTTTATTACTATGTGATACGGGCCAAAGGCGCTGACGGACGTGATTACAACCTCAGCGGCGACATCAACATCATCGGCAGCCGCCAGAACCGTAACGCGACAATCTCTCCGGAATAATGGTTTAAAGCCATATCCTCTCTCTCAAAACACGAACGACAATGAACAGAATCATAACAACTTGCCTAATACTCGTCGCAGCAACGGCAGCTTTGTCTGTCGAAGCCGCCACGCCGGCACAGAGCACAATCTTCTCCCGCGTGGCGAGTCCAGACATACCGCGCGCCATGAACCTGTGCGGCAACAAGGTTGACCTCGACCGCACCGACATGTATGAGCGCTACGACCGGGAGCTCACCTCCATGATCTACGGGCACGGCTCCATCCTGCTTACCATAAAGCGCGCCAACGAGTTGTTTCCCGTCATGGCTCCGATACTTAAAGCCAACAATGTGCCGCAGGACATGCTGTACATGGCCTGCATAGAAAGCCATCTCGACACGCGCGCCGTGTCGGGGGCCAAGGCGGCGGGTGTCTGGCAGTTCATGGCCGCCACGGCCAAACAGTACGGCCTCGAGGTCAGCGACGAGGTGGACGAGCGCTATAACGTGGAGAAAGCCACAGCTGCCGCCTGCCGCTACCTCAAGAACTCGCTGGCGAAATACGGCGGCGACTGGTCGTCGGTAATCGCCAGCTACAATGCCGGCATGGGGCGCGTAAGCTCCGAGCTCGACAAGCAGCAGGCCGATGACGCCTTCGACCTATACCTGAACAGCGAGACATCCCGCTACATGTTCAGGCTCCTCGCCATGAAGGCCATAATGGAGAAACCTGCAGCCTACGGCTACACACTGCGGCGCGACCAGCTTTACTTCCCGCAGGAATATAAGGAGGAAAAGGTCAGCGGCCCCGTCGACGACTGGGCACAGTGGGCCAAGCAGCGTGGCATCAGCTACCGCCAGCTGCGCGAGGACAATCCCTGGATACGCGCCCGCAAGCTCACCAACAAGGCCGGCAAGACCTACACCGTCAAGATTGCCACGCCGGAGTCGCTCAAACGTTCGATGCAGAAACGCCCTGTCTACAACCCCAACTGGATACGCGAATGAGCACAGAGACAGACGACATCGCATCCGGCACCGACGTGCTGCGGGTAGAGGGCGCGCGCGTGCATAATCTCAAGAACATCAGCGTCACCATACCCCGCAACGCGCTTACCGTAATCACCGGCCTCAGCGGGTCGGGAAAATCGTCGCTCGCCTTCGACACCATTTTCGCCGAGGGCCAGCGGCGCTACATCGAGACATTCTCGGCTTACGCCCGCAATATGCTCGGCAGCCTCGAACGTCCCGACGTCGACCTGATTTCGGGCCTCAGCCCGGTCATAGCCATTGAGCAGAAGACCGTCAACCGCAATCCCCGAAGCACTATCGGCACCACCACCGAGATCTACGACTTCCTGCGCCTGCTCTACGCCCGCATAGGCCACGCGCGCAGCTACCTATCCGGCAAGGACATGGTGCGTTATACGCGCGAGCGCATCGTGGCACTGATACTCGACAAGTACGCCGGACGCCGCATACTCCTGCTTGCCCCCGTGGTGCGCAACCGCAAAGGCCACTACAAGGAACTGTTCGAACAGCTGCGCAAGAAAGGATTCCTCAACGCGCGCGTCGACGGCGAGCTCATGGAACTGACTCCCGGCATGCGTCTCGACCGCTACAAGAACCACAGCATAGAGATAGTCATCGACCGCCTGCGCGTGGCCGACAAGGACATGCAGCGCCTCGACGCCAGCGTGGAAAACGCCCTGCGCCACGGCGACAAGCAGCTCATGATATACTGCCCCGACGACGGATCCGTGGCGCATTACAGCCAGAGCCTGATGGACCCCGAGACGGGCCTCAGCTACCGGGAGCCGGCGCCGCACAATTTCTCGTTCAACTCGCCGCAGGGCGCATGCCCCTACTGCAAGGGCCTGGGATACGTCGACGAGGTGGATCGCGAGAAAATAATCCCCGACCCCTCGCTCAGCATCCACGACGGAGCGATAGTGCCACTGGGCAAGTACCGCAACACGATTATTTTCTGGCAGATTTCCGCTATCTGCGAGAAACACGGCTACAGCATCAACACCCCCGTCGGCGACCTCAGCGAGGAAGCTATGCGCGAGATACTCAACGGCACCAACGAGCGCCTCGTGCTCAACAACGACACCCTCAGCACCACGAGCTACTTCCAGACCTACGAAGGCCTGATAAAGTACATCGAGATGCAGCAGTCCGACGATGCCGGCGCCGCCGCCAACCGCTGGAGCGGACGATTCTTCTCGCGGGTGGTGTGTCCGGAATGCCACGGCGACCGCCTCAACCGGGAGGCCCTTCACTTCTTCGTGGACGGCATGAACATAGCCCAGCTCTCGCGCCTCGACATCGGGCGCCTCTACGAATGGAGCAGCACCGTGGCAGAGCGTCTCGAGCCGCGCGACCGTTCCATCGCCGCCGAAGTCATCAAGGAAATCACCACGCGCCTGCGCTTCCTCGTGGACGTAGGTCTCGATTATATCCAGCTCGACCGTGCGTCCGCCACACTCAGCGGCGGCGAGAGCCAGCGCATACGCCTTGCCACCCAGCTCGGCTCCGAGCTCGTCAACGTGCTATATATCCTCGACGAGCCGTCGATAGGGCTGCACCAGCGCGACAACAGGCGACTAATCTCAGCTCTCCAGCGCCTGCGCGACGCCGGCAACAGCATCATAGTGGTGGAGCACGACAAAGACATCATGCTCGCCGCCGACTACATAGTGGACATAGGTCCCGGCGCGGGACGCAAGGGCGGCCGCGTGGTTTTCCAGGGCACACCCACGCGCCTGCTCGAAACAGACACCCTCACCGCCGACTACCTACAGGGGCGCCGCAGCGTAAGGATGCCGGAAGTGCGCCGCAAAGGCAACGGCAAGCACCTGATGCTCCTGGGATGCACAGGCCACAACCTGCGCGACGTCGACCTTGACATACCACTCGGCACACTCACGTGCGTGTGCGGCGTCAGCGGCTCCGGCAAGTCGTCGCTTATCGGCGGCACGCTCCAGCCCATCCTCGCACGCGACTTCTACCATGCGCTCGCCGAGCCGCTGCCCTACCGCGAGCTGCGCGGCATGGAGCACATCGACAAAGTCGTTACCGTCGACCAGTCGCCCCTGGGGCGCACGCCGCGCTCCAATCCGGCCACCTACACCGGCGTGTTCTCCGACATACGCTCGCTGTTCGTAGGCCTGCCGGAGGCCAAAATACGCGGCTACAAGCCCGGACGCTTCTCCTTCAACGTGGCCGGCGGCCGCTGCGAGGTGTGCAACGGCAACGGCTACCGCACCATCGAGATGAACTTCCTGCCCGACGTGCTCGTGCCATGCGAAGCCTGCGGGGGCAAACGCTACAACCGCGAGACCCTGGAGGTGCGCTACAAAGGCAAGAGCATCGCCGACGTACTGGACATGACAATCAATCAGGCTGTGGAGTTCTTCTCGGGCATACCGTCCATACTCAAGAAAATCAAGGTGCTTCAGGAAATCGGCCTCGGCTACATTAAATTAGGGCAGCCGTCGAGTACCCTCAGCGGCGGCGAGAACCAGCGCGTCAAGCTCGCCACCGAGCTTGCCAAAAAGGATACCGGACGCACGCTGTTCATCCTCGACGAGCCGACCACAGGCCTCCACTTCGACGACGTAAACACGCTCATGGGCATTCTCGACCGCCTCGTGGAGCGCGGCAATACGGTGCTCGTCATCGAACACAATCTCGACGTCATACGCGCCGCCGACCACATCATCGACATGGGACCGGGCGGCGGCGAGAACGGCGGCCTCATCGTGGCCGCCGGCACTCCCGAGGAGATAGCCGCGGGGGCGTCGCCAACATCCTCCTTCATCCGCGAGGAGATAGAATATTACAAAAATCACAACAACACAATATGCTGACCTACAACAACCATCTGCCCGACCTCATACTCCCCGAGTATGGCCGCAACATACAGAACATGGTGAACCGGGCCCTCGAAATCGAGGACCGCGAGCAGCGCACTGCCGCAGCCGCCACCATCGTTGACACGATGATGCGTCTTTTTCCCCCAAGCGGCCCTGCCGACGACTACCGCCGCAAGCTCTGGGACCACGTCATAATAATGAGTGGCTATCGCCTTGACGTCGACACGCCTTACGACACACCCGTACGTCCTGACGGTGACGAACATCCCGAGCCAATCTTCTACAATACAGACCCTGCACGCCGGCGCCACTACGGACGCCTCGTGGAGCTGACCGTGGCTGCTGCCGCCGACATGCCCGCCGGCGACGAACGCGACGAGTTGCTGAGCCTCGTGGGCAACCAGATGAAAAAGCTCCTGCTCGCCATCAATCCCGAGGGCGTGGAGGACAGCCGGGTGTACCGCGACCTCTACGAGATGAGCGACGGCCGCATACGCGTCGACGCCGACTCGCTGCCGCTGCATGAGTTCAACATCATCGCGCCCCCGTCCACCAAAAAGAAGAAAAAACGCAAATGATTCTTGCCGACGAACTTGTCCTGCTCGGGACAGTACTGAAAACGCACGGCCTGCGCGGAGAAATCGTGGTGGAGCTCGACCGGGACTGCCCCGACGAACTGCGCCACGCCGTGATGCGCATCGACGGCATCTTCGTGCCGTTCCGCATCGCCGGGCGCCGCAGCCGCGGCACCGGAGCCATTCTGCTCACCCTCGACGGCACAGACACGGCGGAGGAAGCTTCGGCGTATGTGGGTCACGACGTGTGGGCACTCCGACGCGAATGGCCGAAAGACGATGAAAGCCCCGACGACGCCGACGGGCTATATGCCGAAGACCTCACAGGCTTCACCCTCACCCTGCCTGACGGCGCTGAGGTAGGATGCATCGCCCATGTGGACGTCTCAACGGCCAACACACTCCTGTCCGTAGAAACGCCGCAAGGCTCCGAACTGCTCATACCCCTCGCCGAGGACTGGATATGCAGCATCAACCCCGCAGAACGCTCCATAGCGATGGATGTGCCTGCCGAACTATTAGAGGCTATTTAGAGGCTTAAAAAAACATTATGAAAGAATACTCCGAAGACGAAGCCATCCGCGCAATGCGCGACGCCGTGGCCGGCGCCGAAGCCTACGACGACGACCAGCTGCTAAACCTCATAGACATAATATTCGACTACTATGAGGACAACGGCGACCTGGACATAGATCTTGATGACGACACCGAAGACGATGATGACGTCCAGGCCATTGCCGCCTACGCGTCCCGCGTCCTTGCCAAGGACAGCGGCAACATCATACGCCCGGAGCACGTCGCGCCACTTGTAGCCGCCGAGATAGACTACGAAATGAGTCTGCTATGATACGCCGCTGCCTGCTCCCTGCGATAGTCCTTCTGCTGCTCTGCGCCATCCCGCGTGCCGCCGCACAGACCGACGCCGCCGACCTTGACCTCGACACCAACATCAACACCCCGGCCATCCCGCATAAGCGGCACGCCGAGGCCGCCGACCATGCGCGCCGCCTGGCCGCGTCGCTGCGCACTACGGGCATGCGCGCCTCCACCATCCGCGAGGGCGAGGTGGTACTTGCGACATTGCCCTGCGACACCATCTTCCCGGCCAACTCCACGGAGCCCAAGCGCGAGGCCCTGCACCGCATACGAGGGCTTAAAAGCATTGTCGAGAACGCCTCGCACTACAAAGTGCTCGTGGCCGTACATGCCGACGACACCGGCGATGACGCCTACTCGGACGCACTCACCGAGGCACGCGCCAACGCCGTGGACGACCTGCTCTGGCAGCTCGCCGGACGCGATGACACGAATGTCGTAATCTACGGACTCGGAAAGGACGAACCGCTGAACGACAACACAACACGCGCCGACCGGCGGGCCAACCGGCGCATAGAGTTCTATATTGTCCCGGTGTTCTGAATTTGCATACCAAAATAAAAAGCATTAACTTTGCAGCGCCGAAAGGCACAGAGATAATTCACACATTTTTTAGGGGTGCCCCCTGACCGATAAGGTCAAGGCTGAGATCATACCCTTTGAACCTGATCCGGGTAATACCGGCGTAGAGAAAAAGCAATGAAGAAAAGTCTTCTTGCAGCGGCAGCCTGTGCCATTGCGGCAGGCTCCGCTGTGCCTGCCGCCGCGCAGGCCGACACCGCTGTGGTGCTCAAACAAATCGAAGTAGTGGCAAACCGCGCCACAGCCAAAACTCCCGTAGCCTATACCAACGTCACCAAGGCCGAACTCGAACAGTACAACGACGGCCGCGACATCCCCTACCTGCTGCGCATGACGCCGTCGGTCATCACCACCTCCGACGCAGGCTCGGGCATAGGCTACACATCCATGCGTGTGCGCGGCACTGATGGCTCGCGCATCAACATCACGGCCAACGGTGTGCCCATCAACAACTCCGAGAGCCACAACGTCTACTGGGTAAACATGCCCGACCTCGTATCGTCGCTGCGCGACGTGCAGATTCAGCGCGGCGCAGGCACCAGCGTCAACGGCGCAGGCGCATTCGGCGCAAGCGTCAACATGCTCACCGACGCTCCGTCGGCCGACCCCTATGCCGAGGTATCCGGCTCCTACGGCATGTACAACACCAACCGCGAGACCGTGCGCGTAGGCTCGGGGCTGCTCGGCGGCCACTGGAGCTTCGACGCACGCGTCAGCCACATGAGTTCCGACGGCTACATAGAACGTGCCTCGTCCAAGCTGTGGAGCTACTTCACCCAGGCAGCCTACCAGAACCGCAACACCCTGCTGCGCTTCATCGTTTTCGGCGGCAAAGAACAGACCTACATGGCCTGGGACTATGCCTCGAAGGAGGATATGGAAAAGTACGGCCGGCGCTACAATCCCTGCGGCGAGTACACAAACAGCAAGGGAGAGCGCGCATACTACAAGGACCAGATGGACAACTACACGCAGCACCACTTCCAGCTGCATCTCTCACAGGTGCTCAGCGACAAGTGGCGCCTGAACGCCGCCCTGCACTATACCGACGATTTCGGCTACTACAACCAGTACAAGACCCGGCGCACACTGCTGGAGTACGGACTGCAGAACTTCGTCGGCGCCGACGGCGAGGAGGTGGAGAAATCTGACCTCATACGACTGAAAAAGAACGACAACGGCTTCGGCGGCGGCATGGCTACGTTCAACTATGAGAACGGCCCCTGGAATATCGCTATCGGCGGTGCGGCCAATTATTTCCACGGCCTCCACTACGGTCAGATAGCATGGGTGCGCAACTACGTCGGCCCCATCGATCCTCTCCAGGAATATTACCGCAACACCGGCAAGAAGTTCGACTCCAATTTCTTCGCCCGCGCCAACTACGACATCAACTCCATGTTCTCGGCATTCGCCGACCTCCAGTACCGCCACATACATTACACCATCGACGGAGCCAGCGACAACTTCGACTGGAACACGATGGCTCCGATGGCCCTCGACATCAACCGCCGCTGGGACTTCTTCAACCCCAAGGTAGGCTTCAACTTCACAAAGGACGGCCACCGCGCATTCGCATCCTGGAGCGTCGCACACAAAGAACCCGTACGCGACAACTTCACCGACGGCGACCCCAACCACCGTCCCGAGGCCGAACGCCTTTTCGACTATGAGCTCGGCTACACCTACTCGTCGAAAATCTTCTCCGCCGGCGTCAACCTCTACTATATGGACTACAAGGACCAGCTCGTCGTCACCGGCCAGCTTTCCGACACCGGCAACCCGCTGAGCATCAACACTCCCGACTCCTACCGCATGGGCATCGAGCTGCAGGCCGCCCTGCGCCCCTGCAGCTGGTTCGACTGGGACATCAACGCCACCCTCTCCCGCAACCGCATCAAGAACTTCACTGAGTACATCTACGAAGACGAGTGGACCAACCCCATCTCCTTCGACCGCGGCGACACCCCCATCGCATTCTCGCCCGACTTCATCCTCAACAACGCCTTCAACTTCCGCGTCGCAGGCTTCGAGGCTCAGCTCGCAAGCCACTACGTCAGCAAGCAGTACATGAACAACGCCCGCACCGAGGAAACCGTACTCGATTCCTACTTCGTCACCGACCTGCATCTGGGCTACACGTTCAAGAATCTGCCGGCCTGCAAACGCCTCCACATCGGCTTCTCCATCTACAACCTCTTCAACGAGAAGTACTTCAACAACGGCTACTGCGGCGCAGGATATTACGTGGGCGACGACGGCAAGCCCGAGATATACCGCTATGCCGGTTACGCCGCCCAGGCACCCATCCATGTGATGGCAAACGTAGCACTCAGCTTCTGAACGCGGGCGCATGGACAGAATCCTTGAAATACTCGGCTTCAGCGTGGGACTCCTCTACCTCTGGTGGGAGTACCATGCCGACGCCCGCGTATGGCTCGCCTCGATGGTGATGCCGGCCATATCCATGTGGATATACTTCTCAAAAGGCATATATGCCGACTTCGCCATCAACATCTACTACCTCGTCATGGCCGTCTACGGCTACGCAGTGTGGCGCGCAGGCGGCTCACGCGGAAAAGATAAAAAGCCACAGCCAATCACGCACACTCCGCTATGGGCGTGGGCGGTAGCGGCCGGCGCTCTTGCCGCGCTGTGGGCAGCCCTGGCATGGATTCTCGCCACATTCACCGATTCCACCGTGCCCGTGACCGACGGTTTCACGACCGCGCTGTCAATCGTAGCCACATGGATGATGGCTCGCAAATACGCCGAGCAGTGGCTGGCATGGCTCGTGGTAGACATCGTATGCGTCGGACTGTATGCATATAAAGGCCTGATATTCTATCCCATCCTTTATGCAGCATACACCGTAATCGCCGTCTTCGGCTACCGTAAATGGCTCCGGCTGATGCACGCCCGGACTGACTGATACATTCATCGGCATGATGAACGCCCCGCAGAAGCGGGGCGTTTTTTGTCTTCTATCGCGCCTTTTGAAATACGCGCCGCAGATTGCGCGTGAAAATTTGTTTACAATGCCGTAATGTCAGGGAATTTTTGTATTTTTGCTCTCTAAAAGAGAAACAAAAAATACACTAAGATATGAAATTCAACGTTTCGAGCAAAGCTCTGCACAACGCCGCATCGGCCGTGAGCAAGGTCATCAACAGCAAGAACACCATCACCGTGCTGGACAACTTCCTGCTGTCGCTCTCCGGACAGGAGCTGCTGATCACCGGCATGGACTCCGAGAACTCGCTCACCGCCCGCGTGGCCGTGACGGAAGCCGACGGAGAAGGCCGCTTCTGCATCAACGCCAGGTCGCTTGTTGATTTCCTCAAGGAGATTCCCGACCAGGGCATCACTTTCGACATCAATCCCTCGTCGCTGGAAATCAACATAGACTACAGCAACGGCAAATCGAACTTCGTGGCCGTGAACGGCGACGAATATCCCACCTACAAGAGCCGCGAGGACGACGCCGAGCCCATAGAGTTCGAGTGCCCCACGGAAGAAATCGTCAAGGGACTCGACTACACGATGTTCGCCGCCAGCACCGACGAGTACCGTCCGGTGATGCAAGGCGTATACTTCGACATCAAGCCCGATAACATGACCTTCGCGGCCACCGACACCCGCAAGCTCGTGCGCTACGTCAACCGCCGCATACATGCCGACAACACAATCGGCTGCATAATGCCCATGAAGGCATGCAGCGTGCTGCGCAACGTCTTCGCCAAGGACGAGACCGTGAAGGTGTCGCTGACGGCCAAGAACGCCACATTCAGCAGCGCAAACTACACCTTCAAGTGCTGCCTGCTCAACGGCCGTTATCCCGACTACAACCGCGTGATACCCACATCCAATCCCTATACGCTGACTATCGACCGTCGGTCGCTGCTGACGGCCGTACGCCGCGTGGGCGTGTTCGTAGACCCGGGCTACAGCCTCGAGAAGTTCCGCATCAGCGCCGACAGCATGGAGATAAAGGGCGACAACAAGACCAACCAGAGCACCGCACGCGAAAAGACTCCGTGCTCCTTCGACGGCCCGGAGCTGACAATCGGCTTCAGCTCGGTTTATCTTCAGGAGATCCTGAACGTGATGCCCACCGACGACATCACCGTAGCCCTGGCCGACCCCGGACGCCCCGGCCTCTTCCGCCCCAGCGAGGACGAGAAAGACACCGAGCTGGTGATGCTGCTGATGCCTATGACCGTTACTGACTTCTGATCGGCTCCATGTCACTGAAACTGAAAAAGCCCCTCGTGTTCTTCGACCTGGAGACCACCGGCACCAATATCACCCACGACCGTATCGTCGAGCTGAGCTTCCTGAAGCTGATGCCCGACGGAAGCACCGTAGAGAAGACGCGGCGCATCAACCCAGGCATGCCCATACCTGCCGAAGCTACCGCCGTACACCACATCACCGATGCCGACGTAGCCAACGAACCCACTTTCGCGCAGATAGCCAAATCGCTCGCCGAGTGCCTGCGCGGATGCGACTTCGCCGGCTTCAACAGCAACCGCTTCGACCTGCCGCTGCTCGACCAGGAGTTCGTGCGCGCAGGCGTGGATTTTGATTTCGGCGCATGCCGTTTCATCGACGTGCAGACGATATACCACAAGCGCGAGCCGCGCACCCTGACCGCCGCCTACCGCTACTACTGCGGACGCAATCTGGAGGATGCCCACAGCGCCATGGCCGACACGCGCGCCACCTACGAGGTGCTGATGGCCCAGATGGACCACTACGGCGACCTGCCCGACGACGTGGAGCACCTGGCGGAATACGCGTCGCAGAACCGCAACGTCGACTTCATGGGGCGTCTCATCTACGACGACAACGGCTGCGAGGTGATAAACTTCGGTAAATACAAGGGCCAGAAAGCCGAGGACGTGCTACGCCGCGACCCGGGCTACTACAGCTGGATAATGGGCGGAGACTTCACCAACAACACAAAGCAGGCTTTCACCCGCATCCGCCTGCGCACACGCAAATGACGCTGCAAGGAAAACATATAGTTCTCGGAATCACCGGCGGCATCGCGGCATACAAGTCGGCGCTGCTTGCCCGGCTGCTTGTCAAGGCAGGCGCCGAAGTGCAGGTGATAATGACGCCGTCGGCACGCGAATTCATCACGCCGCTGACGATGTCGACCCTCACGGGCAAGCCTGTCATCACCGAGTTCTTCACCGCAAACACCGGCGAATGGCACAGCCACGTCGACCTCGGCCTCTGGGCCGACTACTTCGTGGTGGCACCGGCCACGGCCTGCACACTGGCGAAGATGGCGACAGGCGTGGCCGACAACATGCTCGTGACAAGCTACCTGTCCACACGTGGCCGCGTACTTGTGGCGCCGGCCATGGACCTTGACATGATGGCTCATCCCTCCACAGCCCGCAACCTCGCCATACTCGCCGCCGACGGCGTCCGCATAGTCGAGGCCGCATGCGGCGAACTGGCAAGCCACCTCTCAGGCAAAGGACGCATGGCCGAGCCCGCCGACATAGTCGCCGCCATCGAGGCGTGGGAGAGCGAAAAGGCCGCCCTTGCCGGCAAACATGTGCTGATAACCGCCGGCCCCACCTACGAGCGCATCGACCCGGTGCGCTTCATCGGCAACTTCTCAACCGGAAAGATGGGTTACGCCTTGGCCGAGGAGGCCGCGCGCCGCGGAGCGCGCGTGACTCTCGTCAGCGGGCCTGTGGCGCTTAAAGCCACGCATCCGGCCATCACAGTTGTAAACGTTGAGTCGGCATGTGAGATGCTCAGAGCCGCCAGCGGCGCCTTCGCCGACGCAGACATCGCCATAATGGCCGCCGCCGTGGCCGATTACAGGCCGGCGGAAACCGCCGAAAGCAAAATCAAGCGCGAGCATATGGCCGAATGCGAACTTGCTCTCGTACGCAATCCCGACATAGCCGCCGCGCTCGGCAAGTCCAAGCGCCGGGGTCAGATACTCGTAGGCTTCGCGCTCGAAACCGACAACGAGCGCGACAACGCCCTCGGCAAAATGGCGCGCAAGAACCTCGACATGATAGTGCTGAACTCGCTGCGCGACCCGGGAGCCGGCTTCGGAACCGACACCAACAAAGTAAGCATATTCACAGCCGACGGCCGCGAGACGGAGCTACCTCTGAAAGGAAAAAGCGAAGTGGCCGCCGACATACTCAACGCCATAAAGCTATGCGGCGCCTGATTCTCGCACTGATGCTGCTCACAAGCGCAGCCGCGGCGAGCGCCCAGGAGCTGAACTGCACCGTCGAAATCAACAGCGACAAGGTGGAGGGCACCTACAAGCAGGTGTTCGAGACCCTGCGCCAGGCTATAGCCGACTACATGAACACCACCGTCTTCACCAACACGCAGTTCGCCGCCAACGAGAAGATAGAGTGCCGCATGTACTTCACCATCAGCGAATACTCGGAGGACGGCATAGCCAAGGGCGACCTGCAGGTGCAGACAATACGTCCAGTCTACAACAGCAGCTACACCACCACGCTGCTCAACTTCAAGGACACGAAAATCGATTTCAGCTACCGCGAGAACGAGCCGCTTGTGTTCTCTCTCTCGCAGCAGGAAAGCCAGCTTACAGCCATACTCAACTTCTACGCCTACCTCTTCCTGGCGCTCGATTTCGACTCTTTCTCGCCGCGCGGCGGCGACCCGTGGTGGGAGCGCATAAAGACCATAGTACAGATGGCCCAGAGCTCCGGCGAGGTTGGCTGGAAAGCATTCGAGGATACCAAGAACCGCAGTGCCGTGCTTTCGGCGTTCACCGACGCAGGCACGGAAGGCATACGCGACATGATATACACCTACCATCGCCGCGGACTCGACGAGATGGCCGTCAGCCCCGACAAGGGCCGCGCGGCTCTTCTTGAGTCGCTCAAGGCCGTGGCCGACGTCTACGAGCACGCGCCCATGTCGGTGGCGCTGTCGATGTTCAAAGACGCCAAATTCGACGAGCTCGTCAACGTTTGCTCCAAGGCTCCCGCCGAAGAGCGCACGCGCGTGTACAATCTTCTCGAACCCATCTACCCCACCGAGCAGACACGCCTTGAGGAAATAAGAAAAGGCAAGGAGACAAGATGATCAAGACACTCCACATCAGCAACTACGCCCTGATTTCGCAAATCTACATCGAGTTCGGTCCGGGCCTTAACATCATAACGGGCGAGACCGGCGCCGGCAAATCGGTTATGCTGGCCGCACTCGGACTCCTGCTCGGCGGACGCGCCGACGCGCGCATGGTGCGCGACAGCAGCCGCAAATCGGTCATCGAAGCCGCGGCCGACATCACGGCCGCTACCGGCATAGAAGCCATACTGAGCGACAACGGGCTTGACCCGTGCGCCGACGGTATATGCATACTGCGCCGCGAGCTCATGCCGGGCGGACGGTCGAGAGCTTTCATCAACGACACCCCCGTCACCTTACCCGTGCTTAAAGCCGTGGCACTGCGCCTCATCGACATCCATTCGCAGCATCAGAATCTGCTGCTGGCCGACCCCGCCTATCAGCTCTCCATTATCGACAACCTCGCCGACAACAATGACCTGCGCGAACGCTACGCCGAGGCCTACACAGCCTACCGTCACACACTCAAGGCATATACCGAGACGCGCGACCTGCTGCGCCGCAACGCAGCCGACGCAGAGTACCTGCAATATCAGCTCGAACAACTCGACAGGATGAAGCTACAACCCGGCGAACAGGAGCAGCTGGAGCACGAGCGCGAGTTGCTGGCTAACGCCACCACAATCCGCACCCGCCTGCAGGGCGCCCTCGGACCGCTGGCCGAGGACCCCGTCAATGCCATCGGCGCGCTGGCCGAAGCCGCCGGTCACTGCCGGGCATTGGCCGACTATATAGCCGACAGCGAGGAACTGGCCGCACGCATCGACTCGGCGCGAATAGAGATTCAGGACATAGCCGAAAGCCTCGCCGACATGGAAAGCGGCATTCAGGGCGACCCGGAGATGCTTGAAAGCGTGGAGGAGCGTCTCAGCGCTCTTTACTCGCTGGAGCTGAAGCACCACGTTGATACGGTGGACGACCTCATTGCGTTGCGTGAGAGCCTGCGCTCGAAGCTCGCCGCCATCGAGGGCGGCGACGAACGTCTGGCAGACCTTGAAGCCGTGGCTCGTAAAGCCAAGAAAAATGCCATGCTCCTGGCGCGCGAGCTCAGCGACACACGCCATACGGCCGCACACGGCTTCGCCGAGGAACTTACGGCACGAGCCATGCCCCTGGGCATGAAGAACCTGCGCTGCGAGATAGGACTGTCGGCCGGAAAGCTCACATCCGACGGCATCGACAGCGTGGAGTTCCGCTTCGCATTCAACAAGAACCAGACGCCGCTGCCCATCGGAGGCACCGCATCGGGCGGCGAAATCTCGCGCCTGATGCTCTGCATAAAAAGCATCGTGGCGAGCCACATGCAGCTGCCTACGGTGATTTTCGACGAGATAGACACGGGCGTCAGCGGCGATGTGGCCGCACGCATGGCCGACATGATGCTGGGGCTCGCCGGATGCCTCCAGGTAGTAGCCATCACCCACCTGCCGGCTGTGGCGGCAAGGGGACAGGTACACTTCCGCGTCTACAAACACGACACCGACGACGCCACCGAGACCCGCATAACACGCCTCACCGACGAAGAACGCATCAGCGAGCTCGCCGTCATGCTCAGCGGACGCGACGACGACCCTGCCGCCCTGGCGGCCGCACGCTCGCTGCTACAGCGCGACACAGACAAAACACCAACCGCATAGACATGGACAACAAAGACTTCATCTTCGGCATACGTTCCGTAATCGAGGCCATCGACGCCGGCAAGCAGATTGACAAGCTCCTTATACGCAAGGATCTGCACGGCGCCCTGGCCGAAGAACTCCTCGCCCTCGTGCGCCAACACCGCATCGTGGCGCAGCGCGTTCCGGCCGAACGCCTCGACAGAATCACCCGCAAGAACCATCAGGGCGTGGTGGCCTACATCTCGGCCGTGACCTACTACCGCCTGGAACAGCTTGTACCGCAATTCTACGAGGACGGCATCACGCCGTTCGTCATGGTACTCGACGGCATTACCGACGTGCGCAATTTCGGAGCGATAGCCCGTACGGCCGACTGCTGCGGCGTAGGCGCGATTGTCATTGCCGAACGCGGCTCCGCATCGGTCAACGCCGATGCCGTCAAGACCTCGGCAGGCGCGCTGATGACACTACCGGTATGCCGCGAACGCAGCATTGCCGGAGCCGTAAAATTCCTGAAGGACAACGGCTATCAGATTGTCGCCGCGACAGAAAAGACCGACGAGCTCTACACCTCGGCCCGCTACGATGGCCCCGTAGCCATAGTGATGGGCGCCGAAGACACCGGCATATCCACCGAAGTCATGGCTCTGTGCGACACCCGCGTCGCCATACCCATGTTCGGCCGCATAGGCAGCCTTAACGTAAGCGTTGCCGCCGGCGTCATGATGTATGAAGTCGTGCGGCAACGCCTGCAGGCCGATATGGCCGTGGATTAATCGAGGGGACTGAACTCGTCCTTGCCTACTCCGCAGAGAGGACACACCCATGTGTCGGGCAGATCCTCGAATGCAGTGCCGGGGGCGATGCTGCCGCCGGGATCGCCGACGTCCGGATCATATTCATATCCGCATACGTCGCATACATACTTCTTTTTCTTCTTGTCGTCCATATGAGATTCTGTTTTTGAGATTATACTTAGTTGCGATAAGCATTTACTGATAAACACATGAATCGCCGGTAATGTTCTCACCGCCCTACCTCACGTAAACACAGAAATTCGTAAAACCATACAAAACCCGCCTACCACAATGCATCACACCTATATACCGCAAGGCACATGCAGCCGCCGGATGGACTTCGACATCGACAATGACGGCCGCCTGCACAACCTCCGCGTGACCGGCGGCTGCAACGGCAACCTTCAGGGCATCTCGGCTCTCGTTGAGGGCGCCCCGGCCTGCGAAGTGGCCGCACGTCTGCGCGGCATACGCTGCGGAGCCAAATCAACCTCATGCCCCGACCAGCTGGCATGCGCCATCGGGCAGGTCATCGGCAACGAACAGTAGCGCCATGCTTGTCAAGACGTTCGGCGCGGCCATGCAGGGCATCGACGCCATCATCATCACCGTGGAAGTGGCCGTGGAACGCGGCTACATGTACAGTATCGTCGGGCTGCCCGATACCGCAGTCAAGGAGAGCCAGGAGCGCGTGCGCCTGGCGCTCCTCAACTCGGGCCGCGAGTTGCCGCGCCACCACGTGGTAATCAATCTCTCGCCGGCCGACGTGCGCAAGGAGGGCGCGGCCTACGACCTGCCCATTGCCGTGGCAGTGATGGCAGGTGCGGAGAAGATCAAGGCCCCCGAACTGGACAAATACATGATAATGGGCGAGTTGTCGCTCGACGGCTCCGTACTGCCCATTCGCGGCGCGCTGCCGATGGCTATCGCCGCACGTGCCGCGGGCTTCAAAGGCTTCATCCTGCCCGCTGCCAACGCCACCGAGGCCGCCGTCGTCAACAATCTCAATGTCTACGGCGTCGACAACATCAGCCAGGTGCTGGACTTCGTGTCGGGGCGTCTCGACATTGCACCCACCGTCGTCAACACGCGCGAGGAATTCGCACGCGACATGAACGCCTTTGATGTGGATTTCGCCGACGTCAAAGGCCAGGAGAACGTGAAGCGCGCTCTCGAAGTGGCCTGCGCCGGAGGCCACAACATCCTGCTCGTGGGTCCTCCCGGCGCCGGCAAGTCCATGATGGCAAAGCGCCTGCCGTCCATCATGCCGCCGCTGACGCTCTCGGAAGCACTTGAGACCACCAAAATCCATTCCGTGGCCGGACGCCTGAAGCGTGGCTCGCGGCTGATGTCGCAGCGACCGTTCCGTTCGCCGCACCACACCATATCGCCGGTGGCACTGGTCGGAGGTGGGTCGAACCCGATGCCGGGCGAGATTTCTCTGGCGCACAACGGTGTGCTCTTCCTCGACGAGTTCCCGGAATTCAGTCGCCCCGTTCTGGAAGTGCTGCGTCAGCCGCTGGAGGACAGGACCATAAGCGTATCGCGCGCACGCTACCGCGTGGACTACCCCGCCGGATTCATGCTCGTCGCTTCCATGAACCCGTGCCCATGCGGCTACTACAACCATCCCACGCGCGAGTGTACATGCGCGCCCGGGCAGGTGCAGAAGTATATGAGCCGCATTTCCGGCCCGCTGCTCGACCGCATTGACATCCAGTGCGAAATACTGCCGGTGCCGTTCTCCAAGCTTGCCGACATGGAACCCGGCGAGCCCTCGGCGGCCATACGCGAGCGCGTCATCCGCGCACGCGCAGTTCAGGAAGCGCGCTACGCCGAGCATCCCGGAATACACTGCAACGCCCAGCTGACGACGGCGCTCCAGAATCGCTACTGCACGCTGGACGCAGCCTGCAAGAAGCTGCTGGAGTCGGCCATGACAAAGTACGACATGAGCGCCCGCGCCTACGGCCGCATCATCAAGGTGGCCCGCACCATCGCCGACCTCGCCGCCTCGGAGGACATACAGCCCGAACACATCAGCGAGGCCATCAGTTACCGCAACCTCGATCGCGGCAGCTGGGGCCGCACCATGTGACGCAAAGCCCCGTGCCGCATATGACAAAACTGATAACAGCGTCATCAGGCATCACCGATAGTTCCCTTCGGCTCCCGCCTCAGCACAGCCAAAAAGGATAAGCGCTTCTTTGTCCGTGCCGTGGCGGAAGCCACGGAAATAAAAAATAGCAACTCCCTAACTTAATGCCGACTCCATATGCGCTCAGACTCTCCCTCATCCGGCTTTCCTTCCCATCATCCACTTCCCGAATTCATGAAAGGGAAAGCGCGATCCGGATCATCCGGCTTAACGGCCGCTGGCGATCAAGCCTCATCCTGTTCGCGTAAGCATCCCAAGCGAGCTTTCTTCCATGACTATTGCTCTCCGGGCTTTTATCTTATTACGGCTACCACACTTCCCGGCTCTCCCCGCCTTTCGGAGATTCCGGAACCGGACGCTAATGAGATAAGAAAAGGGGAGATGATAATCCCCGACAATACACCACTCGGATATAAGGTCAAGGAGGAAATCCGGTCGATTCCCGTCTATCATCCGGAAATGAAGATACTGCGATATGTCATAATGCCGGATCATATCCATTTTGTCCTGCAAGTTACCGAAAGACTGAAGCGTATGCTTGGCTGCGAACTGGCCGGTTTCTTCGGCGCGTGCTCCAAAGCCAGCAGCCGGTCGCAAGGTCTGACAGAGGTCAAGACGCTGTTCGAGACTTTTCACGACAGAGTGATACTCCGTCACGAGCGACTTGATCGTGCCATAAAATATGTGGAAGATAATCCCCGCCGCTATATTTACAGAAAACGCAATCCTGATCTGTTTAGACGCTACCTACATCTGGAGATTGCCGGACATGAATATGCCGCATTTGGCAACATATTCCTTTTAAAGGAGATACATCTACTTCCGGTCAGGATCCATCGCCATTGGAGCGAAACGGAATTCCGGACATATTCTGAATATTGCCGAGCAGAAATAGACAAAGGTGCTGTACCCATAACGCCTGCCATTCATCCTGCCGAAAGAGCAATTGTGCAGTATGCCCGTGATAATGGCGGTAAAGTGATAATTATGAAGGATCAAGGCTTTGAGGAAAGATTCAAGCCCAAAGGAGCCGATTTTGACTTATGTTGCGACGGGCGATTGCTCTTGCTCGCTCCATGGCCTGAGAAAGTAGGCAGAAAGTCCAGCTCCGGATATACTGAATTCCATCATATGAATGACCTTGCCGTTGCCATAGCCCGTCTCCCGGCGACCGATCGCATGTCACTAAAAGGAAAATCGGGATAAAGCCGACAAAAAAAAACGACTGTAATCCATGAAAAGCAAATACACATAATCATGCATGGAAACTCAAGACGAAGCCAAAAACGGTTATATGAACACACTGACACAGGGAGAGCGCAGCAATTTCTTGAACATTTACAGAATGTTAATTGTACGTAACGAGATTTAAATAGCGGATAGCGAGGGAGAAAAATAGGTACATTTGCGGCACCGGCGAACCAACATCTTCCACCCGCCGGCTGAAATATGCCGCAGATTCTGTTCATCACTTTGCTTTTGCTCTTGCTCGGCGTACCATCCGTTCGCAGCCAACAGCGAGCACCGGTCGTAGCCGACTCCAACACCCGCACGCCGCTGCCACACGCTTCTGTGTTTGACCTACACGGGAATTTCATCGGCGCATGCGATGCCAACGGCCGGATGCCACACATAGCGCCTGAAGCCTTCCCTGCCACAGTGCGCTACATGGGTTATCACGAAGCCACGGTCGCTTCAGCCGCAACGGACACCGTGTTCCTGCGCGAAAACGTCTTCGAACTGCGCGAGGTGGTGGTAGAGTCAAGGCAGCGCCTCCTGCACATACTGGCCTACATACGGGAATACTCCACGCTGACGACATACTCCGACACCATCTTCCTTTTCCGCGAGAAGATGGTGGACTACATGCTTCCGGCAGACACGAAGAAGCGCAGGCATTCATGGACCTACCCAAGGATTCTCTCGGCAAAATCGTACTACAGATTCACCGATGGCGAGGGCCTCGACAGCGTGAGCGACCGCTACAATCACCACTTCTCATGGGTCGACTGGATGGGCTTTGCGCCACCTGTACCTCTTCCGTCGGCACTACGCAGAACGGAGAGCGCCACCGACACGGTGTACGGCCGCTACAGCCCCACGGAGATATGGGCCAAGACTCCCGACCGGGTGAGAATCGACGTCAACGTCATGGCCGACACCATGAGCCGCAAGTGGGTGCCGCGCCTCAATGCATTCTTTCACGGAGAGCCTGACTTCGACCGGTTCAGGATCCATTTCAATTACGACAACACAGGCACCGACACCCTGCGCACTATCGACCTCAACGGTTACTCTTTCACGATAGAGACCACAGGCCGCGGACGGGGAGTGTATCTCTTCACCCGCGACGGCGTGCCATATTTCGTCAATTCATACGCCGAAGTCTATCTCGTCGACAAGGAATTCATCACTCCGAAGGAGGCAGCGCAATGGGAGAAAATGGCTTTTGACAAGGACGACATAGCCATCTACGAGCCGGCAGAGGCTCCGCCGCTTCAGCCGGCCATCATAGAACTAATCGCACGCGTAAACAGCATGGACCACGACATTGCCCGCCTCGGGCTGCGTCCCGACGAGCGCCTGGCCGGACGACGCGTGGTGAAGCAGCAGAACCTTGCGCAGCGTGCTTTCACTCTGTTCAAGACTCTCACAGGTATTTCCAAATACCGTTCCGAACGGAAATGGAACCGCCAGTGGAAAGACTTCAGGGACAAGCAGAAGAAACGGAAATAAATGATAAACCCTAAACCTTAAACCCAATCAGCCCCGGAAGCCGATACGGCTTCCGGGGCTGACGTATGATGTTGTGTCTGAAGCTTACTTGAGGACGTCCTTAACGGCGTCGTTAGGCACCATCTTCTCTTCAAAGACGTAGGCACCGGTCTTGGGCGACTTCACCATTTTGATTACCTTGCTGTAGGTACGGCCTTCACCTTTCTGAAGCGAGGCCACGGTTTTCTTTGCCATATCGTGTGTCTATTATTTAATTTCTTTGTGAACGGTTACGCGCTTAAGGATGGGGTTGTATTTCTTAAGCTCGAGTCTCTCGGTGGTGTTCTTGCGGTTTTTGGTAGTGATGTAGCGGGACGTACCGGGCATGCCGCTTGCCTTATGTTCGGTGCATTCGAGGATTACCTGCACTCGATTGCCTTTAGCTTTCTTTGCCATAGTTTAGAATCCGATAACTTTGATGTCTTTGTCTGTGATAAAGCCTTTTTCGGCAGCCTGCATCATAGCGGCGTTGAGGCCGAGCTTGTTGATGGTGCGCAGACCTGCGGCGCTTACCGTGAGTGTAATCCAGATGCCCTGTTCCACCCAGTAGAACTTCTTATTGAAGAGGTTGACGTTGAATTTGCGCTTGGTGCGGCGTTTCGAGTGCGAGACGTTGTTGCCGGTGAGCGCCTTCTTGCCCGTGATTTGACAAATCTTTGACATGGCTGTTGTGTGGTTTATCTTATTTTCGTTTTCTTAAAATAGAAGCGTACTTGCGGCCGCCATCCGTATCCTCATATCGCAGCAGAGCGCATCTTTCTCTGCGGCTTTTTAGGAGGAGCCACAAATCAGAGTGCAAAGTAACTCATTTTTCGGCAAACCACCAAATTATTTCCGCTTTTTTTTGTCCTGATGAACACGGCTCTTTCATTTAAAAATTCCGTGGATATTCAAGAACGTTGTTATTTTA
>CAPNHY010000030.1:0-26976 GCA_948665475.1 uncultured Muribaculaceae bacterium | reverse complement strand
CTTAATACTTAATACTTAATACTTAATACTTAATACTTAATACTTAATACTTAATGCTCCCTCACAGGAATAGCCAGCCGGGCCGGACGGAGGCCCGGAGCCGTGGCCGTGAGGGTGACGGTGCCGGGACGGTCGCCGGCACGCACTATCGCCGTGCACTTGCCGCTGAACAGATGCATCTGCGGCAGGTGGAAAAGGTCGAGCGAAGTGGGGTCGCCGTTGGCGGCGGCGCGGTAGGTGCCGGCACCGTCGACGCGGAAGCGCACGAGGCGCGAGTCGTCGGGGCACGGCGTGCCGTTGCGGTCGACGACGCTTACGGTGACGTAGGCGAGGTCGTCGCCGTCGGCAGCCAGCGACGTGCGCTTGCAGTCGAGGCGCAGGGCGTATGGCTTGCCGGCCGTGCGGACGGTGCGCTCGGCGGCGGGACGGCCGTCGGCGTCATAGGCCACTACGCGGAGCTCGCCGGGCTCGTAGACGGCATTCTCCCAGATAAGGCGATAGCGGCGCATCAGGGCCAGGGAGTCGGACGACGCGGCGGCCTCGGCGGCCGAGAGCTTGCGCAGGCGCCCCTGGCTGCGGCCGTTGATCCACAGCTCGGCCTCGGGCAGCGAAGTGAACACCATCACGGGCGTCACCTGCCCCTCACGGCCGGGGTGCGTCCAGTGGGGCAGCACGTGGAGCGTGGTGTCCTGCGTGTTCCATTGCGACCGGAAGAGCCAGTAGCGGTCCTTGGGGATGGAGGCGAGGTCGATGATGCCGAAAAGGCTGCTGTGGCTGGGCCACGCGTCGGTGTTATAGGGCGACGGCTCGCCGAGGTAGTCGAAGCCCGTCCAGACGAACTGCCCCATGGTCCAGGGATAGTCGTCGGCGAGGGCGAAGTCCACGTCAGGGATGTTGCTCCAGGCGCAGCTCTCCGTTTCGTAGGCGCTGCTCTGGTGGTCGGCGTGGGTGCGCGTGCCGCTTACGTAGACCGGGAACTTGTACTTGCCGCGGGAGCTGACGGTTGAGCCGGTCTCCGAGCCGAGGATAACGCGCTGCGGCAGCGTGTCGTAGGCCTCGCGGTAGCGCTGCGTGCGGTAGTTGAGTCCGGGGACGTCGATCATGGCTCCGAAGCCGTTCTCAAGGATGCATGTGACCTGGTCCATGCCGCACGTAACGGGGCGCGTGGGGTCCTCGCGGTGGCAGATGTCCTGAAGGAAACGCGCCACACGGTAGCCGTCGGGGCTGCACTGCGTGGGCACCTCGTTGCCCACCGACCACATCACCACGGAGGGCGAGTTGCGGTAGTGGCGCAGCATGGCCGTCATGTCGCGCTCGGCCCACTCGTCGAAGAAGCGGTGATAGCCGTTGGCGCACTTGGCGATGTCCCACTCGTCGAAGGGCTCCACCATCATCATGAAACCCATCTCGTCGCACAGCTCCACCAGCTCGGGGGCGGGCATATTGTGGGACGTGCGGATGGCGTCGCAGCCCATATCCTTCAGCAGCTCAAGCTGATGGTGCAGCGCAGGCACGCTCACGGCGGCGCCCAGCGGGCCGAGGTCGTGGTGGTTGCACACGCCGCGGAACTTGCGCGGCCGGCCGTTCAGGAAGAAGCCTCGCTCCGGAATCACCTCGACGCTGCGGACGCCGAAGCGCGTGGTGTAGCGGTCGAGCACGCGGCCCGTGGCATCCGCAATCTCGGTCTCGGCCGTGTAGAGCGTCGGCGACTCCGGGCTCCACAGGCTCGGCTTCTCAATCTCGAAGTTCTGCTCCACGGGCATGCCGTGCATGACGGTGGTGCGGGTGTCGCGCCCGGCCACGGCGCGGCCCTGCGGGTCGCGCACGACGGTGCGGAGCGTCAGCTCGCGGCCGCCGGGGTTCACTACCTCCGTGAGCAGGCGCACCGAGGCGAAGGCGTCCTCCACATGGGGCGTGGTGACGTGCGTACCCCAGACGGGCACATGCACGGAGTCGGTCGTGACGAGGCGCACGTTGCGGTAGAGGCCTGCGCCGGGATACCAGCGCGAGGAGAACGGCTTGTTCTCAAGCCTTACGGCCAGCGTGTTGGGCTGCCCGTCGTGGCGCAGCAGAGGGGTGACGTCGAGATGGAACGATGCGTAGCCGTAGGGCCACTCTCCGGCCTTACGGCCGTTGACCCACACCTGCGCCTCGCTCATGGCGCCGTCAAAGACCAGCGTGGCGCACTTGCCCTGCGGCACCTTGAAGGTCGTGCGGTACCAGCCCGTGCCCATGTAAGGCAGACCGCCGCTGCGGCCCGTCTTGAGCGTGGCGCGCTTCTCGCCGTCCTGCGTGACGGCCACCGTCTGGAGGTCGTGGCTGCGGTCGAAGGGTCCGGTGATGGCCCAGTCGTGGGGCACCTCCACGGCCTTCCAGCGCGAATCGTCGAAGTCGGGGCTCACGGCGGCGCTGTCATCGGTCTGCGTGAAGCGCCATCCGCGGCGCAGCAGCGTCTCGGAACGCTGGGCAGCGGCCGTCAGCGCCACGGCGGCAAGGGTCAGTATCGCTAATCGTCTCATAGCTCTATGGTCTTTTCAAGAGGGAGATTGTCGGAGGAATTGCCTACGGCGATGCGGAATGCGCCGGGCTCCACGCGGAAGTCGTGCAGATTGAGGTCGTAGAACGCAAACGCCTCGGGGCCAAACACCACGCTGACGCGGCGCCTCTCGCCGGGCCTGAGTAAGACCTTCTCGAAAGCTTTGAGTTCCAGGGCCGGACGCGGCACGGAGCACTCGGTGTCGCCGACATAGACCTGCGCCACCTCGGCGGCCTCGCGGCGGCCGGTGTTGGTGAGCGTGAAGCTCACGCGCACACTGTCGGCCGCAGTCTTCTCCAGAGCAAGGTCGCTGAAAGCGAATGTACTGTAGCTCAAGCCGAAGCCGAACGGATAACGCGGGCGCACGCCGTTGCGGGCGTAGCCACGGTAGCCGCAGAAGACACCTTCCGAGTAGTCGACGTGCTGAATCTCGCGGTCGTAGGGTATGTTCTTGTAGTAGCTTGCGGCGCAGGGATTGTCCTCAGGACGGTTCTCGATACTTATCGGCAACTTACCCGAGGGCGAGATGCGTCCCGTGAGAATCTCGGCCACTGCCGTGCCGCCCTCCTGTCCCGGATACCAGGCCATGAGTATGGCCGGCACGGAATCGGCCCAGGCGCCGAACTCTACGCCGCCGCCGGCATTCAGCACAACGCAGGTGCGCGGATTCAGAGCCGTCACCTTGCGGATGAAGCTCTGCTGATACTCCGGCAGCGCGAAACTGCGGTCGAAGCCCTCGCCCTCTACGTTGCCGTTGAAGCCGGTGCAGAACACCACATTGTCGGCCCGGCGCAGCTCGCGCTCCAGCAGGGCGTCGTCGAGCATACGCATGGAGAAATCAATGGTGGCGTCGGAGATGTTGTCGAAATAGTCCACGCGGATGTCGTAGCGGCGGCCGGCCTCAAGCTCCAGTTCCACCTCGCGGCTCGAATAGGAATGGTTGCCCCAGTCGGCGGCCACCTTGCGACCATCTACGAACACGCGATAGCCGTCATCACCGCCGACGCGGAGCTTCACGCGGGCATCGCGCGGAGCCACGTAGACGCCCGTCCAGGAGACGGAGAAATGGTCGGCGGGGAAATCGTCGAAAGGCGCGCCGGACTTCCAGTGGAACGTGGCGCCGCTGTCCACTCGCACGCGGTCGGGCTCGCCCTCCATGCGCTGGTTGCGGTAGTAACGCCCCGTCATGCCGCGGCGCGACAGCGTGGAGTCGGCCCAAATGTCGTCGGTGATGTCGCGGAAGAGCTCGTCGTCGGTGAGCACGCGCGTGCGCTTGTCAAGCCCGCGCATGGCGCGGCCCACGGGACGCACCGAGAACGGCGAGACGGAGCCGCTGCCGCCACCCGACACGATGGTGTCGCAGTTCGGGCCGAGCACCAGCGTGCGACGGCCGCGCAGAGGCAGCATGCCGCCGTCGTTCTTCAGCAGCACTATGCCTTCGCGGGCCACGTCGAGAGCCGTAGCACGGGAGGCAGGGCAATTGAGGTCGATGCTGCTGTCGCGCTGCTCGCGGTCAAGCAGGCCGAAGGAGTCGAAGGTGCTGAGGATGTGCACCACCTTCTCGTCAATGGCCTGCTCGGTGATGCGGCCGGCGGCCAGCTCGGCCTTGATGCGCTCCGGGGTGAACCATACGCGCTTGGGCATCTCCAGATCGAGACCGCCGTTGACGGTACCGACGGTGGAATAGGTCGAGGTCCAGTCGCTCATGAGTATGCCGCGGAAGCCCCAGCGGTCGCGCAGTATGTCTATGTTCAGCACGGGATTCTCGGTGGCGTGGACGCCGTTGACGAGGTTGTAGCTGTCCATGACGGCGCCGACGCAGGCCTCCTGCACGGCCTTGCGGAAGGCCGGGAGATAGATCTCGTGGAGCGTGCGCTCGTCTATGTCGCTGCTGACGTGGTGGCGGCTCCACTCCTGGTTGTTGCCGGCGAAATGCTTTACGGTGGCGATGACGCCGCGGCTCTGTACGCCGCGGATGTAGTCGGCGGCCATTTCAGAGGTAAGATACGGGTCTTCGCCCATATACTCGTAGTTACGTCCGCACAGCGGCGAACGGTAGATGTTGACGCCGGGGCCGAGCATGATGCCTACGCCGCGCGCACGGGCGTCGTCGCCCAGCGAGGCTCCGTAACGGCGTCCCAGGTCACGGTTCCAGGTGGAGGCGAGCAGAACGCCGCAGGGATACAGCGTGCTGTGCGGCGCATGGTTGCGCACACCCTGGGGGCCGTCGGCCAGCAGCACCGAGGGTATGCCCAGACGCGTATTCTCGCGCAGGGAGAACGAGGTCTTGCCGGAGAGGCAATCGATTTTCTCGTCGAGTGTCATCTGTGCGACAAGGTTTCGCGCACGCTCTATGTTGGCGTCGCTCACCCGCGCGGCAGCGGTGCCGCATCCGAGCACCACCGCTGCTATAAGCAGAATTTTTTTCATACAGGTCAGTCTGTCAGTTGTAATTTGATTACGTGCGGGCCTGCGAGCACATCGTACTCGCCGGCTTCAAGTATTCGCTGCCCGTCGGCATCGGTCTGGCTGAGGTCGCGCCAAGGCTCGATAGTGAACACGGCGTTCACGGTCTCGCCGGGCTTGATGGTAAGTTTCTCGAAATGCTTCAGCTCCTTGACAGGGCGCGTGATGGAGGCGTAAGGGTCGGCGATGTACCAGAGCACAGCCTCGCTGCCCTCCACCGAGCCGGTGTTGGTCACGGGCACAGTCACCTTCACCTTGTCGCCGCGGCGGAACTCGGTCTTGTCGACAACGGGCGTACCGTACTCAAAGGTGGTGTAGCTCAGGCCGTGGCCGAAGGAGTACAGCGGTTCGCTGCTGATGTCCTGGTAGAAGCCCTGATGGTGGCGTCCGCTTTTGCGGCGGTTGTAGTAGATTGGAATCTGACCGGTGGAGCGCGGGAAAGTCATGGCGAGCTTGCCGGAGGGATTGGTACGTCCGCTAAGTATTCCGGCCAGAGCGTTACCGCCGCGTATGCCCGGCTGCCATGCCTCTACGATGGCGTTGGCAAGCGGCTCGATGCGGCTCAGGTCGAGAGGACGGCCGTTGACGAGCACCACTACTACGGGCTTGCCCGTAGCGGCCACAGCCTCCAGGAGCTGCTGCTGAATCTCCGGCAGCTCTATGGTGGAGCGCGAGGCGTTCTCGCCACTCCAGCGCAGGTTCTCGCCGAGGCAAAGCACCACGGCGTCGGCCTCGCGGACGGCCTTCACGGCACCGTCGAAGCCGCTGCGGTCATCGCCGTCGCGGCGGCAGCCCTCAGCATAGACCAGGCGCACGCTGTCGGGCAGCTCGGCGGCCAGTCCGTCGTAGATGTTGACTACATCCTCGGGACGCCCGTGTCCCAGCCAGTTGCCCAGCAGGTCCCAGTTGTTGCGGGCCAGCGGGCCGACGACTGCGAGCGTGCGCACGCCGCGCAGGGGCAGCGCGAGGGTGCTGTCGTTCTTCAGGAGCACCATGCTCTCGGCCGCGAGGTCCTCGGCCACACGGAGATCGGCGGGGCGGAAGAAGCGGTCGGGCACGTCGGGTGTATAGGGATTGTCAAAAAGTCCGAGGCGGAATTTCAGGCGCAGTACGCGACGCACGGCATCGTCCACGGCCTCGGGCGTCACCTTGCCTTCGGCCACGAGGTCGGCGAGATGGCGGTCGTAGGCGTGGCTCATCATGTCCATCTCCAGTCCGGCATTGAAGGCACGCATGGCGGCCTCGCGCTTGTCGGCGGCGTTGCCCTGGTTGATAAGCTGCTCGATAGCGCCCCAGTCGCTTACCACGAAACCGTCGTGGCGCCAGCGGTTCTTGAGTATCTCGGTGAGGGTGTAATGGTTGGCCGAGCCGGGCGTGCCGCTGATGTCGTTGAACGAGCTCATGAGGGTGGCGGCGCCGGCCTTCACGCCTGCGCGGTAAGGCGGCAGATAAGTGTCCCAGAGGGTCTGCGGCGACACCTCGGTGTACACGTAGTCGCGTCCGGCCTCCGAGGCACCGTAGCCCACATAGTGTTTCAGGCAGGCGGCGACCGAGGTGCTGTCGGCAAGACTCTTGCCCTGATAGCCGCGCACGGAGGCGGCGCAGAACACGGCGTTGGCATAGGGATCCTCGCCGTAGCCCTCGGATACACGTCCCCAGCGGGGGTCGCGCGCCACGTCAATCATGGGAGAGAACGTCCAGTCGACGCCACTCTGACGGGCCTCGCGGGCCGACACGGCGCAAGCCTTGCGTACGAGAGCCGGATTCCAAGAGCATGCCTGCGCCAGCGATATGGGGTAAACCGTCTTGAAGCCGTGGATGGCGTCGAAGCCGAATATCACGGGAATGCCCAGGCGCGACTTCTCCATGGCCTTGCGCTGCATGGCGTTGCGCAGCTCGGGCACGGTGTCGAAATAGATCAGCGAGCCTATCTCGGCAGGCACATCAAGCACTTCCTCGCCTACGTTGTTGGCGTTATTGTTGCGTCCGAGCGTGTACTGGTTCAGCTGCATCACTTTCTCGTCAAGCGTCATGCGGCCCAGCAGGTCGGCCACACGTATCTCCACCGGCACCGAGGCGTCCTTGTAGAGCACGGTCTCAGGCTTCACGGCCGAGAGGTCGGTGACTTCGCGCGGCTTGCGTATGGCGGCGTCGGCAGCCATCTGCGCTATCTTCTTCAGGTCGGGATTCATGCCGGCGGGAGCATAGGCGTTGCCAACCGGGCTCTTGCCGAACAGCGTGCCGTACCAGGCGCAGGCGGCGGTGTAACGCCCTACCCCGAGGTCGAGATGGTAGCCGTCGCGGTCCATGTTGTCGCCGATGAAGCTCGTGCGCGCGTTCTGCACGGCGGTGCCGGCCGGTACCACGGTCTTGATTTTGCCAAGACGAGCCGCGCGGCTGTTGGCGTCCACGATGGCATGGTACATCGAGTCCTGGTCGCTGCCGTACAGCAGGAAGCCGCTGTGGTCGGCGCCCTGACGGTAGGCCCACGTCTGATGCAGGATTATCCGCGCACGCTTCGGCGCGTTGGCGCGCACAAATGCGAGCAACTCGGGCAGCGACGCCTCGTAGGTGTCATATTTGCCGGAGAACTTGCTGGCCTGCTGTACACTGATGTAGTCCCAGGCGTCATCGGCCAGAGCCTCGGCCAGCGACACGTTCTTGCGCTCCACACGCTTGCCGTCGGCGCCGATCTTGCGGTAGACATAATTATGGCCGTCGGAGCGCAGGTTGTCGACGTGGCGCGACAGCGGGCATCCGCCGATGAACATGTTGCCGATGATGGCCGTGTCGCCGTCGGCGGCAGCCAGCTCGTGGAGATTCTGCTCTATGGCGTCGCGCGAAAAGCTGTTGCCTATGGCGAGCACGCGCAGGGTGCGGGCTGCCACAGCGCCTACGCCGAGCAGGACGATGGCTGCAAATGCGATGAATAGTCGTTTCATGGCTTATTTGGTTTCGGAACGTTTCTTGTTATAGTAGTCGCGCATGATGTACCACGCACGCTTGCGGCCTCCGCGGTCGCCCACGAGTCCCTTGCGGTTCCAGCCCTCCTGGTTGGTGGGATGGAAGCGGAACGGCGAACGGAAGTCGAAGAGTACCCATGGCGATACTCCCGCTAAGTTAGGAATATTTTCAAACATGCGCAAATTGTCCTCGTAGAGACGCGCCTGATAGTCCTCGCTCCACGACGACACGACGTCGCGGCTGCCGTTCTGGCCGTACAGAGCCTCGCCTCCGAATTCCGAAATAATCAGAGGCTTGTCGGTAGCCACGCGCCATGCGGCGTCGGCCGGGTCGACAGGCCAGGGCGCATACCAGCCCATGTACTTGTTGACAGCCACCACATCAAGCTGCTGCGCGAAATCGTCGTCCATGGTGAAGGCGCCCTTCTCGGGACGGTAATACACGTTGTCGAACGCGGCCACATAGAGGCGCGTGGAGTCGGCGGCACGGGCGCTTGCGAGCAGCTCGGTGAGGAAGCTGTTGCGTGCCTCGGAGGGACGCGTCTCGTTGGCTACGCCCCAGAAGCCTACGGCACAGCGGTTCTTGTCGCGGGCCTGCATCTCGGCAAACATGCGGCGCGATTTCACCCTTGTGGAATCGTCGGTGAAGTCGATGCCCTGCCAGATGGGTATCTCCTGCCACAGCACTATGCCCATCTTCTCGGCCATGCGCACGGTGTACTCGTTCTGCGGATAATGGGCCAGGCGCACCATGTTGACGCCGAGGTCGGCGGCCTCGCCGAGCAGCACGCGGGCGTCGTCCTCGGAGAATGCGCGGCCGCGGCGCTGGGGTATCTCCTCATGGAACGATACGCTGCGCATGAACTGCGGGCGGCCGTTGATAAGGATTCTGGTGCCGTCTACGGCGATATTGCGGAAGCCTATCTGCTCGCTCACGGTGTCGTCGCCTCCGCGCACGGTCACGTCGTAAAGATACGGCTCGCCGGGCGCCCAGCGGCGGATTTTCTTGCTGCTTATGGTGCCGGATGCACGGCCCTCGGCATCGGTCACGCCGCGGAAGGTCTGCCCGAGGCCGGGTATCTCCACGCTCACGGGCACACCGGCCACCGGCTGCGACATGCGCACGTCCACATTAATAAGGTCCGAACGGTTTTTGTCGAGCTGCACGAAATAGTCGGCCACATAGTTGTCAGGAACGCTCACGAGCATCACGTCACGCGTTATGCCGCCGTAGTTCCACCAGTCGAACGACAGTGCGGGTATGGCGTCGGCGGTGCGGCGGTTGTTCACCTGCACCACCAGCGTATTCTCTCCGGGGCGGAGTTTGTCCGTCACGTCGGCCTGGAACGGCGTGAATCCGCCTTCGTGTTCGGCCACGAGGCTGCCGTTCAGATACACCTTGGTGCGGTAGCTGGCCGCGCCGAAGTAGAGGATGGCGCGACGGCCGGCCTGAGGCTCGAAGTCGAACGGACGGTGGTACCACACCGTGCCCTCGTAATATTCCAGCTCGGGACGCTGCGAATTCCAGTCGCCGGGCACGTCCAGACGCGTGGCTCCGTCGAAGGAATACTCATAGAAATCGGTATTGCCCTCGGGCTTGCGGTTCTCGTATATCTTCATGCGTTCGCCCTGGTCGTAGAGGTCGACGATGGCGTCCCAGCGGCCGTTGAGCAGACGGTAGTCGCGTCCGTACACATTGCCTATAAGTTCGGCCCTGACTCCGAGCGCCGCGCCTACGGCGGCAAGGAGCATCAATAATCTTGCGTATCTCATGTATGACGGGGTTTTCAGAGGTTATTTATCCGACTTCTTGCCTACGCCGAGCTGGTCGAACACCCAGCGCCATGCGGCGGCTCCCTGCTCGGCATAAGCCCAGTGCTCGGTAGTCTCGGCTATGCGCAGCTGCTTGGGGGCGGTGACGACGTTGTAGACTGAATAAGTGGTAGTGGGCGGGCACACCATGTCGTTGTAGCCGAAGGTGTAGAAGCCCGGCACCTTCACCTCGCGCGCGAAGCTTGAGGTGTCGAAGTAGGCCAGTGTGGCGATGTTCTCGGGCGTCTGATACTTCTTGTCCTTGAGCGTGTGGGGCCAGCCGCCGGCGCGGTTCTCCACGGTGTATCCGGCCATGTCGCTCATGGCGGGATAGTACGACACGAGCGCGTCGACACGCGGGTCGAGTCCGGCGATTATTATTGAAAGGGCTCCGCCCTGGCTGCCGCCGAACACTGCCAGACGGCCGTTGAACTCGGGCAGCTGCTCGATGAAGTCGATGGCGCGGACGCAACCGGTGAACACGCCCTTGTAATAGTAGCGGTCGCGGTCGTCCATATTGAACGAATGATAGTGGTACAGCGGCCCCTGATAAAGGTTCTGATATACCTGCCCCTGCATATTAACGGGAATGCCGTGTATGCCCACTTCAAGAATGATGCAGCCCTTTTCGGCATGGCTGACGTCGCCATTATAACCGCGTACGCCTGCGCCGGGCACTTTCAGTATTGCGGGATATTTGCCGGGGGCTGCGGGCACGGCCAGCATGCCGTAGAAGCGCGAGCCCCAGCGGTTGTTGGCGAACGACACGTGGTAGACATTCACCTTGGGAGTGCAGCGCTCGGGCACGAGCTGCACCTGAGGGTCGAGGTCCCACTTGCGGGCGTCTGCGATGGCCTTGGTCCAGAACTCGGCGAAGTCGGCCGGCTGCTGCGTGACGGGGCGCAGGCTCTCCGGGTCGAAACCGATCGTACCCATTCCCTGATAGTCGCGGCCGTCTATGCGGTCGTACACGCGGCAGCGCAGAAAGCCGGGCACCTTCATCGTGCCGGCGTCGATGGTGCCGACGCCATTGCGCAGGCGCACCTTGCCCTTGATGTGCGGTTTCATCATGTCGTAGCTTACGTCGTAGGGCAGCACTGTATCGCCCTGCGCCACGCCGCAGCGGGTGAGACGCACTTCAAAGCGGACTTTTTCGCCGGTGTGGCGGTTCCACACGCCGTCGGCGGGATATACGGAAATCTTGTAGAGCTGCTCAGGCACCTGCGCCGAGGCGGCGACGGCAAAGACTGTCAGTATCAGCAGGAATAGCTTGCGCATTGGTTTATGGTTTAGAGTTTATGGTTTAATATCTTATATCGGTAGAGGGCGAACGAGTTAGGCTGCGGGAGGCTCAGCGGGAGACGTCCGTCGGCACCGGCCGTGAGCGATGCGTCGGTTCCGCTACCCAGCACGGCAGTCAGGCTGACGGATGCGCCCTCGGGCAGACGCGTGGGAAGCTCACATGCGGCCTCCGGCGTGGCCTCGCGGTAGACCAGCAGAAAGCCCTCGGTGGGCGACACGATGGACTGGAAGCCGGTCCAGGAGCTGCCTGACGGCTCGCTGCCTATGGGCAGGATGACGCCGCTGTGCAGCTCGTGCTGCACCTTGCGGTAGCCCTCCACAAGCGGACGGATGGCGAATGCCTCGTCGGGCAGATTGGCAGCCTCCATCCAGGCCAGCGGCTGACCGGCCATCGTGGTGGCGAACAGGTAGCCGAAATCGTAGGCTCCTGGGGCGAACGTATCGCCGTCGGCATACTTGCCGCCGTTGCGCCATTTGTTCAGGAACTCGATCTGAAGGCTCTCCGGAGCCACGTAGGCCGACAGCTGCCACAGATTGCGCAGCGTCTGATAGGGATAGTAGTTGCCCCAGTCGGTGTAGCGGTTCTCCAGGAACACGTTGCCGTACTCGTTGAAGTAATGGTAGCCGCAGCGCCGGCTGGCCGTTGCGTCGAGATTGAACATCACGGCATTATCCGTGGCTTCGAGCACACGGTCGAACAGGCGGCGCAGATTCTCCTCGCCGAGCTTGCTCGTGACCGTGAGGCCGTCGATCTTGAACATGCGTATGCCGTAGTCACGGTACAGGCCTATGATGTTGTCGGCATCCTTCTCCCAGTCGGCGAAATCGTCCTGGATGCTGGGGTTGTACCAGAGGCCCACCTCTATGCCGAGGCGGCGTCCGTGCTCCACCACGGGCCGCAGGCCGCGGGGATATTTCTTCGGGTCGGGCTTCCAGTAGTCGCCGCTGCGGTGCATGTCGCGGAACGAGCCCTTCGCCACGGCCGAGTTGGGGCTCTTGCCCACCTGCCAGCCGTCGTCTATCTGAAAGAGGCTTATGCCAAGGCGCGAGGCTCGGTCAAGCTCCGCAAGGCAGAACGCCTCGTTCACCTTTGCGTCCTGCGACCTGTCGCCCCAGGTGTTCATCATCACCATCTCGTCGCGCGAGGGGTCGAGTATGCGTGTCTGCTTCTGATAGCCGCGCAGGGCCTTCAGCGCCTCCGTCTCCGGGCCGTCGTAGGTGCAGAGCACCGAGCCGTAGGCGCGCGTCCAGCGGTCGGGCGTCACGTCCTTGCTTTCCAGGCCCAGTCCGGTCACGGCAAAGCTGCCGAAGTCGGCTATGAAGTCGGCGTTCTTGTAAGCTAACTGCACGCCCGAGCAGGGCGCCTCCTTCAGCAGCACGAAGCCGCCGGGACGCAGCCCGTCGGAGAGCAGAAGCACATTGCCGCGGTAGTTGGTCTTGCGGTAGGATATGAAATCGCGCTCGTCCACGAGGTTGTTGTTCCAGTCGGAGATGTCGCGGAACTCCACGGCGCGTCCGTGCCAGTGGTTGCCTCCGGGGTTGACGCAGTCGAGCACGGCCGTGACGGGCTTTACCTTCATGGCCTCCTTGCTCTCTATGTTGCCGCGGTCGGCCGCCGCGGCGTCGGCGGCTGCGGGGCTGCCGTCGAGGCGCCCTCGCAGATAGGTGTCGACGGCGATGGCAGCCACGCCGTCGTAAATTCGGTAGACCCGTCGCACCGAGAGCGAGCCGAGATCAAAGCCCACAGTGGCCTCCAGATGCTCGGGGCGTATGCCGTCGGAGGGCACAAGCCTTGCATCCAGCCGGCCGCCCGAGGCTTCGGAACGGTTCACTGCGAAATCAGGCACGGGGTTGGGTATGGGCCATGCGCGGCCCGATGCCTTGTCTGTGATGGTGACGGTCTTGAGGTTGCCGTCGTTCCATAGGAACACGCGCTCTATGCGGTCGTTGCCCATGCGCAGGGTATCGCCGTCGAGGCGCGCGTAGCACTCGCTCCCGGCCGCCGGCACTGATGCTGCGGCGGCCAGGATGAATGCAGAGATGTTTCTGAAGCTTGGATTCATAGATTACAACGGTTTGCCACCCAGGGCGCGCGGAGCGTCCAGCAGATGGTTTGCACGGTTGAAATTCTGATTGTCGGGAACCTCGTCGGCGGGACGGCCGGCGCCCTCGCGCATCATGGCGCAGAGCTCGGGCAGATGGTGCTGGTAGACGCCGCGCGGAGTGGTGGCGTGGCGCTTGCACAGGCCGGCGGCCATACCCACGACCTCCCCCATCATGCCGGTGGTGCGCATGACGCGCACGGTGCCGAGGGCCACATGCGTCACGCTGATGTTGCGCCCGGCCATGAAGAGGTTGTCGATGTTGCGCGAGTACAGGCAGCGGTAAGGCACGGCGTAGGGCTGCACCCATATGTGCTTTGTGGCGGCCTTGAATTCATTGTCCGGGAAGTGGACGCTGTTCTTCGGGTCGGCGAAGTGCAGGTCGAGGCTCCATGAGGTGCAGAACGATGCGTCCTCGTGGAAGACGCCCTTGTCTATGTCGTCCTGCTTGAGGATGTAGTCGCCCAGCAGGCGGCGCGACTCGCGCTTGCCGGCGATATAGGCGGCCCAGTCGAGCGACCGATTGCGCCAGCGCGCGTTGTCCTTGAGATGATTCTTGAGGTACGACCAGTTGGAGAATATCACCATCAGGCCGTAGTCGCGGATGCGCTCGGCGTCGGCTATCTGGTCGCGGTTCATGCCCGTCTCCCAGGTCCATTCGCCCATAGTCACGCGCTCGCAATTGTCGTCATTGAAGGCGAGGCCATAGCTGAACTCGGGGAAGCGAGTGGCGTGACCGTCGTCGCGGGTGTACCACTGCACCGACGCGCCCATGGTGAGGCTGTCGGGCTGCTCGGGAGCCAGAGGCTCGCCGTACTCGGCGCGGCTCTCGCGGCCCGACGTCCAGTCGGCGCCGGCGAGCCAGCCTATGGTACCGTCGCCCGTGCAGTCGGCGAACAGCGGGGCGCGGAGCACCGTCTCGCGGGCGTTCTCGATGTGGCGCACGCTCACGGCGTCGATGTGGCCGCCTGTCGTTGCCACGGCGAAGGCGCGCGTGGAGGGATATAGCGTCACGCCCGGCTCGTTGTCGATGAACTCCTGCTTGCGCTCGTCCTCATAGTAGTCGGCCGGCATGGCGTTGCCGCGGCGCGAGTGTCCGAACTCGCGTATCATGCGGCCGAGGCCCTTGTTGGGTCCCAGCTCTATGTGGCCGCCGAGGTGCACGCGCACTTCGGCGCTGTTGTTGCCGCCCAGCACGGGACGGTCGTTGACGAGCGCCACCTTCATGCCGCTGCGTGCGGCCGAGACGGCCGCGCACATGCCGGCGATGCCGCCGCCCACCACCACCATGTCGTAGCTGGCGGTGTCGGGCGCGACGGTGTCGAGGCCGAGCGCATGGCGGCGCATGGCGGCGAGCTCGTCGCCGCCGTCGGGCAGCACGGGCGAGGCGTCGGTGGTGAGCAGCAGGGCGTCGCAGCGGCCGTTGAAACCGGTGAGGTCGTGCAGGGCCAGGCTTGTCTCGCCCTTGCGCAGCTTCACGCTGCCGGCCTTCTGCCACTCCCACGCGCTGCCGGTGCATCCCAGGCGCGCAGGCAGCGTCTTGCCGCCCACGCGGACGCGGAATGCGCCGGGTCCCTCGGCCGAAGTCCAGGGTGCGGTCCAGTTGTAGGTGCGCACGTAGACGTCGTAGCGGCCGTCCTCAGGCACCGTCACCGTCGTCTCGGCATCGGCCACCTGACGGCCCAGGCCGTGGGCCATCAGGTAGGACGAGCCCATCAGGTCGGCAAACTGCTGGTCGACCACCCAGCCGCCCTTGCGGGTGAAGGCCTCGGCCTCCACCCACACGTCGGCGGCGGAAGATGCGAGCGCGGCGCAACAGGCGAGTGATGTCAGTAAGTTGCGTAGCATGCCGTATCTCTTACTGGACGTTGACCTCACGGAGTTTCAGCCAGCCGTCGGCGGTAAGGCCTTCCTTGGCGGAAATCTCAAGACCGATCTCGTTGTCCTTGGTGGTGTCCACGAGGCCCACGGCCCATACATACTGCCCTGCCGGCACGTCGCCGAGCTTGAAGGTAGTGGTGTATGTGGAGGGTTTGCCCTTGATCCACGTGTCGAGGCACGGTTCCTCGTCCACGCTGACGAATACGGGCTTCTCCGTGTTGCGGTCGAGCAGGGCGAAGGCCACTTTGTACTTCTGGTTCCACTGCGGGATGTTGGTCGGGCAGTAGCCCCAGCCGAGGTTGCTCCAGCGGTGAGTGAAGCTTACGTTCTGGCCGCGGTGTGCGCTCACGGGCACGGAAACCTTGTCGGGATACAGACGGTAGGCGCCCTCGGCGATGAACTCGGTGACGGCCTCGTATGCGTCGTTGAACCAGCGCCAGGTCTCGCCTGCGCTCTTGCTGTAGCGGAAGTCCATCATGTTGACACATGCGGCCTTGCCCTCGTAGTATTCGCCCCAGCGCACCTCGCCGTGGTCGGCATAGCCGTCGCCCTTGATGGAGCCGCCGTGGCTGCTTTCAACCCAGCCGCCTTCCATGATGAGAGGACGCTGATAGAGATATTTCTTTGCCTCGGCGCGCTCCCAGTCCTTGTAGTACTGCTTCATGCCGAAGGCATCGTGACGGAGCGAGTAGCCCTTCCGGACGGCCATGTCGATAATCTGTGCCGAAGTCTCCATAGTCTGGGCATTGTCCGTGAAGCTGCCGGTAGAAAGAATGGTGCGGTGATAGTTGATGATCAGAGGCACGTGTGTGAAGTACTTGGTGTAGACGTCGGTAACCCACTCTGCCACGGCCATGCGGGGGTCGTTGTTGCCGGTAGAGTATGTCATGGTGTGGGTCTCGCCCCATTTGCCGAGGCCGGTACCGCTGATGAACATAGTCACGTCGGGGTCGTTGTACTTGGCGGCGAAATCGCGCACGAATTCCTCATATTTCTGCTGGAACACGGGGTCGTCGGCATACGGCGACCATACGGTCACACTGCCGGTGACGGTATAGAAGCCCTTGGCTCCGGCGTCGATGACGTACTGCGGAGTGAAGCAGTAGTGCTTGTCCTGGCTGTCGCACACGAAGCAGAATGCCAGCTTCATGCCGCGTTCCTTTGCGCCGTCCACGAGCATCTTGAAGCGCTTGGCGGGCTTGGTGTTGAGCTGCCCGTCGTTCCACACATATTTTCCGGGCTCGGGGTTGAAGTCGCTCCATGCGCCGCGGATGAACAGGGTGTTGGCGTAGTCCGACACCTTGACGGGGCCTACGGCCGAGGGGAAGTTGTCGTAGTCTTCCCAGAACGTGTCCGACAGACCGTCGCCGAGGCCGGCGTACAGCACCCATCCCGACATGGGGTTGCGCAGCAGCTTGGTGCGCTCGGGCTTGATGTTGACGATCTCGTTGCCGTCGATGTTCCAGTTGTGGCTGCCGGAGCCGGTGGCGGGTTCGTCGTCGGAGCAGCCGACGCCTGCGAAGGCCATAGCCAGGCCTGCCGCCATTGCTATATATTTGTTTTTCATTTTCTTTTTGTAATGGTTTAGGGTTTATGGTTTAAGGTTTAGCATGCCGGACGGTATTCTCTAAACCTTAAACCTTAAACTATAAACTGTTGATTACTTGTTATCGAAAGTCACTGTGAGGTTCTCGATGTCCACAACGATGAAGTTGCAGTTCTCCGGCACGCAGAAGTAGGCGTAGCGGTTGTCGCTCTGGCCGGCCACGAGTTTCATCTCCTCGCCGAGGGTCACGGGCAGATAGCCGCGCTTGGTGTTGCGCTTGGCGTCGGCCGTCGATCCGAAAGCGTAGACGTTGTTCTCGATGTTGCTTACCAGGAAGTTCAGCGCGCCCTGTGCGGTGGCATTGCTCCAGTTGTCGGTCGACGCGCTGCGCGGCAGGTTCTCGCCGTGGTAGACGAAGACGTTGGGGTTGGCGAGCGACTGCTTCATCTTGAACTTGCTCTGGAAGCCGGCCTTCAAGCCCTCGTCGTGGGCGGAAGCGTTGAATCCGCCCCAGATCCACAGCTCGGTCACTTCCTGCGCGTAGGGATTGATCTTGTCGACGGTGTTGTTGTAGGACACTACGGTGTTCTTCATGTCCTTCTCCGGCGAGTAGATGGTGACGGTGCGGGCGTCGGTGTCCACTACCACGCGGTAGGTGGCGTCGGCGGGAATCTCCCAGTAGGCTGCGGCGGTGCCGCTGAGGGTGCTGACGAGCTTGAAGCTTGCGGCGGTGCCGTCGTGGATGTCATGGTCGTCGGCCTCGGCAGGTACAAGGCTCATCTCGGTCTTGCCGTCGAACTCGACGGGGAAGGTGAGCTTGCCGGCCTTGAGTTCGCCGCGCCATGCGTAGAGGCTCTCACGCTCCATGGTCTGCTCTACCTCGATGTCGGTGCCTCCGGTGGCTGCGCCGGCCATGTAGAGCTTGTCCATCTCGATGACGCTGCCTACGGCGATGATCTTCACGGTCTTCTTGTTCATGTCGACGGTGACGCGGTAGTTGTCGTCGGCCGGAATCACCCAGAAGTTGGCCGAAGCCTCGTCGCTGATGACGGCATCCATCTCGTCGTTGCGGATGGGAGCGTCGGCGGTCTCGGGACCGATGGCGTTGTTCTCGTCGGCGTAGATGACGGGGATGTTCAGACGGCCGGCCTTGAGGGCGCCCTTCCATACGTAGATGCCGCTGGTGGCTGTGGTGGGCTGCACCTCGATGCGCTCGTCGCCCACGGCCGTACCGGCTACGAAGAGGCGGTCGGCGGCGAACTGCTTGGCGCCGTAGGTCTTGATGCGCACGCTGGCGGTGGCTATGTCGGGGATTACCACGCGCGGACCCTCGAAGCTGGCCGTGAGCGTGAAGTTGAGCTGGCCCACGCTGCTGGTGAGGGCGCCGTAGCGCTCCACCATGATCTTCTGCAGCTGGGCGTTGGTGTAGCTGCGGGTGAAGTGGCCGTCGTCCTCATACTCCTTGTAGGCGTTCACCTTGCTGCCGGTGACGTCGTACTGGAGCTGGTACGTGGTGATGAACTCGTTGCCGTAGGGATGGGCGTCGGTCCAGCTGATGGTGAGGGCCACATCGTCGGGACGCGACTCGTCGAGCACGACGTAGTCGGTGGAGGTCGTGAGCTCTACCACCATGTTGGAGCGCGAGAAGGTGTTGTCGATGTCCTCGTCGCCGCATGCCGTGGCTGCGAAGGCCATGAGACCCATCAGGCCGAAGTATTTGATATTGCGTTTCATTGTTGTCAGGAATTAATAGCCGTCGTTGTTCTTGAGGTTGGGGCACAGCTGAAGGTCGCGTGTGGGGATGGGCCAGAGCTTCTGGCGTGCGGGGAACACGCGCTTGGCGCCCAGGGCGATGGTACCGGCCGAGTAGAGAGCCGAGAAGTCGGCGAGACCGTCTTCGTCGATCTGGGGAGTGTGGCTCCAGAGCCACAGACCCTTGTTGACCACGTTGGCGAGGCAGTCGTCGGGCTGCAGGTTGATGTAGTTGTAGCCGTTGAGAGCCTTTTCGGCCAGACCCCAGCGGATGAGGTCCATGTAGCGCAGGCCTTCGTTGGCGGTCTCCATGCGGCGCTCTATGCGCACGGCCTTGCGCATCTGGGCCTGGTCGCCCAGCGGCACGGCGGGATACTCGGTGACGGCCGTCGGAGCCACACCGTAGGCGCGGGCGCGCACTGCGTTGATGGCGTCGGTCACGCTCGCGTCGATTTCGTTAAGCTCGATCTTTGCCTCGGCGTACATCAGGAGCACGTCGGCATAGCGTATCATGGTCCAGTCGGTCTCCACGTTGGGGAAGTTCTCGGTCCAGGAGATGTCGATGCCCTTCTTCCATACAAGGCCGTTGTACGACGAGTAGGTGGCTACCTTGCGGTTGTCGTTGTTGGGAATCATCTTGCCGGTGGTGTAGTTCATCACCTCCATGACGTCGGTGCGGGGCTGATACATCACGCCGCAGTGCTCGGTGCCGAACTCCACGATGGTCTTGGTGCAGCGCGGGTCGCGGTTCTTGAAGGGATTGCGGGGGTCGAACAGCGGCGACTCGTCGATGGGCAGACCGTCGGTGCAGAGGAATGCGGCGAGCAGATCCCACGAGGGGTTGTCCGAGCCGTAGCCGCCCACGCAGCGGGGCAGACCGTTCTTCACGAACCACTCGTCAACCTTCACGCCCAGCTCGTAGGAGCGCGGGATGGAGAAGATCTTCTCGGGAATCTGCTTGGTGCGCTGCAGGAAGATGTTGGTAAAGTCGGGCTCAAGGCTGTAGATGCCGAGGTCCATGCAGTCCTTGGCGGCTTTGGCGGCTATCTCGAAGTCGCCGAAATAGAGGGCATAGCGGGCCTTCATAGCCATGGCCGCGCCTTTGGTGAAGTGCACGGCTTCCTTTCCGTAGTCCAGGGGCAGGGCGGCGATGGCGCGGTCGAAGTCCTCATAGACCAGAGGCTTGATTTCGGACATCGGCGTGCGGCCGCGCTGCTCGGCCTCGGAGATGGTCTCCTCGCCGGTCATGTAGGGCACGTCGCCGTAGTAGCACATCAGCTCGGCATACTTGCAGGCGCGGGCGAAGTAGGCTTCGGCCTTGTAGCGCTCGAGCTTTTCGGGCAGGACATTGCCTTCGGCGCGGTGGCAGTTGTTCAGCAGGGAGTTGCAGCGGGCTATCAGCTTGTAGGCGTTCTCCCAGAGGATGTACACCTCCCACTGCTGGCCGTTGAGGGTGCCGTCGAGCACGGTGCCGTTGCTGCCCGGGTTGCGGTTCTGCTGGCGGTAGGTGAAGTTGTCGGTCCACTGCTCGCTGCTCTCCAGGGGCTGAACCCAGTAGGCGAGCTTATAGAACTCGCTGACGGCCATCTCGAGCTCGAGGTCGTTGGAGTACCACGACTCGCTGTTGCCCTGATACTTCGGGGTGATGTCCATGCTCTCGCAGCCGGAGGCGAGGGTCATGGCGGCTACAGCGGCCAGCGTATATATTGACTTTTTCATTGCTTTATCAGAATTTGAGGTTAACACCGATTACGAGAGAGGTGGTGATGGGGTAAGCGGTCACGCCCATTTCGGGATCCCAGCCCTTGGGATAGCTGTCGATGGAGAAAAGGTCGCTGGCGCTGAAGTAGAAGCGTGCCTTCTGGATGTAGGCCTTGCGCGTCCATGCCTCGGGCAGTGTGTAGCCGATGGTGACGTTCTTGAGGCGGAAGTAGCTGCCGCTGATGAACCAGAAGTCGCTCGTGGTGTAGTTGTTGTTCTTCGAGGTACTGGTAAGGCGGGGATACTTGGCGTGGGCGTTCTCCTCGGCGGTGTTGAACACGCTCCAGTATTTGCCGTCGATGATGGCGGGCATGTTGCCGTAGTTGTTGCGCAGTGGCTCTACCATGGCGCGGTCGATGTAGGCTTTCTGCTTGCCGATGCCCTGGAAGGCGATGTTCAGGTCGATGCCCTTCCAGGATGCGAACAGAGTGCCGCCGTACTGGAAGCGGGGCAGCGAGTTGCCAAGGGGCACGCGGTCATACTCGGGCGAGATCTTGCCGTCGGGCTTGCCGTCGGGGCCGCTGATGTCGCGGTACTTGAGGTCGCCCACGCTGACGTTGGAGCTCGTGGTGGCGGAGTTGTTCACCTCTTCCTGCGTCTGATAGATGCCGAGGCACTCGTAGCCGTACCATGCGTTGAAGTATTCGCCCTCACGCTTTATTTTGCCGCCGCTTATCATCTCGGAGTTGTTGATGTAGTCGATCTTCGAGAGGAAGTCGGAGAAGTTGAAGGTGGCGCCGTAGTTGAAGTCGCCGGCGCGGTCGTTCCATGCCAGCTCGATGTCGTAGCCGTGGGTGCTCATCTTGCCGGCGTTGGTGTTGGGGTCGGAGTAGCCCATGGTCCAGGGTATCTGGATCTGGAGCAGCATGTCCTTGGTCTTCTTCCAGTAGTAGTCGGCGGTGAGGCGCAGGCGTCCGTTCAGGAAGTGGGCGTCGACGCCTATGTCGGTGCTTGTGGTCGTCTCCCAGGAGATGTCGTTCACGGCAAGGGTACTGATGTTGGCGGTCTTGTTGGAGACAACTTCGCCGTCCTCGTAGAACAGCGAGTTGCCGAAGCCTACGAGCGACATGTAGGGGAAATAGCTGCCTATGCGTTCGTTGCCGAGCTTACCCCACGATGCGCGCAGCTTGAGGTAGCTCAGGGCGTTCTTGTTGACGCCTTCCATAAACTTCTCGCTGCTCAGTACCCAGCCGGCCGAGAACGAGGGGAATGTGCCCCAGCGGTATTTGCTGGCGAAGCGGCTGCTGCCGTCGCGGCGCACATTGGCCTGGAGCAGATAGCGGCCGTCGAAGTTGTAGAGCACACGGCCGAAGAAAGAGTTGGACGTGTAGCGCTCGCCCTTGCCGCTGTTGAACTGATAGTCCTGCGGACCTACGTTCAGGTAGGGATAGTTGGTCATCTCATACTCGTTGCGCCACGCCTTGAGCTCGTCGGTGCTCATCACGTAGTTCTCGAAACCGGCCATGAGCGTGAGGTCGTGCTTGCCGAAGGAGTGCATGTAGTTGGCGATTGCCTGCGTGGTCACGTGCCAGTTGTTGTTGCGGGTCTCGGTGAGGTTGTTGCTCGACCATACCGAGCCGTTGCCTTCGAGCCAGCCGGTCTGCAGCATGGGATCGTCCTTGCTGACGCGCTGCACGCCGTAGCGGAAGCCGGTGCCGCGGGTGTAGTTGATGAAAGGCGACACGATGGCCTGGATGCTGAGGCCGTCGATGGGCTTGATGGTGATGCTGGCCTTGCCGCCCACCTGGGTGCTGCGGCTCTTGTTCCAGCCGCCGTAGTTGAGCAGGGCCCAGGGGTTGGCGCCGGATTTGCCTTCAGCGATGCCTCCGTTCTCCCAGATGGCGGGATAGATGGCCGGCATGCGGCGCATGTCCTCCCACGGCGAGAACTGTGTGTTGTTGCTCTTGGCGTTGCGGATGTTGACGTCGAGAGAAGCGGAGATGTACTTGCTGATGTTGAAGTCGTTGTTGATGCGGAACATCAGGCGGCGGAAGTCGCGGCCCGCATAGAGGCCGTCAACTTCGTCGTAGCTGAACGATGCCTGCGTGCGCACGCTCTTGTTGCCGCCGGAGAGCTGCACGGTGTGGGTCTGGCGGGGAGCCGAGTCCTTGAGCATCATGCCTTTCCAGTCGGTGATGGGATAGTTGTCGGGGTCGGTGGCGTTGTACTTCACCCAGTTCTTCACCTGGTCGGGGGTGTACTGCTGGAAGTAGCCTGCGGCGGGGTTGTCGTTGTAGAGGAGCTCGTTGTGCATCTCAAGGTAACGGGTCACGCCTACCATAGAGGGCTGCTGAGTGGGGATTTCCCAGCCGAACTCGCCCTGATAGCTGAGGCTGATGCTGGAGTCGTCGCCGCGCTTGGTGGTGATGAGGATTACGCCTGCGGCTGCCTTCGAACCGTAGATGGAGGCGGCTGCGGCATCCTTCAGCACAGTCACGCTCTCGACGTCGTTGCTGTTGACGTAGTCGATGTTGTCGACCTCCATGCCGTCCACGATGATGAGAGGGCTGGAGTCGCCCATGGTGGTGACACCGCGCACGTGCATCGAGCCTGCCGAGGCGCCGGGGCCGCCGCCGCTGCGGCGTACCATAAGGCCGGAGACGCTGCCCTGCAGGGCTGTGGAGAGCGTGGTGGTCTTGCGGGCGGCAAGGTCGGCACCCTTCACGGAAGCCACGGCGCCCGTGAGGTCTTTCTTCTTGACAGCACCGTAACCGATGACCACGATGTCGTTGAGGACGTTGGTGGCGCCGGTCATGTCTATCTTCATGGCGCCGCCGTTATAGGTGACGTCGGTGGGATTGTAGCCTACATAACTCACCTGCACTTTCTGGCCGCGGCGGCCGTTGAGTACGAAATTGCCGTCGATGTCGGTCACGACAGCCTGATCGGTGCCTTTGAGGCGCACGCTGGCGCCGATGAGGGGCTCGCCTTCCTCGTCGAGGACGGTACCTTTGATCTGCTCTACCGGGCCTTTGCCGGCGGGAGCCTTCTCGGCCTGACGGGCGACATTGATAGTCACCTGACGGCCGTTCACCTTGTAGTTGAGGCCGACGGCCTTGCACACCTCGGCGAGCACGGCGTCCATCTTCTTGTCCTTAAGCTGGATGTCGACTTTCGAGCTGAGCTTGCGTTCCACGCCCTCGCCATAGAGGAAGACGTAGTCGCTGTTGGATTCGATGTACTTCAGCACATCCTTGGCGGTCTTGCCCGTGGCTGACACGGAATAAAGACCCGTTGCACTGTCCTGCGAGAAGCTCATGCCCGCGCTCAGCGAGGGAGGAGCCATCATCACAAGACCCATGACGCACAGCCCTGCGAGCTGTCGGCGCCACTGTTTGCTTTGCGATGTCCTTTTCATGTTTTTGTGATTGATATGATTTGGTTTAACTGGTTGTTACTTGATTTCAACAGGAGCTACGGGCAGCCAGCCGTCGCGCAGCAGCGAGGCGTCCACGGCCATTTCGAGACCCGGAGTGCATTGGCGGCTAAGGTCGACAAGCCCCACCGCCCAGGTGTAGCGGCCGGCAGGCACGTCGGCAAGGCTGATGCCGGTGGAGGTGCGGGCGGGAGCCTCGCGCAGCCACTTCGACAGGTCGCTGGAAGCATCGACGGCCACCTTCACGGCGCGGCCGTCGGCATCGAGCAGAGCCACACCCACCTTGTATTTCTGATTCCACTGCGGGATGTTGGTCGGGCAGTAGCCGAAGCCAAGGTTGCGCCACTCGGCACTTACGGCCACGGGCTCGCCGCGGCGCGCGCGGACAGGCACGGTGACGCTGGCCGGATACAGACGGTAGCCGCCCTCGGCCACAAAGCGCTTCACCAGAGGGAAGGCGTCCTCGAACCACGAGCGTGTCTCGTCGTTGATGCGGAAGTCCATCATGTTGACGCGTGCTTCCTTGCCGGCCTCGTATTCGCCCAGACGCACGTCCTCGGCATGTCCCTCGCGGTACTTGCCGCTGGGGTCGCGCCAGTAGCGGTGGTGCGCGCCTGTGATCCAGCCGCCCTCAAGGATGATGGGCCGACGGAAATTCCACTTGCGGGCGAAGTCTTTCTCCCAGTCCTGATAGTAGCCGGTCATGCCGAAGGCGTCGTGGCGCAGCGAGAAGCCGCGGTCAATGGCATGCTCGATAAGACGGGCCGACTCCTCCGGGGCGGCGCCCCAGCCGTCCTCGTCGGGGTCGCCGAGCAGACGGTGGTAATGTATGAGTATGGGCACGCGGCGGAAGCATTCAGTGGCGAGACCGGTAATCCAGTCGTACACAGCTTCCTTGTTGGCGTTGTCGCGGTAGATCATGCTGTGGCTCTCGCCCCACTTGCCCAGCGAGTAGGCGTCGATGAACTCCACCTTCTCGGGATCGTCGAAATACGATGCGAATGCGCGCAGGAATTTGGCGTATTTCTCCTGAAAGACGGGGTCGTCGGGATAAGGCGAACGGTTCTGTCCGGGAGCCTTGGGGTCGTAATAACCCTGAGCGCCGGCGTCAAAGACGTACTGCGGCGTGTTCTGTCCCTGGTCGCGGCCGTCCACGACGATGCGGAACGCCATGCGCAGGCCGCGGTCGCGCACGCTGCGTATCAGGCGCATGATGCGTGAGTCGGGGTCGAGCCATGCGTATTTGCCTTCTTCCGGCTCGAACGACACCCAGCTTGTGCGGATGTAGGCGCAGGCGGCATAGTCACTCACGCGCACCGGCTCGTCAAGCCCGGCGGCGTGCATGTGGTCGTAGCCACGCTCTTCCCAGAAATTTTCGTCGAAATTACGGCCGAGATACATCACCCACCCTTGCAGCGGATTGCGCAGGACGCGTGTGGTGTCGGGCGCGAAAGCGACGGTAGTCTCGGGCTGCTTCGCCACGGCTGCGGAAGCGCCGGAGGCAAGCATCAGGATAACTGCGATGAATGTTTTTGCAAAGTGCTTCATGTTAGCGATAAGGTATAGTTGTGGCCAGCAGGACTTTCACCCCGCGAGCTTTTGGTTACGGATTATGTCGAAAAGTCAGGCTGTCAGCCTCTTACGGATTGCGGGCAAAATCCCGCACAGTCCTTTATTTCGAGGCGCCGTCTTTCATGGTGATTCGGTCGGCGCTGAACGCAAGTTGCATAGGCACAATCTCTGCTATGGCAGCCATAGTGGTCTCCACGCTGTCGCGCAAGTCCAGCTTGCCGTAGATCTTGACGTTGGCGAGATCCGCCTCACACTCTATACGTCTGCCGTAATATCTCGACAGGCGCTCGGCGAGCGAGCCCAGGCTCTCTCCGTCAATATAGATGAGTCCGCGAGTCCAGGCCGTATAATTGGCCGGGTCGACCTGCGTCAGCGACTCTATGCCGCCGTTCAGGATGTCGCACTTGTCGCAGGGACGCATGCGCACACTCTCGTCGCCGCCGCCAAGCACCTCGACGCTGCCCTCCACGAGCACGACGCTGGCCGTGCTGTCGCTGTAGTTGCAGACGTTGAAAGTTGTGCCAAGCACCTTCACATCGAAGCCGTCGGACTCCACTATGAACGGATGCTCCTTGTCTTTGGCGACCTGCAGATACACCTCGCCGAAAGCGTAGATGCGGCGTTCCTTGCCCTCGAACTGCTCCGGATAAAGCACACGGCTGCCGGAATTGACCTTGAGCACGGTGCCGTCGGACAGACGAAGCTCGTCTGTCTTGCCGGCAGGCACCACAAGCTCGCAGTACCCCCCGGCGGCAAGTTCATCAGCCGGAATCGACGAGATTCTCACACTCTTCGGACCCACAAAATGAACGATACCCACGGTCAGCAAAACGACTATCACAGCTGCGGCGGCAAACCATCCGCGCGAACGGCGCGAGGCCATGCGCTTCTGCATTTCATCTGCCTGAATCTTGGCATGCACCAGAGATTTGATGCGGCTGTTGTCGATATGTTGTCCGCGGCACACACTCAGCATGCTCTCCAGGCGCTTATCATCGCCCGAAGCGAAATTCATGCCTTGCTTATCGTTAAATTCGTTCATCTTATTGTGCCGTTTCTACAATTACTGACGCAGAGGCGGGCTTTTTCTATAGTATGAATTTTGGTTTTTTTATAAATATTATGCAGAGGTCCGGAAATGCATCGCGCACTACTCCGGAGGCCGCAGTTTCTTGCGCAGCGCATCCATGGCATAACCTACATGATAATTCACTGTAGCCACGGATATCTTCAGCAAATCGCAAATCTCCTTGTATGGCACGCGCTCGATCTTTGCCAGACAGAATACATGTTTGCACTTCGGAGGCAAGGATTCGATGGCGCTGTTCAGCCTGTCCATATCCTCCTGACGCATCATTGCGTCGTCAGGAGCCTCCACGGGCGACACCGTATAGTCCTCAAGCACATCCAGCGACACGCCATGCGGCTGCACATTCTCATGACGCAGCGCCGACACAGCCTTGCGATAGGTCAGCGTGCGCAGATATGCGGCCATAGATTCAATCTCGAGAAGACCGGCACGTCCGCGCCATATCTCCACAAATACGTCGCTCACCACCTCCTCGGCCGGCTCACGAACGCCCAGAATACCGTAGGCATAACGATACAAAGCATCCGACCAGTAATCCATGAACCGGTCGAAAGCCTGCTCGTCTCCCTTACTTATTCTGTAAATAACGTTCGCTTCCATTGCATTAGAGATGCAAAATTAATGCATTTTTATTTTTGAAACAAATATTTCGATTTCATTAACACATGTAAATGCATGATTATCAACAAAGGGCGCCATACGTGCGTGAACATGCCCACGAAGTGATCTTTAGGCATATCCACCGGACAAACTGCCGGGATACCCATAAAAAGGGTGAACCCCGGAGCTTCCGTGAGGAAGTCCGGGGTTCGGACAG
>CAPNHY010000029.1:0-27489 GCA_948665475.1 uncultured Muribaculaceae bacterium | reverse complement strand
ATAAAATAACTGGCTTTTCGGGAAAACAAGGCATTTTTAAATGAAAGAGCCGTGTACCGGGCCAAGATGCTCTTGCATAATCGGGACGATTTTATTAACTTTGTCGCAGTCCCTGGGAGTTGTCGTAACTTTCATGGAAAAAGCGGTCAAACTTTTCTTTAAAGTTACTAATTTTCAGGGACTTTTGCAAGGGTTAACTAATTTAAAATCAATAATATAACCGACAAAATTCATTTTTTGTCATCTACTAAACCGGACAGTAATAATTGCAAATCCAGGTATAGCCAAGAAATATGAAAAGTTGAAGTTATCCCGGCTCCCGGAATATAGAAATAACCGCGACGGATATACGGATGCCAAAGGGGAGTTTGTGCGGCATGTGATAGACTTGGCAAAACAGGAGAAGTGATGAAAGTCGTCAGGCCGAGAGAGGAGCTGCGCCAGTATGTGCGCTATTATTGGATGCATGACAGCGATAAACCGTTCAGTGTCCTGACGTTTCCTATCGGTTGCCCCCAGATTATATTTCACCGCAAATCGCCTTTGTATATACCGGAAATAGGGCGGAGCCAGAATCCGGTCACAATCAGCGGACAAGTGAATTTTCCGGCACACATTCAGTCCGACGGGAATCTGGACATGATAGTGGCGGTGTTCTATCCGCATACCGTAGGAATGTTTATCGACACACCTCCTTCGACGTTTTATAACCTTGAAATCAACGGTTACGATATCGGAAACCGGGCGTTGGACGAAACTGCTGCAAAAATCCTGCAAGCCCGGAACGGAGAGGAGTCCATTGCCATTCTTGAGAAATGGCTTATGACAAAGATAAATCCGACATTGAATCTAAGGAGGATAGCAAGCTCCATACACACTCTTTTGCGCTCTCCGTCTGTTGCGGTCAACACTCTTGCCGACGGTGCATGTCTGAGCCGGAAGCAATATGAACGGATATTTCGTGAACAGGTGGGCATGAACCCGAAAGAATATGCCCGTGTGGCCCGATTTCAGAAAGCAATGTGGATGTTGCAGTGCGGCTCTTGTGACTTTGCCGATATTTCCGCCGAATGTGGTTACGCCGACCAGTCTCATCTAATCCGTGAGTTCAGGGCGATGAGCAGCTATACCCCCAAGTCGCTCCTCAATCATTGTAAGCCATATTCCGACCTGTTTACGACGCCAACGACATAATGTCCCTTTTATTCTATCAGCCGTAAAAACCGTCACGTAATTTTGCATTAAAAAAATGATGCAAGAAGTGGATCCGGCGCACACATCACGCGCCTACGCATTTGATATGTGGATGAAGGCTCCGATGCCGATGGTAACCCTGATTAAGACCCTTGATGTGTCCCGGGTAAGGCACCTTAGCCGGAGATACGGACTGAAATTCAATATGCTGATGTGCTGGTGCATCGGCAAAGCCGCTTCAAGGATAAAGGAATTCTACATGCTTCCGGTCGGCGGGAAGCTGATGCAATACGATTCAATCGCGGTCAATACGATTGTCGCTGATTGCAGGGGAGAGGTGAGCTCGTGTGACATACCTTTCTGCGATGACCTGTCAAGATTCAATGACGATTATCTCCGTTTGACGCGTGAGGTTGCAGACTCGTGCGAGAATCATGACATCACGGACTGCATGGTGATCGGCACTTCGGCATTGGCACAATATGACATTGACGGAGCCATAGGGATGTACAGCGGCGTATTCAACAATCCATTTATGATATGGGGACGCTACCGCAGAAATTGGTTCAGGACATACTTGACAGTATCCTTTCAATTCCATCACACGCAGATGGACGGAGCTCAGGCTGCGCGTTTCCTGTGCTGCCTTCAGGAAGAAATATCAGAACAGCCTCTTAGTCTATGATATATGTCGGGCTGTCACATATTTCACTTCTCAATGGAGAACAGTTCGGAAAGTGCAGACGTTTAATAGAAGTATCCAAATTCATAAAAAATGTTTCCCATAAAAAGAATTGTTATATTTACGCTTATATCAATTTGTGTTATGACTACTAAGGCAAAACAATCCTATATTTTCTTGCTCCCGGAGTAGAGGAAACCGAAGCCATGGCGACAATCGATGCTTTGCGTAGGGCTGATGTTCCGGTTGTGGCAGTCGCCGTTGATACGACGCTACAGATCAAGGGCGCCACCGGACAGACAATCGTTGCCGATTCCCTCATATCTGATATTGACATCAGTGCCGCTGACTGGCTTATCGTACCCGGAGGAGTCCCCGGGGCACCGAATCTTCACGCCTCAAAGAGAGTCTCCGAGATGTTGCTTGCCCATTATCGTAAAGGCGGCCGCATTGCATCGATATGTGCCGGGCCGGCGGTGGTGCTTGCTCCATTAGGAATTCTCGAAGGCAAAAAGGCAACATGTTATCCCGGCTTAGGCGGGCAGATCAATAGCGGAGGCGGTGAGTACGTAGAGGAAAAAGTCGTGGTGGCGCCGAATCTGATTACCTCGGAGGGACCCGGAACGACATTGCCGTTTGCCATTGAAATCATACGCCAGACAAAAGGAGACGAAACTGCGAAAGATGTCGCTGCCTCTATGATCGTTAGCCTGTAATGATATTGACTGACATGTGCTGCTCCGGTCATCGGGATAAGAGCCGACGGCCGGGGGTTGCCGCAATTTGCGTCGTATCCAGTAGCAGAAGTTTACAAACATACATATATTTTGTATATTTGCATCGGATTCGCAAATTGAAGATAAGAATTGAATCACAGGTATAATGATTGAAACAGAAAGACTCCTTCTCCGGCCGTGGCGTGAAACCGATGCCGAGGCTTTGTTCAGGTATGCTGGCGATCCGGATGTCGGCCCGGTTGCCGGCTGGACGCCACACACATCCGTCGAGTATAGCCTTGAAATAATCAGGACCGTGTTTGCTGCCCCTGAGGTATATGCTGTCGTGCTTAAAGACACAGGCGAAGCTGTCGGCTGTTGCGGAGCGATGACCTCGAATGTTCCGCATACAGCTGAACTGAACCGGAGCGAGGCAGAGATCGGGTATTGGATCGGCAAGCCTTACTGGGGGCAGGGCCTTATTCCGGAAGCGGTCAATGCGCTGCTGGCGAGATGCTTCAACGAACTGGGACTTCATACCGTGTGGTGTGGATATTATGACGGGAACACCAAATCAAAAAGGGTGATTGAGAAATGCGGTTTCAGATCCCACCACACCAACCATGGTGTGTTATCGCCCGTCGGCGACATCCGTACCGAGCATTTCTACACAATGACGAAAGAAGACTATCAAGACAGGTTTAAGCAATCAGAATGACGGAGTTATTTGCATATTTGAAGGACGGCCGTATTTCCGACATTATCGGAGCATTAAAATACATATATGGAAAGAATGCTCTGTCAACGCTGGATGTGCATACGAAGCTGACAGCGTTATGTCTGACTCTTGGCCTGGATTTTAATGAGTTCGACAGACTGATTGCCGAGAATTCTCCGGTGCTTCGACCGGTAAAAGGCATCGCCTTTGAAGTGGCTTTCCAGCGGATTCTTGAGAGTGTTCATGTTCCGGTACAGGATGTAGGAGGAGACGGGGATGTTGATCTCATAATCAACGGGCATTATGCTCAACTCAAAACGCCCAACTTAGGTGGCTGCAAGGGGGACGTGCTGGAATACAAGACTCATAAGACTCACGGCGCAAAGTCGGAAAAAGAATCGCTGTCGTATTATCACAGCATCGAATCTTTTGCCGATTTTTTCGTGGGGCTGATCTCCTATCGTCCGTTCAGGGTGTTTGTCGTGCCTAAGGACATGCTTGAGCGCGTACAAAAAGACAGTTCACGAATTAAAAGTCCTTTCAAATTAAATGCGTCCGGCAGTTGCTATGTAAACCGCTTCGATCTCCTTGGCGTGAATCTGGACAACGCCGACTTTTCTTCCATCTATGCCACGGACGACGAACTGTTGCCTTTGACAAGCAGGGCGACGGGCCTGAAAACGGAGATTATAGTTGACACAATCCTTAGGGAATGTAATTTCCGCATATGGGACATGTCGATACGGGGGGTGCGCGTGAGATAGCACTGAAAAAGGAGTTGCGCGCCGCCGGCATTCCGTTTGTAGGAAATCCTGCCGCTGTCAGGCCCGAGCGTGGGGATAAAAGCGACCTGGCCGTGCTGAATGACCATTCCCGGTATCATTTTATTCAGGTGAAGGGCTGTTCTGTCAATAACTGCCGCTTTGACGGCGACATGAAGATTGCCACGGAGACGCAGCTCACACGGGGTAGGGTAAATGATCATCCTACGCAAAGCCGACTGTATCTGGCCTCAGATTTCGATTATCTGGCTTTGTGTATCGACCCTCCCATTTCCAACAGGATAGGCCTTGGCGCCGAGTGGGCGTTCTGCCTGATTCCGTCGTCGGAGTTGCGGCGTCATGCAAAATTTGGCAACAGATATGCGTCCATGCAGACGTTTTCCAAAAATGATATCTTGAGATTCAGGGTTGGCCGCAGAAGTCTAATACAGGCTCTGCTTGAGTCCTGACTTCGTAGTTGGTGATTATCAGCTCGTTGCCCAGCTGCCGGCTTTCTCCTTTTTTGTTGGCTGAGCAATACAGCCATTGGAGTGGGTAAATATTGGCCCACGCGTAGAGTCTGCGCACTTCCGGAACATCGTCATAAGAGACGCAGAATTTATGCGGAGTCGCTCTCAGCACTTCCGCCAGCCTGATGTGATCCTCTAATACGAACGATTTGGTATAGGCTCTTTTCTGGTCCGTGGCATAGTAGGGCGGATCGAGGTACATCATTACGTCATGGCCGTTGGCCGGCAAGTTGATTATATCCTCAAAATCACGGTTGTATATCGTCACCCCCCGCAGCTTCTCCCGAATGGCGATGATGAACGCGCCCCAGTTCTGTGGCGGAGAGCTTTTGCCCTCCTTGTAGCCCCATGCCGGCGCGTTGACGATGCCGCAGTAAGATGTCCTGTTCAGGTAGTACGTGCGGTATACCTTTTCATAAAAATCCTCCGGCACGTAGTTCTTGATCTGTGCGTGGCGCTCCCTGTTGGCAACCTCGGTCTTCAGGCGATCTATTATTCTGTCCGCCAATTCGGCGTCGGCAAAGGCCCGGTACATGTCGATGATGTCCGTGTCCAGGTCGTTGATGATATTATGTGCCGCTTTAGGCTTGGCAAAGAAAATGCTTCCGCCTCCGACAAATGGCTCCCGGTACTCGTTGTGGGCGACGTCGGCGAGGAAAGGCAGGATGTATTTGGCGGCGTAAAATTTGCCGCCGGGGTATCGGAACGGAGATTTTACGTAATCCCTGGATTTGGTATAGGGCCTGAGTACGTACATGTCAGTTCTCGAACATGGCCTGATCGCCGATGGTGTTAATCCTGAAATTAGCAATAATCAGTTCGTCGCCGTTCTTCCGTTCTCCGTTTTGAACAGCGGAATTATCCACTCTGTAAGTGAATTGCATCTTGTAGAGGTTGGCCCATGCGTATAGCTCGCGTATCTCTGGCGCATCTTCGTAGGTGAGGAAGAAATCGTGGGGCGTCCGGCGCAGACATTCGGCGAGCCTGAGGTGGTCCTCCTCGTTGAAGCCGTATCGGTAGTGCTTTTTCTTTGTTGGTCTGTAATAAGGCGGGTCAACAAAAATCAGTACATTGTTCCCTCTGGGAGCCTGCCTTATGACGTCTTCGAAATCCGTGTTCAGCAATTCCGCACCTTCCAGAAACCGGCCGCATGGCCGGATTCGTTCCTCCCACCGGTGAGGAGGAAGGCTGCGCTTGTCCCTGTAGCCCCAGGCCGGCGACGATAGTTTGCCGCTGAACGATGTCCTGTTAAGGTAATAATATTTGAACGCGATATCCAGATCGCTTTGCGGAACCAGTTCCAGCACTTCTTTCCATCTTTCCGGGCTGGCCGTTTCGTCCTTCACGCGTTCTATCAGTCTTTCCCTGAACTCCGGGTTCTGCATTACGCGGTAGGTGGTTATCAGCTCCGAGTCAATGTCGTTAAGAATATTGAATTCTGATTTTGGCTTTGAAAAAAACACGCTTCCACCTCCGACGAAGGGCTCGCGGTATTCATCGTATTCTTTGTTAAGCCAGAACGGCGCCAGCAGATTCAATGCATAGAATTTCCCTCCGGGATAGCGGAAAGGGATGGGTTTTCGCTTGACTTTTACTGGAAAATATGATAATACCGGCATTCTATTTCTGGCAGTACGTTGGTTTATATCTTAGTTTCTGCGGGAGGCTTTGCTAATTCGAGTACAAAGTTAATGAAACATTTTTTGATTAAGGGGCAACCTCATTGTTTTTTTTCGCGGTGCTATTATTTGGGAAGTTGGAGAATATTCAGTAATTTTGTGATTAATTGGATGAAATACCGTTTTTGCTAAAGGAGCCGATATGGACGTTAATGATAAAAATGCCGTTCCGGGAGCGCCGGCACGGCAGATGACCCCGGAGCAGGAGGATGCAATGGTTCAGGCCGCCTTCGATGAGGTGCTGCAGGGTTATCTGCGCAGCAATCACCGTAAGAAGGTCGAGATGATAGAACGGGCTTTCCGTTTCGCCAAAGAAGCCCACAAGGGAGTGCGTCGACGCTCCGGAGAGCCGTACATATTGCATCCTATCGCGGTGGCGCGCATTGCCAGTCAGGAAATAGGACTGGGATCGACGTCGATATGCGCGGCCCTGCTGCACGATGTCGTGGAGGATACGGACTATACGGTAGAGGATATCGAGCACGCTTTTGGACATAAGGTGGCCCAGATAGTAGAGGGGCTGACTAAAATATCCGGCGGCATATTCGGCGACAAGGCGTCAGCGCAGGCTGAGAATTTCCGCAAGTTGTTGCTGACTATGAGTGAGGACATACGGGTTGTGCTGATTAAGATGGCCGACCGCCTCCACAATATGCGCACCCTGGGCGCCCAGCCGCCTCATAAGCAATACAAGATAGCCGGCGAGACTTTATATATATACGCGCCCCTCGCCCATCGTCTCGGCCTGTTTGCCATCAAGACCGAGCTTGAGGACCTGAGCTTCAAATACGAACATCCGGCCGAATACCGTAATATAAAGGCCAAGATTGCAGAAACTGAGCAGAGACGCCACGAAGCCTATTCCGACTTCGCCGCGCCTATCCGTGAAAGACTCGACGCCATGGGGCTGAAATATGAGGCGCGCGACCGCGTGAAAAGTGTCTACAGCATCTGGCGTAAGATGGAAACAAAGCGAATACCCTTTGAGGAGGTCTACGATTTGTACGCCATGCGCATCGTCTTCGATTGTGAGGACCCGGCCCGCGAGAAAGCCATCTGCTGGAATATTTATTCGGCAATAACCGACATTTATAGGCTGCATCCTGAACGCACCCGCGACTGGATCGTCACGCCAAAGGCCAACGGCTATCGCGCGTTGCACCTTACAGTGATGGGCCCTGACGGCAACTGGGTGGAAGTGCAGATACGTTCGCGCCGCATGGACGAGATAGCCGAGAAAGGCTTCGCCGCCCACTGGAGGTATAAGATCGGCGAGGGCGACGAGGAAAGCGAACTGAACGCCTGGTTGCGCACAATTAAGGATATACTCGAAAATCCCGAACCGTCGGCTATTGATTTTCTTGACACACTCAAGCTCAACCTGTTCGCGTCCGAGATAGTTGTCTTCACGCCTAAAGGCGAGCTTGTCACGCTCCCGGCCGGAGCCAGCGTACTCGACCTCGCGTTTGAATTGCACACGGAGCTCGGCATGCATTGTATAGCCGGCAAGGTGAACCACAAGCTCGTGCCGTTGAATCACCGTCTTAACAGCGGAGACCAGGTGGAGGTGCTTACGTCAAAGAGCCAGACACCGCAACCCGAGTGGGACGGCTTCCTGGTTACGGCCAAGGCCAAGACACGATTGCGCGCCGCCATGCGCAAAACCCGGCAGCCGCTTATTGCCCGAGGCCGTGAGATCCTTGACGGCTGGTTTGCCGACAATGGCATATCTCCGTCGCCTGCGGTTCTGTCGAAAATTCTCGGCACATACCATGCTGCGAATGCCGATGACCTCTATTATCAGCTCGGTGCAGACGAGATTGTGCTCGGTGACTTTCTTGTCGAGACTCTGCGAAAGCAGGAAGGGAAAAATTCCACCGGTCTGTTCAGCCGCATTCTGCGTCTCGGAAAGAATAAGCCTGCGGCAGATTCTGCCGAAAAACCGGCTGAACACGGAACTGGTGTTGCCCTGCCGGTCGTTGTGAAGTCGCCGGGTAAAGTCAATCCTAAGGAAACTTATGTGCTGCACGTGGATGAGGACGGAAGCGCCAACTTCCGGCTCTGCGATTGCTGCCGTCCTATCCCGGGCGACGATGTCATGGGCTTTATCGCCGACGACGGCATTGTAGAGCTGCACGCTCTTACGTGCGAGCGTGCGGCGGTACTGAAATCGGCATATGGACCGCGTATTGTAGCCACGCGATGGGACAATCCGCGTATTCGCTTCATGGTTCATGTCCGCATAGAGGGCATTGACCGTCACGGCATACTTCAGGAACTTATTTATATGATTTCCACACATATGGCTATAGATATACGTCGACTTGAGATTGAGGCGACATCCAATGTGTTCCATTGCGACCTCTGGGTGCGTATCGCCGATGCCGGCATAGCCTCCGATCTTTGTCGCCGTGTGCTTGCTATTGATGGTGTTCAGAGTGCAACCCGCATAAAATGAATATGACGAAACTATTCTCACGCAACCGGGTGATATGGCAGGCCACATTGGCCGCCATTACGGTAGTGCTTGTGATGCTATGCTTTCCTCAGGCCGATACTACGTATTATAAATATGAGGAGGGACGGCCGTGGAACTATTCCAAGCTGATTGCGCCGTTTGATATTCCGGTGCATCCGGATTCGGCCACCTTACGCCGTATGCGTGATACGCTTGATGCCCATTTCGTGCCTGTGTACCGCATAAATCAGCTCCTTGTCGACAGCATAGTGCATGCTCTGCCTCAGGGTGCGCACCGTCAGGCCACATCCTCGCGGCTGCGTCGCATATATGCCTCTGGGGTGGTGGACAGCGAGACACGCCACAGCATCGCTGCAGGGAGGCTGCCACGGGTACGCATTCTTGACAAGAACGTATTGAGCGAGATGAGTACTTCCGCTTTCTCGTCGCCTGCCGATATTTATCTCCGTCTTGACTCCACTGCCGCCGATTCCTCCACGCGGCAATATCTTGCCATGGCGCTCCCGGCTTTGCTGCGGCCCAACGTCGTGTATGATTCTGTCGAGAGCAGCCGCCACTACGATTATGATTATCTTACGCTTACGGCTGACCGCGGAGTCATTCAGCAGGGGCAGACCATCGTGGACAAAGGGACTGTAATCACGCCGCAGGACTTTACCAACCTGCAGACCTACGAGAGTATGGTCCACGATCAGGTGCGGGGCACGGCATCATCCGACACTCTCATGCTCCTCGGACGCCTGTTTTACGTAGCTCTGCTGATTGCAATGCTCGTGTGCTACTACCATTTCTTCTGTCCGGCTGTATCGGATAATCCCCGGGCCTATATATTCGTGATGGCTCTGGTATTTATATTCTTCATGCTTTCGGCCGTAATGGAGCGAAACGTCGCTATGGGCATATATCTCGTGCCGATGGCTATCACGGCCGTACTGATGCAGACATTCTTCGACGGGCGTACGGCTCTTGTGACTTCGTTCGTCATCATTGTCCTGTGCGGAGCTTTGGCATCGTTCCCTCTTGAATACATCTTTCTTCAGGCTGCCGCGGCGTCGGCTGCCGTATATTCGCTGCGTGAAGTCACGCAGCGCTCTCAGATGCTGCGCGCATCGGCGTTTGTAGGAATTGTGAGCATAGTGGCGTATCCTACCGTCGAGCTTATGTTCAACGGCTCGTTCGACGGATGGTCGTGGCGTATGTTTATCTTCCTCTGTTGCAGCGCGGCGCTGGTTCAGCTCGCCTATGTGCTGATGTTCGCCGCCGAACGCCTCTTCGGTTTTGTCAGCAAGATTACGCTTGTGGAGCTGGCCGATACCAACAATCCTTTGCTCCGCCGCCTGAGCGACGAGTGCCCGGGAACCTTCCAGCATTCTTTAGCGGTGTCGAATCTTGCGTCCGACGCGTCGCGCCTCATCGGAGCCGATACTATGCTCGTTCGCGCCGGAGCCATGTACCACGACATAGGCAAGCTGCGCAATCCGGCTTTCTTTACGGAGAACCAGCATGGTGTGAATCCGCACGACACCCTGCAGCCGCAGCAGAGCGCCCGCATCATCACTTCTCATGTGAGCGACGGCCTGCGTCTCGCCGACAAGGCCGGACTTCCCGCAATGGTGCGCGATTTTATCTCGCAGCATCACGGCCGCGGACTTGCCAAGTATTTCTACATCACGGCGTGCCGCAATGCCGAAGAAACCGGTGCCGGCTCTGTCAACAAGGCTGATTTCGCATATCCCGGCCCGAATCCGCAGTCGCGTGAGGCGTCGTTGCTGATGATGGCCGACAGTGTGGAGGCGGCAAGTCGTTCGCTGCCGGACTATACGGATAAAAGCATCACCGATCTTGTCAATCGCATTATCGATACCCAGATAGCCGACGGGCTGCACAATGAATCTACGCTTTCTTTCCGCGACGTACCGGCCATAAAGGAAGCGTTCGTCAAGCGATTGAAGACGATGTATCATGCCCGTGTCCCATATCCGGAAGCTCCGAGGCATCAATAGCTTTTGTCTGCAATTTATCCGGGTCTTCCACAATAAAAGCACCTTTGCGGCGTTTATCATTCTGATGAAATCAATCCGACTGACATTTCTCCTTGCATTGGTGCTGATGGGCGTAGCCGCGTCCGCGCGCGACTTCAACGACAAGTTGATGAACCGGCCTTATGCCGATTCGCGCCGTTTCCATCTCGGATTCTCTATCGGAGTGCATACCGAGGATCTGATGCTCACACACAACGGCTACATCACTGACGACGGCCAGCAGTGGCGTATAGAACAGCCGTCGTATCAGCCAGGATTCTGCGTCACAGGCCTGATAGCCATGCGTCTGAGTAATTATTTCTCACTGCGTTTCTCGCCGGGTATGTATTTCGGTACGCGTGATTTGCGTTTCCGTGAGGTGAATTCAGGCGAGACTGAGCGTCAGAGCGTGAAAAGTACATTTGTGGTGCTCCCGTTTGACATAAAGGCTGCCTCGGCTCGCTATCGCAACGTGCGCCCCTACGTCGTAGGAGGCATCATGCCGGCTTTTGATGTGTCGAAACGCCGCCGCGACTACATTACGCTGAAAAACAGCGACCTGTATCTCACTGCCGGCTTCGGTTGCGATTTCTATCTGCCGTACTTCAAATTCATTCCGGAAGTGAAGTTCTGTTTCGGTCTGTCTGACGTGCTGCGCCACGACCGTCCGGATCTTGAGGATGACCCGTCATCGTTGCGCTTCACGCAGTCGCTGAAGAAGGCGACATCAAAAATGATTGTACTTACATTCTACTTTGAATAGGCCATGCCCCGGATTCTGCGTCATATCGTCATAACGTTGCTTTGTTTTTCGGCAGTGGCCGCAGCCTCGGCTCAGACCGATGCCCTGCTGTCGCAGACCTATGCAGTGCCTACGTACTATAATCCCGGTTTTGCCGGTTCAACCGATATGCTGCGCATCCGTGCGGCCGGCCGTTTGCAGTGGATTGGTATCGACCATGCTCCCAAGACGTTTCTCGGCACAGCCGATATGCCGCTGACTCTGTTCGGCAAGAAGTTCGGCGTGGGTGCGGTAATCTCTCAGGAAAGCTATGGCCTGTATTCCACATTGCAGATGGGTGCCCAGGGCGCCTTCAAATTCAAGAAATTCGGAGGTACATGGTGCGTCGGAATACAGTTAGGCATGTTCGACCAGGGCTTTCGTGGCTCGGAAGTGATTTTGCCTGACGACGATGACTTTCATGAAGGCAATGATGACGCCATACCCACTACCGACGTGCATGGCACGGCTTTCGACATGGCAGCCGGTCTCAGCTACAGTCACAAATATTTCACGGCCGGAATAGCCTGCTCGCACCTGATGTCGCCGACAGTGACACTGCGCACCGACACGGGAGGCTCCTCCGGTTCCGGAGGCATCAGCCGCGCTGCCGAGTCCGGCGATGGAGGCAGCGTCGCATCCGGTGAGAACGAATTTATCTACGAGGCAAAGCGTACGCTCTATTTTCAGGCCGAGGGCAATATTCCGATACGCAACACGTTATTTGATATAATGCCTTCGGTGTTGGTGGCTTCGGACTTTACGAACACCTCGGCTGTAATCCTCGCTCGGGCCCGCTACCGTAAATTTTTGAGTTTCGGTGTGGGCTATCGCTGGAATGATGCCGTGGTTGCCACTGTGGCCGCAGAGTTCAAGAATTTCTTTGCCGGCTACAGTTTCGACTATTCCACGAGTTCGATAGCAAAAGCATCTTCCGGAAGCCACGAACTGTTTATCGGCTACAGCCTCCGCATCGACACCGGCGATAAGAACAAAAACAAGCATAAAAGCATCCGCATAATGTAATGGATATGAAAAGGATACATAATATACTCTTAGGACTGACAGCGTTTGCAGCGTTGCCGCTTGCCGTCTCCTGTGCTTCCGGCAACCGTACTGCGGCAGCCGGCGGTGAGGTCACGGGGGTAGGGGGTACCGCGTGGGCCGAGCCTACGCCCTACGGTATGGTGCTCGTGGACCGCGGCTCCGTAGAGATGGGGCCGCAGAAAGCCGACAGCGCATGGAATATTGCGGCCAATCCGCGTGGCGTTACCGTCGATGCCTTCTGGATGGACGAGACTGAAATTACCAACGCCAAGTACAAGCAGTTTGTATTCTGGGTACGCGACAGTATCATCCGCGAGCGTCTTGCCGATCCCGCCTATGGCGGCAACGAGGATTTCAAGATTGAAGAGGACCGCGAGGGCAATCCTGTCACTCCGCATCTCAACTGGAACAAGGCTATACCATGGCGCAATCCCAACGAAGACGAGCAGCGGGCTATCGAGAGCCTTTACCGCACCAACCCCATCACGGGTGTGCGCGAGCTTGACGGTACGCAGCTTAACTACCGCTATGAGGTATATAACCATACCGAGGCAGCCAAACGACGCAATCGACTCGATCCGGCACGCCGAGAGTATAACACCGATCTGCCGGTGCCGACTGATGTGCCTGTGATAAGCAAGGACACCGCGTGGATAAACGATGAGGGGGAAATTATCCGAGAGACCGTAACCCGTGGTCTTACCGGCGATTACGACTTTCTCAATACCTATATCGTCAATGTCTATCCGGACACTACGGCATGGGTCAACGACTTTGAGAACGCCTACAACGAGCCTTACGTGCGTATGTACTTCGCTCATGGCGGCTACAGCGATTATCCTGTCGTAGGAGTGAGCTGGGAGCAGGCAAACGCTTTCGCCAACTGGCGCACCGACTATCTCAAGCGTTCGCTCGGCCGCAGCGGCATGCATATCGAGCCGTATCGCCTCCCCACTGAGGCTGAGTGGGAGTATGCTGCACGCGCAGGTGTAAGCGAGAACATGTATCCCTGGGAGGGAGACCTTACCATGAGCGACGACAAGGGTTGTTTCTATGCCAACTTCAAGCCGGCCGAGGGCAACTTTGTCCGCGACGGCCATGTGATCACAGCGCGTGTGGGTACATATGATCCAAACGATTTCGGTCTCTATGATATGGCGGGCAATGTCAGCGAATGGACTTCCACTGCCTTTACCGAAAGTGTCGGCCGCCTCACATCCGACCTCAATCCCGAGTACCGCTACGATGCAGCCCGCGAGGACCCCTACCGCATGAAGCGTAAGATCGTGCGCGGCGGTTCTTGGAAAGACGTGGCGCACAACATCCGTTCCGACCTCCGCATGTGGGAATATCAGAACGAGCAGCGCTCCTATATAGGTTTCCGCTGCGTACGCTCGCAGATAGGCTTCGCCCGCGGCACCAAACAGAACAAGAACAACAAGTAGTCCCCACCACCTCCTGACACAACATAAAATGGGAAAAGTAAAATATTATCGCAACGCAATCTCACGCTTCATAAGCAGTGAGCACGGACAGCGTTTCTTCAACTTCGCCTACAGTATCGGTGCGGCCATCGTCATATGGGGCGCTCTGTTCAAGATTCTTCATCTGCCCGGCGGCAACGCTCTTCTGTCCATAGGTATGGGTACGGAGGTGCTGATGTTCGTCCTGACGGCTTTTGACCGTCCTCCGCGTGAGTATAAGTGGGAACAGGTGTTTCCGCAGTTCAGCGACGATGATAACGAATCAGAGCCCGGCACTGTGGTGATAAACCCCAAGGAGCCTTCGCATATGCCGGCATCAGACGGCCGTCCTGTTGTCACACCCCGGGCGGCAGGTGATATGCCATCGGCCGATGGCGGCGATGCCGCTGCCGACGCCATGGCGTCTGTGGCCGAGGAGATGGCCCGTCTGCGTGCCACTACCAAGGCTCTTAACGAGGTGAGCGAGACGCTGCTCGCAAGCTACAAGGCAATAACCGAAAATTCCGCCAGCATCACGGCCGCCAGCACGGGCTATGCCGACCAGATGCAGGCCCTTGACCGCAATCTCGCAGGACTCAACACCATCTACGAGATTCAGCTCCGAAGTGTTTCCGGTCAGCTTGACGCCATCGATCGCGTCAATCAGGGCATAAAGAGCATCAGCGATATGTATGCCAAGGCATCCGAGGCCGGTGTCGATTACTGTCAGGAATCCGAGAAGATGGCACGCTACATGCAGCAGCTCAATCAGGTCTACGAACGCATGATTACGGCTATGACCGTGAACATGTACCGTCCGCCCATGCCTTCGGCTCCTGAAACTCCCGAAAAATAACCTTTTGAAATCAAGTTATAATGGGAGCTAACAATACAAGACTGTCACCGCGTCAGAAGATGATAAACCTCATGTATATCGTCCTGACCGCCATGCTCGCGCTCAACGTATCGAGCGACGTGCTCGACGGCTTTACACAGGTGCATGACGGACTTAATCGCTCCAATACGAACGTCGTGACCCGAAATGACGCCATTTACGGTCAGCTTGAGGCGCTCGCGGTGCAGAATCCTGAAAAGGCCGGTCCATGGCTCGAAAAAGCCTCTGAGGCCCGTGGACTTACTGCCCGGATGCTGGCTTCTATTGACAGTCTCAAGCTTGAAATCGTGCGTAAGGCCGACGGCAAGGACGGCAATCCTGACGACATAGTCAACCGGGACGATCTTGAGGCCGCTGCCGTGGTGATGCTGTCGCCGGGCAATTCACGAGGCCGCAAACTACGTGAGAGCGTCGACGTCTACCGTGAGATTATAGCGAGCATGACTGCCGATACGGTAAAGAAATCCAATATACGTGCCGCCCTCAATACCGATCCTATACGCAGGGCTGGCATTCTTACCCCTCAGCCCTGGGAAGAGGCCAAGTTCGACCAGCAGCCTGTTGTGGCCGCCGTCACGCTTCTTACCAAGCTTCAGAATGACATCCTCTATGCCGAGGGTGAGATTCTCGGCCACATGCTCAGCCAGATTGACGCCGGTGATGTACGCGTAAATGAATTGAACGCCTACGTGATGCCGCAGTCGCGCCTCGTGATGCGCGGCGGCAAATACAGTGCGAACATCGTGCTTGCCGCCGTGGATACCACGCAGCGCCCGGTAGTGTTCGTAGATGGCAAGCAGCTTACAAATGACCGCGGACTCTACGAGATATCCACAGGGGCTACGGGCAAATTCAGCTATAAGGGATACCTTGAGGTGCCGCATGGCGACGGTTCCACCACACGCCATCCTTTCGAATCGGAATACACCGTCATCGAGCCTATGGCTACCGTAAGTAACACCATGATGAATGTGCTGTATGCCGGAATCGACAACCCCGTGGGCATATCCGTCCCCGGTGTTGCAATGAACGACATTTCTGCCACAATGACTAACGGCACGCTCGCGCGCACCGGCGACCACTGGACCGCACGTCCGGCCGCCGTGGGAAAGGAGGCTGTGGTTACGGTCACGGCCAATATGGACGGTCGTCCCGTCACGGTGGCTACGACAAGTTTCCGTGTGCGCAAGTTGCCGGATCCCACGCCCTATATAGCATTCCGCGATGCGCAGGGTAATATCGACAGCTACAAGGGAGGCAAGGGCTTTGCCAAGACTCTGCTCCTTCAGGCCCCCGGACTTGAGGCTGCCATCGACGATGGCCTTATAGACACCAAATTCCGCGTGCTCAGTTTTGAGACTGTGTTCTTCGACTCAATGGGCAACGCTATCCCGGAGGTGAGCGACGGCGCATCGTTCTCCGCCCGCCAGCGCCAGTCGTTCCAGCGTCTTCAGCGTGGCAAGCGGTTCTATATCTCGCGCATCAAGGCAGTAGGTCCCGACGGTATCACACGCGACCTTTCGCCAATGGAAGTAATTGTGAATTAACTCAGACAAATATATGAAAACTATCAGCCGCAAAATACTGATTGCCGGACTTATGGCCGCCATATCCGCAAGCGCTTTCGCCCAGAACGACGGCAGCGTTGTGCGTCGTCGCACCGGAGGCGACCGCACTCGCCCCGGCCAGGAGCAGACCGGCCCTCAGATGTCGGAGCGTGTCAGGAATTTTTATAATGCTGATGCCTCGAAGTCCGTCAGCGATGCCGACTTGCAGTGGATGCGCGTGATATACCGTCAGATCGATCTCAACAAGGACAAGAACGCCGCTTTGTATTTCCCTGAGGAACCTCTGGAAGGGCAGGAGAATCTTTTCCGCATAATAATGCGCCTCATGGCCAATAACCAGCTTCCCGCCTATGAGTACCTTGACGGACGCGAGGTGTTCACCGATCAGTATCGCGTGAAGGTGCGCGACGTGCTCGACCGGTTCCACATCCTCTATACGGACGCCAAGGGCAGCACGGAGAAGAATCCTCGTTTCGTCATTGAGGAAAGCGACGTGCCCAGCAACGAAGTGCTGTCGTATTACGTGATAGAGCGCTGGCAGTACGACACGCGCCATAACCGTCTCCGTCCCCACATCGAGGCAATATGTCCCGTGCTGCACCGCAGCGGAGATTTCGGCGGCGAGGCCGTGCGTTATCCTATGTTCTGGATCCGCTATAACGACATCCGTCCGTGGCTGACGCAGCAGACCATTTTCATAGATGACAACAACAACCTGCCCACCTGCACCTACGATGATTTCTTTACTCTTGCGATGTACGACGGCGAAATCTACAAAACACGCAATCTCAAGAATCGCTCACTGATGCAGCTATACCCCAATGCCGACGAGCGCAAACGCGTGCAGGACAGCATCCAGGCCAGTCTCGACAGCTTCGAGAACAAACTTTGGGTGCCGACGCGTGAGGAGGTGATCGCAGCCCGTGAGGCCCGTGAGAAAGGCGACTCGGCAAGCGTCTCGACTTCCGATGACAACGCCAAACGCGCAGTGCGCAGCAACCGCCGTTCGCCGCGCAAACCCGCGGCCCGTCAGGCCAAGGTGAAGCAGAGCAAGCCCAAGAGTGTGAAGGGCTCCTCGTCGTCCAACGCCGCACGCAGTGTAAGACGTCGCAAATAGTTTTGATTTTTCGCAGGAAATTTGTAACTTTGCGGACGTAAACGCGATAGTAGCTCAGTTGGTAGAGCATCAGCTTCCCAAGCTGAGGGTCGCGGGTTCGAACCCCGTCTATCGCTCATTGTCAAGCCTCCGGGACTTTTGCCGGAGGCTTTTTTAAGAGGCTTAAGTACATAATCGAATTTACAGTAATATGATCACACAGGAACAATTAAAAGAGACTTTTGAGCGCAAGCTGGCGCTGAGGAGGTATCTTTGACATCGACAGCAAGAAAATCCAGGTAGAAGAAGAGGAACTGCGCACGCATGTGCCCGACTTCTGGGAGCATCCCAAGGAAGCACAGGCGCAGATGAAGAAAATCAAGGACATACAGCAGTGGCTTGACGGCTACCGCGATGTCGAAAATGCATGCGGAGAATTGGAAGTAGGCTGGGATATGGTCAAGGAGGGCCTCATGGAGGAGCATGAACTTGACGAACTGTATGCCACGGCCATAAGGATAATCGAGGACCTTGAGCTGCGCAATATGCTGCGCCGCGAGGAGGATAAGCTCGGCGTCGTGCTTAAAATCAATTCCGGAGCCGGCGGTACCGAGAGCCAGGACTGGGCCTCGATGCTTATGCGCATGTATCTGCGCTGGTGCGAGCAACACGGCTACAAGACAAGCATAGCCAACCTTCTCGATGGCGACGAAGCCGGCATCAAGTCCTGCACAATCAATGTGGAGGGCGATTTTGCCTACGGCTATCTCAAAAGCGAGAACGGCGTACACCGTCTCGTGCGTGTGTCGCCGTACAATGCTCAGGGCAAACGCATGACCTCGTTCGCCTCTGTATTCGTGACGCCGCTTGTCGATGATACCATCGAAGTACGTGTTGACCCGGCATTGCTATCGTGGGATACTTTCCGTTCCGGAGGCGCCGGCGGTCAGAACGTGAACAAAGTGGAATCGGGTGTGCGTCTGCGCTATCAGTTCACCGACCCTTATACCGGCGAGAAAGAGGAAATACTCATCGAGAACACCGAGACGCGCGATCAGCCCAAGAACAAGGAGAATGCAATGCGTCAGCTGCGCAGTATTCTTTACGACAAGGAACTCCAGCACCGCCTGCAGGAGCAGGCCAAGGTGGAGGCCGGCAAGATGAAGATCGAATGGGGCTCGCAGATACGCAGCTATGTGTTTGACGACCGCCGCGTCAAAGACCACCGCACGGGCTGGCAGACCAGCGATGTCGGCGGTGTGATGGACGGCGACCTCGACGGTTTCATCAAGGCTTACCTTATGGAGTTCGCAGGCTCCGAGGAGGAGAAGTAAAGAAAGCTTGTAAAGTGACTTGTAAAAGCCTGGCGGCTTCCCTTGCGGGAGACGTCAGGCTTTCATATGTACGTCCATCTGCGGGAACGGGAAGTTGATGCCTGCCGACGGCAATTCTTTGTATATCTTTTCGTTGATGTCATAAAAGACACTCCAGTAGTCGTCGCGGTGTACCCAAGCGCGGGCTTTGAGTATCACGCTGCTGTCGGCAAGTTCGTCAACTACTACAGAAGGCGAACGGTCCACTTTGGCAACATGGCTGATGATGCGTTCGTCCATCGCATAGACAGCCCAGGGGTCGGATTTTTTAGTCCGACGTCCCAGCAGGCGTCCCAGCAGCCCGCGTTTGGGTTTTGGCGTGTCCGTGGCGTTTTCGTCTTCCGGGGATTTGTTTTTGTTGGCTTCAACTCTTGCCCTGCGGGTATCTTCCACGTATTTTTCAACTATGCGGCTGTCGCCATGCAGTATCTTCAATATGGCCTTACGCGCGGTTGAGACATCGTCGCCGTAGCTGATGCTCACAGTCCAGTCGGCACGTCGGTAATCCTCGCGGCTCCAGTTGGTGATGCTGCCGGTGCTGAGACCGCCGTTTGGCAGAATGAGGCTCTTGTTGTCGTAAGTGTTTATGATGGTGTGGAATATCTGTATCTCACGCACATAGCCCGCATATCCCTGTGTTTCTATGTAGTCTCCGACACGGTACGGCTTTATGAGGAGAATGAGCACACCGCCGGCGAAGTTCTGGAGCGTGCCGCTTAAGGCCATACCTATCGCTACGCCTGCCGAAGCGAATATGGCTATGAACGATGATGTCTCTATTCCGAGGATACCGATTACTGTAACCACCAGGATAAAATACATCACCATGCGAACGAGGCTCAGCAGGAAAGTGCCGAGCGACTGGTCGATGTGGCGCCTGATGAAGATGCCGGCAAGAAGCCTGTACAGCTTGTTGATGATGAAGCGGCCGAGGTAGAATACCAGAATGGCTATTGCCAGGTTTATGGCAAGACGGACGAGGCCGGCTACAACGGTGTTGATAAGTTCGTCCACCGGAAGTGACCGCAGCATGCTCAGTTCTTCATGCACGTCGGGCACCGAATCCGGTACGGCTGCGGGAGGCGTAAACTGTAGATGTATCATTTTGTCCAGGGTAGGGTACCGGCTACATCCGTGGCCCATTGCAGGATGTTGTAGCCGTATAGGTTCATTTCGGTGGCACTGCGGGGCGTGAAAGTGCTGAGGCCGCAATGACGCTTGATGTCAAGTCTGTTGAATATCGCGGGAGTGGCGGCACTGTACAGTACGCTGCAGCCAAGTGCTTCGCGCCACTTGTCAAGTGCCTGCTTGTCGGTGGCAATGCGCTCCATGTAATCCTCCATGTCGAAGAAACGGCATGTAGTGCCGCGTTCGAAGGCCTGAGGGGTTGCGCCGGAATTCAGAGGGGTGGCCGTTGTGTAGACAAGGCGCGTGGCTGCGGCAAGGTCGTCCAGGGCGCCGGTAGAGATTACGCTTATGGTGCAGGTGCGGCCGGATCCGGTTTTTTCATCATAGAGGTTGAACGTGTTGGCCGCCGCGCCTTTCAGGTCAGGCTCCCGCTTTAAAAGAAGCGGAATATTGGCATCGTATGGCATGCCGTAGTTCGGCAATTCGGTCACGCTGCCTACGATGTAGTCGGTAGCGGTGCGCAGTTCGTACGCGACCTCCACCGATGCCATGTGGCAGCAGTCGAAGTACACGTAGTCGAAGTCGCGTCCTTGGAGCGCCTGTGCCAGAGACGTTATGTTCATGCTTTTGGTCCCGTCAAGGCCGAAAGCGCGCTTTTTCCCCGCATCGGGGTCTGCCCATCCGTCCTCAAGCCATCCCGAGCCGTGGCTCCACAGCACGAGGCCGTAAGTTTCGGCCGGTGCCAGACGCTTCATGTCGTCGAATACGCGCGTCATCCGGGCTATGCTGACGGCCGGCTCCGAGTCGTCATAGATGAGCAGGGTGTCTATATTGCCTTTAGCGTTGATTTCCTTCAGTACGCTGCGCCCTTTGCTGTTCTGGTGCATCAGCAGGAGGCGCCCTTTGCCGAGTCCACCCGAACGGGCAGCGGCTCGCATTTCTGTGATGTCGGCGTCATCGTAGCCTCGCTGCCCGAGGTCGTTGTTGGCGACCATGTACACAAGCAGAGTGCGTTCCGCAGTAGTCGGAGGCGTCGGTGCCGGCTCATCGCCTTTATTCCCGCAGGAAGCAATGCTGAACGCGATGCATAGGATAAAAATGAGTCTTTTCATAAGATACAAAGTTACGAAAAAGGCCACAGATACACAAATTCAAAAAAAGCGGGGGCCGCGATCTTTCCAGCCGTGGCCCCCGCCGTTATGTCTTGAATGAGAATCCTATCAGAATCCGCCCCAGCGGCAAGCTATCTGCTGCAGGCTGTTGCAACCTATGGTGCGGAGGTCGGTAAGCATGTTGTAGCGGCAGTTGATATAGGTCAGGTTGCTGTCAAAGCTTACGTCGAGCATTGTCAGTTCGTTGTTGTTGCAGAGCAGACGCTGCAGGAATGTCTGGTTGCTCAGGGTCAGAGTGGTGAGGTCGTTGTAGGAGCAGTCCACGAAGATTAGCTGCGGGCAGCCTTCCACGCTGAGCGAGGTGAGGTCGTTGTAGGAGCATACGAGGTCAAGCAGGTTCTTGCAGTCGCGCATTGCCAGGCTCTTCATGTTGTTGTCGGTGCAGAGGAATGTGCTGAGGCTCGGCAGATTGCTGACTATGAGGTTGCTGATTTCGTTGTCGTCCACATTCAGGTTCTGCAGGTTGGTGACGCCGGAGAGTATCAGCGAGGTGAGCTTGTTGTATCCGGCATAGAGGTTCTTCAGCTCAGTGCAGTTGGTCACGTTCAGCTGCTCGAGATGGTTGCCGAGCACGTTGGCGGTAACAAGTGTGGCGGAGTTGCTCAGGTCAAGGCTAACGAGGTAGTTGTTGGCCAGATTGAGCGACTTCAGCAACTGAAGGCCGCTGATGTTGATGTCGGTCAGGCGGTTGTTGTTGGCCTGTAGTTTTGTGATCTGCGGACAGTTGTCAACTGCAAATTCCGTAAGACGGTTGCGCGAAACGTTCAGTTCGGTCAGCGCTGTCGCACCTTTTGCCGTGAAGCCCGTGAGACGGTTGCGCGACACATCCACTTTTGTCAGACCCGTGAAGCCGCTGAGGTCGAGAACGCCGGCGAGCTTCTTGTCTTTCCACTCGATAGCGGTGATGTGACCGTTCTCCACGGTCACGCCTTCCCATGTGGCGGGGTCGTTGCCGGTTATGCGCAGAGCTTCTGCGTTGGTTGCGCTTTCTACTGCGGGCTGTGCGAGGAAAGCCTTGATTTGTCTGAGCTCGTTCTTGTTCACGTTCTGTGCGAACAGTGAAACGCTGCTTATAGCTACAGCAAGCAATAATGCGATTTTTTTCATATCAGGATAAATAAGAGAGTTAGTAATTCCGTTTTTGTGTCGATTTCGTTTGTTTTACTTACCAAACAAGCATCCATCTAAAATAGTTTTGAGGGACGCAAAAAAATTAACAAAAATCATTGATGTTTTGCAATACAGCGGGTTTTCCGTAATTTTGCACATTGCGATGAAAAGACTTTGGCTTTACTTCCCTGAAAATGATCTGGCTCTTGCCGCCGGAACCGCCTGCTATACCGCGCCGCCTGCGGCATGGGCGCTTCATATGGTCGGCGAGGCATTGCCGCTGTGGATGGCTGGTCCGGGGGACCGCATTCTCTGCTCCGGACTTAATGCCCGGTGGCTGGCCGAGACGTGTAGCCGTTTCAATATAATAGATGTGGATGTGTACGACCACCGTTCGGCCGGTCTGACGGCCTCTCCCTGGGGATGGTCGGAGGCGTCGCGGCGCATGCTGGCCGACGGCGGGTATCCCGAGGCGCAGCTGCCGGGCGTCGATGCGATCGCGCGTCTGCGTGACTTGTCGCACCGGCGCACAGCGGCGGCCTTGGCCGAACGCCTTCAGCCGGAATTGCCTTTCCAGATAGCGTCGGCAGCCGTCGAGGCTGCCGACATATCGGCTGTAGAGAATTTTCTGGAAACTAATGGCGCCGTCATCGCCAAATCGCCGTGGAGCAGCAGCGGGCGCGGCCTGGTGCGGAGCCGGAATATGCCCCGCGAGGCGTTTATGCAGCAGACGGCAGGAATAATTCGTCGTCAGGGCAGCGTCATGCTTGAGCGTGAGTATGACAAGGTGCTTGATTTCGCAATGCTGTTCGAGGCCGACGGAGCCGGATGTGTGTCGTACAGAGGGCTGTCGCTTTTCGACACCTCGGCGCGTGGAGCTTATACTTCCAACATGGTAGCGTCTCAGGATATAATACGCGCCCGCATCTCCGCAATTACGGGAGAGGAACGTCTGACGGCGGTGCAGACTGCGCTTCAGTGTGTACTTCCGCATGTGCTGGACGGATATTCAGGGCCGCTTGGCGTGGATATGCTGCTCACGCGCGACGGGCTGCTTGACGCTACCGTGGAGCTGAACCTGCGTTATACGATGGGATTCGTGGCGCTGGCTCTCGCCGAACGGGTAGCGCCCGGAGTCGAGGCCACTCTGTCGGTGGTAGCGCGGCCCGACGGCCCGGCACCCGGAGCTGTCACGGACGGATGCGGGCGCATGTTATCCGGTTCGCTTGACCTAACTCCTCCCCATCCCGAGTTCGCCTTCCGCTTGTCGGTGTGAACAATGCCGTTCGCTGTCGGGTTATTAATCATATATTAATCAACCGACAGATACAATGAAACGTTTCAGACTGTTTATGATGGCGGCAGCCATGTTCGGCGCCGCCGTGAGTGCGAGCCCCTGCTCGCGGGTGGTTTATCTTGCCGACAACTCTACGCAGGTGGTAGTTGGCCGTACACTTGACTGGCGCACCCCCATACCTACCAACTTATATGTATATCCGGCCGGAATGAAAAAAGTAAGCATGCCCGAGGGGCCGCGTTATGAATGGACTTCGCGTTACGGCTCCGTGCTGGCTGTAGGCTACGACGGCGGAGTCACGGAGGGCATGAACGAGCGAGGCCTCGTGATGAACGGACTTTTCTGCAAAACCGGTGTATACCGCACGGAAACGACGGCCCCGGCAGGGACTCCCGTCATGAGTCTTGCCGTACTTGTGTCCTATTTTTTGGATAATTTCGCCACGGTCGACGAAGCCTATGCCTGGTGGAGTGCAAACGATTTTGCAATCTCCGGCAAAACTTTCGATGGGGGCACCGTGTCGCAGCTGCATTGGGCTATAACGGATGCTGCCGGAGAAACTCTTGTGGCAGAGTATGACTCAGGTCATTTGGCTCTATACCGCGGACGCGAACTGCAGGTGATGACCAACGATCCGGCTCTCCCGCAGATGCAGGCGATTGACAAATATTGGAACGCCGTTGGTGGCGTGAATATGCTTCCGGGCACCGTGCGCTCGGCCGACCGCTTTGTGCGCGCCGATTTCTTTATCCATCACATCCCGTCGGACTATAAGGGCGACGAGGCTGTAGCTGCGCTGGCAACGGTGATGAACAACGTAAGCGTGCCTTACGGATATACTATAAAAGGTGAGCCAAATGTGTCCATGACCCAATGGCGCAGTATGGCCGATCTGAGCCGTGGCAGATACTATTTCCACTTCGCCGACACACTGGCTGATTTCTGGATTGAGCTTGGTCGCCTCAGCCTCACTCCGGGCTCGCCTGTACTCAAACTTGACACTGCGAAATATCGCGCAACCAGCGGCTGCGCCAACCGTCATCTCGTTAAATCGGAGGCTTTTGTGCCTATGTGGTAGAAGGTTTATTCGGTTGCGTGGAACTGAATGAGTCCCGGTATGGAGCTGCGCACGGCTTTGGTGATGGTGACGCCGAAGTCGGAGGCCGCACGGTCCAGCACCTCGCGGTAGGCCACGCATGTTGACCCAACGAAGCATAGTGGCCTGTCATGATAGTCGTAGGCCGCTATGTTTCGTGTGAAGAAACGCATGAAAGCGGCGTATACAAGCTGGTAGATATACGGATTGTCCAGATTCTCGGCCAGGAAGCGCGAGTATCTTGCGAGAGTCCTTGACGGCATGGGCGAAGTATACACCTCGTCCATGATCGTGTTGGGGGTAACGGCGAAATATTCCAGAAACGCTTCGGATAGTTCCGGCGGAGCAATGCCTTTAAGCACATCGGCGATGAACATGCGGCCCAGATAGGCGTTGGAACCCTCGTCGCCGAGAATGAATCCGAGCGCGGCCACATTCTTTACAATGCCGTTGCCGTCGTACAGACACGAGTTTGAGCCGGTGCCGAGTATGCATGCCAGCCCGGGTTCATGCACGAGCAGGCCTCTGGCGGCGCCGAGCAGGTCGCTCTCCACCGTGACCGGAGTCTTGAACTGCGCCACGAGTGACGAGCTCATGATTTTATTCTTATCGGCCGACGAACAGCCGGCGCCGTAGAAGTACACATGGTCCCACCGGCGACGGAAAAAACTGTCGGGGAGTTCGAGACGGATACAATGGGAAATCTCTCGGCGCGACTGGAAAAACGGATTCATGCCCGTGGTGAAGGCCCGTTCCACCACATGGTCGCCGTCTACGAGTACCCATTCGGTGCGGGTGGTGCTGCTGTCGGCGATAATCTTCATATGTTCAGCTGGTTGGCAAGAGTTATGCTGCGCGTGGGGTTGATAAGCTCAAGGCTGTTCAGCACGTGTAGTGTGTCGATGCCTTCGCGCAGGAGCACCACGAGATTCAGATTGGTGACGCGGCGCTCGTAATCGTAGGTCAGATAGAAACTTTTGAGTTGCGCTCCCCCAGAGTTCAGGGCTTTGCGGTATGGCTCTATGTCGTCGATAATGACGGTGGATTCAATGCGAATGATGCGCGAGTCGGCGCCCATGCTGGTGACGTGCTCTATGCGCTCCACCTGCACCAGCACCAGAAGGATGAGCAGAGTTGCCGCAATGCTGATGACGTAGAGTCCTACGCCCACGCACATGCCTATGGCGGCCACCATCCATATGCCCGCGGCGGTGGTGAGTCCGCGCACAGAGCCTTTCATCTGGATTATGGCGCCGGCGCCGAGGAAGCCTACGCCGCTTATCACCTGCGCCGCGATGCGCCCGGGGTCGCCGTTCTTGAGGCCGAGAAATTCCTGAGGCACATAGATGGACAATATCATTGCCAGCGCCGCCCCCATGCTTATGAGTGAAAAGGTGCGCACTCCGGCCGGCTGACCTTTCCGCTTGCGCTGGATGCCCACGCAGCAGCCAAGCACCATACTGAGCACCAGCCGGAATATTGCTCCGGTGGTGGTGATGGCGTCGGACATGATGTCGGCCGTGAATATGCCCCAGAGTTCACCCATAAACTTTGAACTAATTAAGGGTAAACGAGCGCCGTGCCAGACGGTAATTGTCGGCGAATAGCTCTACGGTATAGTCGCCGGGCGTCAGTGCGGTGTTCACATCCCAGTAGATGGTGACGTTGCCTATCTCTTCACCGGCATACTCGATGGTGCGCTTTGCCGAGCACGGCACTGTGGCTCCTTCAAAGGAGAATGAGCCGCCGCCGTCAAGCAGTTGTCCGCTGGGCGATATTATGCGCATGTAGATGGTCTTCTCACCGACGGGAGTCGAGTTGTTCTGTGGAATGGTGAAAGTCACCATCAGCTGTACGGCTTTGGCTACTTTCTTTTCGCGCTTGCCTTTCTTGTTGAGGGCCGTGAGATTAATGCCCGTGACATTCAGCTTTTCGGCAAGGGTCATACGCTCGCTCAGCACCTCGTTGCGCCGCGAAGTCTCGGCCACCTGGGTGTTGAGCCGTTCGTTCTGTGTCTTTATCTCTTCATTCTCAGTGCGCAGAGCCGCATTTTCCTTGTTCAGACGGTCTATTTCCTCAACATAGTGGCGCAGTAGGGTCCGGAGGGTCTCGATCTCGCTGCGCAGTTTGGCGATTTCGGCCGCGCTTTTGCGCTTCTGGTCGTTGAGCTCGTTGAGCAGCTGCTGCACCTGCAGGCTTGCCGCCTCATATTTTTCGGCAAGCTGGCGCTTCACGGAGTCGTCCTGAATGATCTGGCGCGAGTTCTCGAACTGAGCGAACTCGCGGTTCAGGTCGTCATAGTCCTGTTGCAGCTGCATCTGCTCCATATCGAGCTGTTGCTGCTCGATCTGTTCCTGCATAGCCTTCATTTCGTTGCTTCTCGAGGTGGCTTCATATATCATCCAGCCTCCGATGCCTAACGCTATAACGGCCACTGCCACCACCACGTAAAGCAGAGTGCGGCTCTTTCGGTCGTGCGGCCGGCGCACGTGCATCTCGTCTATTTGGAATCCTTCTTCCTCCGGCATACCGGTATGTCTGTTGTCGTTCATGTGTTTGCGTTGATTTGTAACTGCAAAATTAATTATTCTGTGTCTATCCGGCAAATTTTAGATTAAAACTTTTTTAACACGGCTCTTTCATTTAAGATAAAATAAAGCGTATATTTCCCCTTACCCGGTTC
>CAPNHY010000028.1:0-29524 GCA_948665475.1 uncultured Muribaculaceae bacterium | reverse complement strand
AATACATCGTCAACGAGGTTCAGGACGTGTACCGCATGCAGGGTGTGAAGATCAATGACAAGCACTTCGAGGTAATCGTTCGCCAGATGATGCGCAAGGTCAGCATCCTCGACCCCGGCGACACCTGCTTCCTCGAGCAGCAGATCGTCGATAAGCGCGACTTCATGGACGAGAACGACCGCATCTGGGGCAAGAAGGTTGTCACCGACGCCGGCGACAGCACCGAACTCCAGCCCGGCCAGATAATCACGGCCCGCAAGCTCCGCGACGAGAACTCGTCGCTGAAGCGCCGCGACCTCAGGCTCGTCATCGTGCGCGACGCCGTGCCCGCCACCTCCGAACAGATTCTCCAGGGCATCACCCGTGCCGCCCTCCAGACATCCAGCTTCATGTCGGCCGCATCCTTCCAGGAGACCACCAAGGTGCTCAACGAAGCCGCCATCAACGGCAAGACCGACAACCTCGTGGGCATGAAGGAGAACGTCATCTGCGGACACCTCATCCCCGCCGGTACCGGCCTCCGCGAGTACGAACGCCTCGTAGTGGGCAGCCGCGACGACATCGCCGGCGTCTACTCCGAAGCCGAGGAAGTCGAGGCCGAGGAAGTGGAGCGCTAAGGCGCTTGAACCATAACGTATGAACAACGGCGACGCCCATCCGGGGCGCCGCCGTTGTCGCAATTGTTCGGTATCTACGATGGTGCCAAATGTGCATAAGAAGTACGGGATTTGGCACTTTATTCGCAATGTGCTGTATATTTTATGATTGTATGGCCGGAGGCCATGGATCTTGTTAACGCGGGCGCTTGTGCCCGTGGCAAGGAGTCGCCCTCAAATTCAGCCCCGAGGTGGCTGAATTTTGCCGGTGCAGCCACCTCCGGGGCTGATCCCGTAGTTGGACCTTTACCCCGGGCGGACGCGCCCGGGGCTAACAAAATCCATGGCCTCCGGCCATATATATGTTGTTTTACGGACAACTTTTTCAGTTCAATTAAGACAATTGGTACGCGTAGCCCCCTCTTACCTATCCCCTATAAACTATCAACTGAAAGAATGGGAAGCCCGCGGAGCGTGGCGGGCAGTTTTCAGCCCATGCGTGAGGAGGCGTAGCCGACGAGCCATGGGATAGTGTACCACCATCCCCCACGCGCCGAGCTCCGGCAGGGAGCGACAGCGCGTGTTGCCGGACCTTGGTCCCGGTTCACACCGACGACTCCACGGACTAACGTCCGGAAAGGCGCAGCTGCGCATCCTGCCGGAGCTTGCTGCGCATGTATTTACACCCTAACCCATGGCTCGTCGGCTTCGCCTCCTCACGCATGGGCTGAAAATTGCCCACCCGCTTCGCGGGCTCCCGATGCCGTATATTGCATCGATAACACTATGAAAAGTTCCTCACTTGTATGGACGCACGGCTCGTGCGTCCGCCTCTAAATTATTGGTAAGTAGACGATTGCCCGCCGTATGGCGGGCAAAATATGCGTCCGCGGGCCTGATAGCCCAGCCGCGTCTCGATAGAATTGTAGTTGAGTTCAGAAATAGAAAAGTCCATGACTTGTGGCTTGTTTACTACAAAGTTATGGACGGTATGAGTTGCGCGAAAAGACGCGGTTAATATCTCCTCAAACCTTCGGAATAATTAAATTTAATCGGTTTTTTAGGTTTGTTATTCTTTTCTTTTAAATATTTCTCTTTGAAATATTTAAAAACTCTAAAAACAATATAGATTAATAGTGGAATTAAAACCACGTAAATTAAAAATTCGGATATTCCGTAGGTGTCAATATCCCAACTTATTTTAGTTTCTTCAGGGCCGACGTCCCAATATTTAGCTTCAATTGTATGTCCTGTCCAAGGAATATATTCAAGATGGGTATGCTCCGCACCAAGTTCGTGGTGAGTATAAGTATGTGGCCAAAATCCTTTCCTGTCATCTCCATTAATTAACAGAATAAGATTAATTATAAACCATACTCCATATGCAAGAACAAATGCAATATTTTTATTACAAATTTTTTTTAGACCTGTAAATTGGGGTAATTCAGGGATAAGAGAAGCATTAACATTCCCACTTAATTCAACTTTAAGAGACTTTTTATCTGAATTCGATTCAGTATTAGTATCTTGCTTCCCACCGCAAAATTGGCAGAAAGTAGAATCATCGGCTATTGATTTTCCACAATATTTGCAATACATATATTATATATTTGAGCCTCAAAGTTACGCATTTTCATCAGAATATCAAAGAAAAACTTCAAGGTCGTTGGTGCGGAAGATGCAGCCGCCGCGTATTTTGCGGCACTCGCCAGAGGAAAGGATTTCTGTGGCTACTGCCTGAACAGCTCGGAGTGTGACCCTAAACGAACCAGGTCTATCTGGTCTGTTTCGTGGTCAAACCATATCAGCAAAAAGTCACCCTCGATGTGGCACTCCATATAACCGGCATAATTGCCTGTAAGCATATGCGGATAATATTCAGCCGGAATGGGAGTCTCCGATTGGAGCATATTGAGGATGAGCATTAACTTTTCTAATTTCTTGGGATTATTGCGGAAACGTTTGTAATCCTTTTTATATTGGGTGGTGGGGTGCAGTTTTTTCATAATCCCATTGAGCGTTCCATCGCTTCGATGGAAGAAAGGTCAAGTGGTGTAGTATCACGAAGAGAACCGCTTTGAGCCTCTTTCATCGCGGCAAGTGTAACATCGTTAGGTTCGCAATATGCGGCATTAAGAAGCAAAGTCTCAACGTAATTGTTTAGGCTGCGGTTTTGACGCTTGGCAAGTTGGCGTAGACGCTCTATCAAGTCTACTGACAGGCGGAAACTTTGATTCTTTTTGGGAAGTGCAACATCCATATCGTAATGATTTATACTGCAAAGTTACTGTATTTGTATTACAATAACAAACAGTTTGGCAAAAAGTTGTCGTTTCGCGAAACGCAAAACGCTTCGGCTCTGCCGAAGAAATGTCGACAGGGTCGCCATTGTTGAGCATGGTAGGGGCGGTGGATATGCGTATCGTGATGGGCAGGAGGACGCTTGTAACAAAGTTAAACAGGCATAATTAACAATTTTTAATGTTGAATCAAACGAAAACGGCGGCGGCCGCCCGGGGCGCCGCCGCCGTTTTCGCGTCATGCCGTTGCGCAGCTCACTCAGCGGGATGGCCGGTGCGCTGCGTCTCGTCGAGCATCAGCTCGTATATCTGGCGGGTGTCGCGTGCGGTGAGGCGGTAGTAGCCGCCTATTTCCTCGCCTTTGTCCTCGTGCAGCTTTGCCACGAGCAGGTCGATGTCGGGTTCGGTTATGCCGAGAGCCTTCAGCGTGAGGGGCATGCGCAGCACGGCGCTGAAGAAGGCGCGCAGCTGAGCCACGGCCTCGATAGCCGCCGAACGGTCGTCCGGAGCCTGTACGCCGAAGACGCGTCGGCCGAGCTGTGCCACCTTCGACGGCTTGTGGTGCGCCATGAAGGCCATCCATGCCGGGAACACGACGGCAAGGCCCGCGCCGTGTGTCACGCCGTAGACCGCGCTGAGTTCGTGCTCCATCGCGTGGCTTGTCCAGTCCTCCTTGCGGCCGCAGCCGGTCAGGCCGTTGTGCGCCAGGGTGGAGGCCCACTCTATGTTGGCGCGGGCGTCGTAGTCGGTAGGGTCGGCGAGCGCTTTCGGCGCCACGTCTATCAGAGCCATGAGCAGGCCTTCGGCGAGGCGGTCGGTCACCTCCACGCCTCGGGTGGTGGAGAAGTAGCGTTCCATGATGTGGCTCATCATGTCCACGATGCCGCACGACGTCTGCCAGGCTGTGAGGGTGAATGTCAGCTCGGGGTTGATTACGGCGAAGCGCGGCCGCAGTATGCTGTCGGTGCGCAGGCTTATCTTGTGCAGGCCCTCGCTGCGGGTGATGACGGCATTGCCGCTGCCCTCGCTGCCGGCGCCGGGGATGGTGAGCACCACACCCACGGGCAGGGCTTCCTTTATGACGGCCTTGCCGGCGAAGAAGTCCCAGAAGTTGCCTTTGTACGGAATGCCTGCCGCGATGGCCTTGGCGGTATCTATGACGGAGCCGCCGCCCACGGCCAGCAGGCCGTCGATGTTGCGGTTGCGTCCGAGCTCTATTCCCTTGTACACAAGCGTGTCGACGGGATTGGGCTGGACTCCGCCCAGCTCTACGACATCTATGCCTATGGCGCTCAGTGAGTTGCGCACACGGTCGAGGAGCCCGTTGGTCTTGACGTATTTCTGCCCGTAGACAAGCATGATCCGGCGTGCTCCCGTCAGATAGGTGAGCATCCCGGTCTTTTCCTCGCTGCCTCTGCCGAATTCGAAGAGGGTGGGGGCATAATAGGTGAAGTTATCCATAATGTGGTGTATATCTTTGGCTTTATAACGGCATGAGGCTGCCTATTGTTCGCCGTCACGAAAAAAACTGTCGGTTCAGAGATAGAGAATGCTCACGACGCTGCGCGCGTGCGGTCCGGCGAAGAGCCGGGCGCGTATCTGCGATGCGCCTGCGGGCTTAAGCGGCGTGGTGTAGGCGGGACTTTCCTCGGTCGGGTCGGAGCCGTCGAGCGTGTAGCGTATTGTTCCGTAGCCGTCGCCGTAGGCCGAGTTCATCTCCACGAGGCCGTCCTCGCGCAGCCGCAATCCCGGCTGGCGCATGAGGTGGTCGAGGCCGAGGGCGTCCCAGCGGGGCATTTCGGCGGTGATGCTGCCGAAGTATTCCTCGTCGGAGATGGTGGCTTCGGCGTGGTGGGCGCGTTCGGCCGCGCCGAGCAGGCGGGGCAGGAAATAGCGCTGCACCATCTGCGGCGAGCGCACGGTCTCGGCGAAGAGGTGGCACGATATGCCGCGCACGTTCTTCAGGGTCTCCGGGTCAGCGTCGCAGAGCAGCTTGCGCGTGGCGTGCAGCGGACGGAACTCGTCGACGAGGCCGCCCCACGTCAGTCCGGGTTCTTCGGGATGCGTGGTCGGGGTCTGGTCGAAGTAGAGATAATTTACATTGCTGAGAATCAGCGGATATCCCATCTCGGCGATGCGGCGGCCGGTGTCGCCGGCGTGGAGCCAGCAATTGACGGCGCGCACGGTGGGGCGCACGCTGTCGGTGTAGGCCTCGGAGTGGCCCACGGCTACCTCCTGCCATCCCGCTATGCTGAGTCCGCGGTCGGCGGCCATGCGCGACAGCCGTCCCACGAAGTAGGCGTGCAGCTCGCTCTGCGACTTCATGCCGTGGCGCTCCATGAAGTCGCGGGCCACGCTGCTGCCGTCCCAGCACCGGCGGGGCACCTCGTCGCCGCCGATGTGGATGGTGCGCAGCGGCACGCCGGCGCGGCGGAACAGCTCGGCCGTGCCGTCCATCACGGCGCCCCAGAAGCGGTAGGGGCCTTCGAGCGCGGGATTGAGCACGTTGTCGTGGTAGTCCTGCGCCGAGTTGTAGACGCTGGTGTCGCCGTCGTGTATCAGGCGCATGGAGTCGTCGCCGGTGTGGCGGCGGCGTGCCTCCATGGCGCGTATGGCCGCGCGGGTGTGGCCCGGAGCGTCGAATTCCGGAATGATTTCGATGCCGAGGGAGTCGGCCGTGCGTATCAGGTCTATGAATTCGTCGGCGGTGTAGAAACCGTTGGCCGGCGTGTCGGTGGCGTCGGGATTGCCGTCGCCGCTGTAGATCTGCTTGAGGAAGTCAACGTCGTCGCTGCGCGTGTAGCCGCGGCGTGCGCCCACAGCCGTCAGTTCAGGCAGGCCGGGCGTCTCCATGCGCCATGCTTCGTCGTCGCCCAGGTGGAAGTGCAGCACGTTCAGGCCATAGTCGGCCATCAGGCGCATCATCCGCTTTACTTCGGGGGCGGTGGTGAAGTTGCGCGCCACGTCCAGCATCAGGCCGCGGTAGGGGTAGTCGGCCCAGTCCTCTATCTCCGCGGCGGGCAGGGTGCCGTCCGGCGCGGTGGCTTCCTCGATTTTGCGCAACAGGTGGCGCAGTGCGCGGGGCTCGTTGGTGTGTATGCGCAGCACGGGCGCGCCGTCCAGCCTCAGGCGGGCGTAGGCGGGGCGCGGGTCCGTGTCGGCCACGTATTCAATGCTCTGCGGAGCCTTGACGCGGCCGCCGGTCAGGGTCAGTTTCTTCAGGGTGGGCACACCGCCGTAGGGGCCGGGGCGCAGGGCTGTGCGCAGCGAGTCGTTGACGGCGAATGCCTCGGGGCCGTATATCATGCCGTCCTTCTCTCCGTTGCGCCATTGGTCGGGGCGCTCCGTGTTGCTGTGGCGCGACGTGCGGCAGCGCACCGGGCGTCCGTCTGCTATCAGGTGCATGCCGTCCGGGCGGTAGGAGGCGTGGAGCAGCGGCGCACGGGTCTCGATGTCGACCACGACCGTATCGCCCGGGGCGGCTGCGGCCAGACGCGGCGACATGACGGCGAAGTAGCCCGGAAGTATCTCCAGCAGCGTGTCGGCGGGATTGACAGCGCTCATGGGACGCTTGAACATGCAGAAAGCGAAACCTTCGGCACCATCGGGAACTACAGTAAAGCGCTGAATGTGAGAAGCACGTCCATTGTCATTGGTACGGTTGCCCAGGGTCTGCCAGTCGATACTGCCGACGGCGCCGGCCGAAGCGGCGGTGAGCGCGAGGGCGATAAGAACGGATGTTTTTTTCATGGAAATTTGTTTGCTCCGGCAAATATACGGTTTTTTATAAAAAAATTTAGGGGGTAAGTACAAAAACTACATTCAACCCCCCTGTCCGTGTATTAACTTTGTGCCCAAAAAGAGGAGGAGATTATGAACCACGATGTGATAGCGGCATTCAAGACTATTTTCTCGGCATTCGGAGGAGTGATGCTGGGAGTGGCTTTGCCGGTGATACCTTACGCTTCGGTGTGTACGCTGATGGTGATTGGCGAGACGGCTACGGCGTGGCGTCTGGGGAGGCGCGCGGCGGCCATGAAAGGGCGGCGCCGCACGCAGGGAGTGGCGCGGTCGGCGCGTCTCGGCGCCATGCTGTCGACGCTGTGCAGGGTGTATGCGTTGCTTCTGATGGCGAGGGCTGTGCAGACGGTGATACTCGACCCCGACTGGCATATGGACCTGGTGCGCGTGGTGGCTGCGGCCGTGTGCCTGTGGCAGGCGCTATCTATGCTGGAGAACGAGGCGTCGTGCTGCGGCTCGCGCTGGGCGCGCATAGCGCGGCGGTGGCTCATCGACAATACCGAGCGCCGCGCGGGCATCTCGCTCGACGAGCTGAGGGAGGACGCAGGCTCAGAACGTGCAGGTGAATGTGAAACCCGGAGCGCCGCCGACGGAGGACGGCAGGAGCGATGACTGCACGCCGCGCCTGCGGGCGGCTTCGACGCGCGCGGGATTGCCTATGCACAGACCCAGCACCTCGTTGACGGGATCGATGAAGAAGGCCACGATATTGCCTGCCACCTTCGAGCCCCACAGCCGGTAGTCGTCCTCCACGAGCTTGCGCTTCAGGCGGTAGAAGCCCTCGCCTATGAGGCTGCCTATGCCGGGGGTGACTATGCAGTCCTGGATGGAGGGCTGCTCCATGAACGCCTCGATGCCGAATTCCCAGAAGACGTTGCTGATGAGCGACGAGTACAGCATCGATTGCCAGAAATTGAACCCGCACGAGCGCGCCGACATGAAGTAGACGGCTCCGGCGTAGGGATGCATCACGTAGTTGAAGATCCAGTTGTCCTTGTCCCAGGCTATGCCTTTCTTGATGACGTTTCGGTACCAGCGCTTGAACATCGGCACGTTCTGGATTTCGGCGCGGTTCCAGCTCGTGGCGTCTTCCGGCAGGCATTCGAGCACACCGAGCGTACCCACCATGGCGCCGGCGTATACGGCCGTGTTTAGCCACAGGCGGTGCCAGTCGGGGCTGCTTGTTGTCCAGGAGTAGGGTAGTTCGTAAGGCGATACGGGTATATGGCTGTCAAGGCTGTGGTCGATTTCTGCGCAGTATTCCGTCTCTATGCCGGCCGATGTCCGCAGCGAGTCGACATCGGGAGTGTATACTGTGGTCGGCGCCCCGCCAGTGGTGTATGGCACCACGCGGGGCGTGTCGGCGGCTTCAGCGCAGGGTGTGGCCGCAAGGGCTGTGATGAATATAATGAATGATAGGGTAAATTTCATAGCGTAATGGGTGAATCAGAATGTCATGTTCTATGATTACAACACAAAATTAGATGTTTTGACGGTGCTGGCAAAAACAATCGGATAAATGTACCAATATTACGTCCGTTTTAGCGCATTTTAAGACAATGAATTTTGATGTGTGTGGGCTTTTTCTTACCTTTGTGCGTTATAAAGATAACCAAATTCACCATATCTGTTATGAACAATATCCGCGTAAATATAGACGACGCTCTCGGCACCGTGAGCGAGCGCGCCGTAGAATCGATGGCCACTGAAGTGCGCAACAGCGTCCGTACTCTTGTCGAGGGTACGGGCGAGGGCAACGACTTCCTGGGCTGGGTACATCTGCCCGAGGAAATAGACAATGCCCTCATCGACGACATCAACGCCACCGCCGCGCGCCTGCGCAGCGAGTGCGAGGTCGTAGTGGTGGTCGGCATCGGCGGCAGCTATCTCGGCGCCAAGGCTGTGATCGAGGCCATGACAAACCCCTTCGAGGAGACAAAGCCCCGTGTGGTCTTCGCCGGCCACAACATCAGCGAGGACTATCTCGCCCAGCTCCAGCAGTACCTGGAGGGCAAGCAGTTCGGCGTCATCGTCATCAGCAAGAGCGGCACCACCACCGAGCCCGCCATCGCCTTCCGTCTGCTCAAGGCCCAGCTTGAGGCTGCCGCAGGCAAGGAGTGCGCCGCACGCCGCATCGTAGCCATCACCGACGCCAAGCGCGGCGCGCTGCGCACTCTGGCCGACAACGAGGGCTACACCACCTACGTGATTCCCGACAACGTGGGAGGCCGCTTCTCCGTACTCACACCCGTAGGCCTTCTGCCCATAGCCGTCGCAGGCTTCGACATCAAGGCCCTCGTTGACGGCGCGCGCGCGCGCCAGCAGGCCATGCTCGCCGGCACCGACAAGAGCGCAGAAGTGTATGCCACCACGCGCAATGCCCTCTACCGCAGCGGCAAGAAGATAGAGATACTCGTCAACTTCAACCCGCGTCTCCACTACTTCGGCGAGTGGTGGAAGCAGCTCTACGGCGAGAGCGAGGGCAAGGACCACAAGGGCATCTATCCCGCATCAGTCGACTTCTCCACCGACCTGCACTCCATGGGTCAGTGGATTCAGGAAGGCGAGCGCACCATTTTCGAGACCGTAATCTCCGTGGCCAATGTCGACCACGAGCTGCGCATACCCACCGACGCCGAAAACCTCGACGGCCTCAACTTCCTCGCCGGCAAACGCGTCGACGAAGTGAACAAGATGGCCGAGCTGGGCACACGCCTGGCCCACGTGGACGGCGGCGTGCCCAATATCCACATCACCATCGACCGCATCGACGAGGCCAATCTCGGCGCCCTCATTTACTTCTTTGAGGCTGCCTGCGGCATCAGCGGCTACATTCTGGGCGTGAATCCCTTCAACCAGCCCGGTGTGGAGGCCTACAAGCGCAATATGTTCGCCCTGCTGGCCAAGCCCGGCTATGAGGCCGAAACCGCGGCCATCCGCGAGCGCATCGGCTGATGTTCGGTCTTACGCCAGGCCCCATAGGGGTATTCGACTCGGGCTTCGGAGGGCTTACGGTGCTTGCTCATCTGCAGCAGGCACTGCCCGATGCCGATTTCGTATATCTCGGTGACAACGCGCGCGCGCCCTACGGCACGCGCGCGTTCGACGCCGTTTACGGCTTTACCCTTGAGGCCGTGCGCCATCTGTTCGGCATGGGCTGCCCGCTGGTGATTCTCGCCTGCAACACGGCGTCGGCCAAGGCTCTGCGCACCATCCAGCAGCGCGACCTGCCCACGCTGGCTCCCGACCGCCGCGTGCTCGGCGTCATACGTCCCACGGCCGAAGCCGTGGGGTCGATGTCGCGCACGGGCGTGGTGGGCATTCTGGGCACGCCCGGTACCGTGGCCTCCGGCAGCTACGACATCGAGGTGGAGAAGCTGCATCCCGGCTTCCGCGTCGTGGCCGAGGCCGCGCCCATGTGGGTGCCGATAGTGGAGAACGGCTACGCTGGCTCGGAGGGCGCCGTGTGGTTCGTGCGCGAGGCCGTGGACAGGCTCCTGCGGCGCGATCCGCGCATCGACGCCATCATCCTGGGCTGCACGCACTATCCGCTGCTCTACCCGGCCATCCGCGCCGCCGTGCCCGAAGGCATAGAGGTCGTGAGCCAGGGACCCATCGTGGCCGCGAGCCTCACCGACTATCTGCGGCGCCACCCCGACATCGACGCCGCCGTCACCCGCGGAGGCGTCACGCGCTATCTCACCACCGACGACGCCGATTCCTTCGCCCGCAAGGCCTCGGTCTTTCTCGGGCGCGAAATCACAGCATCACGCACAACACTGGGCGACGCACAGCCCTGACATCTTACCACAATGAAGAAACTCCTGCTCATACTTGCCGCCTCAGGCATGCTTCTCGCCTCGGCCAGCGCCGCGACCACCCGCAGCAACAAGTCGGAAGTGTCGCGCAACCTCATCATCTTCAACAGCCTCTTCAAGGAGTTGCAGACGAACTACGTCGACACCATCGACGCCACCGGCTCGATGCGCACGGCCATCGACGCCATGCTATCCGAGATAGACCCCTACACGGAGTATTATCCGGCCGACGAGGAGGACAAGCTGCTGAGCATCAGTACGGGCCAGTTCAGCGGCGTGGGCAGTACCATCCAGCGCCGCGGCCGTGAGGTGCTCTTCACCGAGCCGCAGTGGAACTCGCCGTCGCGTCGCGCCGGCGTGCGCCACGGCGACCGCATACTGCGCATCAACGGCGACACCGTGGGGCCCGACATGGACATCAGCGAGGTGAGCAAGCGCCTGCGCGGCCAGGCCGGCACGCACGTCGTGGTGGATGTGCGCCGTCCCTACGCCGAGGACTCGCTGCTGACCTTCGACATCGTGCGCGGTGTCATCAAGGTCGACCCCGTGCCTTATGCCGGCGTGCTCCCCGACAGCACCGGCTACATACGCATCACCACATTCAGCGAGAAGACGGCCGGCAAGGTGCGCGACGCCGTGGCCGAAATCATGCGCACGCCGGGCCTGCGCGGCATCATCATCGACCTGCGCGGCAACGGCGGCGGTCTGCTGGAGAGCGCCGTGCAGGTGGCCGGCAACTTCGTCGACAAGGGTACCGAGATAGTGCGCACGCGCGGACGCGACGCGCAGAACGAGAAAGTGTACAAGACCACGCAGCAGCCTCAGGCGCGCCGTGTGCCGCTGGTGGTGCTCACCGACGGCGGCACGGCATCGTCGTCGGAAATTGTGGCCGGTTCGCTCCAGGACCTCGACCGCGCCGTCATCCTCGGCGAGCGCAGCTACGGCAAGGGCTTGGTGCAGACGGGGCGCCCCGTGCCCTACGGCGGCTACATGAAGGTGACGACGGGGCGCTACTATATCCCCAGCGGACGCCTCATCCAGGCCATTGACTACAGCCACCGTGACGAACGCGGCAACGTGACGCGCATCCCCGACAGCCTCACCTCCGTCTACCACACGCGCCTCGGACGCGAGGTGCGCGACGGCGGCGGCATCACGCCCGACTTCAAGGTCGAGCCTAAGGATATGAACCGCCTTATCTACAATCTGATAGCCGACAACTGGGTGTTTGACTACGCCACGCGCTACGCCGCCGGGCATCCCGACGGCATAGGCTCGCCCGACAGCTTCGAGGTGGATGACAGTATTTTCGCCGACTTCAAGAAATTCATCGACCCCGCGCGCTTCAACTACGACAAGGTGTGCGAAAGCGGCCTGAAGCTCCTGCGCGAGGCCGCCGTGCGCGAGGGCTACATGAACGACAGCGTGGCCGCACAGTTCGCGCGCCTCGACACTCTGCTGCGCCACGACCTGAACCATGACCTCGACCATAACCGTGAGGACATCGTAGACCTTCTGGACGTGGAGATAGGCCAGCGCTACTTCTCCGAGGCCGACCAGGTGCGCCGCACGCTGCGCCGCGATGCCGTGGCCGACTCCGCCCGTGCCCTGCTTCACAACCCCGACCGCTACCGCTACCTGCTCCTGCCCAAAGGCAAGAGCCTGAAACCCTGATGCACAGCCATGCAGCTCTCAGATATTACAGCCAAATTCATGACGCCCGCCAGGACGAAAGCCCTGAAGGCGGCGCTTAAGACGGGCTATGCCACGGCCTACGGCCTGGCGGGTTCGGCTCCGGCCGTGTTGCTCGCCACCATGCCGCGTCAGCAGGGACCGGTGCTCGTGGTTGGCGACTCGCTTGACGATGCCGGCTACCTGTATTTCGACCTCGTGCGGCTGTGCGGCGAGCAGGCCGTGGCCATGCTGCCGTCGGGCTACAAGCGCGACATAAAGTACGGCCAGCCCGACGAGCCCAGCCGCATCCTGCGCGTGGAGGCCCTGCAGCGCATAGCCGCCGGTACGCTGCGCTTCGTGGTGAGCTATCCCGAGGCGCTGGCCGAGAAGGTGGCGAGCGCGCAGGCGCTCGACGAGCACACGCTGAGCCTGCGTGTGGGCGCCACGGTGGACATCACCGACACGCAGCGCTGGCTGCGCGACAACGGCTTCCGCCACGAGGACTATGTGTATGAGCCCGGCCAGTACGCCGTGCGCGGCTCCATCCTCGACATATACCCTTACAATAACGAGCTGCCCTACCGTATCGACTTCTTCGGCGACGAGATAGACAGTGTGCGCGAGTTCAACGTGGAGACGCAGCTCAGCGAGCGCAAGCTCGAGGAGGTGTGCGTCACGGCCAACGTGTCTTCCGGCGACGGCGGCAGCTCCCTGCTCGAATTCATGGCGCCGGACACGCTCGTGGCCGTGCGCTCCACCACCTTCGTGGCCGAGCGCGTGGCGGCAGTGGCCGCCGAGACGCCTGCCGAGGCGGCGGTAATCACCGGCGAGGGCGAGGCCGACGCACTCAGCAATGTAGTGGACGCCGGGCGCTTCGCCGCCTGCTACGAACGTCTGCCACGCCTGGAGCTCAGCGGCGCCGCCGACGTGGCCGCCGGAACGAAGGCGGCGATAGGCTTCGAGTGTACGCCGCAGGCCATATACCATAAGAATTTCGACCTGATAGCCGAGTCGTTCGGCAAACTGCTCGCCGACGGCTACACGCTGTGCATTCTCAGCGACAACGAGCACCAGTTCGAGCGCCTGCGCGCCATCTTCGCCGACCGCGGCGACGACATCGCCTTCACGGCCGTGGACGGCACGCTGCACGAGGGCTTCGTGGATCACGCCACGCGCACGTGCGTCTTCACCGACCATCAGATTTTCGACCGCTTCCACAAGTACACTCTCAAGAGCGACCGCGCGCGGTCGGGTCGCATGGCCCTGTCGCTGAAGGAACTCGGACAGATAGAGCCGGGCGACTACATAGTACACGTGGACCACGGCGTAGGCCGCTTCGCCGGCCTGCTGCGCACCGACGTGGGCGGTCGCACGCAGGAGATGATAAAGCTGGTGTACGCCAACAACGACATCATCTTCGTGAGCATCCACGCGCTGCACAAGCTCGCCAAGTACCGCGGCAAGGAGGGCGAGCCGCCGAAGGTCAACCGCATAGGCACCGGCGCCTGGGCGCGAATGAAGGAGCGCACCAAGAGCAAGCTCAAGGACATAGCGCGCGACCTCATACGCCTCTATGCCGAGCGCAAGCAGCAGAAAGGCCACGCGTTCGCTCCCGACAGCTATCTGCAGCACGAACTCGAGGCATCGTTCATATACGAGGACACGCCCGACCAGCTGACGGCCACGCAGGCCGTGAAGGCCGATATGGAGAGCGAGCGCCCGATGGACCGCCTGATATGCGGCGACGTGGGCTTCGGAAAGACCGAGATCGCCATCCGCGCCGCGTTCAAGGCCGCGACCGACGGCAAGCAGACGGCCGTGCTCGTGCCGACGACAGTGCTCGCCTACCAGCATTACCAGACATTCAGCCAGCGTCTGGCCGATTTCCCGGTGCGGGTGGACTACCTCTCGCGGGCGCGGTCGGCCAAGGAGACGAAGGCTATACTCGACGACCTCGCCGCGGGCAAGATAGACATAATCATAGGTACGCACAAGCTGATAGGCAAGTCCGTAAAGTTCAAGGACCTGGGACTGCTCGTCGTGGACGAGGAACAGAAGTTCGGCGTGGCCGTCAAGGAGAAGCTGAAGCAGCTGAAGGTGAGCGTCGACACCCTGACCATGAGCGCGACACCCATACCGCGCACCCTCCAGTTCTCGCTGATGGGTGCGCGCGACCTCTCGTCCATCACCACTCCGCCGGCCAACCGCCACCCGATAGTGACCTCCGTCAACTCGCGCAGCGACGACATCGTGGCCGAGGCCGTCAACTTCGAGATGGCGCGCGGCGGCCAGATATTCGTCATCAACAACCGCATAGAGGGCCTCTACGAGCTTGAGAACATGGTGAAGCGCCTCGTGCCGGACGCGCGCACCGTCGTTGCCCACGGACAGATGCCTCCCGAGAAGCTGGAGAAGACGATAGCCGACTTCGTGGCCCACGACTACGACGTGCTGCTGGCGACCACCATAGTGGAAAGCGGCATCGACATGCCTAACGTGAACACCATCATCGTCAACAACGCCCAGAACTTCGGCCTCAGCGAGCTGCACCAGCTGCGCGGGCGTGTGGGCCGCAGCTCGCGCAAGGCGTTCTGCTATCTGCTCGTGCCGCCGGGTCTGCCCCTGAGCGATGTGGCGCGCCGCCGCCTCCAGGCCATCGAGAGTTTCTCCGACCTCGGTTCGGGCATACACATAGCCATGCAGGACCTTGACATACGCGGCGCGGGCAACCTGCTCGGCGCCGAGCAAAGCGGCTTCATCGCCGACCTGGGCTACGAGACCTATCAGAAGATACTCAAGGAGGCTGTCACGGAGCTGCGCACGCAGGAGTTCGCCGACGCGGTCAAGGCCGAGACCTCCACGGCCGGCGGCGAGAACGACGGCTCGGACGACTTCGTGGCCGACTGCACCGTGGAGACCGACCTCGAGCTGCTGCTGCCCGCCACGTATGTGCCGCAGGAGGGCGAGCGCATAGCCCTCTACCGCGAGCTCGACAGCATAGAGCGCGAGACGGAACTGCGTGCCTTCGCCGAGCGTCTGGTCGACCGTTTCGGCAAGATACCCCCGGAGACGGCCGAGCTGCTGCGCATACCGCACCTGCGCCGCCTGGCCCGCCGCCTGGGCATAGAGAAGGTGGCGCTGAAGCAGGGCGCCATGTACCTCTACTTCGTGGGCGACGACAATGTGGCCTACTATCAGAGCGCGATGTTCGGGCGCCTTGTGCGCTATCTGCAACTGAACACCGACCGTGTGCGCATCCGCGAGAACGGCAGCCGCCGCAGCTTCGCCATCCGTTCGGTAGCCACGGTGGAAGCAGCCGTAGGCATACTCGACACCATGCTGTCGCTTGACCCTGCATGAGAATACCCTCTAAAACAGACTATATAGATTATGAAATTAGTGTCGTGGAATGTCAATGGCCTCCGGGCTGTGCTCGGAAAGGGCTTCAAGGAGACGATATATGCTCTTGACGCGGACGCCGTGTGCGTACAGGAAACCAAAATGCAGCCCGAACAGATGACGCACACGCTGGACGACGGAGGGTACTCGCTGTACTGGAACTCGGCAGAGCGCCGCGGCTACAGCGGAACCGCCACGGCCACTCGGCGCAAGCCGCTGGCCGTGGAAAGGGGAGACTTCGACAACGAGGGGCGTGTGCTCACGCTCGACATGGGGACGTTCTATCTCGTAAATGTGTATTCGCCCAATTCGCAGGGCGAGCTCGCGCGTCTGCCTTACCGCCTTGAGTGGGAAGCGAATTTCCGCGATTATCTGCGCCGCCTCGATGCGGAGAAGCCCGTGGTGGTGTGCGGCGACCTCAACGTGGCCCACAACGATATAGACCTGGCGCGTCCGGCCGACAATCATTTCAGCGCGGGCTTCAGCGACGAGGAGCGCGCCGCGTTCGGCACCCTGCTCTCGGAGTGCGGAATGGTGGATACCTTCCGCCTGCTGCATCCCGACGACTGCGGCGCCTACTCATGGTGGAGCTACCGCATGCGGGCGAGGGAGAGGAACGTAGGCTGGCGTATCGACTACTTCCTCGTGAGCCGCCGTATCGCGGATTGCGTCACAGCCGCGACCATACACAGCGAAATCGAGGGCAGCGATCACTGCCCCGTGTCGATAGAACTCTCTGAAGATAAATTATGAAACACCCTATAAGCAGCATCAAGGCCCTGATGGTGGAGTATTTCAGCCTGTCGGGCTACCTCGTGAGCCAGCAGGAGGCCGAGGCCTCCATCCGCGAGGGCGTGTCGTTCCGCGGCACCAACATGCTCATTCTCATCCTCGCCATATTCATCGCGTCGCTGGGTCTGAACACCAATTCTACGGCCGTCATCATCGGCGCCATGCTTATCTCGCCGCTGATGGGTCCTATCATCGGTATAGGCCTTGGCATCGGCATTCAGGATTTCGACCTGGTGCGCCGTTCGCTGCGCAATCTCACCATGGCCGCCGGATTCTCCGTGATAGCGTCGACCATCTACTTCATGATCTCGCCCGTGGGGCAGAACCACAGCGAGCTGCTGGCGCGCACGTCGCCCACCATCTACGATGTGCTCATAGGGTTTATAGGCGGCGGTGCCGGCATCTTCGCCATAGGCTCGCGCAGCAAGGGCAACGTCATTCCGGGTGTCGCCATAGCCACGGCTCTCATGCCGCCGCTGTGTACGGCGGGCTACGGCCTCGCCACGTGGCAGCTGAACTACTTCTTCGGCGCGTTCTACCTGTTCCTTATCAACTCCATATACATCTGTCTGGCGACGTACATCGGGGTCAAGCTGATGAAGTACAAGCATGTGCCGGTGACCGACGTGAACCGTGCGCGCCGCGTGCGTCACATCGTGCTCGTGGTGGCCGTGCTGACGTTGCTTCCGAGCATCTATCTGACCTACAACATGCTGCGTGAGTCGCGTTTCCAGATCAATGCCGGACGCTTCGTCAGCGAGCAGTGCAACTTCCCCTCGACGCACGTGCTTACGAGCGACACGCGGTGGCACAGCGGCCACGGCACTCTCGATATAACCCTGATAGGCACCCGGCTGCCGCAGGATTCGCTCCAGCTCGCCCTCAGCGCCAAACTCGCCGATTACGGCCTCACGGGCGCCACGCTCAACATAGTGCAGGACAGCAGTCCGGTGCTCTCGCAGAAGGACCTGGAGGGCAACTCCGTGCGCGATGTATACGAGCTGACGCAGGCGGCGCTCGCGCAGAAGCAGCAGACCATCGACTCTTTGCGCGCGGTGCTCGTGTACCGCGAACAAAACGACACCGTAAGCGGCGCCATTGCTCCCGAGCTGGCCGTGGTGTTCCCGCAGGTGACGGACATGGCAGTGACGCGTGCCGTCTTCGCCACGACGGAAAGCGGACGGCTTGACACCGTCAACGTGGCTCTGGTGCGTCTGGCGCAGCCGTTGCCGAAGGCCCGCCGCGAGGAGCTGTCGCGCTATCTGGAGGCCCGCCTGCGCCTGCGCGAGGTGGAGATAGTCGAGATTTAGTTTATAGTTGATAGTTTAGAGGTCAGAGGGGGGCGGCCTGCGGCCGCAGTGAGGAGTGAGGGTGCGCTGCGCGCAGTGAGGAGTGAGGAGTTGTGCAACCCCGCCATTCGGCGGGTGATTTTGCGGGAAAGGTTGTAGTGCTATAACCTTTTGGGAAATTTTCGGGGGGGCGGATGCACGAGCGTGCATCCCTACACGTGGGTGGATGGGATGTATATAAAAAATAAACCCCGACGGAAGTCGGGGTTGTGTTGGAGGTACCTAGCGGAATCGAACCGCTGTACACGGTTTTGCAGACCGTTGCCTAACCACTCGGACCAAGGTACCATCGGTGGATTGCGAGTGCAAAGTTACAATTCTTTTTCGGTTTTTGCAAAGATTTCATGAAAAAAGTGTAATTTCGCTTTATGGATAAGCGGAGAGAGAGGCAGAGCAACATGGAGTTGCTGCGCATCGTGAGCATGATGATGGTGCTTGCGGTGCATCTTGACGGTGCATCACTCGGTCTGCCCGACCTCGGCGGCAATCCGGCCGGGGCGACGGCGCGCGACTGGTGGCGCCTCGCGGTGGAGGCGCTTGCCATTACGGGCGTGAATTGCTTCACGATGATTTCGGGATACTTCGGGATACGGCTTACGGTGCGCGGCGCGGTGCGATTCCTGCTTATGTGTGCGTTCTATTCGGTGGGTATCTATTCCGTGCTTGCTCCGTTGGCGGGCAGCTTCACGTGGCAGGGCTGGGCGGAGAGCTGGCTGGTGCTGACGCATACCGACCTGTGGTATGTGCCGGCCTATTTTCTGCTGATGATTGTCAGCCCGGTGCTGAACGCGGGACTCGACTCGCTCGGCCGCAGACAGTACGCATGGCTGCTCGCGCTCTCGGCGCTGCTCACGGTGTGGGCCGGCTGGTGGTGGGGCCGCGCGTTCAACCCTACGGGCTATACGGCATGGCAGCTTGTGCTGGTGTATGCCGTGGCGCGCTATGTGCGCCGTTTCGGCCGCCGGCCTCGCCGCAGGGTGTCTGCCGTGGTGTTCGTGGCGGCAACGCTGTGTATCGTCGCCGACGCGTGCTACGACCTGCCGCGCGCGTACGCCTATAATTCGCCTTTTGTACTCGTGGCCACGGTGGCGCTGTTCATGCTGTTCAGGGGCATGGAGTTCCGGTCGGCCTTCGTCAACCGCATGGCTTCCGGCGCCTTTGCCGTGTATCTTATCCACAAGAATCCACTGATATGGGGCGGCGTGATAAAGCGTGCCTCGGCTGCCGCGTGGGATGCGCTGCCGCTGTGGGAGTTCTCGCTGCTGATGCTTGCCGCCATGGCCGCTATCTACGCTGCGTGCATGGCGGTGGACCTGGTGCGCCGCCGGCTGTTCGCGCTTATCGGGATAGCGAGAGGTTGAAGCTCAGGCCGTAGCTTGTGTTGGTGGTGGGGTAGGAGCTTGTGGTGACGATGGGGTTGTTGACCTGATGCTCGAAGTATGCGGCGAGGGTCACTCGTTTGCTCAGCACATAGTTTGCCGTGAAGTTGAGGCGCCAGCTGTTGGTGCCGCTGGTGGGCTGCGTGTAGTTGGCCTCGATGCGGCGTATGAGCGCGCTGTTATGGTTGAGGGTGAAGTCGGCGTTGAGGGTGAGGTCGTTGCTGACGCCCGTCTGCGTGCCCTTCATCTTCAGCACGGTGTTGAATCCCACGATTTTGTAGCCGGCGCCGATGGTGAGTCCGCGCTGCGATGCCTCGACGACCTGTCCGGCCGAGGTGTTCAGGGTGAGTGTGCGCTGGTCCTTGTACTCGATGTTGACGCGGAGGTCGTTCTTGAGCGTGGCGTTGAGGCCGATGAGGGGAGCGAAGCGCTCGGTGATGGCTACGGACGAGATGTTGAAGGGTGAGGACGGGATGGGGCGCCCGGTGAGCTCGTCGAGGGTGAAGCCGAGGCGTTCGCCGCCTGCGCTGATCCAGTTCAGATATGAGCCGTAGGAGCCGACGGAGTAGGTGCACTGGTAGGCGTGCGAGACGGTGAAGGTCTTGAAGATGTCGCGCATGCGTCCGAGGTTGATGAAGCCGTCGTAGGTGACGCGCCAGTTGGGCAGCACGTATTTGAACGAGGGGAACGGGTCGAGGTAGATGTCCCTGGCGCTCTTGCCGGAGTAGGCGGCAATGAATGCGGGGATGAGCACGTCGCTGCTGGTGGTGCTGACGGTGCCGACCTCGGGCGAGAACTGCGCGCCGGCCTGGGCGGTGCCGCGGATGAAGCCGGCGTCGGGGTAGGTGGTGCCGAGGTACTGCGCCTCGACGCGGTCGCGCACCACGGGGATATTGTCGATGAACTGCGTGAATGCCTTGCTGGCATAGCCGTCCTTGGCGCTGGAGGACGCGAGGGCGGTGGCCAGGGCCATGTGGGTCTTGGTGTAGGAGCCGTTGTAGCTGGTGGGCATGTCGGCGTACATGAACTGCACCTGCTGTGTGCGGTTGTCGGTGCGGTTCATCGTCAGCTGTATCTTGAAGCCCTTGAAGGGTTCGAGCGTGGCCTCGATGTTGAGCTCCTTGCCGTTGCTCCAGAGGGCGGGCGACGTCTGTCCGTCGTCGGTGATGAGCCAGTGACGGTCGAGGGCCTTGTCGATGTAGTCGCGGCCGGCGAAGCCGAATGCGAAGTCGAGGCCCGGAGCCATGGGGCCGTAGCTGAGGCTTTGTCCGAAGACGTTGCCTATGCCCGGCGAGTACAGCGGGAGCGTCAGCGAGCGCGTGCCGCGGTAGCGCACGCTTATGTTGCGCGGGGTCATGGCAAGGCGCAGGGAGTAGTCGCCGAGCTCCTTCCAGAAGTTCTTCTCCTCCTTGATGACTTCGGAGACGGTGAACTTGATGTTGGTGCCGTCGCCGCGGGTGAGCACCTCTACGGAGTTCTGGTCGACGGGGCGCGTCTTCACGGCGAAGGGCTTGCCGTCGACGGTCGTTGCCGACACGCGAATCTTGCCGGTGCGCAGGTTGTGCTTGATGACGAGGCTCGTGTCGGGCTTGAGCTGGTAGGTGCGCTCGAATTTCTTGGGCTTGCGCTGTCGCTGCTGCGCCGGGCGCTTGTTGGCGAAGCGCTGGTTGATGCGCTTGAGCAGCGGAATCTTGTTGTAGATGTTCTCGAAGTTGAGGCGTCCGTCGCCGGTCCATGACGACTGGTTGCCGATGCTGTTGCCCAGGCGCACGCCGTCCACTTCGGCGCCGCGGTCCCAGCGGTAGGTGGCGTTGTAGGCGATGTTGCCGGAGAGCATGTCGAGGGCGGGAATGCGCGAGAAGGGCGCCTTGTACTGCGCGTTGAATGTCTGGTTGTAGCTCCAGGGCGTGCCCATGGAGAGGATTGACTGCCACACGGTGTCGCGCCACTCGCGGTACTTGTCGGGGAAGAGGCGGCGGTTGACGGCGCCGACGGTCTCCTCGATGCGCGCCGAGGTGTTGGACGTGAAGTTGAGCGAGAGCGTCTTGGTGATGTTCCAGGTGAGGTTGAGCTGTCGGTCCCAGAGGAAGTTCTTGCTGACGGAAACGGGGAGCTGGAACATCTGGTCTATTTCGGAGCGTGTCTGCTGCTCGTAGTAGTAGCGGCTCATGTTGGTGTTGAAGTTGATGCTGGTGGGGAGCCAGTTCAGTTCCCATTCGCGCAGGAAGCGTGCGTTCTTGTTCTTGCTCTTGATGTTCTTGAAGGGCTTGAAGGGCTTGAAGTAGGGCGCGTAGGAGTAGACGAGCGAGCCGCGGTAGTCGTTGGTGTACTCGTACTCGGTGGTGGGGTCCTTCTTCGTCTGCTTGCTGTAGGAGAAGTTGATGGTGAAGTTGGCGGGGTCCCATGGCATGGGCTTCTTGCTCTTGACGCCGAAGTTGAGGCCGGAGATGGAGAAGTTGCGTATGACGGTGGACTCCTCGGCGTAGGCGAGGATGCTGTCGCGCTCGTGCTTGTCGCGGCAGTCGTCGAGGGCGTCGTCGAGCAGTACGTCCTGGTCGAGGGGATTGTACTTGGGCGTGGTGCGCTCGGTGGAGTAGGAGTAGTAGACGGGTGCGCGGAGCTTGGCCTTCTCCGGCAGGAGGCGGCCGAGGTCGGCCTGCACGGCCACGTTGTACTGGTGGTAGTCGTCGAGGCGTCGCTCGTTGAGGCTCTGGTCCACGTTGCCGAAGCCGGAACTCTCGATGTGCGCGCCGAGGTTGAGCGTGGCAATGTCGCTGACGGCGAGGGTGGCGTTGGCCTTGGCGGCGTAGCCTCCCTCCTCGTTGAAGTCGGTGACTTTAAGCTCGTTGACCCATACGGTGCCGCTTTTGGTGGTGGAGGAGTTGTTGCGTACGCCTATGAGGATGACGCGGACGTCGCTGAGGGTGGGATTGCCGAGCACGGCCATGCGGTTGCGCTCGTTGTCGGGGTCGCGTCCGGTGTATAGAGTGGCGTAGCCCACGCCTTCCTGCTCGTCGCGCTTGGCGCGGTTGCGTTCCTTCTTGAGGTCGACAAGGGCCTCGAGGTTGAGGTTCAGGAAGTTGTTTTCGGGCCAGACGATGTAGCGGTCGCTCTGCAGGTATGTGTTGTAGTTGCCCGGCGGGGTGAGTTCGAGGGGTATCTCGTACTCGTAGAAGTTGTTTTTGACGTCGGAGCCGAGGCGGATTATCATGGAGAGGTCGCCGGAGCGCAGGTTGGTTGTGTTGTCGATGAGGGCTTCGGCGTGGTTCCACATCTGGAGGCGCTTGTAGTTGCGGAGGTCGAGCTGCGTGTTGCGGTAGACGGCTCGTGCGTCGCCGGGGTTGAGGTCGAGCACTTTCAGCGACATGGACTGCTCGTTGAGCTGCACCACCTGGCTCTGGCCGGGGTCGGTGATGCGGGTGACGTGCGGGGGCAGCACGTAGTTGACGGGTTCGCGGCGCGAGTTCTCCTCGATGTTGACGACGGAAATATCGAGCTGCCCCTCGGCGGGCGCGTCGCCGCGTGTGTTGAGGTTGAAGTCGTAGGGGCGCCACTCGCCGCGCACGAGCTCGAAGGAGGCGAAGCGCAGGTGGGTGACGGCCTTGAAGCCTGTCATGAACATGCGGGCGAAGCGAATGGTGGAGAAGTCGCGTATGGAGCCGACGACGCGCTCGTAGTCGGACAGGGGAATCTTGAACTGGTACCACTCCACCTGGAGGTCCTTGCCGTCGACGGTGCGCTGGAGCGACACCTGCTTGTCGGTGATGTAGTTCTTGCCCACCTCGAGGTCCTCGGGGCGGATGGAAACCTTGTACTGGAAGTAGCGCTCGTACTCGTTGAGGGTGTTGTCCTGGTTGATGTCCTCCACGTCAGGGCCGCTTTTGGCCGACTGATAGAGAGGGTCGGAGGCCTCGTCGGGGTTGAGCGAGTTGCCCTCCACGCCGTTGTAGCGCTTGTAGCGTTCGAGCACGCCGAGGCGCTGCTCGTCGTAGTCGTAGCCTCGGTAGAAGTGATAGTTGTCGCCTGCGGGGTCGTTGATGGGCGAGAAGGCGTCGGCCTCCATGCGCTCGAGGGCGGAGGGCGAGAGGCGCTGGCGCAGACGGGTGAGATAGTCGGCGTAGCTGGAGTGGTCGTACTCCATCTCGTTGGGCAGCCCGTCGAGGCCCACGTCCTGCACGAGGCGGGCGCCGTTGGCGTTGTCGAAGCTGTATGTGAGCGAGTTCTGGCGCGACACGCGTCCCCAGACGGTGTTTTCAAGATATTGGTCGTTGCCGTCGTAGGGTATGCCGTTCTCGTAGCTTTTGAGCCCGTCCTTGAGTATGTCCTCGCTGACTTCGCCGAAGTTGAGGTAGAGGTCGCCTCCTTCGGTGTTGGGGTTCTCGGGGTCGAGGAAGGGGTTGAGTAGCCAGAACTGCACGTACTCGATGTTGCTCTGCTCGAAGTTGGTGTTGTCGAGGCGCCGCATGATGCCGCCCCAGCGGCGTTCCGGATAGAGGAGGTTGCCCTCGTCGTCGATGTCGGTGGCGTCGAGGTTGTAGGGGCCGCGTTCGGTGGGGTAGAAGGAGAGGTTGAGGGTCTGTATGGTTGCCGACTCGCTGTAGTTCTGCTCGCGGCCGGGGTAGATTTCGCGGGTGTAGACCTCGCGGACATAGGGATTGGACAGCTGCTTGAGGTCGCTCTTGAGGTAGCCGGGGGCCAGCGAGGAGTTGCGCTGCGTGAACATTCGGTCGATGTAGTACCAGTTGAGCAGCGCGCGGTTTTTGCCGTAGTCCACGTTGTTGCTGAGGCCGGCCTCGGGGAAGAGGGCGTCCGAGCCGGGCTCCCAGGGCGTGGAGGCGAGCTGCCAGGCGTAGGGCGAGCGCAGGTCGATACCGGTCTGCGTGGACTCGAAGTCGTCGACGTAGCTGGAGCCCTTGTTGCTGCCGCTTTTCTGCGAGTGTGGGAGGATGCGGGCGTACTCGGCGGTGAGGCTCAGGCGCGACGGCGCCGTGGCGTTGACGGTGGGTATCTTGTTGATGAGGTTGGTGAGCCACATGAACTCCTGGTTGTAGCTGAGGTTGAGGCCGAGCATGGTGTTGCTGACGGTCTCGTCGCCGATGTTGACTTTCTCGGTGAGTGCTTTCTCGGAATAGTGGAGTATGGTGGCGCCGAGGTTCAGGTTCTTGTTGAACTGGTACTGGAGGTCGAGGCCGAGGAGAGTCTTGCGCTGGGTGGAGAACATCGACTGGTTCTCGAGGGTGACGCTGACGCTCTGGCCGGAGTCGATGATGCTCTGGTTGGTGATGGTGACGATGCCCATGGCGTAGTCGACGGTGTAGTCGGCGTTCTCGGTGAGGGTGACGCCGCCGGCGGTGACGACCACCGAGCCTCGCGGCACGTTCATGGCGTTGAGGCGTATCTGCGAGCCGGAGGAGGCCTGATACTCGCCCGTGAGCACGAATTTGTTCTTGTCGGCGAACTGGCGGGCTACCACCAGGGTGGAGTCGTACAGCTCCTGATAGACGTATTTCTCGGCCAGCACGGGGTCGCCGATTTTGGCGGCCAGGTGTTTGCCGAAAGGCTCGACGACGGGGAAGATTATCTTGCCCGTGGATGAATAGACGGTGTAGCCCTCGATGAAATCGAAGAATCCGTCGGGGTTGCTCTGCTCGTTGGAGTCGATGCGGTCGAGGTTCATGACCTGGAGCAGGGGCTGGTTGTTGAGTCCCGGCACGGGCAGGTAGTTGATCTGCGTGCCGGTGGTGTCGCTGAGGTACTTGATGTTGAGCTTGAAGCGCTGTTTCTGAATCTGATAGCCGCCGATGTTGTAGACGTTTTTCATCATCAGGTGCCAGACTGGCATGGTCGGCGTCGTGGTGGTGCTCTTAAGCATCTTGACGTAGAGCGACTGGTCGGTTGTGGTGATGTCGCCTGAAAATTCACCCACCTGGAACACCTGTCCGTTGTAACTGTACTCAAAGGCTACGGCCAGGACCTCGTCGGCGGCGATGGCGCTTTTCACGGAGATGTAGCCGAGGGTGGAGTTGAGCGTGTACTCCGAGGACGAGAGTAGGCGGGCGCTCTCAATCTTCTCGTAGTCGCTGCCGCCCTCGATGCCGTAGGCCGAGAGGGGAGAGAGCGCCTGCGTGACGGTGTTGATGTTGCGCGCGCCGGGATAGTCGGTCTTGATGACCTGGAGGAGGTTGTTCGACGCGTTGGCCGGGTTGGGAAGCGCCGGGTTGGGCTGCCAGTAGCTGTTGGCGAGGTGCGAGTTCTCGCCGAGGTCCTGGAAGGCGACGAGGTTTCGGCTCTGGTCGTATTTGCCGCCTTTGTTGGTGACCCATACCTCTATGCGTGTGATTTTTACGCCGCTGCTGACGTAGGGCAGGCGCGCGGCGAAGCGGTCGTAGTTGTCGCGGAAGAAGTGGCCGAGGAAGAAGTGTCGGTTGGCGTCGTACTGGTCGGCGTTGACGGTGAATTTGGTGGTCTGGGCTCCGCCGCGCGAGCTTACGCTCTTGCTCTCAGACTGCTGCTGGCTGACGAGGGCCGTGGCCGTGAGCTTGCCGAACTGGAGCTTGGTCTTGAGACCGAAGAGCGCTGTGCTTCCGCGTATTAGAGACGAGCCCGTCGTCATTGACACGTTGCCCGCCTCGATGCTCTTGACGATGTCGTCCTCCTCGCCTTCGTAGGCGAGCTTGAGGTTCTTGGAGTCGAAGTCGAACGTGGCGTCGGTGTTGTAGGTCATGTTGAATTTGAGCCTGTTGCCGACGGAGGCGTTGACTGTGGCCTGTACTTTCTGGTCGAAGTCGAAGTAGGTCTTGCGGCGGGAGCCGAGCGAGAGGGCGGGGTTGTCGGTGAAGTTGCTTTTGATGCCCATAGCCACCTGCACGGAACCCTGTGTGCGCAGCTGTACGCCGCCGGGCCCGAAGATTTTTTCCAGCGGGCCGAGGGCGAAATTCATGTCGAGGATGTTGAAGGGCTGCTTGTCCTTGTCCTCTGCCGCCACGGAGTTGCGCTGACGGTAGTAGTCCTGTAACGACTTGCGCAGCTGCCAGTTGTCGTACTGCTGCTTGTTGAGCATGAAAGGTGTGGCGATGTCGATGTCGCCCACACGCGTACGCACGACGTAGCAGTTGGTGGCCGGGTCGTACTCGGCCGTGGTGCTGATGTTGCCGGGGTTGTCGAGGTCGTAGGCCAGCTCGTCGGCCATCAGTTCCTCGTAGTCGCGCGGCACGGTGCCGCCCACGGGCAGGGGCAACTGCACGGTGTCGATGGGCGCCACGGGCTGCGGGTAAGCCGCGGGCGGAGGCGGGGCGATGGATGGCGCGGTGCTTTGTGTCTGGGCCGACAGGCCTATGCACGTGGCGGCCAGAATCGCGCACAGGGCGGCAATCCCGGTCAGTCGTCGCGCGTGCGCGCGTATGTACATGCGTGTCAGCTTGGCACTTTTTCCCATTACATCATTGCAAGAGCCTTGCGGATTGCCGTCTCCACCTTTGTCCGGGGGTCGGCGTCGAAGATTCTTGCGAGTGCCTTCTGGCTCTGCTGCCTGGTGTAGCCCAGGATGGTGAGTGCGGTGAGAGCCTCGTCGAATGCCTCGTTGTCCTTCGTGCGGCTTTGCTGTGTAAATAACGTATCGTCAGGCGGATTTATTTTGTCGCGCAGGTCTACAATTATTCTTTCGGCTGTTTTTGTTCCTATGCCCTTGACTTTTTTGAGGCTTGCGGCGTCGCCGGCGGTGATGGCGGCTGCCAGCTCGCGCGCGGGAATGGCCGATAGAATGGTCCTGGCCGAACCGGCACCGACGCCGCTGACGCCTATGAGCGACCGGAACAGCGAGCGCTCGGTCTCGTCGATGAAACCGAAAAGCTGCCAGGCGTCGTCGCGTATGCTCTCATGCACGAGCAGGCGTACCGACTCCTTGCCCTGGAGCGCCGTGAAGGTGGGCAGCGTGATGTTGAGCAGGTATGCCACTCCGCCTGCTGTCTCAAGAGTGGCGTCGGTGGGCGTGATGGCGGTGAGGCGTCCGGTGATGTATTCTATCATGGTGCGTATGTGGGGCTGGGAAGATGTTGCAAAAAAGCCAGCCATCCCCTCGGGACAGCCGGCTTATGCTTGGCGTGGTCGCTTATTATTCAGCGGCAACAGCAGCTGCAACAACGGTGTCGGTTACGACGGTGTCGTTGGCGAGAGTGTCGTTGAGAACGACTTCCTCTACAGCAGCTACAACAGTGTCAGCAGCGGTGCTGTCAGCAGCGTTCTCAGCTTTGTCGGCGCTGCCGCAGGAGAACATCGTAGCGCTGAAAGCGACTGCGAGCAAAAGAACTAACTTTTTCATTTTCTTTTTGAGTTAAGAGTAAAACAATATTGTTATGCTTCAAAAACGATGCAAAGTTATGCCAATTTTTGCGTATCGCAAAATATTTTCACATTTTTTTCTGCTTTAAAGCATAAAAATCGAACGTTAAAAAATGTCAATATTTGCAATATGCAGAGTGATAGTTACTTGCGCGATTCCTCGGCTATCCTGTTTGCAAGCGCGAGAGCCTTGGATATGTGGTCGCAGATGTGGTCGGAGCCTATGAGGCCGTCGATGCCCGCGTGCACGAGGCTTTCGCGCACGTTGGGACGCACACCCGAGAGCACAACGTGGATGCCTTCGTTCTGCGACGAGCGTATGAGTATTTCGAGGTTGTGCAGGGCGGTGGCGTCGATGAAGGCTACCTTTCGCATCCTGAGCACGCGTACCACGGGCTTGCTTCCGATAGTTGACCGCATCATTTCGTCGAACTTGGTGGCTATGCCGAAGAAGAACGGGCCGTCTATCTCGTAGATGCTTACGCCGGGGGCTACGTCAAGCACTTCGTGCCGGCTGAGGTCGGTGCCTTCGGCCACGTCGAGCTGCTCGGAGTAGACTTTTATCTCCGTGTTCTCCATCACTCGGCGCAGGAACAGCACCACGGCGAGCAGGAGACCTATCTCTATGGCGATGGTAAGGTCGAAAATGACGGTCAGCAGGAATGTGACAATGAGCACCGATACGTCGCTTTTGGGTGTACGCATGATGCCAACCACGGTGCGCCAGCCACTCATGTTATAGGCCACCATTATCAGCACTGCTGCGAGGCACGACATGGGTATGTAGTTGATCAGCGGCATGGCGAAGAGATAGATCAGCAGCAGAACCATGGCGTGGATGATGCCGGCTACGGGGGTGCGTCCGCCGTTGGTGATGTTGGTCATCGTGCGTGCGATTGCGCCGGTGACGGGGATGCCGCCGAAGAAGGGCACTACGATGTTGGCTATACCCTGGCCCATGAGTTCGGTATTGCTGTTGGTGCGTGAGCCGGTGACACCGTCGGCCACGGTAGCGCTCAGCAGCGACTCTATGGCTCCGAGCATGGCTATGGTGAAGGCCGAGGGCAGCAGCATGTTGATGGTAGCCATGTCGATGGTGAGGCCGTGGGGCGCGGGGATGTCGGTGCTCATCGACCCGAAGCGGTCGCCGATAGTCTCCACGCTGTATCCGGGAATGAATATGGATGCCAGCCACGCGCCTGCCGTCACGAGTACGATGGCTATGAGGGCTCCGGGCAATTTTTTTGAGATGCGAGGCGTCACTATAATTATAAATAATGATATAAGCGCCGTCAGTGTGGTGGCGATGTCGATTGAGCCCAGTGAGGTGAGATAGCGGCTCCATTTGGGGATGAACTGGCCGGGCAGGTCGCGCAGTCCCATGCCGAAGAAGTCGTTGATCTGCGTGGAGAAGATGGTCAGCGCAATGCCGGCCGTGAAGCCTACCACGATGGGGTAGGGGATGAATTTGATGACGGTGCCGAGGCGGAACAGACCCATCGCCACGAGTATGAGGCCGGCCATGAGCGTGGCTATTGCAAGGCCTTGTAGCCCGAACTGGCTTATGATGTTGTAGACGATGACGATGAATGCGCCCGTCGGGCCGCCTATCTGCACGGAGTTGCCGCCGAAGGCCGATACCAGGAAGCCGCCTATTATGGCCGTAATAAGGCCGATGCTGGGACTGACGCCCGATGCTATGCCGAAGGCGATTGCCAGAGGCAGCGCCACTATGCCGACCACGATGCCGGCGGTGATGTCGGAGCGCAGACGCCCGCTGTTGTAATGTCTTAGTGACGACAGCAGTTTGGGGCGGAAATCAATTGTAGTAGTGAGATCCATGTCTGAAAACAAATCTTTTTGGCGCGCCCGAGCGTGATGGCGCCGTGCGTGCGTTAGAAATTATACCTCAAGAGTGTGCAGCGATGCCCGCAGGCTGCTGCCGGAAATCCGATGCAAAGTTAGTGAAAAAAACTTAAAACACGAAATTGTGTGCGGAATCAGGACTTTGAATTGAGTAAATTGCACGGCTCTTTCATTTAAGATAAAATAAAGCGTATATTTCCCCTTACCCGGTTC
>CAPNHY010000027.1:0-32201 GCA_948665475.1 uncultured Muribaculaceae bacterium | reverse complement strand
ACCGGGTAAGGGCTGTATGTCATTTATTTAGTTTTAAATGAAAGAGCCGTGCCTGATGAACGGAATATTATGTCAACGCAGATTAGTGTCTCAAAAGTCCCGCGATACGCACCACAGCATAAGAGGTAAGGCCGGCGATTGTCACCGGCAGCAGATATTCGTAGGCCGCCGTCATCTCCACCGTTATAAATATCGCCATCAGAGGGCAGCGGACGGCACCGGCCATGACACCGGCCATACCGCCGAGCACAAGCACCGGCATCGGAACTTCATATCCAAGACAATGCCGGCACACACCCACCATCACATATCCCAGAATGGCACCGGCGAAGAGCGTAGGCGCAAAGTCGCCCGCAACACCGCCTCCGCTGTTTGTGCTGAATGCCGCCACTCCCTTGCACATCAACATACCAGCAGCCAACAGAAGCAATGCTCCCTCGCCGCTGCTGCCGAGAAGATACAGAGGACTGTAATTGCCGAGCTTATAGCCGGGCATGTTCATCAGCTGCCCTATGACACTGTAGCCCTCACCATAGAGTGCCGGAAACAGAAACAGAATAACTCCCACCGACGCACCTGACACGAGGTTGCGGATCCACGGATTGCCCATAGCCTCCAGACGGTGGCGTGCCCACATGCCCGTGCGGTTATAGTACATGGCATACAGCCCGCAGCATATGCCGAGCAACAGCACCGCAGGCAGATAGCCGTAGCTCTGCGGCACATAGCGCAACAGCGACAGGTCGGGCACACAGCCTGACAGCACATAGGCCGTCAGCGACGCTATAAGGCACGTTGCGAGGATGGCGATCACGGGGATTGTGGTAAGTTCTACCGCCAGATACTCCAGAGCGAAGAGCATCCCGCCCACGGGAGCCTTGAATATGCCCGCGATGCCGGCCGCCGCGCCGCATGCTATCATTATGCGCACCTTGTCGGGTCCGAGACCGAACCACCGCGACAGGTTACCGCCGAGAGCAGCCCCGCATGTGGCTATCGGACCCTCAGAACCGGCCGAGCCGCCGAAGCCGAGGGTGAAAGTACTCGCCACGATGGGGCCGTAAGTGAGTTTGGGTGATATGTAGTAATCGCCGCGCCGCAGTGCATCCTTCAGTCTGTCGCTGCCATGCTCTATGTCGCGGTGCAGCACATAGCGCTGAAACATACCCGAAAACACGATTCCGACCACAGGCAAGAGTATAAGAAGCATATTGCCGTGGGTCACCCCCATCATGCTGTGTGCCGCCTCCGACATATGGCCTATGAGCCACTTCAGCAGTGCCGCCGCGCTTCCGGCCGCAAGCCCCACGACCAGACACATCACCGGCCCCACAAGAAGAAGCGGGGCTGAGGCAAAACGCCGGCGCAGGCGAACAAGCATATTACGGACTGACATTCAGAGAAAGAGTTGAAACATTTGTATGTTCAACAATCATCATACCATTAAAGTTTCTGCCGTAGTTTTCAAAAAAGCAGTTATCTTTGCATTACCGTTGCAACAAAACGGCTGACGGCCTTGTTTGATATGCAGGACCCGATTCTTCATCCACATTATGCGCCGACACGTCAACCATATAATCATCGTAGCGGCATGCGCCATCCTTCTCGCCGCATGCTCCACCACCCGGCGGATACCGCAGGGCGAATATCTCTTCACCGGCAACAAGACGACCCGCTATGTTCTGCCCGCCGACTCCGCGGGCCGTCCTCAGAAACTGCCCGCAGGCCTTACCGACGCAATCGACGAAGCCATATTCGCCAAGCCCAACAACTACATAAAGATGCTGAACTGGCGCTATCCGTTCCCCATAGGCCTTTGGGTCTACAACAACTGGAATCCGAACAGCAAAGGTCCGAAAAAATGGCTCTACAACTGGCTCGTGGAGCAGCCTGTGCTCGTCAGCGAGGTGCGTCCCGAACTGCGGGTGCGCATGCTCGACGACCTGCTCGACAACAACGGCTACTTCCGAGGCAAGGCGTCCTACGAGCTGATAAAAGGCAAACGCAAGGCCGCCATACAGTACACCATAGCCACGGGAGAGCCATACCCGGTAGACACTCTTGAGCTGCTGCCGGACACATGCCACCTCTACCACCTTATCGACTCGCTGGCCGCACGCGACCCGTACCTGAGCAATCCGCAGCGCTACAGCACCGACTCGCTCGGAGTGGCGCGCACACGCATCACCAACGGACTGCGCAACCGCGGCTACTACTTCTTCAGCCCTGAATACATAGAATACCTCGCCGACAGCATCATGAGGCCGCAGCACATAGCCCTGCGCCTCGAGGTAGCCGACAATACGCCGCAGTTCGCGCTGCAACGCTGGCGCACAGGGCGCGTCACAGTCTACGCCAACCGCCACCAGGGAGGCGGCACACCCGACACCATCGTAACCCCGCGCGCCACCCTCGTACAGATGCAGCCGTCGCGCCTGCGCCGCAAGCTAATCCCGGAGTGTGTGGTATTCCGTCCCGGACGCACATTCAGCGTCCGAAGCATGGACCGCACACAGTCCAACCTGTCGCGCCTGGGCATCTTCAGCGCCATCAATATCACTGCATCGCCCGACACTGCGGCCCTGCACCGCGGCGAGCACCTGCTCGATGTCGACGTCAACTGCACGTTTGACGCCCCACTCGAAGCCACACTGGAAGTCAACGCCACAAGCAAGAGCAACAGCTATATAGGCCCCGGACTGAGCGTCGGCGTCACCAACCACAATGTCTTCGGTGGCGGCGAGCAGCTCTCGGTCCAGCTCACCGGCAGCTACGAATGGCAGACGGGACGCGACCGCAGCTCCGTATTCAATTCCTACGAAGTCGGCCTCACAAGCTCACTGGCCTTCCCGCGACTGCTCGTGCCCAAGTTCATACCACGCAGCCGCTTCAACCTCAACTGGACCCGCTTCCAGCTTGGCGCCGAACTGCTCAACCGGCCGCACTACTTCAAGATGGCGCAGTTCAATGCCTCGGTCAATTACGACTGGCGTCTGCGGCGCTACGTCAGCAACACGCTGACGCTGTTCAAACTCACCTACACCAAGACCATGGACACCACGGCCGACTTCGACTCCATCATGACCGCCAACCCCGCCGTGGCCCAAAGCTTCCGCAACCAGTTCATCCCGCAGCTCGCATACACCTACACCTACGACCGGCGCTTCGGCCGCAACAATACCCTTAACTGGACCTTCACCGTCCAGGAAGCCGGCAACCTATTCTGGGCAATATACCGCGCATGCGGCAGCAAGGGACAGAAACGGCTGTTCGGCACACCGTTCTCCCAATTTGTCAAGGGACAGATGCAGCTCGTGTGGGGCAGACGCATCACCTCCGGAGACATATGGCTCGTCAGCCGCGTGGCGGCCGGAGCAGCGCATGCCTACGGCAACTCCTCCGAAGTTCCGTACTCCGAGCAGTTCTATGTAGGCGGAGCCAACAGCATCCGTGCATTCACGGTGCGCAGCATCGGCCCCGGCAGCTACCGCGCCCCTGAAGGCACGCCCGAGGAGTATTTCGACCGCACGGGCACATTCAAGTTCGAGGCTAACACCGAGCTGCGCTTCCCCATCTTCGGTCCCCTGCACGGCGCGGTATTCCTCGACGCAGGCAACGTATGGCTGCTCAAGAACGACAAGCTGCGTCCCGGCGGCCGTCTGCGCGCTTCGTCGTTCCTGCGCGACCTCGCGCTCGGCACCGGAGCCGGCCTGCGACTCGACATCGACATCCTCGTCATTCGCGCCGACCTCGGCATAGGCATCCATGCCCCGTACGACACCGGCCGCAAAGGCTACTACAACATGACGTCGTTCGGCAACTCCCTGGCCTTCCATCTGGCCATCGGCTACCCCTTCTGACCCACCCTCACTTGAAATAATCGCTGCGGAGCAGGCTGTCGCTGACGCCGGCCTGACGGACGTCCGATTCGCCGCGGCGCGGACCGAGCATACTGCGTCCCACCCCGCGCCAGCCGCCCTCTACGCCCATGATGTCGAGCACCGTCGGAAACACATCCACCTGATGTACTTCTTCCTCAATGCGCTCTCCACGACCGGTATTCGCAGCAATGAACACAATGTCGGCAGGCTCGCCGTCGGCTCGCACTGCGTCAGGCGCATTGTGGTCGGAAGCTACTACCAGTATCGTATTATCCCACACGCCACGGTCCTTCAGACCCCGGATGAACGCGCCGAGCTGGCGGTCGAAATCAGCCGTGCAGTTGATATAACGCCGTTGCGGCAGAGTCAGCCCCAATCCCGTGTAGTCAGTAAAATTCAGTACACGCTCGTTATACGGGCTGTGCATCTGGATTGTCAGAAGCTGAAGGTGGAATGGTCGGCCCATACTGTCGATGCGTTCGAGAGCATATCTGAACATCGCCCCGTCACGCGACATTCCCTCGGGGGTATGCGCACGGATGCTGTCGCTGTTGAAGATGCGGTCATAGCCGTAATTGCGGTAAGCCTCCCGTTTGTTCCATCCGTTGCCGGGGTCGGCAAAAATCGCCGCACGGTCCCGACTATCGGGCAGAAGGCCGGCCATAGTCTTAAGATTGTAAAGCCCCGGCACATAGTCGGCACTCGCCACATACACACTGGTGGGCAGGAGCCCCACATTGTACATCAGCTGGCCGTCGGCAGAATTACCCTCGCCGATCTGCGGGCGCACACGCAGACACGTCACCGACCGCGGGCTGCGAGCCAGAGCGTTGAGATTGGGCGTGATTTCGCGCCCGTTTATACGGCGATCCACTATGTCGGCATTAAGCGACTCTACAATTATAAATATAAAATTTTTACCCCGGTTCTCTGCCATCGCGGTTTCCTGCGGGTCGGCCGACGCACAATAGGCAGTAAGCCCGGATCGCTGGCTTTTTGACAGGTCGATGCGGCCGTCCGACAGCAATGTGCCCGTCTGGTACAGCAGATACTTCGTCTGACCGCTGAAAGCGAAATACGCACGCGTGTCGGACTGAAAATATGCATCAGGACGCGATGACAACTCGTTATACTTACGGAACGTTTCCGCCACACTGAGGTCCTTAATATTACAGTAGCTGCAAAACTGGCGGGCACCTACATACAGCGCACCGAAAAACAGTGCCGCGGCAATCATTGATGCGTCAAGGCGCTGCCATAATCTGAACCTACCGTCCATCACCGCCGCACGCACAGGACGCAGACACCACAGCAGGGTCATCAGAGACGGCAGCAGAACATACACGACATCACCGGAACGGAGCATGCCCAAGGCGCTGTCCACGAGCACACCGTTGGCATTTCCGGCCTGCGTCACCAACATAAACGGCAACAACCGTCCCCAAAACCTGAAATAAAGCAGATTGCCGGCATAGAACGCGGCCATCAGCCACAGAGGCACAAGCACAAGTCCGCGCCAGCGCCGCGGCAGCCACCAGTATGGCAGCAGCAACACCATGCTGTCTGCAATACTTACCAGCAGCCTCTCCTGGAAATTGCGTCTCACGCTCAACACCTCCTGTCCGAACATGAAGAGCATGGCACTGAGCACTATCAGCGCCAGCATCCAGTAAAGTGACGCGGCATGACGGACGACGAATCTCATCAGGCAGGCTGCAGGGCGGCGTGGCGCCGCGTGTTTCTTATCTTGAAGCCGGTGAACGCCATCACCATCGACATCACGGGCGACAATATGTTGAAAATGCAGCAAGGCATATACACCACCGTCGCTACCCCAAGGACCGCACTCTGCGTGACACCGCAGGAGTTCCATGGTATCAGTACCGACGTCACGCTCACGCTGTCCTCCATAGTGCGGCTGAGCAGTCGCGGCTCAAGGCCGGCGCGCCGGTATACGTTGCGGTACATGTTGCCGCCGATTATAAGCGAAAGATACTGGTCGGCCGTGCATGAGTTCAGAAACAGGCCGCTGCACACCGTGGCGCCTACTACGGAACTGCGGCGCGACAGCCGCCGCGTGATGGCATGCGTGATGGACGAAATCATGCCCGTGCCTATCATGGCGGCGCCGAAAATCATCGCGCTCAGAACCAGAGCCACCGTCGGCAGCATGCCCGTAATGCCGGAAGTAGCGGCCAGGGAGTCGAGCAGCGGCGAACCGGTGGAAGGCGCAGTCTCTGTCCACAGCGTACGCAGCAAGAACGGGGCGCCGGCGGCATCACCACGCAGAGAGGCCACAAGCTCCGGCTGGAACACAAACATGCCGGCAGCGCCGGCAGCGGCACTCGCTGCAAGGACCCACAGCGTGGGTACACGGAGCACCAGCAGAGTGACAGTGAGGGCCGGAATTATCAGCGTCCATGGAGTGATGTCGAATGCAGCATGGAGCCCGCGGGTTATCTCCTGGGCGTCGGCACTCCCGGCAGGAGTACCGAACAGGCCCACACAGGCATACACGGCCAGAGCCACGGCCATGGCGGGTGCCGACGTAAGCATCATGTAGCGGATATGCTTGAACAGATCGACGCCGCATGCCGAGGAAGCCACCACGGTGGTGTCGCTCAGCGGCGACATCTTGTCGCCGAAATACGCGCCGGAGATGATAGCGCCGGCCACCCATGCCTCCGAATAACCCAGCACGGCGCCTATGCCCATGAAGGCCACGCCTATAGTGGCGATTGTGCTCCACGAACTACCCGTCAGCACCGACACCGCGGCGCACACGGCACACGCGATAGCCAGGAAGTACACGGGACTGATAATGCGCAGACCGTAATCTATAAGCGTAGGCACAACGCCGCTGAGCATCCATGTGGTTGCCACCATGCTTATGCATATGAGCATGGGTACGGCCGGCAATATCTGGACGGCGCTGCGCTGGAGTCCCAGCGCAAGCGAGCGACGCGAGAAACTGCGGCACACACGGCCGAGCACAAGACTGAAAGCCGTAGCCGACAACAGTATAGCCGGGCTGTAAGTGTTGATAAGATCTGTACTTCCCGCCACAATTATGCCCACAAGCATGACGAGCAGAAATACCACAGGAAGCGCCGACACAGCCACCGGAGGACGGCGCAACGAACCATCAGAGGGGAAAAACGAAATCTTCAATTGCGATAATGATATCTATTGGAACTTTGATTTGCGGCTGCAAAGATACGCAATTTAAAGCAAAACGGTGCCTGACGGCCAAATAATTAAATATTTTTATGCTTCACAGTCCCGACACCTTGCCGGGGTTCTTAGCCACGAACTCCTTCCACGACCGCGGGCCCGACGCAGGCCTTGGCGTGTCGCTCTCATAGTAATGGCACAAGGCGGCGGCCAGCGCGTCGGTGGCGTCCAGCTCGCGCGGGAGCTCGCTGCGGCTCATGTTCAGTATGCGGCGCAGCATTTCCTGCACCTGCTCTTTGGAGGCAGCACCGTTGCCGGTTATGCTCTGCTTTATCTTTCGCGGTTCGTACTCCGTCACGGGTATATCGCGCACAAGGGCGGCCACCATAGCCACTCCCTGCGCACGACCAAGCTTCAGCATCGACTGCACGTTCTTGCCGAAGAACGGCGCCTCGATAGCCATCTCATCGGGCAGATAGCGTGCTACCAGCTCAAGCACATCCTCGTGGATGCGGCGCAGGCGCAGATAATGGCTCTCGGCAGCCTTGAAGCGCAGTGCGCCGAGGGCCACCACCTCAGGCTGCCGGCCGCGCACACCCAGCACACCGTAACCCATTACGTTCGTGCCCGGGTCGATGCCGATGATTATACGCCTGAAATCGCGCAGATTCTCCGGACGCTCGATACTCATAGCACCTGAAGATTTGTAGGGAACAGGACCACCCGGTCGCCCCACATGCGCGCGGCGTCTTCCGTCAGGCGGCCTCCCTGTCCCCGCATCCATGCCTTTACTGCGCCCAGGCCTTCGGCCCGGAGCTGCAGGGCGAAGCTCTCCGTAGCCGGATCCGGACTGCCCATCACGCGGGCAAGCATCATGCTCTCGAGGCCGCATGCCCCGGCAGCCGGCGCATACACCTCCCGTACCCAGAGCAGCAGCTCGTCGGCAAGACTTCGGTCGGCACAGAATGTCACATTATGTATTATCATGCGTTACGCGGTTCGCCCTTGCGGGCAGTGAGTTTTCTGAATATAAAACGGACGTGGGCGGCTACCGCGCGACGGCGTCCGTAATAGTAGCACATTATGCGGAAACGCTCCATCAGGCTGCGCATGCGGTGGCGTGAAGTCTCGCCCTCAAGCAGATAGTCCACGGTCACGGCGTCGCCGAGGCTGATGTTGGACCGCGAATGCTGAAGGCAGCGTATACACCATTCGTAGTCGGCGGAATAGTGCCAGCGGGTGTCATACCCCGTGGTGATACGCCGCAGAGCCACAAAAGCCTGATGACACACCACCATGCCGTCCAGAAACGACCGCAGCGTCAGCACGGCGGGAGCCTTCAGGTGACGCGCGCCGAGCCTGCGGCGGCTTGCATCTACCACGTCGGTCTGGCCGTACACAATGCCGGGGTAGTCGTTGTCCATGATGGCGTCGGCATAGAGCTGAAGGGTGTCGGAGGCATGGAACGCGTCGCCGGCGTTCAGAAACACCACATAGTCGCCGCTTGCCATCGCAAGGCCCTTGTTCATGGCATCGTATATGCCTTTGTCAGGCTCGCTGATGATGTGGCGCAGCGGCGACGGATGGTCGAGAAGCCACTTTACGGTGCCGTCCGTGCTGGCCCCGTCGACAATTATGTGCTCGTACAGGCGGCACGTCTGCGAGTCTACCGACGCTGCCGTCACGCGCAGGTTTTCAAGCGCATTGCGGCAGACTGTTATTATAGTGAACAACGGATTCATTGTATGTATTTATTATTATTTACTCTGAGGTCTGCATTGGGCAAACAGGCTTTCCACAGCCTTGGCTGCGGCATCCTGCCCGGGGCGCACGTGCAGAGTGAATCCCGTCTGACGCTGGCTCAGGCGCTTGCTCATATATTTATCGAGCTGTTCGAAAGCCGACGATGCCACCAGTTCGCACCCGACCATACCCGCTACCGGCATATCGATGATGCGCTGAGGCTGGGCCGTAATGCGGCAATCCGAAATCTCGGTCACCGGCGTACACCGTGCGCTCATGCCGCCGCCGTTGTCGGCGAACACGCACATGAGTCCGTCGCCCTGCCGGGCTACAGTCACAAAACACAACGGTGCGCCGTCCCAGTAACGCACAGCGGTATTCTCCGGTTTCTCGAAAAGCTCGCGCAGGGGCACCTTGGCTACGTATTCTCCCTCGAAGCAGAGCAGCAGGAAGCCGGAGGTCTCGTCCGGGCTGACCGCCAGTGCGCCCAGGCAGTCGCCGTCCTGATCGCGGTAAATGTCGCTGCGGCTGTAGCTCACCTCTCCTTTATCATTGAAATAGATATAGCAGAACGGGTCATAATAGCCGTCTTCATAACTGTGCAGCACATTGTGACGCCACGCCGACGTCGGTATCAGGCGCGACTCCGCCGGCTCCGTCTTATCGTCGCTTGCCGAAGCATGGACCGACGGCGCAGTCGCAGCCCCGTCGCTTTCCACAGCCTCCTCAGCCGTACCGTCGTCAGGCATCGTCACGCCGGATATGCGCATCATCTCGTCGTAGCGTCGCTCGCGATCGGCGATGAATATCTGGCGGTCGGCATCAAGCATAGGTACTGTCGACGAGCTCTGACGCACGAATATGTCGCCGCCGAGTGTCACGGGGCGGCGGCTGGGGTCTACCTTCACTACCACGACGCCGCGTTCCGACTCCTCGTCGAGCGATATATGCACGTAGTTGCCGACTGTAGCGCCCTGGTCGTAGCCGGCGCGCACAAGGTTGTCGAGATACACACACAGATTGTCGATTGTGCGCACGTTCTTGGGCAGATAGGGGAAGTCGCCCTGAAGGCCCTTCTCGTAGTGCTGGTCGTTGACGCCCAGGAAGAGCGTTCCGCCCGTGGAGTTGAGGAAACCGGCTATCACCTGCAGTATCTCCCTGTGCTGGCGTTCCTTGTCGGCATCGACGTGCGTCTCTCCCTTCTTCATGGCGGGGAAGACGAGCGAACTCTTGAACTCGACGTACTGCGACTCCGAGCCGTAATGCTTGAGGTGGTGCGTCTCGCTGTTGACACCCAGCAGACTGGCTATGCGCCTTTTTATGAAGCGCAGGCTGTCCGCGTCCTCGACGCCGCAGTCCGAAAGCATGTTGTAGCTGCTCACGAGGCGCGCCAGCGTTCCTTCCATCTCGTTGCGCGGAGACTCCACGTAGCCCGAGAGTTCCGTCAGGCTGTCGGGCCGTCCGAGCAGCGACACTATGTGCAGACGCGTGTACATGCGCTCAAGCAGCGGGTTGCTCCTGGCTGCCGCTTCCATGCACGCGAGGCTGTCGGCGTCGATGCGCGTATTGTCGGCATAGAACTGATGCTGGCCGAGAAGTGCCATATGGGTCTGAAGCATAGAGGCGGTATCGTCATCGCCTATCACCTTCGCCAATACACGGGCCAGGCCCAAGTAATCGACGGCCGTAAGCAGTTCCGGAGCTGCAAGAGCCTTGTACCGCAGCATCTGTATGATTTCGGCGAGTTCGTCGCCGGACAGCAGTTCGTCGGAATCGCGTATTATCTCGTCGTCAGCTTCCTCCGCCTCGGGCGACTCGCCCAGAGCATGCAGCAGATACTTCAGAGCAAGAGACTGCTCCACGCTCTCGCCCTCGAGAGCGTAGTCCACAATCTCTCCCACAAGGTTGCCCTCTACGGGGATGTCGGTCAGACGTACTCTCACGTAAGTACGCGCCGGAAGATTCTCGAATCCCTCCGTACGCTTTATGAACAATCCGAAACCGCGCTCGCATATGGCGCCGTACAGCGGGCCGTCCACATAGGTTATCACAGCCACCACGACGTCTGTACGATTAGCCAGCTCGCCGCGCACCAGTCTGTTGGCCTGTTCCTTTATGCTGAAATGATAATAGCCGTTCTCGTCACATGACACCACGGTGGCCGGGAAGCGCAGCGGGCGACCTTCCTCGTCCTTATATACCTCCGGCCCTATCGCCGGAATCTTGAAGTCCACTATGTCGCAGCGCTCCATGTAGCCCTCGCCGTCCTCGTAGTTCTCGTCGGCGATACGGCAGAAGAGCTTGGGATTCTTGTTGCCGCTGTAGCGGTCGGGCTCGGAGCCGGTGATGATTATCTCCACCTCGTCGCCCTCGTCGGCCTGCGGACGCCGGCCGGGTTCCGGAGCCGTTCGTTCTTCCAGCAGTGCAAGCTCGATGTTCTTCCACAGTTCCTGATGCGCCGAGAATTTGTTCAGCTTGGCGCGCGATAGCTGCGGCACGCCGTCCAGATACACCCTGGGAGTCAGCCAGGGTATCGAGTTGTTGGGAAGCACCTGGTCGGCCCCCGGCGCCTCGTCGGTGCGACGCAGCGTAAGACCGTCGGCCGACAGCTCCACACGCACATGTCCGCTGTTCAGCACCCTCGGCGTATCTATCTGGCGCTGCGCATCGTGCATGGGCGTCGACATCGCCGTCACCATCATCGTGTAGTTCTTGATGCTGTCATAGCTGAATTCCAGATGCTTGCCGCCGCCGTTGAGGAGCGTGTACAGAGCCTTGTCAAGAAGGGCGTCGCCGGAGCGCGGTCGGGCAAGCGACGCGTAGCGGTAGAGCCGCGAACGGTTCACGCTGTATGCCTCGAACGAACGGCTGTCGGCTATGTGCAGCTGGAGCGCTATGGCGGTGATCACATTCTCGAGATTGCCGAAATCGGCATCGGTCTCCGGCTGCGGCAGCTCGTCGATACGTCGGCGCGCATCGGCCACGTAAATCTCGAACTGCTCCACGAAAGCACTGCGGAAAGGTTCGACGGTCCACGTCTCCAGGCGCCATTGCATCACAGCGTCATAGATACTGCCGAGCGACTTCTTGATAAGCTCCGGCTTCAGGCGGAATACCGCCATCATCGTTGCGAACTGCAACTTCGGGTGATAAAGATAGCCGCTTCGGCGCAACTTCTCCATCAGGCTGCGCACATAGCTCTCATAGCTGCCGTCGCTCAGCATCCTGATAGCCCGCTGATACGGCTCCACACTCTCGGCGGTCTCCGTCAGCAGCTGCTGCATGGCCGACCGGCTGTCGCCCGTAGCGTTGCGCATGAACTCGCTGTCCTCAAGCAGCAGCAGAGTGGCCTCACGCATGGCCTGGAACATAGCTTTCAGAGCAAGAACGTTGCGCGGCACGCGGGCGGTTGCAAACAGTTCCGCCACCTTGGAGCGAAATGCCTCCATCAGCGTTATCACCCACCCCGCACGGCCTTCGGCGCACTCCGCCATCGACTCGGCGAACGGCGGAAGCGAAGGAATGTAGCGGCGCAGGAAAGCACCTAATACCGGAGGCAGATTCAGAGCCGAGACTATATCGTCGGGTGTGAGAAACTGAAGCACCTCGTCCTCTCGGTCGCGGCGCAGCTGAAAGAATCCGGGTGTAAGACGCTCGAAACGGCAACGCACGTTCTGCCCCGGTGTCAGGCGGGAGTCATCCGAAGGCAAACGGAAAATAATGCCGTTGGAATCAGTAAGCTCATAAAAACCGCCTATGCCCTGAGGCAGACGCAAGACCTTGAAATCATAAGACTCATGCATCCAGTCGCGCGACCCGTATAGTCTGAAAACATGCTCTGCAAGGATATGGCTCAAAACCGGCTCTCCGCCACGCAGCATCTTCACGCGGCACCTTATAACCGGAGGCAGCTCCCTGCCTATCTGATACTTAAGCTTAAGCAGCCTTATTTCCCTGCCGCCATCCTGCAATATCCTGAAAAAATCCTCATTAACATCGGCCGTCGTGTCGACCGGAAAATCATAGCACTGGTCAATTCTATACTCCATACAAAAGACTGTTTAAAAATACTAACTCGTCTACAAATATAGAGACTTTTTTGCAAAAAGTCGTAATTTTGCATCCACAAAACACAAAACAGACTATGACTCCAAAGACAGGCGATACCGTGCGTTTCCTCAACACCACCGGGGGAGGCAGAATAGTGAAGATAACAGGCAACATTGCCTACGTCGACGAAGACGGATTCGAAACTCCAGTGCTGCTGCGCGAATGCGTGGTCGTATCCTCGGCCGGCATAACACCGACGCACGGAGCGCCGGTAGAGCCCAAGGCCGACGAGGCTCCGCAGCAGCAGCCCCGCCGACAGCCGGAGCCGTCGGAGGATGAGCCGGAGGAAGAAATCGAGGAAACCGCGACCGGCGACGTGCTCAACGTCGTGCTCGGATTCGAACCTACCGACATCAAGAACCTGAGCCAAAGCTCTTTCGAGGCATACCTTGTCAACGATTCCAACTATCTGATAGACTACGCCGTGATGACGCGTGCCGACGATGACGAGCTCTGGACGCTTCGCCACCGCGGCGTGGCCGAGCCAAACATGCAGGTCTTCGCCTTCGAGTTCGGCCGCACCGACCTCCCGGCCATGGACCGCATAGCCATACAGATGTGCGCATGCAAGACCTCCGGCAAGGCTTTCGCCATCAAGCAGCCGGTGCTGGTGGAGACGCATCTCGACACCACACGCTTCGCCCGTCTGCACTGCTTCACTCGCAACGAGTACTTCGACTCGCCCGTCATTGCCCTCGACATAGTGCGCGACGACAAGCCCGTACGTCCGCAGCGGCGGCCCGACCCGGACGTACTTGAGCGCGCGATGAAAGAGAAACAGCGCGCCGACCGCCCCGTGCGCCGCAAGGAGCACGCCCCCAGGCCAAAGGCCGGCGACACCATCGAGATAGACCTCCATGCCACCGAACTCTTCGACGACCTCCGTGGCATGTCGAATGCCGACATACTCAACGCCCAGGTCGACCGCTTCCGCAGCGAGATGGACAAGTATCTGCGCACACCGGGCATACGCCTGGTGTTCATCCACGGCAAAGGCAACGGAATTCTGCGCGAAGCGCTCATGAAGGAACTCAGCCACCGCTACAAAGGCCACGACGTGCAGGACGCCTCCTTCCGCGAATACGGATTCGGCGCCACACAGGTGACGATACGCAACACCACTCCACGCCGATGATTATCGTATTCTCGGGATGCGGCAACACCGCGGCCGCGGCCAAGGCTCTCGCAGCCCTCACCGGCGACGAGGTCCTGCGCCTTACGCCCGCGATGCTGCGCGCCGACAGCCCCGCACCCCAGCTCACCGCATCCGGCGGCCGCGTAGTGTGGGCATTCCCCACCTACTCCTGGGGCGTGCCGCCCGTCATGCGGCACTTCATGCGCCGCGTCCGCCTCGATGGTGCGGACAAGCTGCCCCACTTCATGCTCACCACCTGCGGCGACGACATCGGTCTCTGCGCCACGATGTGGCGCAAAGAGATACAGCGACGCGGCTGGCGCACCGTGCGGGCATTCAGCGTGCAGATGCCAAACACGTATGTCACAATGAAAGGCTTCGACGTCGACCCCGTCCCCGTGGCCGAAGCAAAACTCGAGGCCATGCCGGCACGCGTGGCCGAGATTGCGGCGTCGATGACCGAAGGACCTGACATGACTATACCCGGCAGCATGGCGTGGCTCAAGACCCGCGTGGTCTACCCCTGGTTCGTTCGTCACAGCATGTCGCCTCGCCCCTTCCGCCACACCGACGCTTGCATAGCCTGCGGCGCATGCATGCGCGCATGCCCGATGGCCAACATCAGCGCCGACGCGCAGGGCCATCCCGTCTGGGCCGACGACTGCGCCTTCTGCCTCGCATGCTATCACGCCTGTCCCCGCCACGCCGTAGCCTACGGCCATACAACCGCCGGCAAAGGACAGTATCTATAAACTCTAAGCTATTAACTAAATAATCGCCTTATATACCTGCCGGAAAAGTTCGGGACGGATATTGAGCTTGTTGAACGCCGGAGTGTCGCGCGTGGGGTTTACGCGGTTCGTAAGGAACACGAATATCAGCTCCTCGTCCGGGTCGACCCAGAACACCGTGCCCGTAAAGCCGAGATGGCCGTACACACCGGCTCCCGCCTCCTCGCAAGTCGGAGAATAGTCAGGATTCTCCTTGTCGGGTTTGTCGAAACCCAGACCGCGGCGGCAGGTGGGGCTTTTGGTGCGGGTGAACAGGTCGACAGTGGCCTCGGAAAGCACACGTTTGTCACCGTAATCGCCGCCGTTAAGCCACATCTGGCACACCTTGGCGAGGTCGTCGGCACAGCCGAACACACCCGCATTGCCGCTGACTCCGCCCAGCATTGCCGCCGTCTCGTCGTGCACATAACCGTGTACCGTCTGCTTGCGCATGTAGGTATCGTTCTCGGTAGGAGCTATACGGTCAAGAGCATGCTTTCCCTTGGGCCGGTAGCACATAGTGTAGGCACCCAGAGGAGCCCATATGCTGTCTGTCACGAAGCGGTCGTGGCGCTGTCCCGTCAGGTTCTGCTCCATATCCATCAGCAGGCAGAAGTTGAGGCACGAGTAAGTATAGTCCTTGTTCTTGCGCAGCGGATTGTGGTAGATGCGCTGCATGATGGTGTCGACGGTCGCGCTGCCGATGAAGAAGTTTTTGGCAGCCTCTATGTCACGGCCGGCACCGCGCACGGGCGAATACAAGTCGGTGCGGAGGCGCGCCGAGTTGTGGCCGTAGGCGCGGGGCTGCACCCATATGCTGTGGTTCTTGTCGGCCTTTCCGGTGAACAGCGGACCGCTGTAGCTCGCCGTGTCGAACATGATTTCATATACGTTGATGGCCGGCTTCATTCCCGATTCGTGAAACAGCAGTTCGCGGGCTGTGATGCCTTCCTTGTCAGTGCCGCGCAGGCCCTGAATATACTGAGAGGCGCGGTCATCGAGCGAGAACAGCCCCATGTCGTAAGCCTTCATCACTCCCGGCAGCGTGCCTATTGCCTTCGACACTGACGCGAGGTCGTAGACGGTGGCGTTCGTCACCTTGGCGCCCCCCTTGGTGATGCGACCGTAGCTGCGGCTGTGCACCACGTCGCCGCCGCGGGCCACAAGCACCTGGCAACCGGGAAAGGCTCCCGTGCGCAGGCCCACGCCCACGATGCTGTCGATGCTGTCGGTCAGCGACGCCCTCAGGCCCTTCGCCTCCGGCACGGTGTAGCCCAGACGCGTCTTGCGCAGCTTCAGGCCGCTGCCGAGCTTGTAGAGGCCCTTGAGGGTGACGGGCAGCTTGCCGTCCACGTTGATGCCGCCGAAGATTGCCTGCGCAGCGTACTCGCGCGTAAGCGGCGTATCGTCATAAGCCAGCAGCACAGCCTGGGCGCTCTTGAGCGCCGACTCGAAGCGGGCCATACGATAGGCGTTGACAAAGTACACTTCCACCAGCCCCTTGGTGCCGCGTAGCATTGCCGCAGCCTGTCGTGCCCAGGGCTTGTCGGTGAAGGCCGCCATCACCACTATGTCGTGGCGCCCTATCCGGTTGGCCGTCGCCGACGTCATCGGATGTTCGGCCGTCACGGAGAAACATTCCACGCGGGCATAGCGCGAGCACATCTCGGCAAACTCATTCTCAGCGGGAGCGCCTATGCTCACCACCGCTATCGTACTCTTGTCAAGGTCGCCCAGGGGAAGCATGGCGTGCTTGTTGGTGAGCACGGTCATTGAGGCCGCAGTCAGCAGACGGTTCACTCGGTCGGCCTGCGGCGAGTTTATCGACGCCTCCAGCTTCGCAGCATCCTCCTGCACATGCGGGCGCCGGCTGAGACCGAGCAGATACTTGTAGCGCAGCACGCGCTTGCAGCTCTCCTCTATGGTGGCCTTGCTGATGGTGCCGGCTTTTACGGCCGCGCACACGGCGTCAATGTCCTTTATGGTGGTGGGCTCGGACAGGAGCACGTCGGCGCCGGCCTGCACCGCCAGGATGCAGTTGTTCTTGCCCGCCACGATGGCGCCCTTCATGCCGAGAGCGTCGGTATATATCAGCCCCTCGAAGCCCATCTTGTCGCGCAGCAGACCGGTGGTGATGGAGTGCGACAGCGACGCCGGACGTCCCGAGGCGTCAAGCGCCGGCGTGGTGAGATGACCCACCATCACGCCCGAATAGCCGTCTTTGATGAAGCGGCGGAAGGGCACGAGGTCCACGCTGTCGAGAGTCGCGCGGTCGTGGCTCACGGTGGTGACGGTCTTGTGCGAGTCGGTGGAAGTGTCGCCGTGACCCGGGAAGTGCTTTGCCACAGCCTGCACCCCGCCGTCCTCCAGACCCTGCGAATAGGCCGACACCAGCGCGGCCACCCTCGCCGGATTCTCGCCGAACGAGCGCTGGCCTATCACGGGATTGGCCGGATTGGAATTCACATCGGCGTCCGGAGCGAAGTTCACCTGTATGCCTGTCAGGCGGCACTCACGCGCCATCTCGCGGCCGTACTGATACAGCAGCCGCGGGTCGGCCACGGCGCCGAGACCCATGTTGCGCGGAAAGCGCGGTGTGTTCTTGATGCGCATCGAGAGACCCCACTCGCCGTCGAAGGTCATCAGCAGCGGCACGCGGCTGTGCTCCTGCGCATAGTTGGTGAGCGAGGCGTACTGCGCCAGCGAACCCTCTGAGAAGAGCAGACCGCCCACACCGGCCTCCACATAGCGCAGCGCCGTCTGGCGTGCATCGGCACGCCGGGGGTCTATTTTGGGACAGAACAGCTGGGCCACGCGCTGACGTTCGGTCAGCGTGCCGTACACGGAGTCGACCCAGCGCTCGCACGCGCGGGTATTGGAACGTGCCACAAGCGTCGGACGCACGGCCACACCTATCAGGGCCGCCGCAGTCAGCGCCATTGCCGAAATCAGAAATCGCTTTTTCAATTTAGAGGCTGTTTAAGAATGTTCAACGTACCACCTTCACACGTTTCTCCGACGAAGGACGTATCTCGCCCTTCTCCGCACGCATGTAGTCCATGAGGTCATAGTATATCACGTTCGGGCTCTGCGCCACGCGCTTGCCTTTGGTGAGGGGTTTCATGTAGTCGCCGCCGTTGCTCAGATAGTCGATGGTGGCGAGCCTGTAGGTGCGGTTCGGGTCTATGGGCTTGCCGTCGATGGTGATGTTCGAGGCTTTCTTGGCTTTAGGGTTAGCGGTGTACCGCACGTTGCTGCTTATGCCCTGCCCGCCGGCCACGGCCGTCACGTCGAAGGCGTCCAGCAGGTCGGAACCCTTGATGTCTATCACGTCTATATAGTTGTAGAATGGCATCATCATTATTATCTGTCCTTCCGAGATGTCGCCCTTAGGCAGCGAACGGCGCAGGCCGCCGCGGTTCATCATTGCCATATCAACCTTGCCGTCGGCCACGAGTTCACGGCCGCGCTCCAGCACGAAGTCGCTGACGTAGTTCAGCAGCTCGGAACTGCCCTGCTCCAGAGGCACGGCCGACGTAGCCACGCGCACGGCGTTGAGCGAGTCTACCCCGGTGCGGAATGCGTCCATCACAGCCGTCAGATCACGGTCCACACGCGCATCAAGCCGCTTGTCCACCTTCAGGTAGCGCGACGTGGGCTTAAGCGTCTCCAGGTCTATCTCCACCACTCCGAGATTACGGGCGCCCTTGCCCGTCTGCGCTATCAGCACGGTGTCGCCGGCGGCGTTCACCACGCGACCCATCTCGCGGCCCTCCTTCGTGGCGGGGTCTATGGTAGTATGGCTGTGTCCGCCTATTATCACGTCGATGTCGCGCGACTTCCGGGCCAAGGTCACGTCGTCGATGTCGTCAGCAACCTTATAGCCTATGTGGGTCACGGCCACCACCGCATCCACATGCTCGACGTTTTTCAGCCACCACGCCGCGGCGTTGGCGGCCTCTATGGCGTCCTTGTACTTCACGCCGTCGTAGGTCCCCACTCGCGCCAGACCCTCGGGGTCGCGGTTTATGCCGATGAAGCCTATGCGGCGGTCGCCCACACGCTTGATGGTGTAAGGCTTGAAGATTTCGCCTATGCTCGCGCCGCGCATGTCGTAGTTGGTCGATATAAGGTCGGCGTTGCTCATGCGCATCCAGTGCCCTATGCTGTCTATGCCGTTGTCAAACTCATGGTTGCCCAGAATGCGGATGTCATAATCCAGAGCGTTGAGCAGACGCTCCTCCACCTCGCCGCCGAAGAGCGTGAAGAACAGGCTTCCCTGCACGGCATCGCCGGCATCTATCAGCAGCACGTGCGGCTCGGATGCCCGCACGCTGTCTATAAGCACTTTGCGCCGTGCCACGCCGCCCAGGTCGTCCTCCTCGAAGGGGTCGATCTGCGAGTGCGTGTCATTGGTGTGCAGCATTACAAGTCTCTCTGCTGCGGCCGGAGTGATACACATGGCCGCGAGCGCGCTCGCTACGAGCAGTCTGACGTTAAGTCTCATGATTGTGGGTATGGATTATTTGCTGCGAAATTACACATTTTCCACAACAATTCATAGCCCCGGATGCTGAATTTTCACTAAATTTGTGCATGATTGTAATCGCTCCCGACAAATTCAAAGGCACCATGGACGCCACCGACGCGGCCATGGCTATAGCGCTTGGTTTGCGGGAGGCCGGCGTCCGCGACGCCATTCAGCTGTGCCCTATGGCCGACGGCGGCGACGGCACCGCCGAATTGCTCGCCGATCGTCTGCCGCCCGACTGCGCCGTAGTGGAATCCCACGCCTGCATCGGCCCGCAATGCTTCGGCGACGCTGCGCCCATGCTCCGCAGCAGCTACGCTTTCGGACGCGCCATTGCTTTGGCCTTACGCACCCATAGCCACGTGCTGGCCGCCATCGGAGGCACCGCCTGCTGCGATGGCGGCGCCGGCATGCTCCAGGCCCTCGGCCTGAAAGCCTACGACGCCGACGGACGGCTTATCGACACGCCGCTTACGCCCCGCCTGCTACCGCTGGTGGCGCGGACCGAGCTGCCCCCTGCCGGCATCGGCGCACGCATCACGGCCCTCTCCGACGTGCACGCCTCGCTCGTACCATCCTCCGGAGTAGCCCTGTCTGCCCTTGACTTCGCCCCGCAGAAGGGATTCAATGCCGCCGAACTGCCCTTGCTCCGGAGCGCCCTGCTCCACTGGAGCAGCATCGTCGCGCCGGGACGGTCCTCGGCCATCGACGGCGCCGGAGGAGGCATCGGCCACGCCCTCGCCACTGTCCTCGGCGCCGACACGCGCAGCGGCGCGCAGTATATGCTCGACATCTACGCCCGCGACCTCTCCGCGGCCTCGCTCATAATCACGGGCGAAGGACGCATCGACCGCCAGACCGGCGCCGGCAAGGTGGTGGCCGCTGTCGCCGACCTTGCCGCCCGCAGGGGCATCCCGGTGCTCGCCGTGGCCGGAAGCGTTGAAGGCATCCCGCCATTCCCCGTCCTCGCCGTCGACAGCCCCGACACGCCCCCTCCCGCATCCCGGCAGGAAGCGATGGAGCGCCTGCGCGCCGCCGTACGCGAATACTTCAAAGGGAAAAACCCGCAACCAAAACCATGAACATAGCAAAGACCATCCTTGCGCCTCTCCTCCTGGGCGCCGGCAGTGAGACGAAAACCGTAAGAGATATCATCACACGCGTCAACAACCTCTGGCACACCCGCCACCGTCTCCACATCTACGTCCAGCCCACCTCCCAGGGCGACGGCGAGACCGTCACCGACGCACCACCCTCCCCCGCCTACATACTCGAACTCCCATAAAAATAAAAAAACGCGGGACGCGCGGGTCCATGATTAACCCCGCGTGGAGCGCAGCGCAACGCGGGGCGTGGCAAAGCCCCGGAGGGGCGGGATAAACTCCTCACTCCTCACTCCCAACTCCTAACTGCGGGCGTTCTATAAACCATAAACTATAAACTCCCATGCAGTCTTTCGCCATATCTTCCATCATTCCATTATAAGACATGGACAACAGGAGCATCATAGAGCAATGTGCCGCCGGCGACAAATCGGCGATGGCCGCCCTATACCGTCGCTATGCCCCCAAGATGATGCGCCTGATACACCGATATGTCAGCGACGAAGCCGCCGCGGAAGATATTCTGCACGACGGCTTCGTTGTCGTTTTCACCCACATGGAGGAGGTTCGGCAGCCCGACAGACTCGAATACTGGATGGGGACCATAATGAAGAATCTCTCCCTGAACTACCTTAGCCGGATTGACCTTACTACCGTCCTCGACGAAGACATGGAGCTGCCCGAGGTGCCGCAGCTGGAAGAAATACTGACCTACGAGGAACTGGAAGAAATCGTCAACCGCCTGCCCGACGGCTACCGCAACATCTTCAAGCTTGCCGTGCTGGAGCACAAGAGCCACAAGGAGATAGGGCGCCTTCTCGGTATAGCGCCGCACTCGTCGTCATCGCAGCTCTACCACGCAAAGGTATTGCTGCGCAAGATGATTCTTGAGAAAAAATCCGGCGCGGTCATTGTTTTGTTACTCTGCGCGTTGGCCGGATGGTGGCTCCTGTCGCCCCACAGTCGGCGCGAGAGCCTTGATATGCCCGACACGCCCCACGTCCGCATTGCCGCAGAAGCCCCCGCCGTAGCCGCCGACACAGCGAAAAACCGGGAGTCGGCCGATACCGTCACCACCGTAGAATATGTCCGGTGCCATACAGCGGAAGCTGTTGAAAAGCCGGCTATTGCGGAAGTTCTCGTTCCCGTTCCCGCTGATACGCTCCCGTCCGTAAAAGAAGCCACGCAGCCTGCCCCACAGAACGAATCGGCGCCCGAGACACCCCGAAAAGAGCCTTTGACCGAGCCCGTTACAACCACCCTGCCCATTCCGCCAAAGAAACACACAGGATGGAATGTTGGAGCCATTTACGGGCTGAACGGAAAATTGCCCGACCTCAGGGGTATCGGAGATGACCTTGCCTCTGACAGCGACCCCGGCCCCAAACCGCCGCCTGAGATAGTTGAGGATATTGCACGTTCGCGGCGCAACGTCAGCCATGAAATGCCGATAACCGTAGGAATAGTTGTCAGCCGACAACTCACCGACCGTCTGAGCCTTGAATCCGGCATCAGCTACACGCTCCTGCGCACTGATATTGACTACACCGGCAAGAAATTCGAGGCCGCACAGCGCTACCGCACAAGCCACATAGGCGTGCCGCTGAAGCTGAATTGCAGGCTCATCGGCAAATCGCGCTTCTCGCTGTATGCCGCGGCCGGAGCCGCTGTCGACTTCCCCGTCGGCAACTCCCTCTCCACTTCCGTGACAAAGGGAAATGTCGAGCCGTACATGTTGCCCTCATTGTCAGCAAGGACACAGTTCTCGCTGTCATTCGGCCTCGGCCTGCAATACTCCATCACCCCCACTGTAGGACTGTTTGCAGAACCCGGCATAAGATACAACTTCAACAACCGGTCCGCCCTTCCCACCTACTGGCAGGAAAATTCCACGGTATTCAACCTTCCCATAGGACTGCGCCTCAGCTGGTAACTTTTTTTCCGCACCGCCCATGCAGTCTTTTCAGATAACCCAATCATTATAATAGACATAACACTATCATCATGAAAAAATATTTCCTGCTCCTTCTTCTCCCCCTCCTCCTCGCCGCATGCTCCGACGAACCCGGCGGCGATGTGATTTATGACTATGTCCCTGTCAACTTCACCGTAAAAGTGGTAAACGCATCCGGACAGAATCTGCTCGACGAATCAGTGCCCGGCAACATACTCGGAGAAGAGATAAGCGTCACATATAAGGATAAAACTTACCCCATGGAAGTAGTCAATTCAGGCCGTTATTACCTGCCCTACTGGTACGGCGTGATATTGCTTGACGGTGAATACCTTAAAATAGGCGAATTCGACGGCGCAGCCCGACACGAGGAGTGTATCCTCCATATCGGAACGCGCGACATCGACATATATTATGACGCAAAAATCAATGGCCCTGACGTAAAGCGCAAATTCTATTTCGACGGCAAGCGCTGCGACGGCCCCGACTTTGTACTCCACCTATAATTCACACACCCCCGCGCATCAAAATACAAACAATTGATTACAAGTAAATTGCAGGGGCGCGATATATCGCGCCCGCATCCTCAGAAGCCCCCTCTTACCTATCTCCTCTAAACTATCAACTCAAAAAAACAGAGCGCGGGACGCGCGAGCCCATGATTAACCACGCGTGGAGCGCAGCGCAACGCGTGGCAGAGATGCCCTACGACGCAAAGCCCCGGAGGGGCGGGCTAAACTCCACACTCCTAACTCCACACTCCCAACTACCTCCTCCTATACCCCGTAAAGACCGACCACAGGACCACCGCACCCGCCAGCAACACATAGAACCATGTGGCGATGTTGCCGAAGAACAGGCGCCCCGTATGCGCTTCCAGAGCGTACTGCCACAGCGACATCGGCATACGTCTCAGACTCTCCGGCTGCGGCACCGCATCCGTTCCGCGGTCGTACAGCACCACCACCGCGCTGTCCCCGAAATGTGTGGAATAACCGGCCACAGCCTTGTTGCCGAACGGCGGCTGCGGACCCTCGGGCGCCTTCTTGCCCGTGAACCGGTCGACAGCCGAGCCCGTTGCCGGATTCCATCTGTAAAGTCCCGAAAACGAGCCTACTATCCACTCCCCGTCATCGCCCGGGCGGAACACATTCAGCCCCATCACGCTCACCGGCGGCGCACTCTCCATACGCTCCGGCACGCCCGCAAGCGAGTCGAGAGAGAAAAATCCCTCCGATGTGTGCAGAATCCACCCGAACCGGCTGTCCTGACGCAAAGCGCGAAGCTTGTCATGCCAGGGATTATCGGAATCCGGCGCCGTACCCGGCACCGCCGCCGTACGCACATTCACGAGCGCCACAAGAAACGGAGGCCGCAACAGCCATCCGCTGAACGCAACAAGCACCGTCAGGACTATCGTGGCGACGCCTACCCGCCTGTGCAGCCGCAAGTTGCGTCCGTAGCGACGTCCGTCAGCACCCGGTGGCAGGCCTCCGGCACGGCGGCGCGATATGCGGCGGCGAAGCAACCACATCATCAGCCCCGTAACGGTTAACAGCAAGAATATCAGCGCCACACCGTCAACTACCAGACGTCCCGGCAGACCGAACAGCTCGCCGCTGTGCAGCATCCATACGGTGCGGAACAGCGTAGGCCGCCCGAAGCCCTCCTCCTGCGGCGCGCCGAGGGCTATGCGGCGGAACGGCCCCGCGGCATCCCCGGCCGACACATACACGTGCGACCTGCCCGTAACGACAACGCTGTCGCCCGCAAGAGCCATGTCGGAGAATCGTTCGTCCGACTTCAGAGGCATGCGCCGCCACACGCGGCTGCCCCGGGGCATGGCGTAGAGCGCGCCGGGTGCGAGAGCCAGCAGCGTGCCGTCCTCGCACTTTTCCATACTGATTATATGCCGCGCGGAGGAGTTCGCCGGCAGCCCTGCGTTGAAGTCAGCGACGGCGGCGCCATGTCTGTCGCAGCGCCACATGCCGGACGCACCGTATATCACGACGCTGTCGCCAACCTCGCAAGTGCCGCGCATAAGGCCGCGGTCCCAGCACGCGTGCGTATAATACGGAGTGAGAAGCCACGAAGGCACATCCACACTCTCGGTCAGGCTCCTATGGTTCAGGACGAGACCCGAAAGGCAGAACACCGCTAACAGCGTTACGGCCACCAGCGACGAGATGCGGTGCTGTCGGCGCCAATCTGTCATCGGCGGAATGAAGCATAAAGCGTGTAGGCGCCCAGACCGATGAAGGCCGCGAGCAGCACACACATCTCCACTACATGCTCCATCGGGGCCACCCATATCTCGTCAAGCAGACCTATGTGCCCCAGTATCTCCACGAAAGTCCAGAACACCAACACCGTGGCTATCGCCATGCGTATGTTGGCGCCCCACGAGGCCAGGCGTGTCTGCTTGATGAAAATGAATGCCGAGCCGACCAGACAGAGGATTGCCAGCCCGATTGTCACGGGGTGCGTGTCGCCCAGGAAGTTGGTGTCGTAGCAGAACATCAGCACCACATAGCACGCCCACATCATCATGTTCAGCTCCATAAACGTGACAAGCGACGTGTGGCGCGTCATCGGACGGGCCACCACGGTGTCGCGTCGGCTGCCGAGCAGACGCTTCTGCCACCAGTTGAAGAAATTGCACCCCGAACGGATGCTGAACAGATAAAGCAGCATGAACATCATCATGAAGCCGAACGACGCCGGCATTATCAGATACTCAGGCTGCGTCACCTTGCCCGTCAGCTCGTCGACATACGGCTGCATCCCGAAGCGGTCGGCGTAGTACTGGAACAGGAACTCCACCCAGCCGGTCCAGAACAGCAAGCCGCCGAACAGACCGCACAGTGTCTGCTTCAGATCGCCGCCGACAAATATGCCGGCAACGGCCAGCAACATCCCCGCGAAGCCCATGGCGAACGCGCTCACATGAAGCACGCCGGGGCTCATCGTGTGTTCCATTATTATCATCAGCGCGTGGCCCAGCGGCATGGTGAGAAGCACCAGCAGGAACGAGGCCACCGCCTTTCCGAAATAAGTAGGTCTTTTCTTTTCCATAATCAGTTGAGGTCTATGCTGACTCCGGCGGTGAATGCGATGCCGTCGGTCAGCGGAGCGTTAAGGTAATAATACTTGGGACGATAATTGAAGATATTGTCAAGCGCAAGAGTCAGCCGGGCCTTGCCGAAGAACATCTGCGAACACGACAGGCGCCAGATGGTGTACGCCGGATAGCGCACACGGACAGTACCGGCGCCGATGTCGTAGTAATCCTTGTACTCGTGGTTCACGACTGCCGACAGGAATCGGCCGTTGATACCCGCCGTCAGGCTGTATTTCCTTGAAAATTCGTGCGTCCAGTCGGCTCTCGCCGTCAGCGAGTGCGGCCTCGTGGGCATATACTGGTTGTTGGCCCGTTTTCCGTCGCGGTCGCGTGCCGTCCGTTCATGGTTGTACGAGTAGGAAATCTTTGCCGCGATGCCGTTGTTCCAGCGTCCCTGCAGAGTGATGTCTGTGCCCATGATGCTGTAGCCGTCAAGGTTGACATAGTCGAGATAGAGCTGCTTGGGGTCGTCGGGCTGTGCGTACGGCAGGCCGGTGGTGATTTTGTCGGTGACACGGTTATAGAACGCCGTGACGGTGAAATTATAGTTACGCTTGGTATAATCGGCCGAGATGTTGATATTGTGGCTCGTCTCCGGCTTGAGCGACGGGTTGCCCTTTACAATCCATATGCCTGCCATATCGAAGTCGTAGAACCTCTCCTTGAGCGACGGGGCGCGGAAACCCATGCCGTACGAGAAACGGAGATTCAGCCGCGGAGCCGGACGGTAGCGCACCGAGAGCTTCGGTGTGACACGCGACACATGTCCCTGCGAGAACCAGTCGTAGCGCACCACGCCCACGGCCTCCCACCGTTCGTCGAAAACCCTATCGTACTGCACGAACGCGTCGGCGTTGTCCTGGCGGCGCTCCCGGCCGTCCAGGCGCGTGTTCATGAGATAGTCGCGCACATAGTCGGCGCCGACGGTCAGCACGTCGCCGCAGGCGGCCGTGTGGGTATACAGGCCGCGCAGCGAGTTCTGCACATTGCTGTAGCTGCGCACGTCCAGGCCGGAGAGGCGATGATAGTCCGATTTGTCGTACTGGTCGAAAGCATAGGCCAGCTCCACGCGGTCGGCCGTGCCGATGTTCCAGCGTGCCTTCAGGCCGCCCGAATAGTCGCGGTAGCGCTCGGGGGTGTCGTAGACTCTTGCGAGCTGGCGGAAATAGTAGCCCGCGCGGGCGGTGAGCCTCAGCCCCTCGGCAGGTTCCAGCGTCAGCTGCTCCTTGAAATCCCACGTACGGCTGCCGTAGACGGTGGTGAACACACGCGTCACGGGGTCGGGCGCGCTCTTTACGTCGTAGTTGTCGACGTCGTGGAAAGTGCCTGAAAACGTATTGCGCAGTATCTTGTAACGGTTCGACACGGTGAGGTTATAGCGTTGCTCGCCGTGGCTGCCGAGGCGAGCTCCGGCGCTCACGGCCCATGGCCGCACGGCGTCGCGCGTGATGATGTTGATGACGCCTCCCCCGGCATTGGAGCCGTAGATAGCGCTCGACGCGCCGCGGACTATCTCGATGCGCTCCACACCCGACATGCCGAGGCGGTTGAAGTCCACGTCGTCCATGGTTTCTCCGGCCAGGCGCTCGCCGTTGACAAGGAACAGCACACCCTGACCGCCGAAGCCGCCGAAATTCATGTGCTTCTGCTGGTTCATGGCATAGGAAAACTCGATGCCGGGGATTTCCTGACGCAGAAGCTCCTCTATGTTGGTGGCGTCGGTGCGCTGTATGTCCTTTGCGCTGATGAGCAGCGTCTGCACGGGCACATCCTTGAGCAGGCGCGGCGCGCGCGTGCCGGTCACGACCACCTCATGGAGCGTGGTGTCGTAGCCGGGTCTGCTGTCCTCCGCGACGGCCGGAGCGCCTGCGGCCCACGCCGCGGCGCCAATAAGCATCATTCGTATTTTCATTTGAACACTATTGGATAACGGTAGCTTATCGTGAGGCAGCACTTCACACCGGCCGCGCTCTGATAGTCGCGCAGCTGCAGGGCGCCGTAGCTGCCGTCGGCGAGGCGCAGCACCAGCACAGACCTGTCTATGGTGAAAGCCGGCGGCATGGGCGGAATGTCTATCCTCAACCATGCCGAACCCGTGCGGTTTATCTCTATGCCCTGGTTGCCTATTATGCCCGCGAGCATACGGTCCTGATTGATCCACACGTCGGTCTCGTTCCACTCGTCGGCGGAAAACTCCAGCGTCTCAAGGTACCTGTGCGTCAGCGGCAGCGCGTCGATGTCGTCACAGTCCGTGCGTGCTATGGCACCTCCGTTGGTGCGCAGGTTGTTGCGGTGCACGGCTATGCTCCAACTCTCAGGCTCGGGCTGCCGTTCTGCCGGTGCCCATGCCCGATACTCGAAACGCGAGACACCGGCGCCGTACACGTCGTACCAGTAGGTGTAGACACCCGGTGCGCCGTGTTGCGGGACCTCTGGGGTCTCGGCTGCCTCCGGAGCCGGTACGGCAAGAGGCACCCACGCCGATGATGTGTTGTAGTCCGGGTTCTCCGATACGCTTTCCGCAAGGGCCGGGAGGTCAAGGTAGTACCACATGCTCCAGTCGGAGGCGTCGACATAAAGCTGTCCCTCGGCCGTGCGTACTTCCTCCCCGTCAGCGGGCTCGTCGTAGACTCCGGCCATTATCCCTTCGCACGACGGGAGCAGCAGCATGGCGGCCGCTGCTCCTGCCGCTTGAAAGAATCTACCTACGTATTGAGTCCTCATTTTGTGCCCCCGAAAGTGGCGATGATTTCAAAGGGCATGGCGCCCATCTTGAATTTGTTGACTACCTTGATGCCGCCGTCGGCAGCTTTCGTGACGGTAATCTCGCTGCCGGGATTGAAACCGTAGTCTTTATCCATCGAGGTTGTACCGTCCTTTACGGCCGTAAAGTGCATCTGAAGGCCGTCGGAGCCGTAATCGTGATAGAACCCGCCCTTAGCCTCGTCATAGGTCAGGCCCGAGATAGTGTAGGCGCCGAGAGTAAGGTCGCCCATCACGGTGTTGGCGAGCGAGTAAGTCGGCACGTTGACCGTGAGCGTGCCGTCGGCACCCTTCACGATGTCGTAGGTGATGTCGGCGGTGTAGGTGAACATACCGCCCACCACTACCGAGTTGGTGCCGTGGAACTGTCCGATATATCCCTCCGTGAGGTCGGCTTCTTCGGTTGCGAATGTCATTTCGCGGATGTCGCTGACGGGCACGGTCTGAACGGAACCGTCGTTGAGCTCGATACGCAGCACTTCGGTCTGTGCGGCTGCGGTGAGGGAGAGAAGAAGTGAGAGAGAGGCGAGTATATGTTTTTTCATCTGTCTTGAATTTTATCTGATTACAATTTTGAGGGTCTGGCGTCCTGCACGGACTATATATGCGCCGGGAGCAAGGATGGAATCGGAGAGGCTCCCGAAAGCCGCCGCCACCCGCACGCCGGCGATGGTATAGACTTCTATTTTGCAGCCCGGCGCCGAGAGCTCGCCGCCGACGTAGCTCAGCACATCGGCGGTCATCGCCGCATCGGCAATGCCCGTGGTACCTTTTGTGAAGAATGCGAGAGAGGTCACCTCCGAACAGTTGTAGGCTGTCGAGGCGTTGTCGCACTCAATCATCATCTGCTCTCCGGAGAAAGAAATCACGGGACGGTCGGACAACACATACGTGGCCGACGAGCCGTCGCGGAGCGAGAGCCTGAGAGCCGTTTCACCCGCTGCCGCAGACATCGCGGACAGGAGCAGGGCTGACAGAATAATCGGTATTTTTTTCATGTCGATAAGTGTATTGGTTTTTCCGGATGCAAAATTACAATCGACATGAAAGCCCGGCAATTCCCAGAATTCGGGTTTATGCCGGGCTTCTTCCTACCCCATTTTTAGGGGTTGTATATTTCAGATTTTTACTTAAGTTCTATATCCTTCGGGTCGGCGATGCCCTGAAGTATGGCATAGATGGTAAGGGCGGCCGTAGAGTGGATGTTGAGCTTGGAGCTGATGTTCTTGCGGTAAGTCGTGACCGTGTGGAACGACAGGCACAACCTGTCGGCTATCTCCTTGTTGGCGAGTCCGTGCGCCACCAGCCTGATGATTTCCTTCTCTCGCGCGCTCAGCTTCTCTCCGCCGGCGACGGAGGCACCCGCGGGGCGGTTGCGGCCGTCGCGCGCGGCGCGGCGTGTCTCTCTCTCCAGGGACTCCACGGCAGGCACGAGCAACATATTTTCGATCTCGCAGTGCGTCACAAGGTCGTCGCCGCAGGCCGATATGTTGAACAGCGCGCGGTTGAGCAGACGGGTGTTGGGCATGCAGTAGTGCTGCATGAAGATGTCCTTGAGCTCGTCGAGCTTGGACACCACGCTTTCGTGCTTGGATGCAAAGTCGGCTATGTGGAAGCCGTCGCCCGGATTGCCCTCCAGCAGCCCCTCGATGTAGGGAAACACGACGCTGTCCTCGTAGTCCATATGGGTCCGCACCTCCTCCATGTACTCGTCGAAGAATTTTATTATGTGCATCGCCACATCCTCGAGCGACGGCTGATGCACGGCGCTGATAAGCGTCTCGCGGATGTCGGGCAGACGGAAGTCGAGGATGTAGGAGTGCGCCTCGCGCAGGTAGGCCATGAGCGTGGGCAGCTTCACGCTGTCGGCCGAGAAGCGCCGGCCGCTGATGAGGTCGGCCACGGCAAGAAACGTGGGGGTGTCTATGCCGTTTTCATCGCACACATCGCCCACGGTGCGGTCGCCGAAACCGAATGGAATGTGGAAGCGGTTGAGGACAAGCAGTATCTGATTGTTGTCCTCGATCATATCCCGCACTCTGTCGGAGATCGAATATCTGACTGATGACTTAATCATAATCGCATAATGATACTGCAAAGATACGCCTATTTTTTCATTTGCAATATACCTAATTTTAGGATGTTTTAAGAGCACTGGGTTGTGGCATTCAGCTTTTTGTATTACCTTTGCATACTGATGAAAAGCACATACTTACATTCTATAATACCTTCTATGTTCAAAAGATTCAAACTCGCTGCCGCCGCGCTGCTCGCCGCAGGCAGCCTCTGGGCATGCTCCGACGACGAGCCGACGCCCGATCCCATCCCCGACAAACCGGCTACCGAGAACCACATCAGCGTCGAGAGCGTCAGCCCCGACATCGTGGCAGCTGAAGGCGGCGAAGTGACCGTTACCGTAAAATCGGGCCGCGTGCCCACAGGCAAGACCGACGCCGACTGGGTGACCCGCGTATCGTCGTCGCGCGAGGGCGAGATAGCCACTTTCGTTTTCGCCGTCAAGGCCAACGAGGGCAGCGAGGAGCGCACCTCGGTCATCACCTTCAAGGCCGGCGACCTCACCGCCGACGCCACCATCCGTCAGGCTGCCGGCGAAATAAAGCCCGCGCCCATTCCCGACCTCACCGACGTCGACAGCTCCGTGGACTTCGCCCGCGTTCTCGCCCTAGGATGGAACCTGGGCAACCAGTTCGACGCCAACAGCAACGGCACGGCATCGGAGACCGCATGGGGCAACCCTGCCGCCACGCAGGAGCTCTTCAACAAGCTGGCCGAAGCCGGCATCCGGTCGGTGCGTATCCCCGTCACCTGGCTGGGACAGTTCGGCGCGGCTCCCGACTACACCATCAACGCCGCATGGCTTGACCGCATCGCCGAAGTCGTAGGCTACGCCGAGAACGCCGGCCTGCGGGCTGTAATCAACATCCACCACGACGGCGCCGACTCCGCCCACTGGCTCAACATCAAGGACGCCGCCAAGGACGCCGCCCTCAACACCTCCATCAAGGAGCAGATCAAGGCTCTGTGGACGCAGATAGCACAGCGCTTCGCCGACAAGGGTCAGTTCCTGATGTTCGAGAGCTTCAACGAGATCCACGACGGCGGCTGGGGCTGGGGCGAAAACCGCAAGGACGGCGGCAAGCAGTACGCCGTGCTCAACGAGTGGAACCAGGTGTTCGTCGACGCCGTGCGCGCCACCGGCGGCAACAACGCCACCCGCTTCCTCGGCGTACCGGGCTATGTCACCAACCCCGACCTCACTCTCGAGCACTTCGTGAAGCCGACCGACAGCGCCAATGACCGCCTGCTGGTGGCCGTTCACTACTACGACCCGAACGACTTCACCCTCACGGCCAAGTTTACCGAATGGGGCCACACGGGCGACGCATCCAAGAAGGCATCCTACGGCGACGAAGGCGACCTGCGCAACATGTTCGGCCGTCTCGCCGACAAGTATGTCAAGGCCGGCACGGGCCTATATATAGGCGAATTCGGCTGCACCACGCGTGCCAACAGCCGCGACGAGCTTTTCCGTCTGTACTACCTTGAGTACGTGTGCAAGGCGGGCCATGACAACGGCTTCGGCATGTTCATCTGGGACAACGGCTCGACCGGCACCGGCAACGAGGCCAACGGCTACTTCAACCACGGCTCGGGCGCTTTCATCTCCAACAAGGCAAAGGCCGCAGTGGAGACGATGGTGAAAGCCTTCACCAACACCGACGCCTCCTATACACTCGACACCGTATACCAGGGAGCGCCCAAGTAACGCCTGACGTTTCGTCAGCCTGAAACAAAAACAGCCGCATGCTTGGTACCAGGGCATGCGGCTGTATGTTTTTTTGCGCTGTGCGTGCTGGCCGAGCTTGGCTCGATGCGGGTCACAAGGCAACCCTGA
>CAPNHY010000026.1:22057-34457 GCA_948665475.1 uncultured Muribaculaceae bacterium | reverse complement strand
CTGTCCGAACCCCGGACTTCCTCACGGAAGCTCCGGGGTTCACCCTTTTTATGGGGGCACTTGCAGTGAGCCTTTCGGGGCTTAGAATTGTTTAGTTTATAACCCCTCTAATCAAATGAAAATCACTATGTCGACAGATTTTATGAAGAAGCCTGTGCGCCGGGGACTGCCCGAGCGCCACGATATAAGCGACGAGGACCGCCGCTTCATGCAGATGGCAATTGACCTGAGTATCGAGAATGTGCGTCAGGGCGGCGGACCTTTCGGCGCCGTCGTGGTGCGCGACGGCAAGGTGCTTGCCACGGGTGTGAACCGCGTGACGTCGCTGTGCGACCCCACGGCGCACGCCGAGGTGTCGGCCATCCGAGCCGCGTGTGCCGCCACGGGTGAGTTCCACTTGAAAGGGGCCACGGTGTACAGCTCGTGCGAGCCATGTCCGATGTGTCTCTCGGCGCTCTACTGGGCCAATGTGGCGCGCATCTGCTATGGCAACACCAAGGAGGACGCGAAGGCGATAGACTTCGACGACCAGTTCATCTACGACCAGCTGGAGCTGCCCTACGAGGACCGCAGCATACGCTGCGAGCATTTCATGGGCGGCGAGGCCATCAAGGCTTTCCGCCTCTGGGCCGAGAAGCCAGACAAAATCGAATACTGATCCTTCTGACTGCAAACGAAACCGCCGGGGCGACGCCGAAACTCAATCGGCCTCGCCCCGACACTTTTTTAGTCAGTTTTTTTGACGACGTTGTCACATCTGTTGCAGCTACTGTGTCTATTATACGTAATAGATTAATATTTTAAGCCATGCGACAGATTTTATGTTTTGTTATTTCATTGTTCGGTTTTGCAGCTTTTGCTGCCGATTATGCGACAATTTCCGGGAGGGTGACTGATTATGGCGGCAATGCTGTTGATTCGTGCAATGTGATGTTGTATAATCCCGATTTCAGTGTGGCTTACGAGGCTGTCTCGGATTCGGCCGGATACTATAGCATCAAGGGTATCGCAATGGGGGATTATGCGTGCGTGTATGCCATGCGCATAAAGGAGTATCCCCGGATGCAGCAGGTGGCTCCGGCGGATATGCGTCTTGAATTCTGGGCCTGGAATGTGATTGCCGACAGGGATATCCGGCTTGATATCCGCTACGACAAACTGGAGTTATACGGTACGACTGCATTTTATGAGTATGGCGGGCGTGGAGAACTGTTGGTATATACGCGTCCTATGAGTGTGACAAAAGTGCTTGCTTATGATAATTATCAGGATAAAGCGATGGCGGAAAAGGAGGCTAAAGTGACAATTGAGCCCGAGTATATGGATTTTCAAGTGTATGCCAACGGGCGACAGCTAAAGTTGCTCTCGGTGCAGGCGCTGTCGCTCGTCAACCCTTACGGAAACACGCGGGCCGACGACTGCTATCTGCTGCAGACTGAATTGCCTGCAGAGCTGCGCCAGCACCCCGACAGTCCCTGCGAGATACGCGTTGTGGGGCACAACAGGCAGCACGACGAGTGGGGTGAGAGTGTATATTACCTTCGTCCGAAGGTCTACCGGCGCGGCGAATAGAATGTCCGGTACAGCAGTGTCAGACCACGCCGCGACGGCGCTCGCGCTTAAGGTAGAGGATGAAGACGAGGGTGGCGCCGGTGGCGGCCAGCGGTATGCCTGCGAGGCAGGGCGCCTCGTAGCCGTAGCCGCCGCGGATGACGAGGCCGCCTATCCACGCTGCGATGGCGTTGCCGGCGTTGTAGGCTATCTGGATGAGGGCGGCGCCGAGCATCTCGCCGCCGCGGGCGTAGATGACTATGGACGACTGCAAGGGGCCGCCCGAGCCGAACATAGCCACGGTGCAGGCGAACATCAGCGGCACCATCAGCAGCGGCGACGCGGCGCAGAAATAGATGGCAAGGAGGAGCGCTGCCGCCGTGGCGAGCATCAGCGAGGCTATCAGCGATGGCTTGTAGCGCAGCGATAGGCGTCCGGCCCAGAGGTTGCCTGCGAACATGCCCAGGCCGCTGACGAACATGAGCCAGCTGAGGTCGGAGGCGCGGAAGCCGGTGACCGACGTGAGCAGCGGGTCGATGTAGCTGTACCAGCAGTAGATGCCTGTCTGGCCGATGAAGATGGCGCCGAAGATGAGCCATGGCGGCAGGGTGCGCAGGAAGCGGAACTGTCCGCGCAGCCCGGTGTCGGGCAGAGGCTCCATGCGGGGCAGCCAGAGGCGCAGCAGCACGAAGGTGGCGATGCCGGAGAGCGCTGCGGCCAGGAAGGCGAGACGCCAGGAGAGCAGGTTGGCGAGCATGGTGCCGAGGGGCACGCCGACGAGGTTGGCTACGGTCATGCCTGCTATCATAAGGGCTACGGCCTGCGTCTCGCGGCCCGGACGCGCCAGACGGCGGGCCACGATGGCTCCTACGCCGAAGTAGGCGCCGTGGGGCAGCCCGGAGATGAAGCGCGCGACGAGCAGGGTGTGGTAGCCCGGGGCGACGGTGGCAAGCAGGTTGCCGAAGCCGATGACGGCGGCGAGCAGTATCATGATGCGGTGGAGGGGCATGCGCCGGACGAAGAGCAGCCCTATGGCGCCGGCGCACACGCCGGAGGCGTAGGCCGAAATCAGATGTCCGGCGGCGGCTATGCTGATGCCGAGGCTGCCGGCGATGTTGACGAGTATGCCCATGATTACAAATTCGGCGATGCCGAGGGCGAAGGTGCCCAGCGAGAGGGCGGCGAGCGCTCTGTTCATAGGATAGTGAATCTTTTTCTTGTCTTCTTTACCTTTGTTTTTCCGGCTGCAAAGGTACTAAAAAAAGAAAATCGGCTGTCTCACGACAACCGAAAAACTTTAAACCTTAAATCTAAATACCATGAAAAACACAGTGCAAATATAGTAGCTTTGATATGAGAACACGGCTTGCTACAATATTGTTTTTGGAATGTATATAATTTAACATTGATTAACAAATAAGAGGCTCAGAATTTTGTAATTTTGAATCGTTAAAACCTTAAACTGCATAAATGATAATCAAGATACTTGTAATTGACGACGAAGAGGCAATTTGCGAAATCCTGAAATTCAATCTTGAGAAAGAAGGATATGACGTTGATTGCGCATACAGCGCCGAGGAAGCTCTTGAGAGAGATTTGTCGGTTTATAGTCTCATCATGGTCGATATAATGATGGAGCGCATCAGCGGATTTGATTTCGCAAAGACGGTGCGCAACAATCCGGCTACGGAATATACGCCCATAATTTTCTGCTCGGCGCTCGGGGCCGAGGATGACAAGGTGATGGGTCTGAACATCGGTGCCGACGACTATGTGACGAAGCCGTTCGTCATCGGCGAGGTGCTGGCGCGCGTGCGCGCCGTGCTGCGTCGTTCGGCGGCAGTGGAGCACGCCGGACTGGCCGGCGTGATCGTCGAGAATGCCGACAAGGAGCCGGACGTCGTGTTCCGGGGTCTGTGCATCGATCTCAATGAGAAGATATGCCGCCTCGACGGCGAGGAGGTGGGCCTGACGCGCACCGAGTATGACCTGCTGCTGTTCTTCCTCCGCCATCCCAACCGTATTTATTCGCGTGAGGAGATAATCACGCAGGTGTGGGGCGACGATGTGGTGGTGACAAACCGTACCATCGACACGAATATAACACGTCTGCGCCGCAAGCTTGGCGAATATGGCAACAACATCATCACCCGTCAAGGGTTCGGCTACGGCTTCAAGGAGACATATTAGCTATCAGTGGCAGCTTTTTGTGCCGCTGACGCTTTCCATGTGGACGCTGCTGCTGGGGATGGCTATGTGGCAGCGGTACAATATGGAGGTTCTCAATGACGCGCGCGTGCGCGAGCCGCTGGAGTTTGTGGGCAAACGTGTGGTGGCCGCGTTCGAGAACAATACCGACCCGCTGCCTTTCATCAATTTCATGGCCAACTACTACAAGGAGAGCCCGCTGTACGAGAGCGTATGCATGTCGGTCTACTACGACGGCGAACTTGTATACAACACCGGCGAGATAATAGAGCCGTCCACGGCCGACGTGACTGACGGCCTGAAGCGCGTCGAGAACGAGGAGGCCAATTTCTTTTATAAGGTGGAGCGAAGCGACGACGGGCGCGTGGAGGTGTACTCCATGATGCCCTTCGGCAGCGAGATTTCGCTCATGCTCGACGAGAAGAGCCAGGACTTCTGGTGGATAATGCTGGTGCTCGCTGTCGTGCTGACGGTGGTGGGCTATTACAGCACACGGCATTTCGGCCGCAACATACGTATGCTGCGTACCTTTGCGGAGAATGCGGCGTCCAATCCCGACTTCATGCCGTCCGACGACTATCCTCACGACGAGCTCGGCGACATTTCCCGCCAGATCGTGCAGATATATCAGGACCGTCTGCTGGCTCTGAAGCACCTCAGGCAGGAGCATGAGGTGGCTATGCATGCCATGGAGGAGAAGTCGCGCGTCAAGCGACAGCTCACCAACAACATCAACCATGAGCTCAAGACGCCAATAGGGGTAATCAAGGGCTATATCGACACCATCGTCGATAATCCTGACATGGACGACGCCTCACGCCGGCATTTTCTGCACAAGGTGCAGGAACACAGCGACCGCCTGGTACAGCTCGTGGCCGACGTCACAGCTATAACGCGCCTGCAGGAGGGCAGCGCGTTTATCAACCTTGAGGAGATCGACTACCACGATGTGGTGTACTCGGTGGCCGACGATGCCGTGGAGTCCGGCACAATCGGAACCATGAGCTTCGAGAACGATGTGCCGCCGGGCACATACATCAATGGCAATTACAATCTCCTCACGGGTATGCTCATGAACCTGATACGCAATGCGGTATCTTACTCCAAGGGCACCGTGTGTGGTGTGCGACTGCGCCATGACGACGAGAAATACTATTACTTCGACTTCTACGACAACGGCATCGGCGTGCCCGAGGAACACCTCGACCATATCTTCGAGCGCTTCTACCGTATAGATACGGGCCGTTCGCGCAAGGCGGGCGGCACAGGCCTGGGGCTGCCCATCGTGGAGAGCACCGTGGAGGCTCACGGCGGCCATATCCGCGTCTACAACGCCGATACCGGCGGCCTCTGCTTCGCCTTCTGTCTGCCTAAGGCGCAGATGAAAGAAGAGAAATTATAACATAACTGATATAAGAAAATCCCTGCGATTGATGTCGCAGGGATTTTCTTAACAATCTATCTGTTTTACCAAAACTAATCTTTTGTCTGAGAGAAGCCACTGTCCTGTGCCGACCATGCGGGCCACAGGCAGTCGGTGACCTGCATGTCGGTGAAACGTGCAGTGAAGGAGTGGTCAACGGGGCTTGCTGCATAAATGCCAAAGGCTATTTCTCCATCGCCGTGGAAGAGGTGAAAGGCGCGCATCTGTTGGAAGTTGACGCCGTCGAGGCTGGTCTCGATATAGTAGTCGCTGCCGCGGCGGCTGAGACGATACCACATTTCGCGGATGGACGACGGTATGTCGCTTGTGGCCCAGTCGGAGTAGCCGTTGTTGGTGACTACGCTGCCGAGGCGTTGGTACTCTTTATTCTCGTACTCTATGGATGCTTTCATCCAGTTGTCGCTGTCGAGGTAGAGTGCGATGCCGCACTGATCGAACAGGGCCGAGCTGTTGAATTGGGTTCTGACGGTGAACGAGAAGTAACGCCGCGAGGTCTTCATTTGCAGCACGGGCGCGTTGTCGTTGCGGAATCCGTAGTAGGTGCGCTGCCAGAGGTCGGTCTTCGGTTCGGTGGTGATGGTGATGAGTGAGTCCTCGATGGTGAAGTTGGCGGGCTTGCGCGTCCAGTATAGGTTGGGAGCTATGAACTGCCGGAGGGTTGTGTCAGCGGCTGCTGTCGTGGCCGCGGTGTCTTCTTCGGCACCGTTGCCGTTGCAGGCGCATAGGGTGCATGCCAGGATTGTGGCCGTGGTAAGTGTCTTATTCATGTGTATGATGGTTCTTTTAGATTAGTTGCCCATGCGGAAGTCGGATACATTGTCCTGCCGGAGGCACAGGTCGGTGAAAGTGCTTGTGCAGCCATCTTTCTTGGGCGACTGGCTGGCGATGCCGACAAGGATACGTGCGGGATAGCTGTTGCGGTAGAGACGCACCATCTGCCATTCTTTGCCGTCGAGGGAGTAATAGGAGGCTATAGTGTGTGTGTCGGAGGAGATTTTGAGGTAGACATCGGGACTGTCGACGACGTCGTGGTTGTTGTCGTCGGAGGTGCCGGCGGTGCGCACACTCACCACTCTGTGGCGTCCGCGCTCGTCCTGTTCGAAGCAAAGCTTCTGGTAGAGCGTGTCGCAGGCGAAGACGAGAAGTTCGGCGGCATTGTAAGTGCCGTCAGGGGTGAATCCGGGAGTCACGCGCGCGGAGAGAGTGAACGGCAGGGTGTTGTCGATTCCCGTCATGATGGCGGGCACGCTGTGGCTGGAAAGCTTGCCGTCAGGGTCGTTGAAGAGGTCGCGTCCCGGACCGCAGCGGAATGTGAGCGTGGAGTCGGCGACGGTGACGAGCGAGTCGCCGCCGTTGAGCGAGCGCGTGAAGTTTACGCCGTCGAATTCGATGTGGCAGTCGGCTACGGCGATTGCGCCCGTGCATGTGGTAGAGTCGGCGGCGGTGTTTTCGGCGGCAGCTTCGGCCCCGCTGCGGTTGCAGGCGGTGATTGCCGCGAAGGATGCTGCGGCGAACAGGAGAATGGCCTTTTTCATTTCGGATAAAATGTTTATATTTGCGATTGCAAAGTTAGTGTGCACCAACGCGGCACGCAATAGTCAAAATTAGCCATTTTAAACAGCCTCTTAAACCATGAAAGCCGAGATAGAACTGAAATCCAGCCTGCTGTCGCAGGCCGACCAGAATCACGCGTACCACGACGTATGTCTGCGTAACTGTTGTGAGGCGGCCCGTGCATTTGCGCAGGCGCAGGGCGGAATAGCGGTGATTTCAGACCTTGTGAACGATGCAGGCTATATCTATGCAGGCACCTTCGGGCTCAGTTTGGGGCTGGAGGCCGAAACGATGTTCGATTCGGCATTCGAGGACGTGGTTTTCTCCTATATCGACGAGGAACAGCTGTCGGACAGCCACATCCTGGAGCTACGCTATATCGAACTTGTGAAGTCGCTGCCGGCGATCGAGAGGCAGTGCTACGTGAAGAGCAGCCGGCTGATTATGCGCCATGCGGGCCGTGAAGTGCCGGTGGTGCACCAGACCCGCTATCTGGAGGTGACGGAGCGCGGCGGTATCAACATAGCGCTGTGTACGTATATGCCTACGGGGTTTGCAGGCGACGGCGGCTTCGAGGGGCATATTCTCAATCTGCGGACAGGGCTGCCAGTTCCGAACGAGCGTCTACGATGCCTTGACAACAAGATCCTGTCGCGTCGGGAGAAGGAGGTGCTTCGGTATCTGTCGGAGGGCCTGTCGAGCAAGCAGATAGCCTGCCGACTGAATATATCGGTAAATACTGTGTACCGCCACCGTCAGAATATCATCGATCGGCTAAATGTTGTGAATACAGCTGAGGCTGTGAGGATAGGGTTGAGGATGAGGCTGGTTTAGAGGCTATTTAAAAACGGCTCTTAATGCAGGCTGAAGGTTATCGGCAGGGTATAGGTGACGGCTATCGGATGCCCTTCGTTATGCCCGGGAATCCATCTGGGCATGGCGCGGATAAGGCGTACCGCCTCTCTGTTGAGGGCCGGGTGAGCGCCATGTACGATGTTCAGGTTGGTGATTTCGCCTGTTTCTGTTATTAAAAACTCTACGACGACGCGACCCTCCTTGCCTTTTTTAGCCGCCGCTTCCGGATACACAATGTTTTCACTCAGCCACTTGTACATGGCTTCTTCGCCACCCGGGAAGCTGGGCGCCTGGTCTACATGCGCTAATTGATATTCTTTATTGTCTCTATAGTTTAGCTGACACATGCCGACGCACGGAAGCGCCAGCAATGCTATGGCTATAATCGTCGCGCGGACGAACTTACTGTCTTTCTTCATAGTATGTGATTTATTGAGTTCAGTCTTTATCGGCGCAGCAGGCGACCGAGCAGGCGGCGGAGGCGGCCGGGGAGGGCCGAGGGGGCACTGCCGCGCGTGGACGACATCGGGTCGACGAACGAGTCGAGGGCCGGAGCGTCGCCGAACTGCTCGGGATATATGATCATAAGGTTGTTGCGCGAGAAATAGCGCTGGAGGAACTCCGGCAGGTGCACCATGTCGGAGTCGTGGCTGACGCTGTTGGCGCGTGCTCCGATGACTACGAAGAGGTCGTCGTCGAGCACGCGTCCGGCCATGGGCAGGAAGTCATCCCAGGTCTCGGCGGTGCGGAACTCGCAGCGCACGCCGTAGTTGGCCTGGTAGAGCACGCCGCGGATGAGGGGCTGCACCGCCGAGGGGCAGCAGAAGATGATGCGGCAGCCCACCTGGTGGGTGAGGCGCGCCAGATAGCGCACCCAGCGGCTGAAGCCCGTCTCGTACTGCGCGCCCGCCGGCACACGCACCACGATGCGCGTCAGCGTGCTCGGCGGGATGTAGCAGCGCGGGATGATGACCATGCGGCTGGTGGCGCGCAGCAGCTGCTCCACCTTGGAGCCGAAGAAGCTGTCGACGATGCTTGCGCGGCGGTGCATGCCCAGCACTACCTCCGTGATGTCAAGCTCCTCCACGACGTTCACCATGCCCGTGACGGCGTTGAGGTCGAAGCGCTCCAGTGGCTTGACGCTGACGTCCATCGCCGAGCCGGCCTTGCATGCCGCCTCCAGCACGCCGCGCGATATGCGCTTGGCCTGCGCCGAACTGTCGGCGCGCACGTGCAGGGCGTAGAAGTCGTTGGTGCCCCGGTCGTTGCGCATCAGGGCCGCCATCTCCACGAGAGCCGGCGCCGTCAGCGGATTTGCCACAGGTATGAGCGTACGGTTGTGGCGCAGCGGCCGGTCCTGCTCGTCCTCGTCCTCGAGCATGGCTATCTTCACGCGCGCGGCGGCGCGGGATGTGATGACGGGCGCTATGGCGCAGGTGACGAGGATGACGAGCACCGTGCTGTTGAGCACGCGCACGTCCAGAAGCCCCATGTTGTAGCCCAGGGTGACGACGGCGAGGGCCACGGCCGTGTGGGCGCACGTCAGGCCGAAGATTACCTCGCGGCCGGCACTCCCGAAGCCGTTGGCGCGGCGCGCTATCTCCGCCGGCAGCCACTTGCCGGCGATGGCTACGGCCAGCATGATGGCGCTGACGGCGAGCGTGTCGGCATTGAATATCACGCGCACGTTGATCATCATGCCGACGCTTATCAGGAAGTAGGGGATGAACAGCGCGTTGCCCACGAACTCGATGCTGCTCATCAGCGGCGACGCCGAGGGCACGTAGCGGTTGAGTATCAGGCCGGCGGCGAAGGCGCCGAGCACGGCCTCCAGACCGATGTACTGCGCGCTCCACGCGGCCAGGAACACCATCACCATCACGAAGACGTACTGCTGCACCTTGTCGCCGTGGTTCTTGAAGAAGCGGCGCGTGAGGCGCGGGATGGCGTAGAGCATGGTGCCGGCCCAGAGCAGCAGCTTGGCGAGCAGCCACAGCATCCCCTGCCAGCGGAAGCAGCCCTCGCGCGCTATGCTGCCCACGGCGGCGAGCACGAACAGTGCGCCGACTACGGCGATGATGGTGCCGACGATGGCTACGAGCACCGGCGCCGCCTTGGTGATGCCGAAACGGGCAGCCACGGGGTAGGAGATGAGCGTGTGGGAGGCATACATGGCGCCGAGCAGCAGCGACGTGGTCCAGCCCAGACGCAGCACGAACACCGAGCTGAGCACACCCAGCAGCAGCGGTATCAGCAGCGTCAGCACGCCGAAGAGCATGCCGCGCCGCAGGTTGAGCCGCAGGTGGTACATATCTATCTCCAGTCCGGCCAGAAACATGAGGTAGAGCAGGCCCACCTGGCCGAAGATGGCGAAGCTGGAATCGTTGTCGAGTATGTTGAACCCGTAAGGCCCCGCTATCACGCCCGCCACTATCATCCCCACGATGTGCGGCACTTTGAGGCGGCTCAGCAACAGCGGCGCCAGCAGGATGATGGCGAGCACTACCAGAAAGATGGCAACCGGCTGAGTGATGAGAGGAGAATGCATCGGCAGTTAGGAGTTAGTTGCGCTTCGCGCAGTTAGGAGTGAGGAGTTAGGAGTGAGGAGTTAGGAGTTCAACTCAAAATGCTATTATCTTAACTTTTTACCTTTTTACCTTTTTCACTTCACCGACCAGCAGACGGGCGATCTGCACCGCATTCAGTGCCGCCCCCTTCTTTATCTGGTCCGCCACACACCAGTAGGTCAGGCCGCAAGGGTCTGCCAGGTCGGCGCGCACGCGTCCCACGAACACAGGGTCAGTGCCCGCGGCGAACAGAGGCATCGGATACCCGTCCTCCACCAGTTCCACCCCCGGCGCACGGCGCCACGCCTCGCAGGCCTCCGCCACGGCTATGGGCCTTTCGGCCGTTGCCCAGATAGCCTCACTGTGGGCGCGCATCACCGGCACACGCACGCACGTGGCGCTCACTTCCAGCTCCGGCGCGTGCATTATCTTCTTGGTCTCCAGATGCATCTTCATTTCCTCCTTGGTGTAGTCGTTCTCCTGGAACACATCGATGTGGGGTATCACATTGTCGGCCAGCTGGTAGGCGAATCGTTCCACGCGCGGCTTGTCGCCGCAGGCTATGGCCCGGTGCTGGTCGTGAAGCTCCTGCATGGCCTGGAGTCCGGCGCCGCTTGCCGCCTGATAGGTCGCCACGTGCACGCGGCGCAGCCGCGCGATGTCGTGCAGAGGCTTCAGCGTCACCACCATCTGTATCGTCGTGCAGTTCGGGTTGGCTATAATGCGCCGCGGAGCATCCAGAGCGTCCCCGGCATTCACCTCCGGCACCACCAGGGGCACGTCCGGATCCATGCGGAAGGCGCTGCTGTTGTCAATCATTATAGCGCCGTGGCGCGTGATGGTGTCGGCATACTGCCGCGACACATCAGCTCCCGCGCTCACGAAGGCGATATCCGTGCCGCGGAAGTCGTCGCCCTCGCGCAGGGCCTCCACCGTCACCTCGCGGCCGCGGAAGCAGTAGCGTGTGCCCGCGCTCGCAGGGCGTCCGAACAGGCGCAGCCCGTCCACCGGGAATTCCTGCTCGTCGAGCACCTTCAAAAGTTCCTGACCGACAGCGCCGCCGGCCCCAACGATAGCTATATTCATTGTCTCAGATAAGCAAACTTGGTTTCAAACTGCAAATTTAACAATTTTTTCAATGCGCGCGCGTGATAGACTTCATATTTGTCGATTTTTGCCGAAAAAACTTGCGTGATTGAAAAAAGCTGCGTAACTTTGCACCAGGGTAAGTCCTGCACGGACAGCTCCCCGAGAATTCCCCCAGGTCTTGACCGAAGCAAGGGTATCGGGTTGAGCGTCGCGATGTAGATAGCTTACCCTTTTTGTATTTATGCATTTCCTCCGTTCTCTCCTGCCGTTGCTCCTTTGCCTGTGCTTCGCCGACCGGGTCGGCGCCGTCAGCTGCGACAGCCTCGCCCCCGACACCCTCGCGCCCGTGGCCGCCCCCTCCTGCTGCGACTTCCGCTTGCGTCCCCGCGACATCGTCATCCCCGCCGCAGTCGTAAGCTTTTCCGCCTTCACTGCCCGCAACGGCTGGCTGCGCAAGAAGCGCGACGTCATCCAGGACGCACTCTCGCCCCGCCGGGGCGGCATCCACACCCGTGTCGACGACTACCTGCAGTACCTCCCATCCGCAACCGTGCTCGCACTCAACGCATTCTACGACCGCCAAGGCACCAGCCGCTTCGTCGACCGCATGGGCGTACACCTCGTCGCCTTCGCCACCATGACCGCACTGACCCAGGGACTGAAATACACCGTGCGCGAGCGACGCCCCGACAGCGGCGCCCGCAACTCCTTCCCCTCCGGACACACAGCCACAGCCTTCATGGGCGCCGAACTGCTACGCATCGAGTACGCCGACATCTCCCCATGGATAGGCTATGCCGGCTATGCCGTCGCCGCCACCACCGCCTTCCTGCGCGTCTACAACAACCGCCACTACCTCAACGACGTCCTCGCCGGCGCCGCCATCGGCATCTTCAGCAGCCGCTTCGCCACGTGGCTCTACCCCCGCGCCTTCCGCCGCAGCGCATGCCGCCCCGCCTCCGCCCCCGCCATCTCCTGCATCCCCTTCGCCGGCCCCGCCGGCTACGGCGCCTCTTTCTCTATCAGCTTATAGATAGGTAAGAGGGTCCGCCAGGTATCCAAGCCCCCCCGCCAAGTCCGCCAAGTCCGCCAAGTCCGCCAAGTCCGCCAAGTCCGCCAAGTCCGCCAAGTC
>CAPNHY010000026.1:0-21957 GCA_948665475.1 uncultured Muribaculaceae bacterium | reverse complement strand
CCGCCAAGTCCGCCAAGTCCGCCAAGTCCGCCAAGTCCGCCAAGTCCGCCAAGTCGGACAGGTCCGACAGGTCAGACCCGTCCGACTCGTCCGACCCCCCCCAAGCGCGGGAACGCGCGGCAGAGAATCCCCATAGCCGAGAACCACGGAGTGGTGAGTTTGGGAGTTAGAAGTGGGGAGTTAGAAGTTATCGATACTGAAACAGCGTAATCTATTTTGTTCCTTCTGACCTTATGTCCATCTGTTTCTCGCCCTCCGAATTAACTCCCCACTCCTCACTCCCCAAAGCCCTCCCCCGCAAGTCCTCGAAGAGGACGCGTCCGTTGTTAACCCCATGATAAGCAGCGTCTTGCGCTGCGTTCGTGGGGTAAGAAATCCCAAGAGGAAAGGAACCTCGGAGAGGTTCCATCTGTGGCACACCCCTCTTACCTTTCAACTAAACATTAAAATTTGTTAAAAGCAATGGGGAAGGGGTAAATTTTTGCTACCTTTGTAGCCAAATCATTATCAAGCAGACAATATCCTTATAGCGAGCCACTAAAAATGAAAATTAAGCTATATTATGCCGGCACTGCGGTTCTTGGGGCCGTTTTGTGCGCCATGCTCGCCGCATGCTCCGACGAAGTGCCCGCCATCGACAAAAACGAAGCCTACACACGCGAATTCATCAAGAAATATGGCGTCCCCGACGCCGAGAGCGACTGGAACGCCGCCGCCCGCGCCGAAGCCACCGTACGGGGCACCATGCCCGCAGGAGCCGCCTACGTGCAGGTGTTTACAGCCGACCCCATGTCGCCCGGCGCCATGCTCGCCGCAGAGTATCCCGCAGCCAAGAGCACCTTCAGATTTGACTTCGCTAAGAAAGCCGATAAAGCCTATGTGCGTATCCTCGACGCACGACGCAGCGTCCTCGCCGCCGACTATGTGGACATGAAAGTTAACACTTTGGCAATCGACGCCAACGCTCTCGTAGGCCGGGAAGAATGCCCCGTCACCGTAGGCGACCACATCCGCGACATAGATGGAGGCAAGCATGTAGTCTCGCTGGATTTCGGCATTTTTTACAATGAGTATAACAACATGAACCATAATCTCCAAAGCGAGGCAATCGAGCTTTGGAAACAGATTTTAGGCGATCGGTTTGATGAAGTCGTACAGGATGGGAACGGAACAATCAATGCGACAGATGTATTCAATACTTATGTGCTCGACAATAAAGTGACAGAGCCTACTGCCAGACTGAACACGAGCATGGTGCTTGATCTCACAAACTCAACCGACGGCATTTTCCGTGAGGGCCATTGCAATATGACTCATTATCGTGAGCTTCTGCACCCCGAAGAAGGGCTGGGTTATGTCACCGCCGAGGATGGTCCCGTGACGCTTTCCTATTTTTACGGATGTACTGCCTTCTATAATAAACTGGGCTACCTGTATTTCCCGGAAAACGCAACCATTCAGGAAATAATGGCTGCTCCGCGTTTTGTCCTGATTGACAATGGTCGTCCGGAAGCCAATGTTAAAGTAGGCAACAGCGATGACAATATGTTCGAATTGTCCGGTGGCGACGGTGAGGGTGCAATGAATATGTATAGCAATCTGTACGGAACCAAGCACCATCTCGTATATTTCGGTGAAGGCACTGAATTCGAGAAAGGTGCGAAGGGCAGCTACATATTCCCGAAAGGCACACGCATAGTCCTGTTTGTAATAAAAGGCGGCAACTGTGGCAGCGTGGATAATATTGACAAATGGAAGCGTTCATATTCGTATCCCTTGCTTAATAAGATTATGGGTTATGTGGTCAACCATTCAGCCGGCGATCGCGGGCAGTGTGAGGAAGAGATGCAGCGCCCTTGCGAGGACTTCTGCACGTTCGACTGGATGGGCAATCACGTCATCGGTGTCGAGGACGGTGTGGGAGGAGGCGCTTTCGACGGCGGAAGCGACCACGACCTCAACGACATGATGTTCTTCTTCCGAGGCAACTTCGGCAACGACACATACGAGATGAACGAGGACTACAAGCCCCAGTCGTGGATAGTGGCTGTGGAAGACCTCGGCAACACCGACGACTTCGACTTCAACGATATTGTCTTCCGTGTCTCCCACGTGTCAGGCTCGACCGAAGCCACCGTTGAGCTGCTCGCAGCCGGCGGTACACTCCCCGCCAACATATACCTCAGGGATATTGCCCAGGCCATAGGTGCCGGAAGCGGATACCTCCACGTCAACGAATTTTTCGGCGAAAGCGACCATTCCGTGATGATCAACACAACCGCACTCGACCATCCCTACGGCAAGGTGACAATAACGGTTGACCCGGAATTCTCCATGGCCGACGTTAAAGAGCAGATGCAGAACAACATGGGCGGCTTCTTCGTCAAGGTAAACCCCAACGACAACACCGACTGGGTCGACGGCGTGTACGAAATCCATCCCAAGGACGACGGCGAGTTCTCCGTGCCACAGATGATATGCATACCCGACTCCTGGACCGACGACGCCGGCAACACCGTGCGCTGGTGCTGGCCTGCCGAGCGAATCTCCATCGAGAGCGCATATCCCCGCTTCCGCGACTGGGTGAAGAAAGCCGAGGGCAACGAAGACTGGTACAAGACCGTCAACGAAAACCTCGTCATCAGGCGAACCAAATAAAATCCGGCAACACTACACAACCCGCAACGGGGCAATCCGCCCCGTTGCGGGTTCTTATTTCCCCCTCCCTTCTCCCTTGCACCGCGCCATCCGCCAAGTCAGACAGGTCAGACAGGTCCGACTCGTCAGACAAGTCCGACCCCCCGCAAGTCCTCGAAGAGGACGTGTCTGTTGTTAACCCCATGATAAGCAGCGCTTTGCGCTGTGTTCATGGGGCAAGAAATCCCAAGAGGAAAGGAACCTCGGAGAGGTTCCATCTGTGGCTCGCTAACGTGCGCGGGTTGTTCCCGTTTTAGCGTACAGTAATTTTTTTATATCGATCGACGCCTTCTAAATTTGCATAAAAATTTGGTTGGCACGAAAACACGATGTATATTTGTACTATCCCGCGATACCATGCGGGCTGACTGACACAACCATGACAGCGAAAGCTATGACACTCGGCGAGTACAACCGCCTGATAGTCGGCGCCATGCAGGCGCCGGGGCTGCGCGCGCAGTGGGTGACGGCAGAGACCGTCGACGTGCGGCGCTCCGGCGGACACATGTACATGGAGCTGATCGAGAAGGGCGCGCAGGGCGCCACCGTGGCGCGCCTCGGCGCCGCCATCTGGGCCTCCGCCGCCCCGCGCCTCGACGCGCTCTTCTTCGCCGCCACAGGCGCGCACATCGGCTCAGGCATCAAGGTGATGGTGTGCCTCTCGGCCACGTTTCATCCCCTGTACGGCCTCCGCGCCGTCATCAGCGACATCAACCCCGAGTACACCCTCGGCGACCTGCTGCGCCGCCGGCGCGAGATACTGATGCGGCTGCGCGCCGAGGGCGTGGCCGACATGAACCGGTCGCTGCCCGAGCCGCGTCCGGCCCTCCGCGTGGCCGTGGTGAGCGCTCGCGGAGCCGCCGGACTCGGCGACTTCATGCACCAGCTCGCCGCCAACGACGCGCGCCTGCGCTTCAGCGTGCGCCTCTTCGAGGCCACCATGCAGGGCGAGCGCGCCGCACACAGCATCATCGCCGCCCTCGAGCAGGTGGCCGCCGAGGCCGACAGCTTCGACATCGCCGTAATCATCCGCGGCGGCGGCGCCACAAGCGACCTCGCCACCCTCGACGACTACGACCTCGCGGCCAACGTCGCGCAGTTCCCCCTGCCCGTCATCGTGGGCGTGGGCCATGAACGAGACACCACCGTGCTCGACGCCGTAGCCTGGCGCAGCGTAAAGACGCCCACGGCCGCCGCCGAGTGGCTCATAGGCCGCGGCAAGCAGGAACTCGACCTGCTGCGTCGCCTGGCCTCCGACACCGTGCGCCTCAGCGCCGCCCATGTGGCCGCGGGCATGCGCCGCCTCGACTACATCGCCGCGCAGCTGCCGCAGCTTGGAGCCGCCCACGTGCAGCGACGCCGCATGCGCCTCGACGCCATAGCCGAACAGCTGCCCTCACTCGCACGTGCCGCCGCCGACAGGCAGCGGCGCCGCCTCGACGCCGTGGCCGAGCTGCTGCAGGCGCTCTCGCCCGAGGCCACCCTGCGCCGCGGCTTCAGCATACTGCGCCTCGACGGCCGCAGCGTCACCGACCCGTCCGTCCTCACTCCCGGCTGCCGCGTGGAAGCCATCCTCGCCGGCGGCAAAACCACGTTAACCCCTTGCGAATGAAACCCGTAGAAGAACTCACCTACAGCGAGGCCGTGGCCGAGCTGGAAGCCATAACAGCGCGCCTGCGCGCCGAGAACTGCGACGTCGACAGCCTGACGGCCATGACACGCCGCGCCGCCGAGCTGCTCGACGCCTGCCGCAAGCGCCTGACGGCCACCGACGCCGAGCTTCAGACCATCCTTCAGCAGCTCGAGCCGTGAGCGCGCTGCGCCTTGTGCTCGCCATCGCGGCCGTCGCGGCCCTGGCAGCCTGCTCCCGCGGCGACGGCTGGCAGCGCGACAGCGGCGAGGCCTGGGGCACCGTCTACCACATCACCTACCGCAGCGACGCTCCGCTGCACGACAGCGTGCGCGCCGAGATGCGCCGCGTGGAGCTGAGCGTGTCGCCCTTCGACCCCGCCTCGCGCATCTCGGCCTTCAACGCCGGACGCACCGACACGCTCGACGCCATGCTCGCCATGCTCGTGCGCGAGTCGCAGCGCGTGTGCAGCATCAGCGGCGGGGCCTTCGACCCCACCGTGATGCCCCTTGTGGATCTGTGGGGCTTCGGTCCCTCGGGCCGCGGCGCCGAGCCCTCGCGGCAGGCGCTCGACAGCGTGCTCGCCACGGTGGGCATACGCGACTGCCGCCTCCGCCCCGGCGGCGTTCTGGAGCGCAAGCATCCGGCCACGTGCCTCGACTTCTCGGCCATTGCCAAGGGCGCCGGCGTGGACGCCGTGGCCGCCATGCTGCGCCGCAACGGCGTGAGTGACTACCTCGTGGAGATAGGCGGCGAGGTGGCTCTCGGCGGCCTCAACCCGCAGCGCCGCCCCTGGCACATACAGATCGACGCCCCGGTGGACGATCCCGGCGGCCTCCGCCACGAGCGCCTGCGGGTGATAGCTCCCGGCAGCGGCCGCGCTGTGGCTACCTCGGGCAACTACCGCAACTACCGCACGCTCGCCGACGGCACCCGCGCGGGCCACATCATCAGCCCCGCCACGGGGCGCCCCGTCGACACGCCGGTGCTCTCGGCCACCGTCACGGCGCCCACGTGCATGCTCGCCGACGCGCTTGCCACGGCTGCCATGGGCATGCAGCCCGACTCGGCCCTGGCTATGGCCGCCAGCCTCCCCGGCTGCTCCATCCTCCTCGCCGTCGCCTCCGCCGACTCCCTCCGCATCCTCTCCACCCCCGGCTTCTGAAAGCTGTTTTTTCACCCCGGGATGAACAAAAAAGCCGAATAATGTTTCTATATATGTAACTTTTGTGTATCTTTGCGAGATGAAATCCAAATCCAATGGAACTAAAAGCAAAGTTTAATGTAATATATATGACAGCGGCATTAAGCTATCTTGAATCCCTGCCAGAAAAGGTGAGGGATAAGATTGCATACAATATATCCAAAAGCCGGTATTTCATTGACAAAGAACTATTCAAGAAGTTAAACGATGATATTTGGGAGTTCAGAACGCGTTATCAAGGGATGACTTACCGTCTGCTCGCGTTCTGGGATAACGATACGGGGAACCTGGTCGTGGCAGCCCACGGCTTTATCAAGAAGACTCAGAAAACGCCCGAAAGCGAAATCGCCAGAGCCGAAGCTCTCAGAAAAGAATATTTCATAGACAAGTTGGATTAAAATATGGCAAAAATGAAACTATATACACACGAAGAGATGCTTGACCGCGTGGTCGGAGAAAAAGGCACACCACGCCGCGCCGCGATGGAAGCCGAATTGCAGTCTTACCTTATAGGTGAGGCCATCCGCCAGGCCCGCAAGGAGAAAAAACTCACCCAGGAGCAACTCGGAGAGCTTATGGGGGTGCAGCGGGCTCAGGTCTCACGCATCGAAAGCGGCAAGAACCTGACTGTAGGTACCATTGTCAGGGCATTTAAGGCTATGGGCGTCCCTGCGGCATTCTCTTTCGGAGGAGTGTCATTCTCTCTTTGCTGAAACATTGGAGAATACGGGTGAAATTGCTAACTTTGCGGCACGATGAAAGATAAGATTACGATAGCGGTGTATTGCAGCGCCGCGGCCGGCCTGCCGGAGCACTGGCAGGAGGGCGCCCGTGTGGCCGGGCGATGGATAGGACAGCACGGAGCCACGCTGGTCTACGGCGGTGTGGACGCCGGACTGATGACGGTGGTGGCGCGCACTGCCAGGGACAACGGCGCGCGAGTGGTGGGCGTGGTGCCCACGCGGCGGCGCGAATGGTCGTCGCCCTACAACGACATCGTGGTGCCGACGAGCGACCTCAACGAGCGCAAGGGCACGATGCAGCTCCTGGCCGACGCCTTCGTGGTGCTGCCGGGCGGCTACGGCACCCTCGACGAGTTGTCGACCTCGTTCAGCTACATCAACTTCAACGAGCAGCAGGGCAAGCGCATCATAATCTACAATCCCGACGGCCTCTACGACCCGCTGCTGGAGCAGCTGAGGCGCATGACCGACGCCGGGCTGCTGCGGCCGGGCGCGCTCGACGTGCTCCGCGTGACGGACAATCCCGAGGGCATAGCCGCGGCTCTGGACGAGACGTTTGACAAATAAGGACGCAACAATGAAAAGCTCTCTCTACACCGGCGGGGGCGACGCCGGCAACACATCGCTCGTGGGAGGCACCCGCACCGGCAAGGACGACGCGCGCCTTGAGGCGTACGGCACCCTTGACGAACTGAACAGCCACATCGGCCTCGTTGCGGCGAGCCCGGTGCTTGACGACGCCGACCGTGCCACGCTCCACTCCATACAGCGCAGCATCTTCGACGCCGGCACCATCCTCGCCACCGAGCCCACATCGCAGTGGCAGCCGCAGCCCATGCCCGAGCAGGCCATCGCCGGCCTGGAGGCCGAAATCGACCGCCTGGACGCGCAGCTGCCGCGCCACAAGCGATTCATCCTGCCCGGCGGCCATCCCGACTCCTCGCGGGCGCATGTGGCCCGCACCGTGGCGCGCCGCGCCGAGCGCCGCATCGTGGCGCTGATGCACTCCGGAGTGGCGGTTGACGGGCGCGTGCTGCGCTACGTCAACCGCCTCAGCGACTATCTGTTCGCGCTGGCGCGCACCATCAACATGCGCTCCGGCACGGAGGAACTGTTCTGGTAGCGCGGCTGGGCCGTTCAGCAGATGCTGAAGCGTTTCATTTCCTGCTCCTCGTCGGCCCATGCGGCGAGGCGCCGGCGCATGCGCGTGAGCTCGTCGACCACATAGCGGCGGCAATAGCCGTGCCATTCGTCGGCCATCGTGGCGTTGAGCTTAGCCAGGGCTGCTGCCGAGGCATCCCATTTGTCCTTCAGGAGGGCGATGTATTGTTTAGCCATAATTTACAGATTTAGTTCATTTAGTTCATAGGTGAAACACTGCGGCGGCCGCGAATGTTCAGCGGTGCGGCCTGATTCGTCCCGGCGCGGGCAGCGCGGCGAAGAGCATGCGGCGCAGTGCGGCGGCCCGTTCCCCGGCGCCGCCGGCACAGGCCGCGGATGTCCGCGGCATCGCGTCGGCATAGAAGAGTTGCAGCACCCGGGCCGTCACGGCGTCCTCTATGGCTCCGGCCACCAGCTCCGGACTGATGTTCAGCTCCTCGCACAGCTCCAACTCCACAATGTCGCCTGCGCTGAAATTCACATTATCCGTAAGGTCGGCTATCGCCAGCACTATGTTCCTGAGGGTGCTGCGAGCCGCCATGCGCATCGCTTCCTCATGGTCGGGCTGCAGCAGTGCCGGGCGCGTGGCGGCTGAGCCGACGGCCCCGAGCGCCGTTCCCGCCATCATGGACTGCACAATGGCGGGAATGCTTACCGTCACCTTCATAAGGCTATGGTTTTTTTGCCCCTGCGGGGACGGTGTTCGTACCGTGCGCGGAAGAGGAATGCATTGCGCGCGATGCGCATGCCCTGCACCATGGAGATCGGGAAAAATGACGGATGGCAGAAGTTGAGCACGTAGGTCAGGGCATTGATTATGTAGCCCGGATTGCGCCTCAGCTCGTTTTCGACTTTCCTGTTTATCTCGCGCCACATGCGCCCGGTGGGTGTGTCGGGCAGCGTGTCGATGCCCGTGCGTCGGAGCGCAAGGATCTTGGTGTAGGCGTAGTAGGAGTCGATGTAGTAGCTCGGAGCCGGGGTCTCGATGGCGCGGCGCACCACCTCCTTTATGGTCGGCACGAGGCCGACCCGTTCCATGTCGTTGTAGATTTCGATGCAGCGACGGCAGAAGTCGCGGTTTCTCTGTTTGTTGTTCATAACGTGATGCTTTGAAAACTGGTGTAGTAATTTTGCAAAAAAGAATTCATATACGTTGGTGATGCAAAGTTAATAAAAATTGACAAAACAACAAAAAATATTGCAATAAAATTGTTGTTTCAGCAATTTTTCATCTTTTCATCACGCTGAGCCGTGAAGGCGTCGAAGGTGAGGAGGAGGTCGTAAAGGGCGATGGTGGCGTTGCGCACCTGCGCCTCGTAGAGTCCGGCTCCGCGGGCTCCGCTGTCGCTGCGTCCCGTGAGTGTGTCGCCCACGCCGGATATGTCCTCGAAAATCTTCATCTGTAGCGAGAGGAGCTGGTAGGCTCCGGCGGCTCCTCCACCGGTCACCACCTGCTGGGGCATCATGCCGCGGCCGGTGACGGGGATGACGCCGTCGGCGGCCGACCATGCGTCGCACACCTTCTTCCAGTCCATGTTTGGCGCCATCTGCTCCACGGGGAAGAGGAGCACGCCCTTGGCCGAGCAGCTCATGATATGGTCGATCATGGTTATCAGGCGGTTGATGCAGCGCTGCTGGTCGAGCAGGTCGGCCACGAAGGAATGCACCTCGCCGTCGGTGAAGGGATAGTGGCGCACGGCAAAGGGATGGGTGCCGTGGGCGAAAGGCGAGGCGTAGGAGCTGAGCACCGTGCCGTCCGGTGCCAGCCAGCGGCACTGCCACACGAAGTCGAGTCGCGCCGAGCGTTCGCGTCCGCCTCCGCGGCTGCGGGCTGCGCTGACGGCGTCGAGGGTCCAGAGCTCCACCACGCGCCACTTGCCCGGGTCGGGCGTGAAGAAGTCGGTGGCGGCGAGGGTCATGCCCGGCGAGAGGGGTATGTCGGACCCCGAAAGACCTTCGTAGATGCGCCGGAGGCGCTGCTGGCGCTGGGCGTTGCTGCCTCCGAAGCGTGCCAGGAGCTCGGCGGGACTCATGTCGTGTAGCATGCCGGCGAGGTCGATGTCGAAGCCGCGCGGGTCGTGGTAGGCGTTACAGAAGAATCGGTCGGGGCTGACGTTGTCTACCCACACGCCGCTGCCCTGAAGGCGCCGTTCGGCCACGATGCGCTGTACGGCGGTACCGGAGATGAGGAATTCCTCGAGCATGCGGCAGTCGAGCTCGGCGAGCTGGTTGCGCAGGCGGTCGGAGCCGGGCTCGTCGTCGTAGGTCTTGCGCTCCTCGGCGAGGGCCCGGAAGCGGCCGATGACGGTCTTGACGAGCTGGCGGATGAGGTTGTTGGTGAGGGGCCGGCGTCCGTTTTTCTCGGCCAGTTCGGCCTCTGTGTAGCCGCCGGGGCCCGGGTCGCTCCACTGCCGTCCGTAGGTGAAGCGCTTGCACCGTGCGCGCTCGGCGCGCCGGGCCGCGGCGGCGAGCCAGGCGTCGCGTGCGCGCAGCAGACAGGTCTGTCCTGTGGTTTCAGAAGTTGTCATAGTTGTGTAAAATGTCGGGGATTGTGTCGAGTAATGATTCGTCAAGGATGTAGAACTCCGGCCCGGGGTCGGTCACGGCCATGGCTTCGGCCACGATGTCGCCGTCCTCGAAAGGTGCGGCTGTCAGCCGTCGTCCGTGAGTGATGCACAGCGGGGAGTGCGGCCCGGGGCGCAGATAGGGATTGAGGGCGAGTGCGGCGCGTCGGGATGCTTCGTCCTCGTCGGCCGGCCCGGCGGGGCGCATCCAGCCCGTGAGGCGCAGGCTCAGCAGGCGTCGGACGCCGTCGGGCAGCGTGGCTGCGGCGCGGGGCGCGGCCGGGTCGGGCGTGAGCGTGAGACGGTCGGCGACGTCGGCCACAGGCAGAAGCTGCGGCGGGGCGGTGTCGAGCAGACGGAGGTACCATGAGCGCATGCGCGGCTCGATGACGGCGTCGGCGTCCAGACCCTCCACGCGCTCCACACGGCAGTCGCTCCGCAGGGGCTCAAGCCCGGCGGCTGTGCGCCAGAGCTTGAGCATTTCGTCGTGAGTGAGCGTACGCAGCATGGTTCAGGCGGTTTTGGTGTCATCGTCTGCGGGGAGCGACAGTACGCGCATGTGTGTGTCGGGGTAGCGGAGCGTGAGGCATGCGATCTCGGTGAGCACTACGGCGTCGGTGTTGCGCTGTCCGCTGGTGCGGAGGTCGAGGGTCTCGACGCTGAAGGGCGTGTGGCAGTACTTGGTGACGTAGTCGGGGTCGAGCACGAAGCCGTCCTGGCTGTGTCCGCACTGGTCGAATATCTCGCTGTGCACCACATAGAGCGTGCCGAAGTTGGACTTCAGTTCGCGGAGCTCGATGCCCCAGCGGACGGTGCTCTCCATTGCGCCCACGTTCTTGCTGTAGCTGAGGCGCGAGAGGCGGTCGGTGAGTCCGGTGCCGGCGATGAGAATCTTGCGTCGGGAGCCGTTGCTTCCGGTGAATGCCTCGCGGCAGAGGTCGTTGAGGTCGGCGTCGGAGAGTGCGCCTCCGGGCAGGAGCGCCTCATGGTCGGTCTGCGTCCAGATGCCTCCGGTGAGGTATACCTCGCGTCCGTCGGTGAGGTGCAGGCACTGCCGGCTGCCGAAGAGGAAGTTCTTCTCCATGCCGAGGCGCATGTCGATGACGGCGGCCTCCTCCTGGTCCGAGAAAGTCCAGCCCACCTCCTTGGCCTGGATGCGCTGGGCCGTAGACTGCTCGATCTGCATCTTGAAGATCTGGCAGTAGTTGAAGGCCTTGCGGGGCAGGGCGACGAACTGGGGCGTCTGTACGTCGAGCTCGGTGGCGGCGCGTCCCATGCGCACTACCTCACTGCCCTTGGCGAAGCTGACGGTGCAGCCTGCGGGGATGTTGGTGAGGAGGCACTCGACGCCGCCTCCGGATGCCTTGGCGGGACGGCCGGTGACGTAGAGCTGGGCCGTAATCTCGCGTCCGTCGGCGACGACCTTGGCGGAGGGCACGATGAGGGTCTCGGACACCTGGAAGATGTCGTCGTTGTCGGTGTGGAGCGTGAGCTCGGGGCTCTCGCCTTCCTCGACGGTGTAGCTTGCGGCGGTCTTGACCTTGGCCGAGAGGGGCTTGGTGTCGACGCTGTAGTATTCCACTTTCATGGACTTGCAGCCACGGCTGCCGGCCATGCGTGAGATCTGGTCGACGGGTGTCGACATGGGACGGATGGCGGCAACGCGCTCGTCGATGGTGTTGCGCAGGAGGCCGGGAGCGACCTGGCGCGTGAGGGTTGTGGTTACGATGTTTTCGTTCATGATTTTTTAGAGTTAAAAAGGTGAAAAGTTAATAAGTTGATTAATAGGAGATTAGTCCCAGAAGGATGGGCGCATGTTAGACAAAAAGGTTTCTTCGATGCCGGGTTCGGCGGGAGCCTCTGTGGGCTTGCTTGCTGTGGAAGCGAACATGGGGGTGTCGTCGGTTCCTTGGGTTTCTTCGTTCATGATTTGTGACTGATTTTAGTGTGAGAAAATTGACACTGCAAAGTTACTGTCGCAAATACCCCTTGGAACTATGAAATGAACCACCCCCCGGTTCATTCGTAGTTAAGAAATGTTAAAATCGAGGATAACTCGCTGTGTAACAGCGAGAAAAAATTTTGATTTTTGAAGAAAAAAATTTTAGTTTGGCGGAAAATTGCCGGGAGGACACTTGCCGGGGAAGGGTTGGACTGGTCTGACCTGTCTGACTTGTCGGACCTGTCTGACCTGTCGGATTTGTCGGACAGGGTGGATGGGGGATGTCAGGGTGGTGTCAGCGGGCGCAGCGGGGGCAGAGGCCTTCGATGATGTAGTTGGCGCTCTCGGGCTCGAAGCCGGTGGGAAGGGTGACGGGGGGCAGGGGAACGTCGGTGCAGAAGGTGCGCCCGCAGCTACGGCAGTGGAAGTGGACGTGTCCGTCGGAGGGGCTGTGGTCGTGGCCGTGGGAGGGGCAGAGCTCGTACTTTACGGAACGGGTGCCGTCGTTGAGGCTGTGGGTGATGTGGCTGGTGGCGAGGAGGTTGAGTACGCGGAAGATGCCGGAGCGCTCCATGGTGGGCAGCAGCTGCTCGAGGTCGGCGAGCGACAGAGGGGCTGCGGCGCGCAGTAGGGCGTCGACTACGAGCAGGCGGTTGGGGGTGGGGTTGATGCCTGCATTGTCGAGTATGGCGGCGGCTTCCTTCATCAGAGCATTTTGCGGAATGCGGCGGGTACGGGTGTGGAGAAGTTCATGTCGCGTCGGGTGACGGGATGAACGAAGCGCAGTGTGCGGGCGTGGAGGGCAAGGCGGTGGATGGGCGATGTCTTGGCTCCGTACTTGCGGTCGCCGGCGATGGGGTGGCCGATGTGCTGCATGTGGACGCGGATCTGGTTCTTGCGTCCGGTGGCAAGCTCGAGCTCGAGGAGGGCGTAATTGCCGCGTGCGGCGAGGGTGCAGTACTCGGTGAGGGCCTCGCGGCCCTCGGCGGGGTTGTCGGTGACGTAGACGACGTGCTCGGAGTTCTCGGCGAGGAGTGTGCGGACCTGCCCCTCGGGGGGCTCGGGGGCACCGCCTTCGACGACGGCGACGTAGCGGCGCTCGAGGACCATGTTGTTCCAGTTGTGCTGCATGGTTTCCTTGGCCTGCTCGGTCTTGGCGAAGAGCATGAGTCCGGATGTGTGCTGGTCGAGGCGGTGGACGATGAAGAGCTTGTTGCGCGGATTGACGCGCTTGACGTAGTCGCGGAGAATGGAGTAGGCGGTGCCTTCGCGCTTGGTGTCGGTGCCGACGGAGAGGAGTCCGTAGCCTTTGTTGACGACGATGATGTCGTCGTCCTCGTAGACGATGCGCAGGCGGGGATTGGCGAGAGTCTGGAACTCTCGCGAGGTGTTGACGCGGATGAGCGAGGCGGGGCCTACGGGTGTGTCCCACTGCGAGGTGACGTTGCCGTCGACCATGACCTGGCGGTGGCGCAGATAGTCCTTGACGGTGGTGCGCTTGCGGTCGGGCATGGCCTGATAGAGGAAGTCGAGCAGGCGCGCGTCGGCTTCGGGGGTGAACTCGAGGATGACGTCGGGGCGGAGGCGCGAGCGCTCGGCGCCGGGTTTGCAGGATAGCTGACGCATGGTCTATCAGGAATTGGAGCGCCGGGATGTGCGCTTGGTTTTGGGTTTGGCGTCCTGTGCGGCGATGATGGCACGGACTTCGTCGAGGGTGAGTGCGGCGGGGTCGGCTACGGTCTTGGGAATCTTGTAGTTGGAGCCTCCGCTGGCGATGTAGACGCCGAAGCGTCCGTTGAGAATCTGAGTGCCGGCATCGTCGCCGAAGGACTTGACGGTCTTCTTGCTCTCGGCCTCGCGCTTGGCGAGTATGAGCTCTATGGCACGGTCGAGGGTGACTGCCGCGGGCGCCTCGTCCTTGGGTATGCTGACGAACTTGCCCTTGTGGCGGACGTATGGGCCGAAGCGTCCTATGGCTACGGTGACGTCGGCGTCCTCGAAGGTGCCGAGTTCGCGCGGGAAATCGAAGAGGCGGAGGGCTTCCTCAAGGGTGACGGACTGCATGCTCTGGCCCTTGAGCAGGGATGCGAAGCGGAGCTTGCCGTCGCCCTCGCCCACCTGCACGAGAGGTCCGTAGCGTCCTATCTTGACGCTGACGGGCTCGCCCGTGGCGGGGTCGTGGCCGAGCAGTCGCTCGCCCACCTTGTGCTGCAGGCGCATGCTGAGGGTGTTCTCGACCTGGGGATGGAATTTGTCGTAAAACTTGCCTATCTCGTTGTTCCACGGCAGCTTGCCTTCGGCGATGTCGTCGAACTTCTCTTCGACGCGCGCGGTGAAGTTGTAGTCGAGAATGTCGGGGAAATACTGTGTGAGGAACTCGTTGACGACGGTGCCTATGTCGGTGGGCACGAGCTTGCCCTTGTCGCTGCCGACGGTCTCGGTGTGCTGCTCGCGGATGACATCTCCGTCGGGGCCGAGGGTGAGGACGGTGAAGGAACGGGGCGTGCCGTCCTTCTCGCCTTTCTCGACGTACTCGCGCTGCTGTATGGTGGAGATGGTGGGGGCGTAGGTGGAGGGTCGGCCGATGCCGAGCTCCTCCATCTTGCGCACGAGGGTGGCCTCGGTGTAGCGCGGTGGCTGCTGTGTGAAGCGCTCGGTGGCGGTGACAGCCCGGGCGTCGAGCTCCTGCTCCGGCGCGAGGGCGGGGAGGGTGCCGGAGGCTGCGCCGTCGGCCGCGTCATCGTCGGCATGGTCGGCCGAATAGACGCGGAGGAAGCCGTCGAACTTGACAACCTCGCCGGAGGCCGTGAAGCGGTCGGCGCCGATGGCGGGGGAGACGATGTCGACACTGGTCTTCTCTATCTGTGCGTCGGCCATCTGGGAGGCCATGGTGCGGCGCCAGATGAGGGCGTAGAGGCGCTTCTCCTGCGCGGTGCCCTCGATGGTGGGACGGTCGACGTAGGCGGGGCGTATGGCTTCGTGGGCCTCCTGGGCGCCCTTGGAGGATGTGTGGTAGTGGCGCACGCAGAGGTAGCGGTCGCCGTACTTGCCGGAAATCTCGGCGGAGAGGGCGGCGATGGCTTCCTGGCTGAGGTTGACTGAGTCGGTACGCATGTAGGTGATGTGTCCGGCCTCGTAGAGGTGCTGGGCGACCATCATGGTCTGCGAGACGGTGAAGCCGAGTCGGCGGGATGCTTCCTGCTGGAGGGTGGAGGTGGTGAAAGGCGGCGCGGGGGCCTTGCTGTGGGGCCTGACGCTGACGTCGCCGACGCTGAAGGCGGCTCCGGCGCAGGCTTCGAGCAGGCGGCGGGCCGATGCCTCGTCGGGGAGGCGGCGCGTGAGCTCGGCGGGGAAGGCTGTGCCGCCGCGGGTGGCGAAGGTGGCTCCGACGCGCCAGTACGGCTCGCTGACGAAGTTCTTAATCTCGTTCTCGCGCTCGACTATGAGGCGCAGGGCCACGCTCTGGACGCGTCCGGCGGAGAGGGCGGGCTTGACCTTCTTCCAGAGCACGGGCGAGAGCTCGAAGCCCACGATGCGGTCGAGCACACGGCGGGCCTGCTGGGCGTCGACGAGGTTGAGGTCGATGCTGCGGGGATTGGCGATGGCGTTGAGGATGGCCCGGCGGGTAATCTCGTGGAAGACGATGCGGCGGGTGTTCTCGGGCTTGAGGCCGAGGACCTCGTAGAGGTGCCATGAGATGGCCTCTCCCTCGCGGTCTTCATCGGACGCGAGCCAGACGGTCTCGGCCTGTGCGGCGGCCTTGCGGAGGTCGGCCACGAGCTGCTGCTTGTCGTCGGGAATCTCGTAGACGGGCTTGAATCCGTGCTCGACGTCTATGCTGAAACTGCGGCGCTTGAGGTCGCGCACGTGGCCGTAGCTGGACATTACCTTGTAGTCAGGGCCCAGAAACTTCTCGATGGTCTTGGCCTTGGCGGGGGACTCCACAATCACTAAATTTTTCAGCATAGAGGTATATTTTATATTTAATGAGTGTCTGAAATTTGTTTTCAGCCGACAAAATTATGAAAAAGAAACGAACTGGCAAAAGAAATAGTTTGATAGTTAGGAGTGAGTGGCGCTTCGCGCGCTCTGCGCGCTCCGCGCAGTGAGTTGCGCTCCGCGCAGTGAGGAGTTGGTTGCGCTCCGCGCAGTGAGTTGCGCTTCGCGCAGTGAGGAGTTGGTAGCGCTTCGCGCAGTGAGTTGCGCTTCGCGCAGTGAGGAGTTGGTAGCGCTTCGCGCAGTTAGGAGTTGGTTGCGCTTCGCGCAGTGAGTAGCGCTTCGCGCAGTTAGGAGTTGGTTGCGCTTCGCGCAGTTAGGAGTTGGTAGCGCTTCGCGCAGTGAGGAGTTGGTTGCGCTCCGCGCAGTGAGTAGCGCTTCGCGCAGTGAGCTCCTCACTCCTAACTCCACACTCCTAACTCCTCACTCCAAACTATTTGCGGCTTTTGTGCGGAATTATCAGCTATTTTGCGTATTTTTGCACCAAAATTTCATCTGTATCCTATGACACGATTTTTATCGGCAATGATATGTCTCGGACTGGTGTCGGCCGGAGCGAAAGCCCTTGATGTAGAAACGACGGCGGGCGGCCTGGCATCGGCCGTGACGGAGCCGGCGACCGTCAGGGAGCTGCGCGTGACCGGCTCGGTGGACGCGTCGGACCTGCACTTCGTCGCAACGGAAATGGATGCGCTCGAGGTGCTGGACCTGGGAGGCGCTACCGTAAGCGCCTATTCCGGCGACCCGATACTGAAGATACATCACTTCGAGGCGGACGTGCTGCCGCCTATGGTTCTGGCCGGCAGCCACATTTCGGAGATAACACTACCCGCCGGCATCAAGGCGATAGGCGAATTCGCCCTGGCCGGCACGCGCCTCAGGACCATCACCATCCCGGCGTCGGTGCAGAGCACCGGCACGGCCGCATTCGCAGGCTGTACGGACCTGGAGAGCGTGACGGTGAACTGCACGCAGGTGGCCGACGGCGCCTTCGCCTCGTGCCATGCGCTGCGCACGGTGAGCCTCGCGGCGGGGAGCGCCATAGGCAACGACGCCTTCGCCGACTGCACGGCGCTGGCGCAGGTGGACGGCACGGAGGGCATCACGGCCATAGGCAACGATGCCTTCCAGGGCTGCACGGCGCTGACGGAGTTCGCTTTCGGCCCGGAACTGCGCAGCGTGGGCGATCGGGCGTTCAGCGGCAGCGGCCTCAAGGCGGCCGACCTGAAGGACTGCGCGGAGCTGAAGAGCGTCGGTGCCGCCGCATTCAGCGGCTGCCCGGCGTTGGCAGCGCTGAGTCTGCCCGAGGGGTGCGACATAGCCGGGGCCCGCGCGCTGGCGATGGGCAATCCCGTTCTTACCGCCACAACGATGCCCGGGAGGGAGATGCCTGACTATGCCCTTGCCTCCGACGCCGCCATAAAGACCATATCGCTGCCGGAAGGCCTCGAATACATCGGCGACCACGCCATGGCGGGCATGACGGGACTGTCGTCCATAGACGCCACGGCTCTCGGTTCTGTGCCAGAACTCGGCGAGAAGGTGTGGCTGGACGTGGACCAGAGCGCAGTGCGGCTTAAAACCGACAAGAGCATGACCGAGGCGTTCCGTTCGGCGGGACAGTGGCAGGACTTCGACATCAGCGGCAGCTCCACATCGGAGGAAATCACCATGGAGGCCGCAGGCCGCATCAGCGCCCGCTTCATCGGCGCCACGCTGCAGGTGCGCTGCACACTGCCCGGCGTGAGCCACATCACCGTGGCCGACACTGAGGGCCGCATCCTGGCCACGATGGTGCCGGGCAGCGACGGCCTGGCGGAGACCGACACGGAGCCGTGGGAGACCGACATCTTCATGCTCTCGGCCCACGGCGGAGCCGGCGAGCGCGCCACTCTGAAAATAGCACGCAAACGCTGACGCCATGGGTAAGAACAAACTGCGTAAATTCGACGAGCTGAGCAGGCTGGACTTCGTGTACCAGTATCCGTTCGGGCGCCTGCGCGAGGAGGGATTTCCCTGGCGCGGCCGCTGGCGCGAGGTGTTCGGCAATGACAATCCTATAGTGCTGGAGCTGGGCTGCGGCAAGGGAGAGTACACCGTGGGGCTGGCGCGCCTGGACCCGACGCGCAACTACATAGGCATCGACATCAAGGGAGCGCGCATGCACACGGGCGCGACGCAGGCGGCGCGCGAGGGACTGCGCAATGTGGCCTTCGTGCGTACGAGCATCGAGCTGCTCGACCGTTTCTTCGCGCCCGGCGAGGTGAGCGACATATGGGTCACCTTCCCCGACCCGCAGATGCAGAAATGCAACAAGCGCCTGACGGGCACGCGCTTCTGCATGATGTACCGCCGCGTGGCGGCCCCGGGCTGCCTGCTGCGTCTCAAGACCGACAGCCCCTACCTCTACGCCTACACGCGCCGCATGGCGGCCGAAAACGGCCTGACGACGGCGGCCGACAGCGCCGACCTCTACGGCGAGGGCCTGGCCGAACGGGAGCCGTGGTTGGCGATACGGACGCACTACGAGCAGCAGTGGCTGGGCCGCGGGCTCACCATCAAGTACCTGGCATTCTGCCTGGACGGCGACAACGAACTGACGGAGCCGGACGACTCCGATATCCCGCACGACACGCACCGCAGCTACTCGCGCGGCTACATACAGATGCCGGGACTCATGACTGAAAACGAATAATCCGTTATGACACAAGAAAAACCAACTACGCGGCTGGCCGCGACGTGCGGGGCGCTTGCCCCGGTGGGCCTGCTGCTGATAGCCATAGCCACCCTGATGCCGCTGTTCAGCGGCAGTTTCCGCAGTCTCGACACCATGCGCTGGATCTACGGTGCTGGCGCCCTGTGGATGCTGGTGTGCCGCCTGTTCTCGCCCTATCGCGGCGCCGACCTGCGCCTGCGGAGGCTGGTGCGGATGCAGGCTTGGAGCGCGCTGTTCTTCGTGGCGGGCACCGTGTTCCTGTTCGTGCCCGGCACGGCGCCGCGCGACTGGCTGGCACTCACGATGGCCGGCGCGGCCGTGCAGATAATCGCTTCGGTGATGATTCCGGCGCGCATGGCAAAAATCGCTAAGGAAAGCAGGAAATGAGGCTGCTTGCTGCTATCGCCCTGCTTCTTGCGGCCGCGGGCATCGCGGCATCGGCCCGCACCTACAGCGCGGCCGAGGTGCCGAACGTGCATACGGCCGACCGCACGCGCTTTACGTCCAACCCCGACGGCATACTCAGCCCCGGGGCGCAGACGCTCACGGACAGCATAGTGGCCGGCGTGCGCCGGGCCACGACGGCCGAGATGATGGTCGTGGTGGTGGACAATATCGAGCCGGACGACATCGACAGCTTCGCCACGGAGCTGTTCGGGCTGTGGGGCCTGGGCAAGGCCGACCGCGACAACGGCGTGCTGCTGCTGGTGGCGAAGGACCTGCGCAAGGCCGTGATACGCACGGGCTACGGCGCGGAGGGCGTGCTGCCCGACATCGTGTGCGGCAGCATCCTGCGCGAGCATATGTTTCCGGCGTTCCGCGTCGGCGATTTCGACGGCGGCGTGACGGCCGCCGCGCAGACGATAGCCACCCTGCTCACCGACCCGGACGCGGCCGAGGAGCTGCGCAGCAGCCTCGAGGACGCCGACAACGGCGGCAGTGGCGGCGACGGGAGTTTGTGGAAAGGATACGTGACGATGTCGGCCCTGGTGGCCTTCGTCATGCTGGGCCTGCTGCTGATGCGCATGTGGAGTCTGCGCCGCCGCAGCCGCTTCGAGCGCTACCGCGCGCTGGACTCGTGGAAGCCGATGTATCTGATTTTCGGCTTCGCCACCCTGGGCATGGGCCTTGTGGCGGCCGTAATCCTCGTGGCCGTGCTCGACAGGCTGCGCAACGGGCGCCGCGCATGCCCCAACTGCGGCGCGCGCATGAACAAGATGGACGAGGTGCACGACAACGACTACCTCTCGCCGGCGCAGGACATCGAGGAGAAGATAGGGTCGGTGGACTACGACGTGTGGCTGTGTCCGGCATGCGGCGAGACCGACGTGCTGCCGTACGTGAACCGTGCGTCGTCGTTCCGCGAGTGCGAGCAGTGCCACGCCCGCACGGCGCGCCTCTCGGCCGAGCGCATCCTGCGCCAGCCCACGACGGCAGCCGAGGGCCGTGGCGTGCGCGAATACAGCTGCCTGAACTGCCACCACATCACGCGTGTGCCGTACACCATAGCGCGCAAGGCGCCGGTAGTGGTGGTGCCGCTTGGCGGCGGGGGAGGCGGCGGCAACTTCGGGGGCGGCTTCGGAGGAGGCTTCGGGGGCGGTATGACGGGCGGTGGCGGTGCGTCCGGCGGCTGGTGATACGATTGAAGAACTACAATAACGACCATAACGACCATACTATGAAAAAAAACCTTTGCACTTTAGCCGCACTGGCCCTGACGGCCGGTACGGCGCTCAACGCCCAGATACTGCGCACCAGCTGCGAGCAGGGCGAAATCGAGGGCGAGCTGCACAACGGCTATGCCCTGTACAAGGCAATACCCTACGCCGAGGCGCCCGTGGGCAAGCTGCGCTGGCACGCGCCGGTGAAGAAAGCTCCCTGGACGGGCGTCTACAAGGCCGAGAAGTGGGGCGACAGGCCGATGCAGACCAACGATCCGAACCAGAACGGCAACGCGCTGCCAATGAGCGAGGACTGCCTCTACCTGAGTGTATCCACGCCGGCCAAGAGCGAGAGCGAGCGTCTGCCGGTGTTCGTCAACATCCACGGCGGCGGCTTCTTCACGGGGTCGTACAGCGGCACGCAGGACAGCTTCGTCAATCAAGGCATAGTGTATTGCAGCATCGCCTACCGCCTGGGCTCGTTCGGCTTCATGGCGCACCCGGAGGCCGCCAAGGAGGATGAACGCGGCATAGCCGGCAACTACGGCGTCATGGACCAGATCATGGCCCTGCAGTGGATTCACGACAATATCGCCCGCTTCGGCGGCGACCCCGAGAGGGTGACTATCTGCGGCGAGTCGGCCGGCGGCATATCGGTAAGCATCCTGTGTGCGTCGCCGCTGTGCAAGGGGCTGTTCCAGCGCGCGATATGCGAAAGCGGCGGCAATTTCCTGCCCATACGCAAGGACGCGAAGGCGGTATGCGGCTCGGCACAGGATGCCGAGTACGCCAAGAGTCTGGGCCTCAGCTTCCAGCAGAAACTCGGCTGCAAGAACCTCAAGCAGATGCGCAAGCTCTCGGCCGAGGAAATCCAGGCCAAGACCGAGTACGAGAGATATTGGCCGCTGGTGGACGGCTATGCCATCACGGGCGACACTTATGAGGCATATCTGCGCGGCGACTACAACGACGTGGACCTCATCGTGGGCTACAACTCGGACGAGGGCAGCCTCTTCATCCACGGCGTGGGGATGGACGGCCGCCGCATGATGCGCGACACCAATTTCAGCGCCGACAGCGAGGGATTCGACAACGCATATCCGGCCGCGAACGACGCCGAGGCCCTGCAGGCCGTGCGCGACGTGTTCCGCGACGTGGCGTTCGGCTGGCCGTCGTGGGCGTGGGCCAATCTCCAGACCCGTACCGGACATCGTCCCGTGTATTTCTACTACTTCGACCAGGTGTCGGACAATATCTTCATGCACGGCACACGCGGCGCCACACATGTGGCCGAAATGCCCTTTATCTACGGTTTCAACTTCGGCGGCAAGATGAGCGACATCGACGCACACATGGCGCAGATAATGGAGCGCTACTGGATAAACTTCATAAAGACGGGCAACCCCAATGCCGACGCGCTCCCCTACTGGACGACCTACCGTACCGGCGAGCCGACGGTGATGCACATGAAGAACGGTTTCCAGCTTGTGCCGGCACCGAACGCCGTGCAGATGAATTTCCTCGAGAACTACTTCGCCCGCAAGCGCAAGGGGGAGATATAGGAAACGAAAAATGAGCAAGATGGCAGCGGACGCACGGGCCGTGCACTACTGTCCACGGAAAAAATTAACATTTTTCAAAAT
>CAPNHY010000025.1:0-39692 GCA_948665475.1 uncultured Muribaculaceae bacterium | reverse complement strand
ATCTCCAGCCCACCACCGAGCAGCTCGACCAGCTCGTGGTCGTAGGCTACGGCACACAGAAGAAAGCCAACCTCACCGGCGCCGTCGCCACCGTCGATGTGGCCCGCGTCATGGATTCACGTCCCGCATCCGATGTAGCCAAGGCTCTGCAGGGCGCCGTTCCCGGCCTCACCATCACCAACGCATCGGGCGACATTTCCGCCAACCCGACCATCAACATCCGCGGCGTCGGTACGCTGTCCAACAGCCACACATCCAGCCCGCTGATTGTTGTTGACGGAGTACCAGTAGATGACATGAGCTTCCTCAACCCCGAGGACATTCAGGACATCAGCGTGCTTAAGGACGCATCGTCCAGCTCAATCTACGGTAGCCGCGCCGCTTTCGGTGTGATTCTCATCACAACCAAAGAAGCCAACAAGAAGGATCGCGTCAGCGTGAAGTACAGCAACAACTTCTCCTGGGGCCGCCCCACCAAGCTTCCCACGCCCAACACCACCGTCAACCATCTGAAGGTTGCCATGGACGACTCCAACCCCGGTGGCGACAAGGAAATCTTCTCGATGTACTACACCGACCTGCTTCCCTTTGCCGAGACATGGGCAGCACAGCATGGCGGCAAGCAGTACACCAGCTACGTGGAGATGCAGCCGTTCCAGAGCAAGGACAATGTAGGCGACTACTACATTCTGCCTGCAACGGGTGCTCCCTGGTACTCGCCCATCACCGGCGAGTTGATGCAGACCAACCGTTTCCTCTGCTATGCCGACTGGGATGTAGCAGAAACTTATTTCCAGGCTGCTCCCGGCCAGAAGCACAACGTAAGTCTTGAGGGCCAAAGCGGCAAGACCAACTACCGCGTAAGTTTCGGCTACGACAGCAAGGAGGGCCTCTATAAGTTCAATCCCGACAAGATGCACCGCTACATGGCAAATGCCAGCATCGACACCGAGATTTTCAGCTTCCTGCGCGCCGGCGCACGCTTCAGTTTCAGCGACCGCGAGTACACGAGCCCGAACCTTTATTATAATGCGAACAATTACCGCGACTCCTATCAGTATCTTTGGCGTTTCCCCTCGTTCTTCGAAATGCCCGGCTACGTTCTTGACGCAGAAGGTCAGCCCAAGAGCTTCCGCAACGACGTCACTGTTCGCCTCAACGGCCACAATGACGAGACAGTGACTACCCAAACCCGCATGCAGGCATGGATGCGCGCAACACTGCTGCCAGGACTCACCCTGCAGGCCGACTTCACCTACGACCTTCGTAACCAGAACAGCGATGCGGCCTTAGTACCCTATACGGCCTGGAACAACTGGACCCCCGGTACAAAAGGTCTCGGTGTGTATGCTCCTATTTCACAGGCAACGTCTCAGACTGCACAGAGCAATTATCGTAACGCTATGTGGACAGCCAACGTCTTTGCTACATATCAGAAGACCTTCGCCGAGGCACATAACCTGAAGGTAATGGCCGGCTGGAGCGCCGACCAGAACCAGTACCGCTACTTCTACGCTCGCCGCACCGGTCTTACGGACTACAATCTGCCCAACATAGATCTGACCGACGGCACAACCTATCAGACAAGTGGCACACACACGCACCGCGCCACCACAGGCTTCTTCGGCCGTATCAACTACGACTACAAGGGCATCTATCTTCTGGAGGTGAACGGCCGTTACGACGGTTCGAGCCGATTCCCCGCAGCCGACCAGTGGGCTTTCTTCCCCAGCTTCTCCGCTGGCTACCGCTTCACCGAAGAAAATTACTGGAAGAGCCTGAAGATTGACAATATCATCAGCAACGGTAAGATTCGCGGCAGCTACGGCCACATCGGCAATGAGGCAGTCGGCACAAACCGATTCCTCTCTACCGTCGGTCAGGTAACTCAGGGAAGTGTACACTGGATTGCCAACGGTCAGAAGATTACCGAATACAGCATGCCCGCACTCGTGTCCAGCTCTCTCACCTGGGAGCGCATCGTGACCACCGACCTTGGCTTTGACCTCGGATTCCTCGACAACAGCATCAACCTTAACTTCGACTGGTATCAGCGTAGCACAAAGGACATGCTTGGCCCCGGCCAGACTCTGCCCGGCGTACTCGGCGGACGTGCACCTTATCAAAACAACGGAGAACTCCGCACACGCGGCTGGGAACTCGGTCTGAACTGGAACCACAGTTTCGGCGACGCAGACATATATGCAACGTTCAGCATCGGCGACGCACGCACCAAGATTTCGAAATGGAACGATGATTCAGGCGTCATCTACAACTACAATCCTGATGGCTCAGACTACACCCAAGGTCTCTACTACGGCGATATATGGGGCTTCGAGACCGAACGCTACTTCACAGAGGACGACTTCCATTTCGTGCCGAACGAAGATCCAGCAAAGCCAGGCCATTACGAACTCAATGCAGGCATACCCAGTCAGGCTGCTCTCGAAGGCGTCGGAACTTTCACATACGGCCCCGGTGACGTGAAATTCAAGGACCTCAACGGCGACGGTGTCATCAATTTCGGCGACCCCAACATGAAGGACGAAAACGGCAATCCTATTCCCGTACGTTCCGTGCGCAACCACGGCGACCTCAAGGTCATCGGCAACGCTTTGCCCCGCTATGAGTACAGCTTCCGCATCGGCGGCGCATGGAAGGGCTTCGACATCGATATGTTCTTCCAGGGCGTAGGCAAGCGCGACATCTGGGCCACCGGTTCGACAATCGTCCCCATGGTACAGAGCGCCCTCGGCACATTCACCAACCAGCTCGACAACTACAACCTCGTGAAGTATGATCCCGCAACCGGCATGCTCACGCAGTGCGAAGTAAATCAGGACAATGTATATCCCCGCATGTACAGCGGTTCCGACGGTGCCGGCAAAGTCGGTACAGTCTATAACTTCGGCAACGGCCATAACAACTTCTATCCGCAGAGCCGCTATCTCACCAGTTTGGCTTACCTGCGCCTGAAGAACCTCACCGTGGGCTACACTCTTCCTGCCGACATCACCAAGAAGGCTCTCATTCAGAAGGCACGCATATACTTCAGCGCCGACAATCTCTGCTTCCTGCACAACGGCGCCGGCAAATATCAGCTTGACCCCGAACAGACATCTTCCGCCAACAATCACGCACAAGGCGCCAACGGCGGTCAGGGAACATTCGGCCGTGTAACTCCTCTGCAGCGCGTACTCTCCTTCGGCCTTCAGGTAACTTTCTAACCCCAACTGAAAGAACAATATGAAAAACAGATATATCATAGGTGCAGTAGCCGTGATGTCGGTCATCGCAACTACCTCGTGCGACGACTTCCTGAACGACAACCGCTTCCCGCTGTCGCAGCAGATAGCGAACCCCGAGTTCTGGAGCAACAGTGTCAATGTCCAGAACCAGATCAACTACTTCTATGAGGATTACTCCGGCTATGGCAACGGCGGCGGCAGTGGCACGTTCTACTGGAGCACCCTCTCTGATGATCAGGTAGGCCGCACGGCTTACACCAACTGGACATTTACATCGGTTCCGGCGTCTTCAGCATCTTACACAGCTCCATATGTCGAAATCCGGCGTGCCAACCTCGTGATTGAAGGCGTAGAAAGTTCCACGCTGCCGGAAGCAACCAAGGCTAACTTCATCGGTCTCGCACGCCTGCACCGCGCGCGCAGCTACACCGACCTCATCCACCGCTACAGCGATGTTCCTCTGATCAAACATGTTGTCGACCCCAACGACAACGAGGCATTGTACGGTCCGCGCACTCCGCGCAACGAAGTTGCCGACTTCATATTTGAGGACTTCGACTATGCCACCAAGAATATTGCCACGCAGAGCAGCAAGACCGAACTCAGTGCCGACCTTGCCTATGCTCAGATGATGGAATTCTGCCTCTTTGAGGGCTCGTGGGCACGCTACCATCAGAAAGATGAGGTACGCGCCAAGAAGTTCTTTGAGGAAGCCGTGAAAGCAGGTGAGGCTATCGCCGACCGCTACCCCATCGGTTCTAACTATTCAGCCCTCTATAAAGCCGCAGCCAAAGAGCTCGGAGGCATAGCGCCTCTCTCCAGCAACCCGGAGGTAATCTTCATGAAAAACTATGCCGAAGGCGTATTCATGAACTCCATCACCGACTACAGCTGCGCTTCGGACGGCGTCGCCGGCCTGACAAAGAGTGCATTCGACGCATTCCTCTTCATCGACGGAAAGCCCCTCGCCACCACAAGCTGCGACAAAACCGATCTGGGCGTTCCCAGCGAAAGCGGTGTTGACATCAGCAATCTGCTTGCCGTACGCGACCGGCGTCTGGCTCAGATTACGCAGCCCGCTATCATGTTCCCTGCCCTTCCGTGGGCTGCAAGCAACACTGTTGGCATGTGGTCGCGTTCGGGTTATGGCGTTAGTAAGTTCCTCAACCCCGCAATGCCCTCTACCGCAGTCAACGAGATCAACAAGGGTTATCTCTGCGCTCCCCTCTACTGGGGCGCCCGCCTCTATCTCGGCATCGCCGAGGCCAAGGCCGAGCTCAATTCGCTGTCGGACGCTGATGTAGCCAAGTATATCAAACCCCTTTGGGACCGCGCCGGCATTGACACCAGCAAGCTCAACAAGGCTTATCTCGAAAACATGAATGACCCCGCCAACAACATGGAGGGCAACATATCCAGCCTGCTGTGGGAAATCCGTCGCTGCCGTCGCTGCGAACTCATGCTCGACGACAATATCCGTTACTGGGATCTCGTACGCTGGCATCAGCTCCAGCTCCTCGACTTCACAAAGAATCCGGACATCGCCCTCGGTGCCAACGTAAGCAACGCGCCCGTGCAGCCTGAATACGGCACCACGAACGGCTACATCAACGCCAACTGGGATCAGACCCGTACGTTCAACGAGAAGTATTATCTCTATCCCCTGCCTCTCGACCAGCTCAGCCTCAATCCGAAACTGGCTCCCAACAACCCCGGCTGGTAAACCCTGAACCGAAACACACATCAATAGCGAGCCGCAGCCCCCGTGCAGGGAGCTGCGGCTCTTCTTTTCCGGGGGCAGCGGCGATGCGATTTGCCTATGCTGTTTTTTATTTCTACCTTTGCATCAGAACACAAGCATCACCGACATATGAAATCCATCTACCGTATTCTGTTCCTTATACTGCTGGTCTGCGCATGCGCCCCCACGGACGCCTCGGCTCAGGCATTCGCCGTTACCCACAAGCCCTACATGGAGACCTCCGGCACGGCCGCAGGCTCGCCGTCCAGGGCCGAACTCATGAGCCGCCTGCGCCTGTGGGTGGCGCTGACGTTCGACCGTTCGGACGTGATAGACATGACCGACGAGCGCACGGGCACAATGGTGCTGAAATGGAGCGCTCCCGTACCCCAGGCGTCGAAATGGCTGACGGCCGCCATGAGCGAGACGTGCGTCATAGACGTGGCCGACGGCGGCGCATTCCGCCTGCGGGTGTATGCCCCGCGCGTGACGTTCGCCACCACTGAGCGAGCCGACATGCTAAACGAGCTGGGCATGATGAACGCGGAGGCGGAGGCTGACCGCAACCTTATCACGGGTCTGGGTCAGCGCGTCTACGGCGGGGCGGCGGAGTGGCCCGTGGACGAGCGCCTTGACGACATCGTGAACGCGTATCTGGAGCAGTTGCAGGCCACGCAGCAGTTCCGCAACGACCGCGACCGTGAGCGCGGACGCGCCACTGACGAGTACCGCGCCGTGGAGCATGCGTGGCGCATCGTGCACGATGTCCGCCAGGGTGTGCAGCAGTACCACGCCACGCTCGTACAGTCCCTCGCCACCGGCCTTAACTGAAAGTTACTTCACCTGGCGAGATACAGAAAGACATAAGGTCAGAAGAAACAAAAGAATTATTATTTTTATGAAACCCAGGCAAATAAAAAAATATGTCACTTCTGACCTTTTGTCCTTTTGTTTCTCGTCAGCCGAGCTAACTACTAACTGAAATATGGGATTTTTAAAAAGGATATTGCTTTGCGCGGCGGCGCTGTGGATGCTGCCGGCACCGGCTGCTGAGAGAGGCGACACGGCGGTTAGCTTCGTAATCTGCGACTCCGGCCACGACGTCTACGAGCTGGAAGGCCATGCCGCGCTGCACGTGACGCTGCCCGACGGGCACGATGCGGCGGTGCACTGGGGGCTGTTCGACTTCGATGCACCGGGCTTTGTGTGGCGTTTTGCGCTCGGCGAGACCGACTATCTGTGCGGCGCCACGCCCTGGGACTGGTTTCTGGAGAGCTACCGCCGTCAGGGACGGCGCGTCACGGAGTATCCGCTGCTGCTCGACAGCGCCGAAAAACAGCGCCTGCTGCAACTGCTTCAGGACAATCTGCTGCCGGAGAACGCCACTTACCGCTACAACTACGTGAAGGACAACTGCTCCACGCGCCCGCTGCGCATGGTGGAGGAAGCCATCGGCGACACGCTGGCGCTCGGCCGTCCGACGGGCCATGCCGGCGACACTTTCCGCGGGATGATGCGCGCCTACCACCGTAACTACCCGTGGTATCAGTTCGGCATCGACCTGGCTCTCGGCTCCGGCATAGACTACCGGCTGACCGACCGCGAGAAAGCATTCTCCCCCATAGCTCTCGAAGTGCAGCTCGCAAAAGCCACACGCACCGACGGACGCCCCATTGCCGGCGAGGCCGTCGTGGCGGTAGCGGCGCCCGCAGGCGCCGCCGTGGCAGGAGCCACGCCGTGGTGGGCCACGCCTATGGCCGCAGCCCTCGTCGTGCTGGGCGCCGCTGTGGCCGTCACCGTGCGCGACCGGCGCCGGCGCCGGGTGTGCCGCGCCTTCGACGCCGCGCTCTACGGCGTGCTGGGCGTGGCCGGCTGCCTGGTGTTCTTCCTGACCGTATTTTCCTCCCACGAGGCCACGTCGCCCAATTTTCTGCTGGCGTGGGTGAACCCTTTGTGCCTCGTGCCCGTTATTTTTATCTGGATAAAAAAGGCACAACGCCTTGTATTATGCTATCAAATTGCTAACTTTGCAGTGATTTTCGCAATGTGCGTCGCGTGGCCGCTGCTTCCTCAAAGCGCCAACATCGCATTCTGGCCCCTCATAGCCGCCGATGCGCTGCGTGCTGCCAACTACATCACAATCACGGCTACGGCCGCAAAACATACACGGAACAAAGACACATGAGACGCCCCCGCCTGCTTCTCGCATTTGTAGCCTCAGCAGTGGCAACCCTTGCCGCCGCTGCCGGCGCGCCCGTGCGTCCGCAGCTGGTGATAGGCATTGTGGTGGACGGCCTGGAGCAGGACTACATCGACCTGCTGCGCGACAGCTTCGGCAAAGGGGGCTTCAACCGTCTGCTGAGCGACGGCGTGGTGATTCCGGCCCTCGACTACGGCACTCCCCTCGACGCCGCCGGAGCCACGGCAGTGCTCGTCAGCGGCGCCACGGCCGACATCAGCGGCATCAGCGCGGCCACCCGCTTCGACCGCGAAGCCCTGCGCACGGTGCCCCTGCTCCACGACCCCGCCACGATGGGCAACTACACCGACGAGACTTACTCGCCGGCAGCACTGGCCGTCAGCACCATAGCCGACGAGGCCCGCATAGCCGGAGGAGGCGTCACGGCTGTCTACGCCATCGCCGCCGACCCGCAGCAGGCCATACTGCTGGGCGGCCACGCCGCCAACAGCGCCCTGTGGCTCAACGCGCAGAACGGCAACTGGGCCACATCCACCTTCTACAAGGAGCCGCCCGCCACGCTCTCGGCGCGCAACCGTCTGCGCCCGCTGACAGTGCGCCTCGACACCATGAGCTGGACGCCCCTGCGCCCGGCATCGGCCTATCCGCACCTGCCCGACCATCTGACGCGCTATCCCTTCCGCTACACCTTCGGCCGCAGCAAGGCTGACAAGGTAGCCAAATTCGTGACGACACCGCTGCTGAACAGCGAGATAACGCAGCTTGCATCGGAGATAATCGCCACGCCCGAATTCGGACGCCACGACGGCGCCGACATGCTCAACATAGCCTACAGCATCCGCCCCTTCACCGACAGCAAGAACGCCGACACGCGCTACGAGACGATGGACAGCTACCTGCGCCTCGACCGCGACCTGGAGCAGCTCTTCGCCGCCGTGGACCGCGGTCCCGGCATGGCAAACACGCTCGTCTACCTGGCGGCCACGCCTCCCGGCTCGCGCTCGCGCCGCGACGACGAGCGCTGGAACGTGCCCTTCGGCGAGTTCTCCACGCGCAAGGCCATGTCGCTGCTCAACATGTACCTCATAGCCCTGCACGGCAACGGCGAGTGGGTCAAGGGATTCCACCGCAACGCATTCTATCTCAACGACAAGCTCATCAACGAGCGCAACATCGAGCCGGCAGCCATACGCAGCGAGGCGGCCGATTTTCTGGAGCGCATGAGTGGCGTACGCCGCGCCTTCACCATCGACGACATCATCAACGAGCGCGCCGGCGAGGGCTCGCAGGCTCTGCGGCGCAACACATCGCTGAACCACGGCGGCGACGTCTACATAGCGCCCGCAGCCGGCTGGGAGGTGGTGGACGACTGGCAGACACCGGCCGCCGACGGCCGCACGCCCATGGTACACCGCGAGGTGGCACCCACGGGCATAGCGATAATAATGGCACCGGGCATCGACGCCCGCACCATATCCACGCCTGTGGACGCACGCTCAATAGCACCCACCGTGGCACGACTGCTGCGCATACGGTCGCCCAACGGAGCATCGCTTCCGCCTCTGCCTCTTTGAAGTTTAGGGTTTATAGTTTATAGTTTAGAGGTAAGAGGGTATACAACTCCACACTCCTAACTTCCAACTCCTAACTTTAACTGCGCGAAGCGCAACTAACTCCACACTCCTAACTGCCGCGCCGCGGCAACCAACTCCTAACTGAAAATGTCTTTCACCAGCATAATATCCAAAATATTCGGCGATAAATCGAGCCGCGACCTCAAGGCCATTCGCCCGATAGTAGAGAAAATACAGGCCGAAGGGCCCCGTCTGGCCGCACTCTCCAACGACGAGCTGCGCGCCGAAATCGACAAAGTGCGTGCCGACATAGCCGCCGCAACAGCCGACGACAACGCCGCCATCGAGAAACTGCGCGCCGAAGTGGACACGCTCCCCTTCGACAAGCGTCAGCCCGTCTGGGACGAAATCGACAAGCACGAGAAGAACATCCTCGACACACTCGAGACGCAGCTCAACGACCATCTGCCCGTGGTCTTCGCCACCATCCGCGAGACAGCAGCCCGCTTCGCCAAAAACGAGACCATCGAGGTGACGGCCACCGACCTTGACCGCCGTCTGGCAGGCGAAGGCCGCGACTTCGTAAGCATCGAGGGCGACAAAGCCATCTGGCGCAACCACTGGATGGCCGGCGGCAACGAAATCACCTGGGACATGGTACACTACGACGTGCAGCTCATAGGCGGCATAGCACTGCACCAGGGCAAGATAGCCGAGATGGCCACCGGCGAGGGCAAGACCCTGGTGGCTACGCTGCCCGTGTTCCTGCGCTCGCTGGCACGCCGCGGCGTACACGTAGTCACCGTCAACGACTACCTCTCCAAGCGTGACTCCGAGTGGATGGGCCCGCTGTACATGTTCCACGGCTCGACGGTCGACTGCATCGACAAGCACGAACCCAACTCCATAGCCCGCCGCAACGCCTACCTCTGCGACATCACCTTCGGCACCAACAACGAGTTCGGCTTCGACTATCTGCGCGACAACATGGCAATGGCCCCCGACGACCTCGTGCAGCGTAAGCACTACTACGCCATCGTCGACGAGGTGGACTCCGTGCTCATCGACGACGCCCGTACGCCTCTCATCATCTCCGGCCCCGTGCCCAAGGGCGACGACCAGTACTTCAACGACTACAAGCACAACGTGGAGAACGTGGTCCAGGCCCAGCGCCGCCTCGTCACACAGATTCTCGCCGACGCCAAGGCCAAGCTCGCCAGCGACGACAAGGACACGCAGAAGGAAGGCGCTCTCCTGCTCTTCCGCGCCTACAAGGGCCTGCCTAAGAACGGCGCCCTCATCAAGTTCCTCAGCCAGGAAGGCATGAAGAAGACCATGCTCGAGACCGAGGCATATTATCTTCAGGACAACGGCCGCGAGATGCCCAAGGTGACCGACCCGCTGTACTTCGTCATCGACGAGAAGAACCGCAGCGTCGAGCTCACCGACAAGGGCCTCGACGAGCTCACAGGCAAAATCAACGACCCGCAGTTCTTCGTGCTGCCCGACATCGCCTCGCAGCTCAGCGAGCTTGAGCACGAGCCCGACACCCCCGAGCGCGCCGAGAAGAAGGACCGCCTCATGGCCGACTACGCCGTGAAGGCGGAGCGCGTGCACACCGTCACACAGCTGCTCAAGGCCTACACCCTCTTCGAGAAAGACGTGGAATACGTCATCGACGACAACAAGATCAAGATTGTCGACGAGCAGACCGGCCGCATCATGGAGGGCCGCCGCTACAGCGACGGGCTGCACCAGGCCATCGAGGCCAAGGAAGGCGTCAAGGTGGAGGCCGCCACTCAGACCTTCGCCACCATCACGCTGCAGAACTACTTCCGCATGTACCACAAGCTCGCCGGCATGACCGGTACGGCCAGCACCGAGGCAGGTGAGTTCTGGGACATCTACAAGCTCGACGTAGTCACCATACCCACCAACCGCCCCGTGGCGCGCATCGACATGAACGACCGCGTCTACAAGACCAAGCGCGAGAAGTACGCCGCCGTCATCGAGGAGATAGAACGCCTCATCGCCCAGGGACGCCCCGTGCTCGTCGGCACCACCTCCGTCGAAATCTCCGAGCTGCTCAGCCGTATGCTCACCGGCCGCCGCATCCCGCACAACGTCCTCAACGCCAAGCTGCACCAGCGCGAGGCCGAGATCGTGGCCCTCGCCGGCCGCAAAGGCACCGTCACCATCGCCACCAACATGGCCGGCCGAGGCACCGACATCAAGCTCACCGACGAGGTGAAGGAGGCCGGCGGTCTGGCAATCATCGGCACCGAGCGCCACGAGAGCCGCCGCGTCGACCGCCAGCTGCGAGGCCGTTCCGGCCGTCAGGGCGACCCGGGTTCGTCCGTATTCTTCGTATCGTTCGAGGATCAGCTGATGCGCCTCTTCGCCACCGACCGCGTCATGAAGATGCTCGACACCTTCGGCCTCAAGGAAGGCGAGGTGATCGAGCACAAGATGGTGAACAACGCTATCGAGAAGGCGCAGAAGCGCGTGGAGGAGAACAACTTCGGCATCCGCAAACGCCTGCTTGAGTACGACGACGTGATGAACAAGCAGCGCAGCTACATCTATGCGCGCCGCCACCACGCCCTCGTGGGCGAGCGTGTAGGCATTGACATCGCCAACATGCTATACGACTGCGTGGAGAACCTTGTCAAGACCTACGACGGCCCCAACGACTACGCCGACCTCCAGCTCGAGCTCTACAAGGCCCTCACTCTGGAAATGCCCGTCACGGAGGAAGAATACCGCAACCTCGACACCGAGGACCGCGTCGAGCGCCTGCACGACGCCGCCATCAAGGCCCTCGACCGCCGCAGCGAGCGCATCCGCGAGGTGGCATGGCCCGTCATCGCCCGTATCGTGGAGAACAACGAGTACACAGGCCGCATCGTCGTACCAATCACCGACGGCAAGCGCATCTTCAACCTGCGCATCGACCTCCAGCAGGCCTACGACACCCACTGCAACAACATCGTCAAGGAGTGGCACAAGGCCATCCTTCTCGTCACCATCGACGAGCTTTGGAAAGAACATCTGCGCGAGCTCGACCAGCTGCGCCAGAGCGTGCAGAACGCCAGCTACGAGCAGAAGGACCCGCTGGTAATCTACAAGGTAGAGTCGTTCCACCTGTTCGAGGCCATGCTCAACGACCTCAACGTCAAGGCTCTCTCGGCGCTCATGCGCGGCCAGATACCAGTGCGCCAGGAAGCGCCCGCCGAAGAGGAGGAGAAACCCGCCACCACGCCCGACGTCAAGGCAGCAGCACCGGAGGCGCCCCGCACCAACTACAATCAGTACCGCACCTCGCGTCCGGGACTGCCCGGCGAGGAAGCGCAGCGCAGCGTGGCGTCCGCGCCACAGGGTCCCTCCCGCGTGGAGACCATCCGCAACTCCGGGCCGCGCATCGGCCGCAACGACCCGTGCCCCTGCGGCAGCGGCAAGAAGTACAAGAACTGCTGCGGACGAGGCAAATAAGCCTACTGCAACATTCACTTACAGAAGGAGGCACCCCGGTGCCTTCTTCTGTATTACATTTTTATTAAATCAGCAGCAACCATTGCCCGCAGCTGACGTTTATAGAGTAATTTTGCAACTCTAATCCCAAGACGATCCCCCTATGACCGGTATTCAAGGCCTCACCACCGCCCAGGCGGAAGAGTCGCGCCGCCTGCACGGCGCCAATGTGCTGACCCCGCAGCGCGCCACGTCATGGCTGCGCCAGTTCGTAGCCAAATTCGCCGACCCCCTCATCGTGGTGCTCTGCGTGGCAGCGGTCCTCAGCATCGGCATCTCCGTCTACGAGTACAGCGTAAGCGCCAACGGCGAAGTATTCTTCGAGCCCGTCGGCATCGTCGTGGCTATAATTCTGGCTACCGGGCTGTCGTTCATCTTCGAACGACGTGCCGGCAAGGAGTTCGCACTGCTCAACCGCGTCAACGACGACGAGCCCGTGCGCGTGATACGCGACGGCGCTCCGACCGAAGTACCACGCCGCGACATCGTGGTGGGCGACGTCATCATACTCGACACCGGCGACGAGGTCCCCGCCGACGCCACCCTGCTTGAGGCCACGCAGCTCACCGTCGACGAGTCATCGCTCACCGGCGAGCCGCTGTGCCACAAGAGCGCCGACCCCGCCGACGCCGACCCTGAGGCCACCTACGCCAGCGACCGCATCCTGCGCGGCACCAAAATCATGGAGGGACACTGCACGGCGCGCGTCACGGCCGTCGGCGACGCCACCGAGAACGGACGCACCATGCAGGCCACCATGCTCACCGACGACGTGCGCACGCCTCTCGACGAGCAGCTCGCACGCCTCGGCCGCATGATTTCCATCATCAGCTACGTCGTGGCCGCAGCCATCATCATAGGCCGCATAGCCATGTTCCTGCACGAGCAGCAGGGCACACCCGTCACGTGGATGGAGATAACCACGTTCAGCCTCCAGACGCTCATGATAGCCGTCGCGCTCGTGTGCGTCAGCATCCCCGAGGGCCTGCCCATGGCCGTGACCCTGAGCCTCGCCTACAGCATGCGCCGCATGCTGCGCACCAACAACCTGGTGCGGCGTCTGCACGCCTGCGAGACCATGGGCGCCGCCACGGTCATCTGCACCGACAAGACGGGCACGCTCACGCAGAACCGCATGCAGGTGGCCGAGGCCGACTTCTTCGTCAGTGAGGAAGCCGCCGCACTCCAGATTGCCGTCAACACCACGGCGCGCCTCGACATGAGCCGTCCCGAAGGCCCTGCCGTGCTCGGCAATCCCACGGAGGGCGCGCTGCTGCTCTACCTCCACGGCCTGGGCATCGACTCCGACGCGCTGAAAGGCTCCGTAAAAGTCCTCGCCGAGCTGCCGTTCAGCTCCGAGCGCAAATACATGGCGACTGCAGTCGCAACGCCGACGGGCAGCCTGCTGTGCGTCAAGGGCGCGCCCGAGATAGTCATGGCTATGTGCGACGGCACAGCCGACGGCCGCGACCTCTCCGGCGTGCGCGAGACGCTGGGCGCCATGCAGGCCCGCGGCCTCCGCACCCTCGCCTTCGCCACCGCGCAGCTGCCGCCGGCCGACACCGGCATCCGCGACGGAGCCATCGCGCCCGGACTCCGCCTCACCCTCACAGGCATCACCGGCATAGCCGACCCCGTGCGCCCCGACGTGCGCGAGGCCATAGAGCGCTGCCTACGCGCCGGCATCAAGGTGAAGATAGTCACCGGCGACACCCCCGTCATAGCACGCGAGATTGCGCGCCAGACAGGCCTGGCCGACAGTCTGCCCGACGGCGCCGTCGTCACCGGTCCGGAATTCGAGGCTATACCCGACGCCGACCTGCCGCGCCGCGCAAGCGAGATTCAGATCATAGCCCGCGCCAGACCACTTGACAAACGCCGCCTCGTGCAGGCGCTCCAGCAGCAGGGCGAGGTAGTGGCCGTGACCGGCGACGGCACAAACGACGCACCCGCCCTAAAGGCCGCCCACGTGGGTCTGTCGATGGGCGACGGCACAGCCGTCGCAAAGGAAGCCTCCGACATCACCATCATCGACAACAGTTTCGCCTCCATCGCCCGCGCCGTCATGTGGGGACGCTCCCTTTACCGCAACATCCAGCGCTTCATCCTGTTCCAGATGACGGTGAACGTAGCCGCATGCCTCATCGTCATGGCAGGAGCCTTCATGGGCACCGAATCGCCGCTGACGGTGACTCAGATGCTTTGGGTCAACCTGATAATGGACACTTTCGCCGCCATGGCCCTGGCTTCGCTTCCGCCGTCGCAGGCAGTCATGGACGAGTTGCCCCGCCGGCGCGACGCCTTCATCATCACGACTCCCATGTGGCGTTCTATCATAGGCACGGGGCTGATATTCTTCGCCGTACTGCTCGGGCTGCTCTACGTCTTCGAGCACAGCGACATAACCTCGCTGAGCCAGCTTATAAATGTGCATCTCGGCACGCGCGACCCGCTGACGCCCTATGAGCTCACTCTGCTCTTCACCATCTTCGTGTTCTTGCAGTTCTGGAACCTCTTCAACACCCGTGCGTTCGCCACACGGCGCTCGGCGCTCCACCTCGGCCACTGCCGCGAGTTCCTTTTCATCGCCGCAGTCATCGCCGCCGGTCAGATTGCCATCGTCAACGTAGGCGGTCGCCTCTTCAACGTAGTGCCGCTGCGCGTCTCCGACTGGCTTATAATCATCGCCTCCACCTCCCTGGTACTCTGGGTCGGCGAAGCCGCCCGTGCCCTCGCCGGCAGAAGGCAGCGAAATATCTCCTAAAGGGAGTCCCGCATCAGGAACTGCCGTAACGTCAGATGCCTTATTCCCTCATAGTTCTGAGGGCGAACCATCGGATTCATTGATATTACGTATTTAGGATAATTATCCTGTATCTTCAGCAGATTGCCGAACTCCCTCTCCATTGTCGAATCATCCGCAATAAGGTACGCTACCTGGATGTAAACCGGAATGCCGCCCTTTTCCGCGACGAAGTCTATTTCTCCGTTAGGCAATGTTCCGACGTTTATTTTATAGCCTAATCCTTTCAGATGAAGGTAGACCGAATTTTCAATCACCTTTTCAATATCTCCGGTGCGGTCTGTACCGGAAAGCATATTGCGCAGGCCTAAGTCCTCGAAATAATATTTATCGTTGGTTTCCAGTAACCGCTTGCCGTGTATGTCATAGCGCGGTATCTTGTTGATGATATAGGCGTTTGATGCGGCTTTCAGATAATTTATGGCTGTAAGGGGCGTAAGATCCACCCTCTGCGATTTCAAATACTTCGACAACGAAGTAGCCGACACAATCTGACCGACATTATCACTTACGTACGACATAAGATTCTCAAACATAGTGACATTGCGCAATCCCTCTCTCTGAACCACATCTTTCAGGACAATGGTATTGTAAATATTCTGAATATACTCCCACACCATATCCTCGTTCCCGAGCCCGAGACGATACAGATGCGGAAGCCCTCCGAAACAGAGGTACTTCATAAGACTTTCGTCCGAATCATCAAGATTGTGAAATGTCAGAAACTCTCGGTACGACAGGCTGTGGATGTGAATCTCGATATACCGGCCTCCAAGATAAGTGGAAAGTTCGGATGACAGCATCTTCGCGTTGCTTCCGGTCACCACAATACGACATTCCTCATCGGCGTTGAGGCTACGGAGTATGTTCTCAAAACCATCTATGTCCTGCACCTCATCAATAAGCAGATAATTGTCGCGGCCATCAGCCAGTTTGCCCTCAAGATAATTTGAGAGGTCATTGGCATTCTTTATATTGTCGAATTTTGTCTTTTCTTTATTTATATAAATGATATTGGCATCCGGGGTCATAGTCCTGATCTCGTCTATAAGCTCCCTGACTATATAACTCTTGCCCACACGACGCTGACCCGTAAGAGCAATTATCATGCCTTTGTCGATAAATTTCCATATATGATCGACGTATTGTTTTCTCGCTATAATATTCATGTTGCGAAGTTAGTGAATTTTATTAATCATAACAAACAAAATTCGATTTTTTGGAATTTTGTTTGGTATACCAAATAAAATCCAGTAGCTACCATAACAAAAAAGCAGCCGAGGCTGCTTTTTTTGTACGCCCATGGGGAGTCGAACCCCAATCGACGGAACCGGAATCCGTAATTCTATCCATTGAACTATGGGCGCAAACGTGATGCAAAAGTAAGCTTTTTTTCTTAATTTTGCAACATGAACGTGAAAATTGAGGAAAGCTGGAAGCGCGCACTCGCTGCGCAGTGGGACACGGAGGAATTCCGCCGCCTCACCGACTTCGTGCGCGCCGAATACTCCACCCGGCAGGTTTTCCCGCCGGCGCGCGACATCTTCGCGGCCTTCGACGCATGTCCCTTCGACAGCGTGAAAGTGGTGATTCTCGGACAGGACCCCTACCACGACGTGGGGCAGGCCACCGGCATGTGCTTCTCGGTGCAGCCTGGCACGCCGATGCCGCCGTCGCTTGTCAACATCCTGCGCGAAGTTCATGACGACACCGGCGCACCCATGCCGGCCGACGGCGACCTCTCGCGCTGGGCGCGTCAGGGCGTGCTGCTGCTCAACGCCACTCTTACCGTGCGCGCCCATCAGCCCGCTTCCCATGCAGGCAAAGGATGGGAAGAATTCACCGACGAAGCCGTGCGCCGCCTCAACGCCGACCGCGAAGGCCTCGTGTTCATGCTATGGGGCAGTCATGCCCAGCGCAAGGGCGCGTTCATCGACCGCAACCGCCACCTTGTGCTTTCCTCGCCCCACCCCTCGCCGCTGTCGGCCTACCGCGGCTTCTTCGGCAACCATCACTTCTCGCGCGCCAACGACTGGCTCGTGAAGCACGGACAGACCCCTATCGTATGGTAAGACGCCTGCTGCTGTCGCTGACAGTTCTCCTCGCCTGCTACGCAGCGGCCTCTGCCGCCGCGGACACGATGCCCGGCAGCCTCGACGAGCATCTGCGCTCGCTGCAGGTCACCGACGCGCTGACGGGACGCCCGGCGGCGCTTCCCGTCGTGACACCCGGGACGCCCGGAACCCTCGCAATAGAATTCGACATGCTGCGCGACGACCGCGAATACCTGCGTTACAGTCTCCGCCACTGCGACGCATCGTGGCAGCCGTCGGCGCTCAATGAGCCCGAATACGTCGACGGCTTCAACGAAGGCACAATCGAAGACTACGCCTACTCGCAGGCCACCACCGTGCCTTACACCCACTACCGCCTTGAATTCCCGCAGCCCGACATGATGCCGAAGGTCTCAGGCAACTATCTCCTCAGCATCTATCCCGAGGGCGAGCCCGACCGCGTGCTTGCCCGCGTGCGCCTCATGGTGAGCGAGCAGAGCGCCGCCGTGAGCGCCGCCCTGACATCGCGCACCGACGTGGACTACAACGATGCCCACCAGCAGCTTTCGCTCACCGTCGACACCGAGAGGGCCGACGTGGCCGACCCTTTCAACGAGCTCATAGTGTCCGTGCAGCAGAACGGGCGCCTTGACAACGAGAGGATGCTGCGCCATCCGCTGCGCGCCTCGCGCACGCAGGCCGTCTACGAGCACACCCCGGAGCTGATCTTCGAGGCCGGCAACGAGTACCGGCGCTTTGAGACAGTCAATGTGACATACCCCGGAATGGGCGTAGAGGCCATAGACTGGCTCGACCCCTACTACCACTTCACGCTCGCCCCGGACACTCCACGCAGCGAGGGCTCCTACTCCTACGACGAGACGCAGAACGGCCGCTTTCTGGTGCGCGTGCAGGGCGCGGCCGACGGGGAGGACGCCACGCAGGCCGATTATGCCGTGGTTCACTTCTCGCTCGATATGCCCGAAATGCCCGGCGCCATGGTGTTTCTCGACGGCGACTTCACCGACCGGCGCTTCGACGACAACTCGCGTATGCTATACAACCCCGCCACGGGCCTCTACGAACGCGCCATGCTCCTGAAGCAGGGCGCCTACAACCACCAGTACCTCGTGGTGCCTCCCGGCGCCCGGCGCGGCTACACGGCGCAGGCCGAGGGCGACTACTACCCCACGCGCAACGAATACACCGTCAAGGTGTACCACCGCGCACCAGGCGCACGCTACGACCGCCTTATAGCCGTGGCCCTAATCCGCTGACCCCGCCATGCTTGAGATTCAGAACACCCTCGTAAGCCTCGACCTTGCAGAACGCTTCTTCTGCTGCGACCTTGAACAATGCCTCGGACAATGCTGCATCGAGGGCGATGCCGGCGCCCCCGTCACGCCCGACGAGGCCGAAAAGCTGCGGCAAGTCCTCCCCGCCGTGTGGGACGACCTCTCGCCGGCCGCGCAGCAGGTGATACGCGAGCAGGGCGTAAGCTATGTCGACGAAGAAGGCGACCTCGTCACATCCATCGTCAACGGCCGCGACTGCGTCTTCACGTGCTACGCGCCCGGAGGCATGTGCCTCTGCGCCATCGAGAAAGCCTACCGCGAGGGGCGCTGCGACTGGCGCAAGCCGGCGTCATGCGCCCTCTACCCCGTGCGCCTCACCGAGTACAGGGATTTCACGGCCGTCAACCTCCACCGCTGGAAGATATGCAAGTGCGCCGAGGTGCTGGGGCGCGCCAAAGGCCTGCGTGCCTATCAGTTCCTGCGCGAGCCGCTTGTGGAACGTTTCGGCCGGGACTGGTACGACGAGCTTGCCCTCACCTGCGAGGAATACCTGAAATCCACCGGCGCATAGAGCCTGGCGGCATATCTTACCGTTTCCTGTTTCCTATTGCTCTCAGATTAACTGTCAAAATTCAAATAAATTTCAAGATTACATGTAAAATATTTGCTTTTCATGATAATTATCTATACTTTTGCGACACACAAGTGCCATATATCCAATTATCATGAAAAGCAAGCACACATTTATACTATTTATATTGCTGCTGATAAATGCATTGCACCTATCAGCGAAAAGGCCTGAGAGTACAGTGCATGCTGTTGTCTTGAACTACACCTATAGTCCGGATGGGTGCATTACAAGTAGAATTAACGAATCCGAAAACAAAACACAAGCACCCTTAAATGCACCAGCTCAAAATGTTTCGTTTTCTATATCGCCAACTATTGCTGTTGATCATATCAATGTAAAAGTAGAAGGAGATTCTGATCTTCCTTACACATACAACATCCTAAATGCCAATGGTTTGATATGCCGGCATGGCGTTATATCTGAATCTGATACTTATATTGATATAAGTTCTATTGACCCTAATCATTATATTATCTCTTTCTTTAAGGAGGGAGCAGTAGTTGCATCATGTCATTTTACAAAACAATGAAAAACACACTGAAAACAGTAGCCTTTTTGCTGAATTTGAGCATTTCTATCAGCTCATATGCAATTACTATGGATAAAAATCCATATTCTGATTTCAAGTTTGGGAACCATAATGGAATCGTGGGTTCTATCAAAGGCGATTTTCAAGTCTCTCCAACAGGTTCTCTGCAATACGAAATGGATTTAGAGTTACCGGATGGTTGCGGAGGTTTTAAACCGGATCTCAGTATATCATATGATAGCCGTCAGGGAGATGGCATATTGGGCTATGGATTCAGTTTAAGCTGTATATCCATGATTAACAGAGTCCAATCAGACTATTTTCATGATGGCTGTATTAAAGATATATCCCTCACATCCTCCGACAAACTTGCATTGGACGGGAACCGCATGACATTAATGTCCAACGGGCTTTATTCGTTGGAAATCAATGACACATGGAAAATAACGGCAGACAATAAATCCAATCCATCATCATTCATCGTTCAAAAAGGAGATGGAACCACTTGGTATTATGGAAGTTCTGCCAACAGTCGCGTTAGCAAATCGGGTGTTGTCCTGATGTGGTTGCTTGATAAGGTGGTCGACGCCAATGGCAATTATTATATTATTGAATATACAAATAATTATATAGGGCAGTATTGGATTAATACTATCAGATATGCCGGTAACACAAATGCCGGTGTCGAACCTCAATATACTATAAAATTCAACTATAGGTCGCGTGACAAAGGTGCCATACACTATATTGCAGATTCCGAATTTTATACTAATTTATTGCTGACATCTATTGAGATACAATATGGTGCCCAGATTATACGCAAATATAACATGATATATGATTCCAATATTGATAAGATTAGCCCATATCTGCGTACAATAAAAGCTATAGGAAAAGATCAAATAGGTCAGTCGCAGACAATATTTAGCTGGGATAATACTTCAAATAATGAATTGGGGGAGGAAAGAACATTGGGCATCCCGTATACTGATTGGAATGATACAAAACTTTACGTAGCAGATTTCAACGGTGATGGCCGGCGAGATTTGTTGCTTGTTTATCCAAGTTCTACGCTTAAGAAAAAAATGTGGAAATTGTACATAAACAATGGGCGGGACTCTTTTAAACACGTGGAATATGGCAGTTTAGACTCTAATCATCAGCAATTGCTTATCGGCGATTTTAACGCTGATGGGAAATATGATTTTATAGAACAATCACAACCGGCAAAAAATAGGTATGACTATTGCATATATATTTCTGATGGAACGACTTTTACAAAAAAGGATGTTACGACAATACGCGAGACGCGTAAGGCCACTCCGATTATTTCAGATTTCAACGGTGACTGCATAGATGATCTGCTGTTATGCTATGAAAACTCCACGGAATATAAATTAACATTATACGGCTCCACTATATCATTCGACATAATTTCCTCTAAGACTATTACAGGAAGCAACGCCAATAAATGGAGCGATATTGTCACAGCCGATTTTTCCGGCGATGGAATGAGCGACATCATAAATCTTCGAAAAGACGGATATGACTATCTTCATGCCGTATGTGACACTACATTTAAACAAATAACGACTTATGCTTACCTAAAAAACAACGGTTCAAAAATCACCGGTGATTTCAATGGCGATGGAAAAATCGATATTATGCATATTGATGGCAGTCTATGCCAGATTTTCACTTCAACCGGCACCGCATTCACATGCAAAACAGCTCCGGACTGCCTCAATCCAACAGGCCGTCAGTTTTTTGTATCAGATATAGACGGCGATGGTTCAGATGACGTATATTCAATCAGTCTTTCCGGCGGTTATCAACCGATAAAAATATTTATAAATTCAAACTACGGAACGGCTTTTAAGGAATGCAGCGGCGCTAAAGTGCCACCGATTTCAGACATAAAGCAATTATATACAGCGGATTTATCAGGAAACGGGAAAGCCGACATTGTGTGCATAGGACATTCTCAAACGAGTGAGATTCAGTGGGATTTCCTTTCATACTATTTGCAGCCAAGCGGTTATCGTCCACTTGTGCATAAAATCACCGACGGCTTTGGAAATTACCACAGAGTTGTTTATTCTTCCATGAACAATGCGGATGTGCACAGCCTGAACCATCCGTTCAACTACCCGTTACGTCCCGCAAATCTTCCGGTCCCCGTAGTTTCAACGGTATATTCAAACAATGGAATCGGTGGTCAGAATAAAGAAACATACACTTATGAAAACGGCTCATATCATTGTAAAGGACGCGGATTCATAGGTTATCGTAAGATATTACGCCACGATAGTATAAGTGATATTAAGACCGTGCTTTCATTCAAGACCTACGTGCCGAAATATATCCCTTCGCTTGTTTCTAAGGAAGTCTATTTGCATGATAAACTCATTGAATCATATAATTCAACCAACCGGGTATACACAATCGGCAGTGGTACCAGCAAGTGTGCGACAGTCAATTCCATTCAGAATCAGTATGACTATGAAACGCAAGGCATCACTCATGTAGAAAAAAATGAATACACATATAATGCTGATGGCGATGTCACTCAGCATATTCAAGTAATCAATGGGTGCGACAGCATTGTAAAGAACACGACATACAACAATAATTACCTTCCCCGTATAACCGGACGTCCGGCATCTATTGTTCAGCAGGGTTATGTAAACGGCACTCCCGCAACAAAAATCGAAGAACTATTCAGTTATTCAGGGCCTAACTTATCTCAAAAAACGACAAAAAAAGGAGGTAAAACCCAACTGATTGAACGATTCACTTATTCTCCGACCGGTAATGTACTTTCCAAAAAACTGACGGCCGGAGGCTTGACACGTACTGAATCTGTAGCCTATGACGCCTGCTATCTTCACAAGACGCAGTATACCGATGCCGGAGGCTATGTGAGCAATTATACCTATGATGCAAATACAGGCTGGTTGGCAAGTGAGGATTGTGCAGACGGTATTACAAAGGCTTTTGAATACGATGGTTTTGGGAGGATGAATTATTGGGAAGCCGCGTCCAATGCATGCGTAAACGTTTTGCGCTGGAGCGACGATATGCCCACAAAGCCTCAGAATGCCGCTTACTTCCAATATGAACAATATTGGGGAAAGGCTCCCGTACTTACTTATTATGACTCTTTAGGACGGAAATTACGGACTGTAAGCTATGTCTATGGCGACAAGACCGTATTTCGTGATTGGGAATATAATTCAAAAGGTCTGCTTGAAAAAGTGTCCAAGGCATACTTCTCGACAGATTCTCCTGCATATCTCGAATATGAATATGATGACACCGGACGAAAGATAGCGGAACACTATCCCGACGGTTCAATAAAAACGTGGAATTATGAGTCACTCGGATTAGAAGGAGAAGTCATAACCGAAACCAACCGTCTTGGGCAAAAAACAACACGCTACAACAACTTCCGCGGACAGACCTATAAATGTGTCGACAATCTCGGAGGAGCAATCGAATATGGATATGATGCAGACGGCAACTGTACATCAATAACAGGCCCGAATTCCTCCATCTCGATGGAATTTGATGAGTTTGGCAACAGGGTGTACATGAACGACAGCGATTGCGGCAGCTACAGCTTTGAGTATGACGGATTCGGACAACAGACCTCTCAGGTTCATGAAGATTCCGGGCGCGGATTCACCACCGAGTATGATGCACTCGGGCGTATAACCCGCCGGGAGGATTCCGATGGCATCACGGATTATGTTTACAGCAGCGATCGTCTTGGATTGCTTGAATCAGTGAGCAATGAAGACACAGGAGTATCTATGTCCTATAGGTACGATAACAATAACAATCCCACCCAAGAGGCATTAACCGTAAACGGCACTACTTACAGAACATACTATACCCATGACAATAAGAACAATCTGACCAGAATACATTACCCGAATCACTTTGATGTTACTAACGAGTACGACGATTACGGGCATCTGACAAGTGTTAAACACCCGAGCCAAAGTGTAACCTACTGGCAACTTATGGATGCGGATGAACAAAACAGACCTCTGCGCTATAAACTTGGGAACGGAATAGTTGTAAAACGTGAGTACGACAAAAACACCGGTGCCTTGACCTCTCTGTGCGATAGCACTCTATTCAAATACCATTACACATATGACTTTGAGGGGAATCTAAAATCGCAGAGAAAAGATAGCATCTTTTTAACTTCATACCAATATGACAGCTTAAACCGACTGATTGATTATACTCAACGCGTTTTATTAGAGAGGCCGGGCGGACGTCCGGGAGATATCAGCCCGATATTTCCCCGTTCAACGATTATAGCAAATACCGGGAACGCCTCAGATATCCTGCTGGAGCGTTCCAACAAAACATTTTACGATAATGCCGGCAATATTACCAAAGCCGGTTATGTTGACACATGTATGTATGCCGACGGTTCAAACCGCTTGCTGTCCATTACGGCCAAATACGCTACTGACGAGCAACGCCCTCTGGAATGGAACGAGATAAAATATAATTCTTATCAGAAAGTTACCCGCTTCGTTGCTCTTGGAAAATCTCTTGATTTAAAATACGGCGTAAATGGCGAGCGAATAATGGCAGAAGAAAAAGACTCGCTCCATACAAGAAATATTCTCTACGTCAGCCGCCTGTATCATGAGAACACATTGGACGGTGTGACTTCAAAAAACAATTACATCTACGCAGGAAATATGCTTGTGGCTGTTTGTCAAGGCAACGCTTACATGCAACCCCATTATTACCATTACGACCGTTTGGGTTCTGTCGTAGGCGTAAGCGACACCGAAGGCAACCTCATTGAGAAATATAGCTACACTCCATGGGGATCAAGATTTTGTGAATTGAATACGGCAGATAGCATTTCTCCGGAACGAAGAGGATTCACCGGTCATGAAAACATTGATTTGCTTGACCTTGTCAATATGAACGGACGAATCTACGACCCGTATACAAGGCGCTTTATTACGCCTGATCCCTTCGTGCAGGCGCCGGACAATACGCAAAGCCTTAATCGCTATGCCTATTGCATCAATAATCCGCTTAAGTATACCGACCCCTCCGGCGAGTTTTTTATAATAGACGACTTCTTCGTCGGCTTCTTCAAAGGTCTTTTCTCCGGCAAAAATCCATTGAAAACCGGCTATCAGCATGCCGTTAACTCTGCGCGCATTTGGTGGGGATTGTTTACCACCGACAGCAACAAAAGTTTTTTTGGTAGGATATTTGAACGGTTCTCCCGTTTGACATTCCAATTTTCCCAGACAATTGCAGGATTCCTATACGGGCACTTTCAAAATACATTCCATAATGTTTATAGTGTGCGCTTTAAATATGGCGCCACCGTTATACCCACATCCGGAATGGGGGGCGCCGTTACTTTGGGCAACTATATCATTGGTAACAACACCTTGAAAGCGACTGATGATAACAGACTCTTCCAGCACGAATACGGCCATTACATTCAAAGTCAGAAAATTGGGCCTGCCTATTGGCCGGTTGTTGCTATTCCAAGCGGCTGGAATGTTGTATTTGGGGACAATCACGATTATCAATCTTATGAAATGAATGCTAACTATTTGTCATTTATGTATTTCAATAAGAACGTAAAAGGTTTTTATAAAACAGCTAATGAATATTCCCAAAGATATTATATTCCTAATTATTGCGGGTGGCATTTTGAGGACAATCCATTAGATGTAATCGATGAATACGTTGACTACAGAAATATTGAACAAATGAAAGTAATCAAACACAATACCTCGTTGAGACTTCATTTCTGGAACTACCTGTTACCTATTTTACCAAATTTTTAAAATAATGAAACCAATATATATTATTGCGGCTCTGTTTCTCTTTATGGGCAAATGCTATGAGAGAGGCTGTAGCGAAGAGGCTCACTATCTATTCACTTTTTATAATAACAGTACGGAAACAACACTTGTCCGTGTTGGTACAGATTTAGATAGCGATGGTAAAAAATCATTTTACCGTGAAGTACAACGTATTGAGTCCGGTAATAATTATATTTTCAATATAATTGGTTGGGAATCAATCAATGATGTCTTTAAAGCGGATGGAGAGATTCGCGTAAGGGTATACCCATACAATGACATACATTACAAGCTACAAGAGCCGCTTTATGACCACAGTTTCACAAAGGAGGAGCTAAAAGCCATAAACAAAAAAATCTATTTCCCGCCCGAAGAAACAGATGAAGAAGATGAAGAACATACGGATATGAGCGTAAACTGTTCCCTACAATCTGCCTCCTAACCTGTGTCTTCTTTCTTATCCCATTTCCAGAAACTTTCCTGCTGAAACTTTCCTGCAAACTTTTTACAAAAAAATTTGCGGGAATCATAAAAGGTGCGTAACTTTGCAGCACTAAACGACACAGTGTCCGAAACTTTAGCCTAATTATTATTTACATTTCTTTAAAAAAGGACTAAGCATAGGGCAATGCAGGCGGAGCACCGTTGCGACAACGAACAGCTTGCGCGGCAGTATCGTGTAGTAAGTATGATATAATCTCTACACTTAAGTAAACTTACAATGCCTTAATGGCTTAGGTCCTATGCACGTTGCGAAAATGAGCAGGGACTTATTTTTTTGCGCATATCGCTCTTTTAATGTATCTTTGTAGCCAGGATGAACAAACTGCAACTTTACATAGCAAAGAGTCTGCGCGGCTACAAAGGTCTCGTGAACTTCAACTCCACAGAGGAGGTACGCCGGCATATCCACGACCAGCGCACCGCCCTGGAGAACATACAGTATGACCCGCTGGAGAAGAACATATTCTACCTGGTGGAATATATTCCGGAAGGCACGCTGCTGTCGATACTGCGTACCATACCCACCGAGCCTCTCGACCACCTGGCGGCCACCGTCTTCGTGCCGGCTGACCTGCTCGTCACAGCCGAGGAGCTGGACGAGGTGGTACGCGACATCACCCGCAAAATGAGCGCGCCGGGCATGAGCTCGGCCGACGTGGGAGCGCTCCGTCAGCTGTTCGCACGGGAATACCCTGAGCGCGCGGCCGGCGACCGTGGCTCCCTGACGCCGTCCAGTGCGGCCGGCGGCTATGCGCGGTGCAACTACGGAGGCATGTCGGGGCGCCGTCTGGCCGACTATTTCGGCCCGCACCTCTATCAGCCCGACTGGACTCCATTCGCGGGCGTGCTGCTTCTCGACGCCGACCTCGGTCTCGACGGCATAGCCGTGGACATCAGCCGCGAGCCGCTGAACGACACTGCGCGCCAGCACACACCGGCCACGCCGCATATCCCTGCCGCACGGCGCGAGGCCGAGAGCGACACCGTGCGCACGCTGACGGCCGCCTCGTTCGCCATCACCTCCCGTACCGACCGTTCGCCACTGGAGGGCTGCGTCATCACCGTCAACGGCATCACGATTGACGGCGAGCACACGTTCGCCGAGGCTGAGCTGTCGCCGGCCGCCGTGACCGTGACCTGCGCAGGCTACGCACCTTTCTCGGGGCGCGTCAACCTTGCCGGCAGCGCCGTGGCCCACATACGCCTTGACGCCTCCGGACGCATCTACCGCTTCCAGATGCCCGTGCGTTCCACCGAGTACGGCGCGCCCGTCAACTTCGAGATACGCAGCAAGCATGCCGTGACGGAAAGCCCCGTCGAGGGTTACGACGCACTCGACACCATACGTGAGGGCGCCGGACGCATCAATATGCTCGCCTACAGCGGCAGCTCGTCCGGCGGCATGCGCCGACTGCTCATCGCAGCCGCCTGCGGCCTGGTGGTAGGCCTCCTGCTGGGCTTCTGCCTCTTTGCCGGAGGCGACGACGAGACCGTAGGCTCCCGTGAGACAACTGAGGCCGCCGCGAACGCACCCGATTCGGCTGCGGTGCCGGCCGTGGTGCAGCCCGCCGTGGAGCAGCCGGCCCCCGTCAGGGAAGAAGCCGTGAAGGCCGAGGCTCCCGCGCCTGCCGCCCCTGCCGCTACCGAGCAGAGCGTGGCCGCCGCCGTCAAGTACCTCGACGAGCACCGCAGCTGGAACCGCGTGGAGATGGAGAAATACGCCGCCCTTGCCGGCCTCTTCGACGACATGAACGCCCTGCGCCTCGACCAGCTGCGCGGCAAGTGGGCCGAAAAACTGAAGGACTCCAAGAACTTCGGCGCCGTAGTGCGCGCGGCCGAGGGTTCGCAGCGCAAGAAGGTGAACGTACACCGCGACAAACGCGACACATACAACAAACCAGGCGACGATGCCATAGGCTACGTGGGCTACACCTACTGGATTGACCCCTGACACTCCGCGCCCCGGCGACATGAGGCCCCGCATTCTCATCAACATGCACTACATGGAGATCGGCGGCGCCGAGCGTGCCCTGCTGGGCCTGCTCGAAGCCATCGATACGGAGCGCGTGGACGTGGACCTCTTCATCAACCAGCACACGGGGCCGTTCATGAGACTGATTCCCGAAAAAATCAACCTGCTGCCGGAAATCCCGGCCTACAGCGCCATTGAAAGACCCATGCACGACATCGTGCGCGAGGGTCACTGGCTCATAGCCTGGCGACGCTGGCGCGCACGGCGGCGCTACCGCCGCTATCTGCGTTCTCTGCCGCCCGACAAGGCCTGCCGCGACGGCTCGGCCGGGCACTACTGGATGAACGAGGTGGTGCGCTCGCTGCCGTCGCTCCGGCGGCTCGGCACCTACGACCTGGCTATATCGTTCATCACCCCGGGCTACATCGTGCAGCAGAAGGTGCTGGCGCGCCGGAAGGCGGAATGGATACACACCGACTACGCCACCGTGGGCATGGACGTAGAGCTGACGCGCCCCGACTGGGAGGCCAACGACCGCATAGTATCGATCTCGCCCGATGTGACACGCTCTTTCCTTAGCCTCTATCCCGGGCTTGAGAACAAAATAGTGGAGATAGAAAACATCCTGTCGCCCGAACGCATACGCCGCGAAGCCGATCTCCTCGACGTATCCGCCGAGATGCCGGCGGGGCCGCTACGGCTGCTCTCCGTGGGCCGCTACTGCCACGCCAAGAACTTCGAGAGCATTCCGGCGATACTCGCAGGAATGATGGCGCGGGGCGTGGACGCGGTGTGGTACATCATAGGCTACGGCGACGACTCGCTGCTGCGCCGCAGCATAGCCGAAGCGGGGATGGAGGGCCGCGTGGTGCTCCTCGGCCGCAAGGACAATCCGTACCCCTACATCAAGGCATGCGACATCTACGTGCAGCCGTCGCGCTACGAGGGCAAGTCGGTGACGGTGCGCGAGGCGCAGATACTGTGCCGGCCGGTCGCCATCACGGACTACGCCACGGCGCGCAGCCAGGTGACTGACGGCACCGACGGCATCGTGATGCCGATGGACACCGACGCCTGCGCCGAGGCTCTCAGCACCCTCGCGGCTGACAGCGCGATGCGCGGGCGCCTCTCGGACTACCTCTCTTCACACGACTACGGCAACGAGGCGGAGATAAACAAGCTGTATGCTCTCGTCGGAGCATGACAGGATAATTACGTAAACGAAGCTACCACTTCAGGTACGGCCAGGTACTCTTCATCATGCTCAACAGCGAGATGATGCGCAAAGACGAGGGACTTGCCGCCGCACAGCAGTGGGTAAGGCGTGTAATACAAGAAAATCCGGCCCGGTACGTAGTGGTGATGGAGCATTAGCAGTGGTTTTTCGCCACCACAGGACGCACGTCGCAGTACGAGCGCTGGCACGACCTTCGAGGAACGGGGCTACCGAATGATGGGGGCGCGAGTCTACGACCATCTTCGCCAGGACTCCGTTGTGCGGCCGGGAGAGCCAGAATAGATTCTGCGACGCCTTCTGTTTTGCTTTTTTTGTACCTTTGCGGCCGACTCGCTGCTGCGCCGCAGCATAGCCGAGGCAGGCATGGAGGACCGCGTGGTACTCCCGGGCCGCAAGGGCAATCCGTATCCCTACATCAATCGGTTTGGTATATGTGGCTGATAATCACCTATTTGCCAATATTTTATAGGCGGACGCACGAGCCGTGCGTCCCTACAATTTGAGGCTTTGCAACAGCCTCTTAGACTATATATTCCTGACGTTCACGATGTTATCGCCGATGGTGTCTTCATCGTAGATTACCGTTGAGGAAATCACCTTTTCTTGCAAATTTAAAGTGGCACTTTGAATTTGCAAATGTTGCTGTAAAATCCGGTTTGTAATTTTTGTTGATTTCTGTGTTTTTGTATCCCTGGCGCTATGCGGGTAACACAGCGATTTCCCAGTTTGCATGTTTTTTTGTAATTTTGCGACCGAAATGAAAGAGCGTACACGCAGACTGACGGCAGCGCTGCTGCTTGCTGTTTTCGCGGCCTTTGCCTGCGGAAACACCATGTTCACCCACAGCCATGTGGGTGCCGACGGAGGCGTGGTGACGCACTCACACCCCTGGTTGCCCTCGGCCCACCATACGCACAGCGCAGCGCAGCTGCTGGCGCTGTCGGCCTTCAACGGCATCGCATTTGACTGCGGCGCCACAGGCCAGGGCTCCTTCATTCCACCCGTCCCGGTGTGCCGTGAGGCACCCCGCCGGACCGAGGCGCCACGGCTGTATTCAGCCGAGATGAACGCACGCGGTCTGCGCGCTCCCCCTGCTGTCGCCTGAGCGTAATTGAACGGCGGCGCACCGCGACGGTGCGCCCAAGGCTACATAACCTTTTTCAAGAATTCAGAATGACAGCAAAAAATATACTTCTGCTGCTGGCGCTAAGTGTGCCGGCAGTCCCCTGCCGTGCGGAGGAGCACCCGCAGGATTCCATAGACATAGAACTCGACGAAGACCCCATGATGCTCGACCAGGTGGTGGTCACAGGCACAAAAAGCGAGCTGAAGAGGCGCTTCAGCTCCACGCTCGTGAACGTCGTGCCGGCGCGCACCTTCGACATCGTGAGCGCAGCATCGCTGGCCGACGGCCTCAACTTCCAGCCCGGCGTGCGCGTGGAGAACAACTGCCAGAACTGCGGCTTCACGCAAGTGCGCATCAACGGCCTCGACGGCCACTACTCGCAGCTGCTGATGAACTCCCGGCCGATGTTCTCGGCGCTTGCCGGCGTCTACGGTCTGGAGCAGATTCCGGCCAACATGATCGACCGCATCGAGGTGATGAGAGGCGGCGGCTCGGCTCTGTTCGGCTCGTCGGCCATCGGAGGCACCATCAACATAATCACCAAAGACCCCTCCGACAACAGCGCCGCCGTCAGCCATACGCTCACGAGCATAGGCATCACGGGCGCGCTCGACAACAACACCACGCTCAACGCATCCGTGGTGCATCCTTCGGGACGCCTGGGACTCTTCGTCTACGGACAGAACCGCACACGCGACGGCTACGACCACGACGGCGACGGCTACACCGAGATAGCCCGCCTGGAGGGGCAGACGCTGGGCCTGCGCGGCTTCGCCAAGCCCACGGAGCTGTCGCGCCTGACGCTGGAGTATCACGCCACCAACGAGTTCCGCCGCGGCGGCGACAACATAGAGCTGCCGCCCCACGAGGCGATGGTGGCCGAGGAGACGCGCCACCGCATCAACGCCGTCGACCTGGGCTACAACCTGACATCGCCCACGGCCTCCGACCGCCTCAGCGCCTATGCCGCCATGCAGCACATAGCGCGCCGCAGCTACTACGGCAGCGAGAAAGACCCCGACGCCTACGGACGCACCACCGACTTCACCGGACTGCTGGGCGCCCAGTGGACCCACAGCTTCGACCACCTCTGGTTCATGCCCGCCGAGCTGGTGGCCGGCGCCGAATTCAACTACAACTATCTGCACGATGTCACCGTGGGCTACGACCACGACTCGCGCCAGCACGTGCGCATCTTCAGCGCCTACGCGCAGAACGAGTGGCGCACCGACCGCTGGGGCTTCCTGGCCGGCGCGCGCGTCGACAAACATTCGATGGTCAGCGGAGCCATAGTGTCGCCGCGCTTCAACATCCGCTACAACCCCATGCGTACGCTCAACTTCCGCCTGTCGTTCTCCACCGGCTTCCGTTCGCCCCAGGCCTACGACGAGGACTTCCACGTGGCCGTCGTGGGCGGCGACCGCGTCGTCACCGTGCTGGCAAGCGACCTGCGCCACGAGAGCAGCCGCAGCGTGAGCGCCTCCGTCGACTGGTACAGCCACATCGGCGACGTGCAGACCAACGTGCTCTTCGAGGGCTTCTACACCGACCTGAGCCACGTCTTCGCCCTGCGCGAGCTGCCCGAGCCTGACGCCGCCGGCAATGCCGTGCTGGAGCGCTACAACGGCAGCGGCGCCCGCGTGGGCGGCCTCAACCTGGAGCTGAAGGCCAGCTACCTCAACAAGATGACGGTGCAGGGCGGCCTCACATGGCAACGCAGCCGTTACAAGGAGCCGGAGCACTGGAGCGACAATCCGGACGTGGCGCCGACGCGCCGCATGTTCCGCACACCCGACCTCTACGGCTACCTCACGGCCACATGGACACCCCTGCGGCCGCTGACCGTGGCCCTGAGCGTCACCTACACCGGCAGCATGCCCGTGCAGCACCTGCAGGGCAGCGGCACGCCCGTGGACATGCTTGTGGACACGCCCTCCTTCTTCGACGCAGGCCTCAAGCTGACCTACGAGGTGCGCTTCCTGCGCACGGCGTGCGTCGACCTGAGCGTGGGCATCGCCAACATATTCAACGCCTACCAGCGCGACTTCGACCGCGGCTATCTGCGCGACTCCGGCTACATCTACGGCCCCATGATGCCGCGCAGCCTCAACGCTTCGGTAGCTATACATATCTGATCTGACGCACACGCTATATCCGAAAATTTTCGTATCTTTGCGCCGCCTTAGAGGACAATAAAGAAGAAAAATCGGACACAAAATGATAAAAAATATTCTTTTTATCGAGCGATACCTGGAGCCTACGAATGGAGGTATAGAACGCGTCACGTATATCCTGGCCGAGGAATTGCGCAACCGGGGATACGGCACATTCTACGCGTTCATGGGAACAGAATCCGACACTCCGCTGATCGACGACAGCCGCAAGCTGTGCATGGCCGGATGCGAATCCGCGCAGGAACTCGCCGAAGCCCTTACTGCATTCATACGCGCCAACGACATTCAGCTGATGGTGTGTCAGGACTATTTCATCAAGAAGTTGCGAATCGCTTACCCCGATATTGTTGCCGCCACCGGCGTCAAATTAGTCTCCTGCCTGCATCTGAGTCCCGATTTCTTTGAGAAGCGGAGAGCATTCTCATGGCATTTCCGCAAGGATTACATGCGCGACGTCAGGCACCGCATCACCTACAGCATCCTCGGCAACCGCCGCGTAAGGCGCATGCGCATCATGTACGCGATGTCCGACCGTTTCCTGTTGCTGTCTGACAGATATATACCCGTGTTCGCGCGCATCACCGGCATAAAGGACACCTCCCGCCTCGTCGGCATGGGCAATCCCTGCACTTTCCCCGAAGCCGAGGCGTCGCCGGAGAGAGAGAAAGAAGTGCTGGTGGTAGGCCGCATGCTCGAATTCCAGAAGCGCATCTCGCTCATACTGCGTGCATGGCGTCCTCTGGCCGCGCAGCATCCCGGCTGGCGTCTGCGCTTGGTGGGCGGCGGGCCGGATCTTGAATACTACAAACAGATGGCTCGGCAGCTGGGACTGAAGGATGTAATCTTCGAGGGCCATTCCGACAACGTCAGCCGCTACTACTCGCGGGCGAAGATTTTCCTGATGACGTCGCTCTTCGAGGGTCTGCCCATGACGATGATTGAGGCGCAGAGCTTCGGCTGCGTGCCCGTGGCTTTCGACTCCTTCGCTGCCGTGCACGACATCATCGACGGCGATAACGGCATCATAGTGCCGGACGGCGACATGCGCGGCCTCGTGGCCGCCGTGGGCTCGCTGATGAACGACGACGCCAAGCTGCACCAAATGGCGGCCAACGCCTCGGAAAGTTCGCGCCGCAAGTTCGCGCGCGACCGCATCATCGACCGCTGGCGGGAACTCATCGCCGGCCTCGGCTGATGTCAGAAATCGGCAATTAAAAAAGGACATAGGCGGTGATGACCTATGTCCCTTTTTTTTTATCTTTTCCGTCAGGCGGTTCAGAAGGTGTAGTTGACGCCGACCTTGATGGGCAGGCGGCTGAAGTCCTTGAAATACTGGTATTTCAGCTCGAAGTTGAGCACGAGGTTGTCGCTGAGCTTGAAGTCGGCGCCGGCGCCGATGTTGAAGAGGAAGCGGTTGTAGCCTTCCGAGGCGGTGAACTTAATTCCCTCCACGTGCTTGGAAACGCTGATAGCTGCGTGTCCGTAGCCTATGCCGACAAGGGGATAGATGCTGACGCCGCCGGACACCGGCACAAGATAGTGCACGTTGGCCGTCAGGTCGAAGAAGTCTATATTCTTGGCCTTGAAGCCATAGTCTATGTCGGCCTCCAGACGCACATTGTCAGTGATTCCGTACTGGAACTTGGCGCCGATTTCCAGATTGGTGGGGCTGCCGTCGCCTTCCAGAACGGGCACAACGCCAAGGTCGGCACCGATGGCCATTTTGCCCTGCTGGGCGGAGGCGCACAGGCCTGTGAGGGCCACGAACATCACGAGAAGAATCTTTTTCATATCAGAGTGTGTTTGGTTGTTTTTTGCAAAATTAGTCAAATAATTCATTCTGCAACCATAAAAATAATACAAAAGGTTAAAAAGGACAATTTTTTAAACATCGGGTGCCATGCGGGCGTTATACCGACGAATACCGAAAGGTGCCGCGCATATCGGCACCGGGGTCGCCGGGAGCGCCGCAAGCTCCCCGCAGGTGGCTGAAAGTGCTGCCGGCGACCGCGGAGCACATCTTATGAACGGAGGCACCCGACGAAAAAATATTTTCCTCTCTCCAGACCGGAGGCCACACCGCAACGACGCGGACAGTGGCCTCTTTTCTGCTTTTTTAATTAATTTTGCAGCATGGATATGTATGAAACTATTATAGCGCGCACGTCGGTGCGCGACTATGCCGGCCGCCCCCTCACGGATACGCAGGCCGAGGCCCTGCGCCTGGCATGCGCCGGCCGCGAGGCGCCCTTCGGCGGCGCTTACTTCATGACGCTGCTGAGCCGCGGCGACGGCGGCGAGCTGCGCCCGGGCACCTACGGCGTGATACGCGGCGCGCGCGACTTCCTCGTGCTGGCTACCGACGGCACGGACGCCGGGGCTCTGTCGGGTGCCTACGCCATGGAGCGCGTGGTGCTGGAGGCCACACGCCTCGGCCTCGGCACATGCTGGATGGCCGCCACCTTCAGCGGCTCGGCTTTCGAGGCGGCTGCCGCGGCGGCAGGCATGCCCGATGGGATGCATGTGGCCGCCGTGCTCCCCGTGGGCGTGCCCTCGGGACGACGCCACCTGGTGGAGCGCATCATGCGCATGAGCATACGCGAGAGCTCGCGCAAGCCTTACGGAGAGCTGTTCTTCCGCGGCAATCTGTCCACGCCCCTGGCCGAAGGAGAGGGGCCGCACGCCCGCGCCCTGGAAGCCGTGCGCCGCGCGCCGTCGGCCGTCAACGCACAGCCGTGGCGTGTGGTGGTCGACAACGACGGCCGCTGCGTCCGTTTCTACTTTGCGCGCCGCAGCCGCTACGTGATGCTCGACATGGGCATAGCCCTGCGCCACTTCTCCCTTGTCGCCCCCGCCGGCCGCTTTCTCCGCGAGACAGACGTGCCGCAGGACGGCTACGTCATGAGCTGGATGCCGCTGCGCGGCAATGAGGAGTGAGGATACAAAAAACACCCTACCCCGGCCTCTTAGAGGGTGTTTCATAAGAAATGTTAATTCAGGGGCGGTCAATCTTTGAGCGATTTTGGTAATGAGATGAGGGAGTGTGGCCGTAGCCACTCGACCGAAAAACATTGCCGAAAGCGCCAAAGAGTGGCCGAGGCGGTCGTAATATTATATTTTCGTAAGCTATTCTCCATTTATTTTAAAATAAGCTTTGGTTTTGCATCTTTCGAGTGTCTTCTATCCTTTGCCTCGGTCGCGTACATCAAGTATGCTCCTTCGGCCGCAGGATAGAATCCATCTCAAAATCTGCAACCCCTGATTTAACATTTCTTATGAAACACCCTCTTAATTTGCGCAATTGGAATTAATTGGCTAATTTTGAGCCGAATTTAAGACATAGTTCTTCAGAGGAAGACAAAAATATAGCGTTTGCTGTTTATTCTCAACCGTAGAAAATCGCCAAATTTTTCATGAGGGAGAAGCATCGCAATTTTTCATTACCAATAAAATTGTACATGCATGAAATTGTTTTTCGTGGTATTGGCATGCTTTATTATGGCTGCCGCATTCAGAAGAACGGATGGTCTTTACGATTTCAATTCCAAGGCCACCCTCCCGCTAAGAGGCTTGCTGGCAATCGGAATAATATTGCATCATCTCTCGCTGACTTACCAATTCAATGAGTGCATAAACGTCTTTCATATATCGCCGATATTTTATTTTCGGGAAATGGGAGGACCTATTGTGGCGATTTTCTTTCTAATTACAGGTTATGGTCTGTCAAAATCGTTACAGATCAAGGGGACATCATATCTGTCAGGCTTTTTGAAAAAAAGATTGGGAAAAATCATGCCCGAATTTCTGATTCTTACAGCGCTGGTTCTATTGTTCTCCGTCCTTACCGGCGCAGTCTCTCTATCGGAGGCGGCACATAAAATGGCTATAGGCTACCCACCGCTATTGTTCTCATGGTTCATGTATGCCATCATATATGTATATCTTGCGTTCTACCTGTCAGCATTAATATCCACGTCCGACTGTCTGCGTACCGGCATAGTCCTTAGCTTATTTATCGCCTTGTACTGCGGAGTGATAATCGCCCTGAAATGGGGAGACTGGTGGTATCTTTCTATTCCCGCCGTATCTGTCGGGTATTTTACGGCGCTGTACGAAAATAGAATCACTAAAATTCTGTCCCTGCGATATATGCCGGTCTGCATAGGGGCTTGTGCGGTTATATGTGCACTTATGCTTGGACACATCCCTGGCAGCCGTATCATGGCGGCCTTACTTTTTGCAGTTCTTACGTATGTGTACATGCGCCTGTACAGCATCAGAAAATACCCAATATTAGTACTTCTCGGTGAATTGTCACTGTACATATACCTGGTACACGGCGAAATCCTGAATGCGACCAAATATATCGAAACAAATAAATACCTTGCCGGCGCAATCGTCATTCTTGCAAGCATAGGCGTTTCAGTATTAATAAAACGCATCCGCGGATTCATCGAGAGCCGGGAATTCCGCGTCTACTCAAAAAACCGGGTCTGAGGAGGGGAAAATTCTATCATCGGCTGTTATCTCTATACAATACGGTTTGTACAGCCCAAATAAATTGTATAACTTTGTCTTGATGATAGAAAAAATACTGCTCTTTATATTGATGCTGCCTGCGCTGGCCGGATGCGGACATCGCAGCGGCGCCGATTCGGCGCAGTCCGGCCGGACCGGCACACGCACGCTGGCCGTCAGCATCGAGCCGCTGCGCGCCATGCTCGAGCCGCTGGCGGCAGGACGCTTCGAGGTCGTAGGCATCATGGACCGCAGCGCCGACGCCGAAAGCTTCGAGCCCTCGGTGTCGCGCCGCATGGCTGCCGAGAAGGCCGCAGGTGTGTTCCTCACCGGGATGCTTCCGTTCGAGAAATCGCTTGCTTCATCGCTGCCCGACAGCGTGACGGCGGTCGACCTCTCGCGCAGCATCGACCTGATATACGGTACTCACGACCACGACGGCGGTCATGCCGATGCCGACCACAAGCACGGCTCACCCGACCCGCACATATGGACGAGCGCGCGCAACGCGCGCCGCATCGTGGCCGCCATGGCCGCGGAGCTGACACGCCTCGACCCCGCAGGCGCCGGCATATATGCCGTTCGCCGCGACTCTATCGACCGCGAACTCCGGGCGCTTGACGCGTATGCCGACAGCCTCCTGCGCGAGGCGCCCGCCCGCAGCTTCCTGGTGTGGCATCCCTCGCTTAGCTACTTCGCCCGCGATTACGGCCTGCGCCAGGTGGCGCTGGGCATGGAGGGCAAGGACATGTCGGCCTCGCAGCTGCGCGGCGCCATCGAGACGGCCCGCGGCAGCGGCGCCCGAGTGTTCCTGATAGAACGCGGGGCCGACACTGGGCGTGCGCGCAGCATCAGCGCCGAAGTGGGCGCCCGCACCGTGGAAATAGACCCCATGAGCGCCGAATGGCAGGAACAGATAAAACTTATGGCCGATGAGCTCGCACGATACTGACCTTACAGCGCAACCGCTGATAACGCTTGAGGACGTGGGGCTGCGCTACGACGACCGCACGGTGCTGGAGGACATATCGGCAACGGTGCGCCACGGCGATTTTGTAGCCATCACCGGCCCGAACGGCGGCGGCAAGACCTCGCTGCTGCGGCTGATTCTCGGCCTGTTGCAGCCCACGTCCGGATTGGTGCGCTACTGCGGCGACTGCTCGCCCACCATAGGCTATCTGCCGCAGAAGAACAGTGTGGACTCGCACTTCCCCATCACGGTGCGCGAGGTGGTGGCAAGCGGGCTGCTTGGGCGCCGGGCCGGTGCATCCGACAAAAAGCAACGCGTGGAGGAGTACATGGAGCTGGTGGGTATGCTGTCGCGCGCCGACGCGCCCATAGGCAGTCTCTCCGGCGGACAGCTACAGCGCACGCTGCTGGCCCGTGCGCTGGTGTCAAGGCCCACGCTGATCGTGATGGACGAGCCCCTGAGCTATCTCGACAAGCACTTCGAGGCGAGACTCTACGACATCCTGGGCGAGCTGCGCCTGCGCTCCACCATCCTGCTCGTGAGCCACGAGATGAACACAATCGACCGTATGGCCACGCGTCACTGGATCGTGGATCATACCCTGCACCAGTGCCCGGCAGCCAGCCACTGGGCCCACGGAGGATGCGACGAACTATGAACACCGAAGGCATGACACACGGACGCGTGGTACGCAATACCGGCTCGCACTACGTCGTCGAGACCGACGCCGGCACCGAAATCAACTGCAAGGTAAAGGGCAACTTCCGCATACGCGGCATACGCACCACCAACCCCGTGGCCGTGGGCGACTACGTGACAGTAGGCGACCCGGGGCCCGACGGCACGGCCTACATCGTGGCAATCGACCAGCGCCGGAACTACATCATACGCCGTTCCACCAACCTCAGCAAGCAGGCCCACATCATCGCCGCCAACGTGGACTGCGCCGTGCTCGTGGCAACGCTGGCCCATCCTGCCGTCAGCACCACCTTCATCGACCGCTTCCTTGCCACCGCCGAGGCCTACAGGGTGAAGGCCATACTGTGCATCAACAAGATAGACCTCCTCACCGACCCCGAGGACCGGGAACTGCTCGAGGCCGTGTGCCATCTCTACCGCACCATCGGCTACGATGTAGTGTGCGTTTCGGCGCGCACGGGCGAAGGCATCGACACCCTCTGCGCCATGCTCGCAGGCAAGGTGAGCCTCTTCAGCGGCAACTCCGGCGTGGGCAAAAGCTCCATCATCAACGCCCTGATTCCAGGCCTCGGGCTGCGCACGGCCGAAATATCGGCGGTGCACGACCAGGGCATGCACACCACTACTTTCTCCGAACTTTTCCACCTGCCCGGCGACCCCGTGGGCGGCATCATCGACACTCCGGGAGTGCGCGGCTTCGGCACCGTCGACTTCGACCGCGCCGACGTGGCCCATTACTTCCCCGAGATGTTCGCCGCAGCCGCCGACTGCCGCTTCGGCAACTGCACCCACACCCACGAGCCCGGCTGCGCCGTGCTACGCGCCATTGAAGAAGGACGCATAGCGCAATCGCGCTACGCGTCCTATCTCAGCATCCTCGAAGACGACGGCGAGGGCAAATACCGCAAGCCGTTCTGAATCTATCCGATTAGTTGACAGTGTATAGGTAAGAGGGTTCTCCGCCTGTAGGGACGCACGGCCCGTGCACTACTGTCCACGGAAAAAATTAACATTAGCTT